>NZ_CAJYTV010000009.1:0-252958 GCF_913777885.1 uncultured Agrobacterium sp. | reverse complement strand
ACGTATTCCAGGGGCTCAGGCTCAGCAGCGACGATAGCGTCAGCGGCCTTTGCGCCAGATACTGCTGCAAGAGCTGCAGCGGAGCCGATGAGAAGGCTCTTGATGTTCATGTTGACCTCCAGTCAAGTTTCATAAGGGTCTGGGTTCTTAAGCTGAAGGACAGCATTCCCTGCCCCATTCCCGTTTTTTTTGAAAACGAGCGATCCACCGCCGCGCTTCCGTTGCTGAAAATACAAAAGCGTTCGTAGCTTGCAATCGACAAACCGATTTATGACCACTTCTCACAGGTGCTTCACATAACAATGTTGCTCAAAAAACACATTCCGGTTGGATCCGGTCTTTATAGTTTAAAGATTCGTTAATAAAATCAGCGGGAAAGCAGTCGCATGAGGCGATGGTGTGGTCGCTTCGCCGCAACTCACACTCACTCACTTCCTACATATTGCGCCCCCTACCGATAGCCGTCCTCTTTCAATTCATGAGGATCAGCTTACGAAGACGACTGAGAAAAAGACCGTCCCGGAGAGAATCGTCTCCTTCTACTCAGCGGAGAATCACGCCTGTTCATTTCTGATTCGGATAAGTCGTCGTTCTTCCGTTTGCCAATCTTCATCGCTGACACGGAAAAACGGCGCTCAAACACTCTTTTTCCAATCTCTTTGTAAAAGCGCTTGCATTCGTTTTTCTTACGCAATAATCAGGCGGCACCGGAGAGGTGGCCGAGTGGTCGAAGGCGCTCCCCTGCTAAGGGAGTATACGTCAAAAGCGTATCGAGGGTTCGAATCCCTTCCTCTCCGCCATCCCCCAATTTATCTCGCCCGATAATTTGCTGCTGAATATCTTCAGTGTATTTGAAATAAGATATTCAAATATGCCTCTCCCAGAAGCGTTCATGCACGCACCCTAAACTGAAAATCATCCACCCATATTGAGCGGATCCCACAGGCCAGCTGGTCTGGGCGAGCCAACGCGACCACCGATGCGTCGGATTTCTTTCCTCGTTGACGACAATTAAGGCGGGAATACCGAGTTGCGGGATAAGATTGGATGCACTTGGGCTTGGTTCTTGTACTCCCATGCCGGGGGGCGCGTCCCGCAGGATGTGGTGTCATTTGCGGGAGCCTCCACTGAGTCGGACATCCCCCATAGGACCAAAAGTTACGCCGTTTCATCTTCGTCCGTTATGGAACATTATCTAATTTGGTCGCGTTATCGCCTCGGAAACAACATGAGGTGATTTCAAATGGCACAGACCAAACTGAACGTCGTTGAAGATTCCGTCGAGAACCAGATCGCGGAATTGCGCTCGCAGATCGCTTCGCTCTCGAAGTCCGTCTCGTCCCGCGCGAGCGAGTTTTCGGGCGAAGCTTCGGATTTTGTCGATGAAGCAAAAGGCAGAGTGCAGCGCGTCGCGCAGAATGCGGCGCAGACCGTTAAAGCGCAGAGCCACAATGTCGTTGAGGCTGTTAAAGAAAATCCCGGCACTGCTACGTCGCTTTTGACAGTCGTCGGCGCGCTCGGCTTCGCACTGGGATACTTCGTCGCGAACGCATCGACTCAGCACAACAGCAGCAGCATTTATCGCTGGCGCTAACGGGCATTATGCTCAGGGCAGGAAGGTTCGTCCTCCTGCCCTTATTTTTGCTTGAAGATGGAGATGTTCTCTTGGACCTTCCGCACCAGATCGATAAAGCCCTCCAGGCATTCGCCGATGAACTCGGACTGGATAAACAGGAAGCGCTCTACCGTATCTTGAGAGAACGGCTTATTGAAGAGGGCCACCTTTCTTCGGGCGAAGAAGGGATTCCGCCGGAAAAGTTGAATGCCAGCAACGACGATTGATGATCAGTAGCCGGACGCTTTTGCCGCCAGCGACCCGCCTTTATATCTAGCGGCGAGTTTCTTCAAAACGTTTGAGAATTCAAATACGTCAGCACCAACGGCGACGAAAGAAGCACCTAGCTCAAGGTATCTCTTATTGTACGATTCGTTGAACGTCAGGATTCCAGCGGCCTTGCCGGCAGCGACGATCTTACGAATCGCGCCCTCAATGACCGACTGAACCTCGGGCTCATCTATCTTTCCGAGATACCCCATGTCGGCGGCCAGATCGGCCGGACCGATGAAGATGCCGTCCACTCCCTCTACTTCCAGAATATTATCGAGATCGGCAATAGCAGCGCGTGTCTCGGCCTGGATCAGCAGACATACGCTGTCCGACGCCGTCTGATTATAGTCTGGAATGCTACCGAAAGCAGACGCGCGAGCCACTACAGCCCCCATCCCACGAACTCCTCTCGGCGGATAATGCATTGCAGATACCAGCGACTTCGCCTGCGCGGCAGAATCGACCATGGGAACGAGAAGCGTTCTCGCTCCGGCGTCCAGCATCTGCTTGATGATCCAGCTTTCTCCCATTGGAACGCGCACGACCGGTTCGGCGGAAGACGTCTCGAGTGCGCGCAACTGATCGATAATGCTTCGCAAATCGTTCGGGCCATGTTCTCCGTCGATCACCAGCCAATCGAACCCAGCGGTACCAGCGATCTCCGCCGCAATTGCCTCCCCCATGTCCAGCCAGAGGCCTATTTGCGGTTCACCGCGATGGATGGCATTCTTGAAGCGATTTTCAGCGGCGCGCATCTCAGTCCTCATGTCAAAAGCGATTTCAGGTCGGCGGCAGGATCCTCAAGGATCGCACGGTTGAGTGGGAAGTCCGTGTCGAGCGTTTTCTTGCCGGTTACATAGGCCTTGGCGTCATTGATAGCATCGACAGCGACAAACCGGCCTTGCTTGAAGTACCATATGGAGTGGCTTCCCGCTCGTTGGCCGGGACGGAGCACTGTCTCGTCGTAACCCGCGTTAAAGCCAGCAATCTGCAGCTTCACGTCATACTGATCCGACCAGAACCACGGCTTTGGCAGATAAGGCCTTTCTTCGCCTGAAAGCACGAGCGCTGCAGCCTCCGCCTGATCGACCGCATTCTGCACCGACTCCAAACGAACCGCCGCACCATTCATTGGCAAAACTGCGCAGTCGCCCATAGCGTGGATGTCGAAATCGGAGGTGCGGGTAAACTCATCGACGATGACACCATTGCCTACTGCCAAGCCCGACTCACGGGCCAAGCGGTCATTGGGAGTAACACCAATGCCGGCTATGACGAAGTCGACGTCCAGTGACGAACCGTCCGAAAGCTCTGCTTTCTTTACACGTCCACCCTCTCCCTCAAGTCGCACAAGACCTGTATTTTCTCGAACGGAAACCCCTTTCGATACATGCAGGTCGCGCATAATGGCGGCTGTTTCAGCCGAGGCGACTCGTTGAAGAATCCGGTCGGCCATTTCAATGAGCGTAACATCAAGCCCAAGTTGACGCGCTACCGCTGCGGCCTCCAGTCCGATATAGCCGCCGCCTATGACCAACAACCGCCGACCCGGCTGCATTTCCTCCCTCAGCCGATCGGCATCGCGCTTGTCTCGGACGGTTAAGACTCCGTCCAGATCGCCGCCCACGCCCGCGGGGAGCAAACGAGGCGCCGCACCTGTTGCCAGTGCGAGCTTATCGTAAGCCAGCACGGAGCCATCCTGCATCCGGACAGTCTTCGCCTTGCGGTCGATTTCCTCGACCCATGTGGAGAGTCGGATCTCGACATTATTGTCCAAGAACCATTGAGAAGATCGGAATTCCAACCGATCGAAACTCATTTCGCCCATGAGATATTTCTTGGACAAAGGCGGACGCTGATAGGGAAGAACCTCTTCCGAACCGATGATGGTGATGGGACGATCGTCCTTTAAAGCACGAAGCTTGGCAGCGAGAGCGAAGGCTCCCTGCCCAGCGCCGATAATGACCAGTCTGCCCGCCATCTGAAATGCTCCACCCGAACCTGCGTCTTCCGTATCGAAGCAGGCGTAACGACAAGTACGCTTCACGTCAACCACGTGCGAGGCGTCTACCGGCGGCGGTTCTATAAGCTCCGCGCAACCTTCTGGAGATAATAATGTTCTACCAACGTCACAGAAGACCAGTTCGCTCGGCGCATGCCGTGGCAAAATGGGACAGACATACGGCATTTTACGAATTGCCTTCAGAATCCGGCAACTCGGCAGGCGTATCATTCAAGGACGAGAAGAGACAATCGGGAGGTTGTCATGACACTCAATATAGATATCAAGACAAAGGGTGCCGTTCCACAAGACGAGATGTATGAAAAATATGTGATCGACCGACCCGGTAAGATCACCTTCATCGGCCATCATCTCAGCACCAGCAACACGATGCGTTGTCTCATCCGCAAGATTTCTCTCTATGGAGCAGACATCGAAGTCAGCCCTCATCTCGATCTTCCCAGCAATTTCTATCTTGAGATTATCGGTATACGCGATGAAATCGGCTGCACGCTGATCCGGAGGGAAGAGGAAAACGCTTCTGTCGGTTTCAACATGCTGATCGATCCCGAGTTTCTGCACCATATCCGTCGCTTGAGCTTCGAGACGTCGCTCTGATAACGACGCGACCTAGAGTCGACAGCGAAAAATAGCGACATAGATGTCGGCCTGCCTTGCGCAGGCCGATTTTGTTTCTATTGTGAGGCCATCCGCTTCAAGAAACACGGAACCCACTGAAATGTCCGCATTTTCGCGCTTCACTCCCCTTGCCGCCTCGCTTCCATCCACGGTCCCTTTCGTTGGTCCTGAAGCGATAGAGCGCAACAGAAAACTGGCAGTCAAAGCGCGTATCGGCGCCAATGAAAGCGGCTTTGGACCCTCACCTTCCGTGCTCGAGGCAATGCGCAATGCCGCTGGCGAAACATGGATGTATACCGATCCGGAAAATTACGAGTTGCGTGAAGCGCTCGCCATCCATCACGGCATTTCGCGAGGCAATATCGCCATTGGAAGTGGTGTGGACGGACTGCTGGGTGAAATCGTTCGGTTGGTGGTGGAACCGGGTACGCCGGTCGTCACGTCTTTCGGTGGATACCCGACGTTCAATTACCATGTGAATGGCTATGGTGGCCGGTTGGTAACGACGCCCTATCTTGATGACCACGAGAACCTCGATGGACTGCTCGATCTCGTCATAAAGGAAAATGCGCCGCTGGTTTATTTCGCAAACCCCGACAATCCTATGGGCAGTTGGTGGGACGCAAACGAGGTGCTGACCTTTGCCAAGGCGCTGCCGGAAACATGCCTGCTGATTCTCGATGAGGCCTACTGCGAAACGGCACCGGAAAGTGCGGTACCCAGCGTCCGCGCCATGATCGGTATGCCGAATGTTTTACGCATGCGGACTTTTTCCAAAGCATATGGTCTTGCCGGTGCGCGCGTCGGTTATGCGATCGGCACACTCGGCAATGCGCAAGCATTCGACAAGATTCGCAATCACTTCGGCATGTCTCGGGTTTCGATCGCAGCGGCGCTGGCAGCACTTAACGATCAAGTCTATCTGCGCGACGTTGTGAAGCGCATCGCCAATGCCCGCGAGCGTATTTCCACGATTGCACGGCAAAACGGTCTTTCGCCCCTCCCCTCGGCGACGAACTTCGTTGCTATCGACTGTCACAAAGACGGCGTCTATGCAAAATCCATCGTGGACGGATTAATGGAGCATGGCGTCTTCATCCGCATGCCGGGCGTGGAACCGCTCAACCGCTGTATCCGAGTGAGCGCTGGCCCGGACGACAAGCTCGACCTTTTCGCCGAGGCTCTGCCGAAAGTCTTGAAAGCGATCGGCTGACAATCAAACAAGAAAAAACCGTGCCGGCCTTGTTTCTGCCGGTCACGGTTTTGATCTCTCGTTGCAAGCATGCGGCGTTGCCGTCGGCGTTTGCGGTATCATGGGTGTCTCGACCGGGACTGGAGGTTACCAGTCGAAACCACTGGCGATCTTCTGATCGCTCCGTCTTTTTGAAATCGTCTTCTTGGAATTCAGTGCGTGGTCATCCAGTCGCGGGCAGCGCGAAGGGCTGCAGCGAGGTCTGCTTTGGTCATGTTGCGGGCAAGATCGGCGCGTAGCGATGCAGCTCTTTCTGAACCCTTGATGGCTGCGATATTCAGCCACTTATGGGCGGCAATGAGATCCACCGGGCAGCCCCGGCCTGTTGCATAGATCAGGCCGAGATTGCAGAAGACATCCGCGCGGCTTTGTCCACCGGCAACTGCCAACTCGATATCGCGCATTTCAAATCTTGCCATTTTTCTAGTCCCTGTTTGCCCGTATTCTTCCTGTTTGTCCGCTTCTCTGCGAAAGCTTTTTCAGCTTTGGAGCGCTACCGTCTTCTGCGGCTTTTTCGTCTCCGGCTGTCGTCAGGTTGTTCCTGCTCTTTGTTGAGCTCACTATGCCAAACGGCCTTCAACGGGCGCTTAAAATCCATGATTAACGGGGGCCAAATAAAGTCCAAACGATTGGTAAAATTGGATTTTTGTTAAATATGGGAGGGCCTGCAAATTAAGGGTTTTCGCTGCAATTTTACGAAAAGTTTACGGATGGATTTAAACGCTCTGCTAACCACGGCAGAAGCTTGCGTTTTCGGGGTGCGACACATTCGGTCTTAGGACACACCAAAAATTCTTCATCCGCCCCGCCTTCAGGTTTCCTTTTACGTGAACGTCAACTATAAAGATGTCCATTCGCACTGGAGTTGCGAAAGCCACGGGCAGCACTGCGCTGCCGTGCCTTTTTTGGATTGGGAGGTCCATATGAAGAAATTGACGATTCTCACAGGTCTGGCATTTTTGATCAGCACCAATGTCTTTGCTGCCGAAGCCATCGAAGGCAACTGGAAGACAGCGAGCGGTGAGACCGCAGCAATCGCAAAGTGCGGCTCTGCATTCTGCGTGACGCTGAAGACGGGAAAACATGCCGGCAAGCAGATCGGCAAGATGACGGGCAGCGGCAACAGCTACTCGGGTGAAATTACCGACCCGGCAGCCGACAAGACCTATAGCGGCTCCGGCACGGTGTCGGGCAATTCCCTCAGCATGAAGGGTTGCGTGTTGAAGGTGCTGTGTAAATCGCAGACCTGGACAAGACTGTAAGGATCACAAAGGGCAGCCAAGCGCTGCCCTTATTCATCACAAGAAAATGGTCGCACGATTGAGGGCCATCAGGGCACTCCTGCCACCGCGTTCAAGGAGCGATGGCGCAGGGGCCGGGCGTTATTTTCCAGCCATCTCGTTTCCGAGCAGGCTGACTTTCTCCCAGCAAGCCGTGGTGCCCAATCGCGCGCTCAACAAAGGCTGCGGGTAGACCGCTCGCGGCGCTTCTGGGTGACATTCACAGCAATTTGTCCATTCAAGGGGTGGAATGCGACCGGCCACTACCACTCAGGCATCTTCCCCACACCAGCGGTCGCATGAGAGGCGCAACCTGAAGAGGTACGCCGCCTATCAACCCGTCACATCGCTGTAATAAACCCGCTTTAGTTGCTGCCTGAAATTTTCCCGGAGTAAGCAAACGGAGAGCGCCATGACCAACATCGACACAAGCAAGCTCAGCTGGGACGAGTGGGACGAGCTGCAAAATCCCCCGCCAGCCGTGACTGATTTCGACCGCGTCGTCGAATCCGCCGTCTCGCGTCGCGGTTTCCTCGGTGGTTTGCTGGCCTTCGGCTCTGCGGCCGCGGCTCTTGGCACACTTGGCAATCTTGCGACCTCGACTTCAGCTCAAGCGCAGGAGGCTGCCTCTCGCTTTCCATTCAAGCCGGTGCTCGCCGCAACCGATCACACTGTCCATGTGCCGGAAGGCTATAGCTGGAAGCCGCTTGCCAAGTGGGGTCAGCCACTATTCCCCAACGTGGCCGATATCGACCCTACAAAAGGCGTCAGCGTTGAAAACTCAGACAAGGTTTTCGGAGAGAACACCGATGGCATGGAGCTTTTCGTCGTCGGCAACCACCAGTTGATCGCGGTAAACCACGAATATGTAAACAACGAAACCAACCTGCCCCACCGCGAAAAAGGCATGCCAGCGAATCTGGATGAGGTGAAGATCCTGCAGCACATGCAAGGAGTCACCGTCATGGAAGTGGCGGAAGGCAAGGACGGCTGGGAGATCGTCGTCGGCAGCCCGTTCAACCGTCGTATCCACCACAACACGCCCTTGAAGCTTTCCGGTCCTGCTGCTGGCTCGGAACTCGTCAAGACAGCAGCCGACCCGAAAGGTGTAGACTGTCTTGGCACCTTCAACAATTGCGGCGCAGGCCGCACGCCATGGGGCACCTATCTGACCTGCGAAGAGAACTTCAACGGCTATTTCGGCTCCACTGAGCCCAACTTCAAAATGCCGGATGACTTCAAGCGCTATGGCATCGCTGCCGAGACGCGCTATGGCTATGAGAAGTTCGACGAGCGTTTCGATGTCTCGAAGAATCCGAACGAGCCGCGCCGCGCTGGCTATGTAGTGGAAATCGATCCGTCCAATGCCTCCTCTACGCCGATCAAGCGCACCGCACTTGGGCGCATCAAGCATGAAAACGCTGCTGTTGTGGTGGCGCGTGATGGTCGCGTCGTCGTTTACATGGGCGATGATGAGCGCGGTGAATTCCTCTACAAGTTCGTTTCCAGCGGCATCTATGTTCCAGGCGGCGACACGTCCAAGCTGCTAGACGAAGGCACGCTCCATGTTGCCAAGTTCACCGATGATGGCATTGGCGAATGGCTAGCTCTGACGCCGCAATCGACCGGTATGAAGATGGACGAAATCTGCGTCTTTACCCGTCAGGCCGCATCCAAGGTTGGCGCCACGACCATGGACCGCCCGGAGTGGGTCGCCATCAACCCGGTTGCTATTGAAGCCTATTGCGCGCTGACCAACAACAGCCGCCGCGGCGAGGTAAAAGACGGAAAGATTCGCACCAATGCAGGCGGTGACGTGATGGCCGTCAACGCGGCTAATCCGCGTGAGAAGAATGAGTACGGCCAAATCGTTCGCTGGTATCCTGCCAATGACGATCATGCCGACGGCAAATTCAAGTGGGATCTCTTCTGCATGGCTGGCAATCCGGATGTGCATAAAGATTCCTATGCTGGCTCCTCCAACATCAACTCCGGCAACATGTTCAACTCGCCGGACGGAATGATGTTCGATTCGACCGGCCTGCTCTGGATCCAGACCGACGGAGAGGATAGCAACGAGGGCGATTTTGCCGGTCAAGGCAACAACCAGATGCTGGCGGGCGATCCCGTCACTGGCCGGATCGAGCGCTTCTTGACGGCGCCAAAAGGGTCGGAAGTGACCGGTCAGACTTGGTCTGCCGACAAGCGCACCCACTTCGTCGGCATCCAGCATCCCGACGCTCCTTTCCCCGATGGTGAGGGTAAATTGCCACGCTCCACAATCATCGCCATCAAGCGCGACGACAACGCGATGATCGGCTAAGGCTCACGCTAACGCCATGAAACGAAGGCGCCCTTGCTGCGGCGCCTTTTTTCTTACCGACATGCCGGCACTGAGTGCTTCGTGTCGCGGCGGCCTGCCGAAATTTGAGGGCTTTCTAATTCATTGAAATGCCATTCTTGATCTGACAGTTTACCCGCGGGGGTATTTGATCTGGAGGAGAAGGAATTTGCGTTTAATTCTGCCCTATTTACTCGCTGCCACCTGTATTGTGAGCGGACCTGCCATGGCAATCGATCCACCTGCGGCACCACCCGCCGACCGTCCCTTGAGCGAATTCGTTACCTCAGTCGGCAAGGACGGCTCCATCACGTTCCGTCTCTTCGCTCCCTCTGCAAAGGCGGTTTCGGTCGTGCTCGGCTCACGCGCGCCGCTTGAGATGACGAAGGCAGAGAATGGTCTGTGGAGCGTAAAGACCGAAGCGCTGAAGCCCAATCTCTACGAGTACTACTTCAACATCGATGGCTTTCGCAGCATCGACACCGGCACGAACATGCCCAAGCCCCAACGACAGGTAAACACCAGTCTTGTGCTCGTGCCTGGCAGCATTCTCGATATTCGCGATGTGCCGCATGGCGAATTGCGCCTAGTGACAATCCCGTCGAAGGCGCTCAAATCGCAACGTCAGACCTATGTCTATACTCCGCCCGGCTACAGCGATATATCGAAGCCGCTTCCCGTACTCTATCTCTATCACGGCTTTGGAGACACGGTGGATTCCTGGGTGACGCAGGGCCGCGCGCCGCAAATACTCGACAATCTCTTTGCGGAAAAGAAGATGGAGCCGATGATTGTCGTCATTCCTGACACAGAGGCTGACACACCGGAGGCCACCCCGGAAAACTTCCCCGCGGCAGACCGCCGCAAGACGTTTTATCCTGCAAATGCGGATGCGATCGACCGGGAGTTGGTGGAAGACCTCATCCCCTACATGAAGACGCATTACCGCGTGCGCGACGACGCCGATGGCCGTGCGCTGGTCGGACTTTCTCAGGGCGGTTATCAGGCACTCGTCTCGGGCCTCACTCATCTCGGTACATTTGGCTGGATCGCGAACTTTAGTGGCGTCTCCACTACGACCGTTCCGAACAAGGGTGTAGAGGCCGCGCTCAACACGCCGGAAAAAATCAACGAGAGCCTTCGCAATTTCACCGTCACCGTCGGCACACAGGATCAGGTGACTGGCAAGGACATCGCCGGGTTGAAGTCGACCCTGGACGAGAAGAAGATCAAATATGATTATGTAGAATATAAGGGTCTCGGTCACGAGATGGATGTCTGGCGTCCATCGCTCGAAGCGTTCTTGCAGAAGGTCTTCAAAAAGTAGAGTGCGTTTGCGCCCTGCTTTCACTTAGAGGGGAACTCCGCCGCTCGGCCCGCAATCGAAAAGCGGCGGAGGCCCAAGTGAGACGGCTTTGGTCGCAGTACCGCGTGGCGTACTTGCCTTTCTTGGGCTATTTTGTAATTGGGCCTTGCAAAACCGAAAATTGAGCCTATATTGCTGGCATCGACCATTGCTTGTGACGTCGGTCCAGAGCTTAGCTCCCGTCGGATTTCCTCTCAAAACATCGATCTAATCCCGCAAGGTATTTCGGGACCAACAACGATTGCTACGAAAGGAAATCGTTATGAACACTGGTACTGTAAAGTGGTTTAACGCCACCAAGGGCTTCGGCTTCATTCAGCCTGACAATGGCGGCACGGACGTTTTCGTCCACATCTCTGCTGTAGAGCGCGCTGGCATGCGTTCGCTCACGGACGGTCAGAAGATCAGCTTCGAAATCGTTCAGGACCGCCGGTCCGGCAAGAACTCCGCCGACAACCTTCAGGCGGCATAAATTGTCTCTCGCGGACGCTGACCACGGATGTACTGGCAGCAGACGCTGAGTGACTGAAGAAAGGTCGGGCATCGCTCGGCCTTTTGTTCTTTATGGCATAGGAGATCCTGATGCCAAGAATGTCTTACAAAATCGGCAATGTCATCGTTCTGAAATCCAGACATCACGGTGATCTCGCATCGCAGCAGAGCGCCAAGATTGTTGCGGTCATGCCGGAAACACAGGGCGGCAGACGATACCGTATCAGGCTGGCCAACGAAAACTTCGATCGCACCGTCGCTCACGACGACATCGATGTTGAGGCATCGGTCAGCCAGACACCGGATGCTATCGCTCCTAAAGTCTCTAAACCGGGCGGCTGGATCAACCACGATCTGGTACGCACAAGAAAATAGCGGCGTAAAGCCGAGTAAGGAAAAGCCTTTGCAAGTCCTCGTCAGAGATAACAACGTCGATCAAGCGCTTCGCGTACTGAAAAAGAAGATGCAGCGCGAAGGTCTGTTGCGCGAAATGCGCGCGCGCCAGTCCTACGAGAAGCCCTCGGAAAAGCGCGTTCGTGAAGAAGCGGAAGCGGTGCGTCGTCATCGCAAGCTTGCGAAGAAGAAGATGCAGCGTGAAGGCCTTCTGCCTATGCCGAAGAAAGCAGTACGCACACGCTGATAGCGACAGTATCGACCTGAAAGTCGAGCAAGATTTTCAGCAGACTGCGATGCTTGTATTGAACAGTGAAAGCGTCTTCATGCGCCTACAAAGACGCACGGCGCTTTCTCGCAATGAAAGGGTTTCGACATGACCGCTACGAAAGATGAATTCTTCAAGCCCGGCAAACTAACCCCTCAGCAAAAAGCCACAGCAACCAACGATGCCGTTTCTCAGATCCTGGCTGCGGAAACCGCACAGCGCCTGAAGAAAACAGAACGCCTGCGTGAAGCGCGCCTGGCACGCGAAGCAGAGACCGTGATGGTCACGCCACCCGCGCCCACGAAGAAGAAAGTCAAAACAGGGGCTTGATAGTGCGGATAGATGATCGTTACGCCACCGGCATCACCAGAATCGCCCAATCTGCTTAGCGATCTTCCGCATTTTCCCCTACGCTTCAAAATCTTGGTCGCTTCGAGTCCGACCGTGCATCACTCAAAAATCAGTCCTCAAATAGTAGAAATGGTCCAGCAGTTTCTGCGCACTACCCATATTGATTTTGCCGATCTCGGCTTCGTTCCTGTCAGAGGGATCGTAAACGACGTATAAGGTAGTAGACGATATTGATAGTCCGCTTACTCCGACCTCAAATAGGACTTCGCCATTTTCATTGGGGGATTTTTTCTTAACCTCCTCCATGTATGTCGCCTGGTGCAAGAGAAAATACGGTACCGGCGAGTACGGCGATGTTAAAGACCCATAGGTCAAGAACGCTGCCGGAAACGGTCCAACAAGCATCGACAAAAGATTACGCCATCGTCTCATACAGACGAGAAATATAAACATGGCGATACTGGCTATTGATACGCCCATGACGAGGAAGCACGTCAATAAAAGCGGCATCACCACATTTACGTTGGGGAAGAACGGGGCGATTATCGCGGGAAAAAACACCGCAGTCCAAATCCATATAAAGGCCCAAGTCCACCCGTCTTCCGAGTCCGCACTCTGTGATTGATCAGCATCACCAGCGGGCACTGTAGCCTTTGCTGAATAGTCTGGTCCAACGGAACGCCGATCCTCCAAGTCATTAACCTCCCTGAACCCGGCATGAACCTGCCTCTCAGAGTTGGTTCAGTCCAACTGTGGCAATGTCATGTCCAGATTACGGGACAGGACAACAGTAAGGGGAAATGGGCATGGCAATCTTGATACGTCGCTTCAGCATCATCGTTCTTCTGATGGCTATCTTCGCCATGTCGTTCGCTGCTCTTGTTGTCAATCCTAACCGCAGCTTCCAGCGCATCAGCGTCGGCACCGCCTACAGCTGCCAGCATGGGTATTCACCCAGCTGCCCCGTCACCTTGTGAGGCGCGAGATGAACAAGAATATCGCTAACGCGCTACTCTCCGGACTTCGGATGTTCATCATGGCATCTGTGTTTCTGGGCCCATTCGCCGGCCTTGCCGTCTATAAAACGGACCAACGGCCTGCTTCCAACGGCGCAGGCTTCGTGTTGTTGATGAGCTTGCAGCGCGGCTCTGTCAGCTAAGTCGAATTTTCTGACGGATTTTTCAAAACGCACATATTTCTGTCGCTTGCCTGTCGAAATAGGCTCCCTATAATGAGCCATGACAATAGCAAAGCACACGATTCCGCCCCTCGCCTTCATAACGCCCGAGCCTTTCGCACCGCGGACTTTTGATGATCCGAAAGAAGCCGTGGAGGCGCTGACGGCGCTCTATGATCGCAACACCGATTTCCTTATCAAATCCTTTACCGATCTTGCCAAGGGCGCGCCCATCGAGGGTCGCTACCGCGCCTGCTATCCGCAGGTCAGCATGGAGACGTCGACATTCGGACATGTCGACTCGCGCCTCTCCTATGGCCATGTGACCTCGCCTGGTGTTTATACGACCACGATTACCCGACCGCAGCTTTTTCGCCATTATCTCAAGGAACAGCTCGGCCTCCTGATCAAGAACCACGGCGTCCACGTGACTGTTTCGGAATCGGCTACGCCTATTCCGCTCCACTTCGCCTTTGGCGAAGGAGCATATGTCGAAGCCTCTGCGGCCTCTTCACTGTCTGACGTCCCGCTTCGCGATCTTTTCGACACGCCGGATTTGAACAACACCGACGATCTGATCGCCAATGGTGAGTACGACCAGGTTCCGGGCGAGCCGGCGCCGCTTGCTCCTTTCACGGCGCAGCGTATCGACTACTCGCTGGCACGGCTGAGCCACTACACGGCAACGAGCCCAAACCACTTCCAGAACTTCGTTCTGTTCACCAACTACCAGTTCTACATTGACGAGTTCGCCGCATGGGCGCGCAAGCTGATGGCAGACGGTGGTGACGGCTATACCGCCTTCGTCGAGCCCGGCAACATCATCACTCATGCCGGATTGGACCGGCCCGAGACCGATACGACGCTTGGGCGTCTGCCACAAATGCCGGCCTACCATCTGAAGAAGAAGGGGCATGCAGGCATAACGCTGGTCAACATCGGCGTCGGGCCCTCCAATGCCAAGACGATCACCGACCATATCGCCGTGCTGCGTCCACACGCCTGGCTGATGGTCGGCCATTGCGCGGGCTTGCGCAACAGTCAGCGTCTGGGCGATTACGTGCTGGCCCATGCCTATGTGCGCGAAGACCACGTGCTAGACGACGACCTGCCCGTATGGGTACCGATCCCGGCTCTTGCCGAAGTGCAGCTTGCGCTGGAAGGCGCGGTGGAGGAAGTCACGGGTTATGAAGGCTTCGAGCTGAAGAGGATCATGCGGACCGGGACGGTTGCGACGATCGACAACCGAAACTGGGAACTGCGTGATCAGGCCGGACCGGTAAAGCGTCTGTCCCAATCGCGCGCGATTGCGCTCGATATGGAATCGGCAACCATTGCGGCCAACGGCTTCCGCTTCCGCGTGCCCTACGGCACCCTTCTGTGTGTTTCCGACAAGCCATTGCATGGCGAGTTGAAGCTTCCCGGCATGGCGACGGAATTCTATCGCACACAGGTGGCGCAGCATCTGCAGATTGGCATTCGTGCCGTCCAGAAACTTGCGGCCATGCCAACGGAAACGCTGCACTCACGAAAGCTCAGAAGCTTTTACGAAACGGCGTTCCAGTAGGTTTTCTGGCGCTACTTTTGTGTCGGTACAAAGAGCGCGAGAGCCGTTCCAATCAGAGAAGATAAGATAACGAGCAGGTGCAGGTTCACGGCAGCCTGACCTAGAGCGGACAGTGCCTGGGCATCGGCGGCGGCTCCGAGGCCCACCGCGCCTGCCGTGATACCCGCCGGATAGGTGCCGACACCGCCCGGCGCGTGGACAGGCAGTACGGAAGATAGCTCACCGCCAAGCGCTCCGCCAAAACTTGCAGGAAGGCTGATTTCGCCCATTAGCATCAATACCCAGGCCAACACGGCGATCTTGACGAACCAGTTGATGAGCGTTGCAGCCCATGCCCTGAGAAAGGCGTGCGTGTCTATGGGCAGCCCCGCCTGCAACTCATCGATGACCCTGACGAATTTTGACGGCGCGGCGCGATGGATCAATCCGAAGACGATGTGGCGCCCGGCAAATCCAAAGACTGGCAGAAGCAGAAAGACGATCCAGCCCACCCAAATCCAGATGCTTGCCTCCTCCAAGGCCCATCCCATCGCGGCCGCCGCCAGAAGCGCATGCAGATCGAAGAGCCGCATAACGAACAGTGCGGAGGTTCCGCGAACAAGGTTGACACCGAACTCTCGTCGCATCAGCAACGGAAAACTGGTTTCGCCACTTCGAAACGGCAACATAATGTTGAGTATGTTGTGAAGCTGAACCACGCGAAAAAGCGTCGCGAAGCGGCCTTGCGTTTCTTGAGGAAAGTAATCGTAAATGCGCCAGGTGCGCAGAACATACGTTGCGACGAGAAGCGACAGAGCAAGGGCTATCGTGCCTAGGCCGGCGTGGTACCACAGACCGAAGATGATAGCCCAACCCCACGCCCATTGAATGAAAGCAGCATAGGCGATGACGACAACCACCATGCCGAGCGTCATTGCGTTGCCTGCAAGCAACGCAAACGGTTTCATCCTGTGAGAACTGTCTTTCAAACGGAGACCTAACTGGACAACTTGCGCTCTGGCGCATATCCCGCAAGAGAACATGTTAACAAAATCTTATCCGGGAAACCTGCGTGCCGACTATGACAGCCCTTCGAAGCGAGAGTCCGATGGATACAGCCCCGGAATTATCGCTTGTCGTGCCGATTTTCAATGAGCAAGAGAGCGTCGGCCCTCTGATAGAGCGCGTTGTCGACGCTATGGCAAGCTTCAGTGCCAGCTGGGAACTCATCCTGGTGGATGATGGCAGCACAGATGCAACGATCGTCAACGCCAAGTCCTATCTCGGCCGCGATGGGCTTGATCTCAAGATCGTTGCGCTTCAGCGCAATTTTGGTCAGACCGCAGCGATGCAGGCTGGCATAGACACGGCAAGGGGCCGGCTGATCGCCACACTCGATGGTGATCTGCAAAACGATCCCAAGGATATTCCCATGCTGGTATCCGAACTCGAGCGCCGTGAACTCGATCTTCTTGTCGGCTGGCGCAAGAACAGGCAGGACGGTCTGATGCTGCGCAAGATCCCGTCGTGGATTGCAAACCGGCTGATCGGTCGCATCACCGGTGTGCGCCTGCACGATTATGGCTGCAGCCTGAAGATTTACCGCACATCCGTCATCAAGCAGGTGAAGCTGATGGGGGAGATGCATCGATTCATTCCCGCCTGGGTGGCTGGCGTGGTGCCGAGCAGCCGGATCGGCGAAATGGCCGTGACGCATCATGCGCGTCAGTTCGGGACATCGAAATATGGCATTTCGCGCACTTTCCGCGTCATTCTCGATCTTCTATCGGTCATGTTCTTCATGCGCTACAAGGCGCGGCCCGGACATTTCTTTGGCTCTCTCGGGCTCGGGCTCGGCGCTCTTGCCGGCGTCATCATGACCTACCTTTTCATCGACAAATTCATCCTCGGCAACGACATCGGAACACGCCCGCTGCTTATGGTCGGTGTGGTTCTATCGCTCTCCTCCATGCAGTTCATCACCACAGGCATTCTGGCCGAAATGATTGCCCGCCTCTACTACCGCGACGATCGGACGCCGAATTACATCGTCAGCAAAACCTTTACCTCAGACGAGACGTGACCTGATGCGTAAGGTTTTATCCCGCAATCTCGATTCAACACTGATCCTGATTGCAGGATATTTCCTGCTTGCATTCGTCGTCCGTATTCTCCGCTCGTCGGCTTTGGAGATCGATGAAACCCAGCAGGCTCTTCTGTCTCAGCATCTGCTGCTCGGATACGGATCTCAACCCTTCCTCTACACCTGGCTGCAACATGGCGTAAACGGGCTCCTCGGCCCGTCGATCGCCTCGCTCAGCCTGCTGAAGAATGGATTGCTTTTCCTCTGTTGCCTGTTCTTTTGGCTAACGGCCAGGCTGTTGCTGCGCGACAGGACTCTGGCCAACATTGCGACGCTTGGCGTACTGACAATGCCGACAGTCTTTGTCATGGCGCAGCGGGATTTGACCCATACGGTTCTGGCGCTGGCGTCCGTGGCCTTGTTTGCCTACGCGCTTTTCGCAACGCTCAAGACACCTAGCACAGGTGGGTACCTTCTGACGGGACTTGCCATCGGCATCGGCGCGATTGCCAAATACAATTTCGTCCTCGTTCCTCTTGCGGCCGTCATTGCTATCGCCATGGATAAGGATCTGCGTCAGCGGCTTTTCGATTGGCGCATGCTCTTGACGATCGGAGCAGCGGTTGCGCTCGTCCTTCCGCACTGTCTCTGGGTCGTGAATCATTTCGATATCGCCACCACGCAGACCGCGAAGGAAATGCGCGACGTCAGCGATAGCACCACGCTCTATGCCATCGATGGGGCTCTTGACCTGCTGCTTGCCTTCCTGAAAGCTGTAGCGCTGCCGACGACAATTGGTGCTGCTCTTTATTTCCGCGATCTCAAAGCGATTATCCGGGCAAGCGATCAGTCTACCCGCCTCGTCGGGCGTATCATTCTCTTTTCAATGATTTTCGTGCTGATGCTTGTCTTTGCAATGGGCGTCACGCATATGCGGCAAAAATGGCTCGCCGTTTATGTGTTGCTTTGGCCGCTCTATCTCTGTCTGAAAGTGCAGGCTGCAGATTTGTCGGGCGAGCGTAAGCTCAAGCCGATGCTAGCCTCCACCTTCACGCTCGCCATAGGTTTCCTCGCCGTTCTCCTGACGCGGGGTCTGATCTCTCCTCATTTCGAGCGATACTCGCTCATTCATATCCCCTACAAAGGATTTGCCGAAACTCTGCGCCATGACGGGCCGCTCAAACCCGACTATGTCATCGCGTTCGGCGGGCTTGCGGGTGGAAACCTGAAAATCCAGTTTCCCGATTCCATGGTGCTGACGACAGACACGGATATCGAGACGGTCCCTGCCATCTGGCCGGCTGGTGCAGTCATCCTGTTGGTGGATACCACTGACGACGGAGAAAGTCCCGAGGATTTCAAGGACGCACTCGCTTCACTTGCTGAGCGCGTCTCACTTCCTGCACCCACCGATGTCCACTACGTGAATGTACCCTACGGTGCCACGGGTCGTAGCCACAGGTTTTATTATTCTCTCGAGACGGCCCAAGCCAATTAGAGCGTTTTGATAGTCGGCTCTACCCGGATCGGGAAATTGACGGAGGCGGCGATGAAGCATTTGTCGTGCGCTTCTGCATGAAGCTCTTGCGCCGTTTGCGGATCGCCTTTTGCGAGCGTGACTACGGGTTTTAGAACTGCCTCAGTGAAGTTCCCCGCCCCATCCTTTTTCAAAACCATGGTGGCCTCCGGCTCGTCGACATAGTCACTCACCACAACGCCTGATACGGCACAGAAATGCAGATACCAGAGCTTATGGCAGGCGGAGATGGAGGCGAGAAGCAATTCTTCCGGGTTCCATCGCTTCGGATCTCCGCGGAAAGCAGGATCGGACGAGCCGACGATATCCGGTTTTCCCTCCGCCGAAATCACGTGATCGCGGTCATACTCCCTGTAGCCGGACGTGCCGGCGCCCCGGTTACCGGTCCACGTCACTTTGACAGTGTAGTGATGGTTATGCTCTACCATGCTTATGCCTTCACTGTATCGCGCAGATGGTCCAAGCTGTTGCGCAGGGTTTCGACGATCTGGTCCACCTCGGCACGGCTGATGACGAGGGCTGGAGACGCCAGCATGCGATCCGCCGTTGCGCGCATGACGAGACCGTTTTCCAGGCAATGGTTGCGAACGATGACGCCGATGTCATCCGGCTTTTCGAAGCGCCTGCGCGTTGCCTTGTCAGCCGTCAGCTGCAAGCCGCCCATAAGGCCGACATTGGCAGCCTCCCCGACCATGTCGTGGTCCAGCAGGCTCTGCCAGGATTGCGTGAAATAAGGACCGATATCGTCGCGTACCCGCTCGACCAGCCCCTCGTCTTCGATAATGCGGAGATTTTCGAGTGCAGCGGCGGCACAGACAGGATGGCCGGAATAGGTGAAACCATGGTTGAAATCACCGACCTCGTTCAGCATCACCTCCGCAACACGGTCCGACACCAGCACACCCCCTATCGGCAGATAACCGGATGACAGGCCCTTGGCGATAGGCGCCAGATCCGGCGCATGACCAAAATGCTGGTACCCGAACCAGGACCCTAGCCGCCCAAAGCCGCAGATGACTTCATCGGACACCAAAAGGATATTGCGCGCCTTGCAAATACGCACGATCTCCGGCCAGTAGGTTTCCGGCGGCACGATGACACCGCCTGCCCCTTGAATGGGTTCGGCGACGAAGGCGGCCACGTTTTCTTCTCCAAGTTCGTCGATTTTGGCGTCCAGTTCGCGGGCGATTTTTACACCGAACTCTGCCGGGCTGAGATCGCCGCCTTCGGCATACCAGTAGGGCTGGCCGATATGGCTTACCCCTTCGATCGGAAGGTTGCCCTGCTCATGCATCCATGTCATGCCGCCAAGCGATGCGCCGGCAACTGTCGAGCCATGATAGCCATTGCGCCGCGAGATGACCTTCGTCTTGGTGGGATAACCAAGCGCCTTCCAATAGACACGCGCCATGCGAAACCAGGTATCGGTGGCTTCGGAGCCGGAATTGGTGAAGAACACGTGGTTCATCGTCGGCCCGGCATGGGAAGCTATCTTCTGGGCAAGCAATGCGGCTGGCGGCGTGGTCGTGCCGAAAAATGCATTGTAATAAGGCAACTCGTTCATCTGCCGCGCTATGGCATCGACAATTTCGCGGCGTCCGTAACCGATATTGACACACCAGAGGCCGGCAAAGGCGTCCAGATATTCCTTGCCTGTGCTGTCATAGATGAAGACGCCTTCCCCACGCTCTATGATGCGCGTCCCTGAGGCATTCAGCTTTCCCATGTCCGAGAAGGGATGAAGATGATGCGCGGCATCGATTGCGGCAAGGTTCGAAATCGACCTGGAAATATCGTTCATGCCTACATGCTCCATGGACTGCTGCAAGCAAGCATGGCGGCTCGTTTTCTATTTTGCAAGCCACTGCCGGGCGACGATATCAAACGTTGGATGAATCCTTCGCGACGATCACCTTCAACTCGCCAGCGTGAATCTTAAGCATCACGTCGCGCTTCATAGGACGCAGTTCGCCGTCGATGACGCAGCGCACATCATGCCGTCGCTTGGGAAAATGCAGCTCGACACTTTCGACCGCCATGGCCGTCACTGCCGCGTTTTCCTTCAGCTTACCACGCAGGATATCGATTGCCAGGCGCGCCACACCTGAGGGCGTCAGCGCCTCAGCCAGATAGAAGCCGAGGCGGCCTTGGGTAATGTCGTCGGCAACCAGTAGCGGGTTTGGACCGAACTCATTGTTGGACGCGGAGATCGCGCAGACGTGCCGGCGTTGCGTCTCTCCGGCAACCGTGAATTCCACGTCGAAAACAGGCGGATTGAGAACGACACCGAGGGCGGCACGGATGTTGGCGCGGATTTTGCCAAGGCGTGAGGCGTATTCCATCCGATCGCGATAGCGCACCATGCGCGCATGCAGACCGGCTGAGAACTGATGGACGAACGGGTGGCCATTGGCGCTGGCGATGTCCACGTTCTGAACGTGGCCGGTCGCCAGGGTATCGACCGCTTGCCAGATATCGAGCGGCAGCTTCAGCGATCTCGCAAAAAGGTTCATGGTACCAGCCGGCACCACGCCGAGCGCAATGCCATGTTTCCAGGCAATCCCTGCAGCAGCGGAGATGGTGCCGTCCCCACCGCCAGCAATGAGGCCGTCCAAACCCGACTCATCGGCGGCACGCTCCATCTCTTGAACGATGTCCTTGCCGGATACGAGACGGCACTCAATCTCATGGCCCGCCTGGGAGAATACGTCTCGCGTATGATCGCAATAGGCATCCAGATCGGTGGTCCTGAACGTTCCGCCATCGCGGTTGAAGATCGCAACCAGCCTCATCTATCCATCCAGCTATTGAGCACGAAGCGCCATCTAAATCGCGCTGCATCAAAAGGGTTCCAACGGCTGGATGTTCAATCCAGATTTTATCGAATCAAACACTACCGCGACGCACAAAAACATGATAGAAGCAATATAAGGTCAATTTGGTGACCAACACCTCCAGTTAGGGCAGATCGGCCACGTCGATCTTGCCCTTTTTTCTTGGGCGAGCCTTTCCTTACAATGGATGCGTTCTGCCGCAGCCGGAAATCCGATGAGCCATAGCTTTTCACACGACACCCACCCAGCGGCGCAAGAAGATGTTACCGCGCCTTCTACTCCGGGTGGCCTGACGCCTCTTTCCGTAGCACTGATCGAGATTGCTCTTGCGGCTGGCGGGTTCGGTATCGGCACCGGAGAGTTTGCGATCATGGGTCTTTTGCCAGATGTCGCAACGACTTATGGCGTCTCGGTACCCGTTGCTGGCCACGTGATTACTGCCTATGCGCTCGGCGTCGTCATCGGCGCGCCCATCATCGCGGTGCTCGCCGCGCGCATGACACGCCGCTTGCTTCTACTTTCCCTGATGGGCCTGTTTGCCGCCAGCAACATTCTCAGCGCCCTTGCGCCGGACTTCTGGACCTTCACCGCTCTGCGTTTCATATCCGGTCTGCCGCATGGCGCCTATTTCGGCGTTTCAGCACTGGTAGCAGCCTCCATGGCGCCTATTCACAAACGCACCCGCGCGGTCGGTCGCGTCATGCTCGGGCTCACCATCGCCACGCTTCTCGGCACACCGCTTGCCACTTTCTTCGGACAAGTCTTTTCCTGGCGGGCAGCTTTCATGATGGTTGGCGGCATCGCGCTCGTCACCGTTGCGCTTCTGTGGATGTTTCAACCGCGTGACAAGGTGCAGGAAGGCGCAAGCGTGTGGCGTGAGCTTGGTGCGTTTCGCCGCGTCCAGGTCTGGCTATCGCTCGCCATCGCAGCAGTCGGCTTCGGCGGCATGTTTGCTGTTTTCAGTTATATTGCCAAAACCACCACGGATGTCGCCATGATGCCCGTGTCCGCCGTGCCCATCGTTCTGGCGCTGTTCGGCATTGGCATGAATGTCGGCAATATCGTCGGCTCGCGACTTGCCGACCTATCCTTGAACGGCACGATTGGCGGCATGCTGGCCTTCAATGTCATCCTCATGACGATCTTCAGCCTCACGGCCCACACACCCTTCATGTTGTGTCTTTGCGTCTTTCTCATCGGCTGCGGCTTTGCCGCGTGCCCCGCAGTGCAGACGCGTCTGATGGACGTTGCTGCCGATGCCCAGACCCTGGCCGCGGCGTCCAATCATTCGGCCTTCAATATTGCCAATGCGCTCGGCGCGTGGCTTGGCGGCGTGGTGATCGCACTTGGCTACGGTTATGCATCCACGGGTTATATCGGGGCAGCCCTGTCCTTTGGCGGCCTGCTGGTCTTCCTCGTTGCAGTCATGCTGGAGCGGCAGGAGAAGGCTCCCAGGATTTAAGCCGTTTGGCTCTGTCTTAGAAATTCATCGTCAGGTTCGCCATGACGGCGTTGGAACCATAACCCTTGGCGAAATCACCGCTGTAGGTCAGCATCACGCGCGCCGATTTGGAGAGGTGGACGGTAGCGCCTGCCTTCACCATCAGCGCATCTTGCGGTACGCCAACGCCATCCAGCATGAACGGGCTACCACCGTCGAAACGCGCGACTGCAAAAGGTCCTGTAGGGTCGAAATCATGCCGCCAGCCGACCATGCCGGATACGAAAATCGGCAGGTGGCCTGTCTCAACCTCTGTCGAAAAACGCAAACCCATCGTGGATATTGTGCTATCGAATGACCGGTCTTCAATGGCGAGTGCCGCCGCCCCGCCATCCTCTCGGATTGCACCGCCATCGGTCGCCGTATAGGCGAGACCAGCAAAGGGCTGGAGACGGAGTTTATCCATCTCGAAGGTCCAACCCACCTCGGTAAAGACTTGCGACGTCGAGCGGCTGTAGTCGGACGTTAGTACGTCTGAAAATGTGCCGAAGGCAACGTTTCTGCGTGTAGCGATCTCGTTTCGGGAGTAGAGCGCGCCGCCTGTGAAACTAAACGGCTCCATCTGCGCATGGGTATAGAGGCCGATGTGGTATGACTGCGCCTCGGCCCCCTGAGCGGCGTCAATCGTGCTGTAACCCAGCACGCCTCCAAGGCGCCAGGCATCCGAAATCGGAATATCGCCACCGAGCAACATTCCCTCCCGGTTGATCGCCAGAGCTCCAGCCGTGTCATCACCAGCGAAAGTCTCTCTTGACGCCAGGCCTGTCGACCACAGACTGCCGTCCTCCACCTGGCCTTCGCTCGAAAGGCGGTTGGTCTTGTCGACAATCGCTTCGCGCAGAATAGAGCTGTCGGAGAGAAGAGCAGATTTGAGCGAAGCGTGGACTTCACCGTTCAGCTGCGCAAAGGCACTCTGCGCCGTCTGGATATCCAGTGGCAGAACAGCCTGAAAAAGGGTGTTCGATACGCCGGCTGCTTCAATTGCGTTTGCAGCCGCAGCCTCGTTGCGGGTGCGTGCGACGTCTTCGAAGCGCACGGCGTTACGGTCAAGTTGAAGATCGACGGATGTCGCTCCATAGGTTAGCGTCGGCGACAGGAAGGCAAAATTGCTGTCGACGCGATCGAACGTGCCGTCGACCAGACCGGCAGTCAGTATCTGGTAGCTTGTGGAAAGACCGTAAGTGCCGCTTGCTGCGCGCAGATCGACCACGCCGCCTTGCAGACGCGCTGCTCCTGAGACATCGATGCGATCGGAGCGGCCGGTGGAATCGATATCGACATCATAGACCGCGCCCGTCTGGAAGGTCGCATCGCCGCTGACACTCGTCGCCGCGATGCCGGGCCCAGGGGCAAGGACGCCACCTGCGCGAACCATCAGGCCACCCGACACGCCGGTACCGCTCAAAAGACCGCCATCAAAGATATCCACGGTGCCGGACACCGTTCCGTCGTTCCGAAGTTCGCCACCTCTCATATCGGCCTTGCCTGTAATCGTACCCGTATTGGTGAAACGTCCTTTGACATTGCTCAGAGATGCGACCGTGCCATCATTCGTCGCTATCCCTTCATTCACGACATCATTTACGATGGCGCCGAGATTGTTGATGAAGCTTCCACCTGCTCGGTTTTGCACATCAGCAAGCGTGTCGTTATTGACCACGGTGCCACCGCTAATCGTCGTCGCTCCGATAACCGATCCACCGGCATTGTTGGTAAAGAGCCCATCCCTGTTTTCGAGTGAAGCGACCGTGCCGGCGTTGGTGGTGACACCGTTGTTGGTGACCGCCCCGGCAGAGGCTGCTGTATTGTTGACGAAAGCCGCGGCGGCGGCGACATCCACATCCGTCACCACGAAGTTGTTGGTGACCGTTCCGCCCGCGACAATGGTCGTGCCGGTCACCCTGCCACCGGCATTGTTTGTGGTCGTTCCAGCATCGTTTCTAAGAGAGGCGATCGTTCCGGCATTGGTGAAGCCACCGGAATTGCGCACATCGCCGGCCGTCCCTCCGGCATTATTGGCAAATGCCGCCGCTGCGGCGACGTCCACATCCGTCACCACAAAGTTGTTGGTCACGGTGCCACCCGATATGATCGTTTCGCCGGTAATCCTACCGCCGACATTGTTGGTAAAGCTGCCCGAATCGTTCTGAAGCGAGGTGACCGTGCCTGCGTTGACGATGGTTCCTGAGTTGCGGATATCGCCCGCCGTTGCACCATTATTGTTGGTGAAGGCCGCAGCTGCTGCGACATCCACATCCGTGACGATGAAGTTGTTGGTGACACTTCCGCCCGACACCGTCGTCTTGCCGAGAACCTCTCCACCGGCATTGTTAGTGAAATTGCCGCCGGAGTTTTCCAGCGTGCCGATATGACCCGCATTCGATGCCGTACCGGCATTTTCCAAGGTGGAGAGCGTCGCCCCGCTGTTATTGGTAAAAGTGCCGCCTGAGGCGACGTCAGCACCGCTCATTGCACCATTGTTGGAAAGCGAGGTTCCATTTCCAACGACGGCATCGCGAAGCGTGCCATTCACCGTCACACTGCCATTTTGTAGCGACAGCGTGCCATCCAGTGCGCCATCGACAGCAAGACTGCCACCGACGAGATCGACGTCCGATGTCAAAACACCGCCTGCATTGATGGTGATGCTGCCTGAGGTCATCGTGGTGCCACTGGTAACGGTCAAGGCACCGGTGTTGGAGACAGTCACGTTTCCGCCGCCGACATTCAACCGGTCGATGATCTCGCCTGTCGACACCTGGGGGGAGCCAGCATTGACCGTGGCACTATCGGTCACGGACGGCGCACGCGGCGCCCAGTTCGCGTCATTCTCGAACGCGTTATCCGTCGCGCCTGTCCACACCGATTGCGCAGCCG
The DNA here is from genome assembly GCF_913777885.1 of uncultured Agrobacterium sp. NCBI lineage: Bacteria > Pseudomonadati > Pseudomonadota > Alphaproteobacteria > Hyphomicrobiales > Rhizobiaceae > Agrobacterium > uncultured Agrobacterium sp. Next base: position 227,131 of record NZ_CAJYTV010000009.1, on the reverse strand, counting down.
CATAGGTTGCCACGAGGGCGGCGGGCGCAGTTGCAGCCAACAAGACTAAAAATCTGGGTGCTATGAAGAGCGGGTGGCGGACCATAAGCATACCGGCAGTCGTCACGTCGCATCATGCCGACGTTGCCCCCTAACGTATGGCACTTATGGTTAATCAATGATTAAATCTGAAGGTGGAGCTACCCGCATGGGTTTGTCAAAACAACGTATATTAGCCGCTTTTAGCTGACCGTTGGACATGATGTACGAGGAGAGAGAGCTCGATCTTCAACTGGATGTCACGTCGAGGAATGGCACGGCGCAATTCAGGTCAGTCGAAACGTAGACACCAGAATTCAGAGAGAAATCTGCTCTGCTTTTCGCGCAGATCAACCTTGCCAAAATTTCATCTTCGCACGGCTTGACTATGACGCGGTTCAGGCGCACCACAGGCCTCACGTGCGGGTGTGACAGCCATCCGGCACGGATATTCACGGAGCATCGTTTGATGTCTAGCGACAGTAGTAGTCGATTGCCTTTGCCGAGACCGGCGAGACGTGCTCTGATCTGATCCCTGTCAGCTCACCACGGCCCGCCGCGATCGGCGGATCGACTGGAAGGTGAGCAATCATGAACTTTCACACCCTCTCCCAGAGAGCCAGCAAGGCCGCACGTCTTTTTCGCAGCGGTGATGCAGGTCTTTCAACCATTGCAGAACGTGTCGAGCAACTGAACGCACTTGATGTGCATGACGCCGTCGATGCTTTGCTGAAAATGCCGCAGCCAAAGGCCGTTGCCATTCTGGATCGTCCGGAACTGCATCATGCTGCCGAGATTATCGCTACCATCCCGCTGGAGCAGGCAACTCGTATCGTCAACCTCATGTCAGACGACCGCGTGGCGGACGTCATGGCCGAGATGGATGAGAGCCACCGCGCCAAGCTCTTTTCGCGTCTGGACCGCGCTACGGCTGCTGCCATCCAGCATCTGATGACCTATCCGCCCCGCACCGCAGGCTCCATTATGACGACGGAGTTCGTCAGCGTGCCTGATAGCTGGACGGTGGAACAGACCCTTTCGCACATTCGCGTCGTCGAGCGTTCGCGTGAAACGGTCTATGCCATCTATGTGCTGGCCGAGGATGGTACCTTGAGCAAGGTGGTGACGCTGCGCCGTCTCGTTACCGCAGAACCTGAAGCATCGATCCTGTCTGCAGCATCGCGCGAAAGCGTCGTCTATGCAGACCCCCAGATGTCGCAGGAGGACGTCGCTCGTCTCATCCGCAAGCACGATCTTCTCGCCATTCCGGTAGTGGATGAGCACGCCCGCATTCTCGGCATCGTCACCGTCGACGACGTCATCGACACGATGATTGCCGACACGACGGAAGATGCCCACAAGTTCGGCGGCATGGAAGCGCTTGGCAAGCCTTACATGTCGATGGGCTTCATGGACATGATCCGCAAGCGCGCCGGATGGCTCTCCGCCCTGTTCCTCGGCGAAATGCTGACGGCCAGCGCAATGCAGCACTTCGAAGGAGAACTGGAAAAGGCTGTCGTTCTGACGCTCTTCATTCCGCTGATCATGTCGTCTGGCGGCAATTCGGGTTCGCAGGCAACCTCGCTGATCATCCGCGCCCTGGCTCTGGGAGAACTCAAGCTTTCCGACTGGTGGCGGGTGCTACTGCGGGAGCTGCCAAGCGGCCTGGCTCTCGGTGCAATTCTCGGCGCAATCGGCTTCTTGCGGCTAACCGTGTGGCAGCAGGCAGGTTTCTACGATTATGGTGAGCATTGGCTGCTTGTCGGTTTCACCGTCTTCGCAGCGCTGATCGGCATCGTTACCTTCGGCTCGATCTGTGGTTCGATGCTGCCCTTCCTCCTCCAGCGCCTGCGTCTTGATCCGGCCAGCGCATCGGCCCCCTTCGTTGCCACGCTTGTGGATGTCAGTGGCCTCGTCATCTACTTCTCCGTGGCCCTGGTCATTCTGGGAGGCACGCTGCTGTAATCTCGTCATTAGCCCGGCCGCAAAATCCTGGCCGGGCTACATCGTTGCGCTGGCATTTCAATTGCTTGTAGACTTGCTTTCGATTTCTGATTCAGGATGATGAGACATTACATGCGGATATCCAATCTTCGTCACCATCCTTCTTTCGCCGATACGATCGCTCATCGCGGCTGGAATGCGTGGTGGACGGAAAGCGGCGTGCCGCTCGAAGATTATCGGGCGCATCTCGATCCTATGCTGGGAGAGGATGATATCCCCTTTGCGCTCGTGGCGCATGAAGGCGACACCTATGTCGGCTCCGTGCTCGTCATCGACAATGATCTCGACGTGCGGCCCAACTACGCACCTTGGATCGCCGCGCTCTGGGTCGATCCTGATTATCTAAAACAGGGCGTCGCTGCTGCTTTGATCAAAGACGCCCGCCAGCACATTGCGCTACTTGGGCGTGGCACCTGCTATCTCTGTGCGACAGCCGACAAGCGGCCGTATTATTTGAAACAGGGCTTCACCCTGCTGGAAGAGGACGTCACCGGTCTCGACGTGTTTTCCATCGAGACGCGGTAGACGTCACCACCTTTCAATGAGCGCGTAATGCGCCTGCCACCTTATGGATGTGGGCCGCGCCGATGCCGCAGCATCCGCCGATCATCGTTGCGCCAGCGTCCGCCCAGGTGCAGGCGAAGCGCGAATAGACGTCGTCGGTCAAATCAGTCCGTGTGCCATGCAGACCCTCATTGGCAGCGGAATCCCCCTGCTCTCCTTCGAAGGCGTTGGCATAAACGCCAATTTCCAGCGAGACGCCCTTTTCCTTGAAAGTGTTGGCAGCCGTCTCGACTGCAGCTTTCATCACCTCCGGCTTGCTGCAGTTGAATAGCAAGGCCGCAGCACCCGATCCCGCTATCCACTCTGCGGCGGCGCGGACGGTTTCACCGGACCGCAGTTTCGGTTCGGCTCCGTTCAACTGCGCCAGTTCATCATCCAGAGTGAAGGAAATCCAGAAGGGTTTGCCCGTCTTCGCAACGGCCTCACGGACGGCTTCACCTTCGGCTATCAGGCTGAGGGTCTCTCCAAGCCAGACATCGACAAAGGGCTCGAGATTGTTCACCAGAACACGCAGATAATCCTGAACGCGGGAGGCATCGAAATTCTCCGGCTCATAGGAGCCAAAGATCGGCGGCAACGAACCTGCGACGGTAATCTTGCGACCGGAGGCATCAGCGGCCTCACGCGCAAGACGACCGGACAGTGCAATCAGCGACGCTCCCTGCTCACGGAACCGCTCCTCGCCGATGTGAAACGGCACCAGCGCGTAGGAATTGGTGGTAACGACGTCGGCGCCGGCTTCGATGAACTCCGCATGGACCTGACGGACAATGTCCGGCGCATTGATCAGCGCGAGAGCCGACCATTCCGGCTGCCTCAGTTCGGCACCGAGCCGCTGCAATTCGCGGCTCATGCCGCCATCGAGAATGCGAATATCGCCCATTCAAAAAAACTCCTGGTATTTGCGCCGCTAGATTAGCGTCTGACTGGCACCTGCGCTTCGATAATCCCGAAGCAGCGGGCAATGATAGCTGTGAGGATGAGATAGAAGACGGTCACGACAAGAAGCGGCTCGTAGACGAGAAGAGTGTCTTGCCGAACCTTGTAGGCAACTGCGTAGAGGTCCATCACCGTCACGGTAAAGGCGAGTGGCGTGGCTTTCAACTGCATCACCACCTCGCCTGCGATCGTGGGAAGCGCGTTGCGGATGGCGCGTGGAAGCCAGATGCGGCGGGCAAGCTTGAACGGGCTCATACCGAACGCGCGCGCGGCTTCAAGTTCACCCTTCGGCACGCCGAGAAGCGCCCCACGCAGGACCTCTGCCTCATATGCCGCGTAGTTCAGAGTAAAGCTGACGGCAGCGAAGAAGAAACCTTCACGCAGGATCGGCCACAAAAAGCTCTGCCGCAGGCCAGGGATCATCGGTAGAAACGAACCGACGCCATAATAAAGAAGCCAAAGCTGGATCAGCAGGGGCGTACCGCGAAAGAAGGTGCAGTAGCCGCGTGCCAGAAGCCGCGTGATCCTACCACCGCTGACCTGAGCAAAGGCAAGGCCGATCGCCAGAATGAAGCCCAGGCTGACGGAGATGAACAGCAAGGCGATGGTTTGCCATGCACCGGTGAGGAGAAGCGGCCAGTATTTTTCAATCCAGGAAAACGTCATCTTGTCTCCCTCACGCCAGCGACGGCTGGCCGCGGCGCAAGCGCCGTTCGATCAGCCGGAAGACAAAATTGGAGACAAGCGTTATCGCCAGATAGATCAGTGCGGCAGCCATGAAGAACAGGAAATAATGCTTGGTGCTGGCCCCTGCCAGCCGTGTGGCGAGCGCCAGTTCCTGATAGCCGACGACAGCCACCAACGCGCTATCCTTTGTTACCGACAGCCAAAGATTCGAAAGTCCAGACAACGCGTTCGGCAGGAGAGCTGGAAGGACCACGCGGCGAAAACGCAAGAACGGTGACATTCCAAATGCCTTGGCTGCCTCGATCTGGCCATTCGGGATAGACAGGATCGCGCCGCGCAGGACTTCCGTCATATAGGCGCCCTGCACAAAACCAAGGACAGCGACAGCCGCGACGAAGCCGTTGACCTCCAGCGGCGGTAGGCCCGCCATTTGCAGCAGGCGGTTCAAGCCGTCCGTTCCGGCGTAATAGAGGCCGACAATTAGAATGAGTTCCGGCACCGAGCGGATCAGCGTCGTGTAGAGATTAAGAACGATGCCGAGAGCCCGGTTATCGGAAAGCTTGCCAAGCGCACCCGCCATCCCGATGACTATACCGATTAGATAGGCGCCAGCGGAGATGGCGAGCGTCGCGGCAGCACCAGACAGCAATGTGCCTCCCCATCCCGGTGGATAGGGAGACAAAAGCTGAATGATGCTGTCAGGAGCTGCCATTTGCGAGAAGAACCAGACTTACTTCGCGCCGTAAATATCGAAGCTGAAGTATTTCTTGGTAATCTCGTCATACTTGCCGCTGGCGCGCACAGCTGCGAGCGCCGTGTTCAGCTTCTGCTTCAGTTCCTGGTCGTCCTTGCGCACCCCGCCTGAAACGCCACGGCCCAGAATTTCAGGATCGTCGGCAACATTGCCGGCATCGGCGCAGCAATCCTTGCCGGTATCGGTCTTCAGGAAGTCATTGAGAACGAGCGAATCACCGAAGACATAGTCGATGCGGCCGGCGGCCAGATCCTGGAAGGCTTCGTCCAGCGTCTGGTAGGTTTTCTCGTCGGCGACGTCCTTGAAGTACTTGGCGTAGTAAGCGGACTGGATGGTGGCAACCTGAATGCCGATCGTCTTGCCCTTTACATCTTCAGCCGTCGTACCCGGCTTGCCGTCCTTGGCGCCGATGAGCTTGGCTGGCGTGTTGTAATATTTATCGGTGAAGTCGATGACCTTCTGACGCTCGGCGGTGTTGGACATGGACGACCAGATCACGTCGAACTTCTTGCTTTCAAGCGCCGGGATCAATCCATCCCAGGAAAGCGCGACGATGGAGCATTTCTCCTTCATCTCAGCGCAGACGGCATCCATCAGATCGATTTCCCAGCCTTGCCACTTGCCGCTGGCATCCTGGGCAAAGAAAGGTGGATAGCTTTCATTCATGACGCCAAAGCGGACTTCGGCGCTGGCAGAGAAAGCCGATAATGCGAAGGCCATGCCGGCCAGCAGGGATGCGACGAATTTCATATCAAACTCCTGTGTGACAATCAGTTAGCAAGCGCGCCGGTAAAATCTCGGGTCCGTGCGCTGATGGGGTTGCTGAAGACCTGCTGGGGAGATCCCTCCTCCTCCACGCGGCCCTGGTGCAGAAACATGACATGGCTGGACACGTCGCGGGCAAAGCGCATCTCATGCGTCACAAGCAACATGGTGCGGCCCTCTTCCGCCAGATCGCGAATAACTTTCAGCACTTCGCCAACCAGTTCCGGATCTAGCGCCGATGTCGGCTCGTCGAAAAGCATGACGGCGGGCTCGACGCAGAGCGCACGGGCAATAGCGGCACGCTGCTGCTGCCCACCCGAAAGAAAGGCTGGATAGGCATCCCTCTTCTCGTAGAGACCCACCTTGTGCAGCAGCGCTTCCGCCTTCTCGACCGCTTCCGCGCGCTTTACGCCCATGACATGGACCGGGGCCTCGATGACATTTTCGAGAACGGTGCGATGAGCCCAGAGGTTGAAACTTTGGAAGACCATGCCGAGGCCGGTGCGCAATCGCTCCACCTGACGCCAGCTTTGCGGGACAGACTTGCCATCGCGCCCATGCCTGACCGCGATCTCTTCGCCATTGACGCGGACACGGCCTCTATCGGGTATTTCCAGAAAATTGATGCACCTAAGAAGGGTGCTCTTTCCCGAGCCGGAAGACCCGATGATGGAGATGACATCGCCCTTCCTTGCCGTCAGCGAAATGCCCTTCAGAACCTCTTGATTGCCGAAGCTCTTGTGGATGTCCTCCACAGCGAGGGCGCAAGGCGCGTCGGTGGTCATTCGTTTTTCCTGACAACATCAAAGGATACCGCAAAAGTGAGCGGCGTGGCGATCTTTCAGCCGGAATAGACGCTCTCTCGCCATACCGAAAGGAAAATAATTCTACAGGAATAGAAAGTCATAAAATTACCCGGTGCGGCAGGCCGTACCGGGTAAAATTAACGCTCTTCCGACCGGAATCAGATCGGGTTGATGACGCCGCTGAAGAGCAGGCCAAGCAGCGCGACGCCGATGACGATGCGATACCAGACGAAGGGCATATAGCTTTTCGTCGAAACTAGCTTGAGGAATACGACGATGACAGCATAGCCGACGACAAACGAGATCAGGGTTGCGAGGGCAGTCTGGCCCCAGCCGACGGTGTTTTCCTGACCGATGCTTTTGAAGAGCTGGTAAAAGCCGGAGCCGAAAACGGCGGGAACGGCGAGCAGGAAGGAGTAACGTGCAGCGGCTTCACGCGTGTAACCCATGAGCAAGCCAGCAGTAATCGTTCCGCCGGAACGGGACACGCCGGGGATCAAAGCCATGGCCTGCGCGAAACCGAAAATGATCGCATCGCGCCAGATCAGTTTGTTGATCGGATACTTCTTCTTGCCGATACGATCCGCCCAGCCCAAAATAATACCGAAGACGATCAGCATGACAGCGGTGATGTACAGATTGCGTAACGAGTGCTCGATCGCATCCTTGAACAACAGCCCAAGTAACACGATCGGCACCGAACCGACGATGATCATCCAGCCAAGACGCACATCGGCAGGGTCGTACGAACCGCCAAGCCTGAGGTGATGCCGAAGCCACGCGAAGGCGATCCGCATAATGTCCGACCAGAAATAGACCAGGACCGCCAGCTCCGTGCCGATCTGAATGATGGCGGTGAAGGCTGCACCCGGGTCTTCACCGGTGCCCAGAAATTCCCCGGCTATTCTCAAATGTGCGCTTGAAGAAACTGGCAAAAACTCTGTAAGCCCTTGAATAAAGCCGAGGATCGCGGCTTCTATCCAACCAATACCCATGCTGGTCCGTCCCTGAACTGACAAATCACTGCGCGCGAAATTATGAACCAATCCGGGCAGTTCGATGTTGCGGTGCAAAAAAATATGAATAATGAGAGCCGGCGAATGCCGCGGCAAATCCTTCCTCCCAAATTGTGCGAAAATCAAGAGGACATTCGTCGCCGGAATGTTTCAGAAGAACACATCGCATCGATGTCAGCGTGCGCATTTATAATGCTCAAAGAAGGTATTACCTTAACATGAACGCGAAATAAGAAGTAATTCCATCATTACAGATCTACATTTATTGCGACGAATGTGACGAATATTTTCGCACTCCTGGCGGACCCTTGTCGCTCATGCCAAACTAAATCCATCCGCAATAGATCTGCGTTGATCGATGCCCATTCGTGCAGCAATCAACGGCCGCCTTCGATGTCCGCTGTTGTGCCTGCCGTCACGGCGAGGCTTATGCGCGGCATCTCGAATGGCAGCATGTAAACTAGTGCCCAATTCAGCGCAGCAGAAAGGCAATTGCCGCCTTCGTCAAACGCCCGTAGGGCGGGCGCAAACGGTTGGGAATGCTGAATCGACCCTGGGAAAAGACGCCCTTGGCATGGCTCATCCGTCGAAAGCCCTCTATGCCGTGATAGGCGCCGATACCGCTTGCACCGACCCCGCCAAAAGGAAGATCGTCCTGCGCCACATGCAACACGGTGTTGTTGATCCCAACATTACCAGACGTGGTGTTGGAGAGAATCTTGCGGCAGTCCTCGCTTCTCTCGTCACCAAAGACGTATAGCGCCAGCGGTCGCGGTCTCTCGTTGACGTAAGCAATGACCTCATGGATATCGCGGTAGGTCAGCACGGGCAGAATCGGCCCGAAGATTTCATCCTGCATCACCGCCATATCGTCTCTTGGATTGAGAACGAGCGTCGGCGAAATGACCCGTCGTCTCGGTTGCTCATCTGCCTTTCCACCGACCGGCCGCAAGGTCGCACCCTTGCGCTCGGCATCGTCGAGTAGCGCCTTTAAGCGGGTAAAATGTCTGTCGCTACAAATGGATGTGTAATCGGCGCTTTTCGAACCGTCCGGATATGATTTCGAAACCGCTCGCCCGAATTTATCAACAAAATCACCAACTTCGTTCTCTTGAACGAAGACATAGTCCGGAGCAACGCATGTCTGCCCGGCATTAGCCAGCTTTCCCATGACAATGGCAGCCGCGGTCTCCTGGCTTGCCTTGCCCGGAAGAATGATGGTGGGACTTTTACCACCAAGCTCCAGCGTTACCGGAACAAGGTTCTCGCTCGCAGCTTTCATCACCGAGCGTCCGACTGCGGTGCTGCCCGTGAAGAACAAATGGTCGAATGGCAAGCCGCTGAATTCGGCGCCGATGGCGGCATCTCCCAGAATGACGGCAATCTTTTCTTCGGGCAACGCGTCCGCGAGCATCGCCTTCATCAAAGCGCTGGTTTCCGGTGTAAGTTCCGATGGTTTCAGCATCACACGATTGCCAGCTGCAAGTGCGGTTGCCAGCGGCACCATCGACAGCAAAAAAGGGAAGTTCCATGGTGACAGGATGCCGATGACGCCAAGCGGCTGATACTCGACCCAAGCTCGCCCGCGCTGAAACAGTGCCGCCACGTGTCGTCGCTCCGGCGTCATGAAGAGCTTCAGATTACGGTCGAGATAATCGATCGCCCTTATCACGCCGACGATATCGAGAAGCGCCGTCTCATAAGAAGACCGTCCGCCGAAATCCGTGTCGACCGCTCGTTCTATCTGTTCCCGATTTGACGTCACGACCTTGCGGAGTGCCTTCAGATCTGCGCGGCGTTGCTCCAGCGTCGGTTGTCCGTCTTGAATGAAGGCGTGTCGTTGCCTTTGCAACATATCGTCTGCCATGCTCATTCGGCAGCCGCCAGAGGCATGGCGGGGTCCACAGCCGACGCGACTGTTTTAATGCCGTTCTTGCACACGACGTGCGCCTCCCCCCACGTCTTGAGAGCGGAAATGACTGGCGCCATGCTCTGGCCAAGTACGGTGAGGCTGTAATCCACCCTTGGCGGCACGACGGGAAAGACGGTACGGGAAATCAGACCAGCGACTTCCAGTTCACGAAGCTGCTTTGTCAGCATGCGCTGCGTCACGCTTGGAATGCGGCGGCGCAACTCGTTGAAACGCAACGTTCCCTCGCTCAACAGGTGATAGAGAATGACACCTTTCCATTTTCCATCGAGATAACACAGCGTCGATTCCACCGGACACCCGGGAAAATTATCCTTCAACTTGGCGCGGGGTCGGGACATCAAGAGGCTCCGTTTTTCGGGATCGATGAACGGCTACAGTATCCTTTTTGTCTGTATAGACACAAAATGTGCATTCTTGCAGCCTGTGCTGCTTTCTATCAAATAGCCCCCAACGCAACAAGCGAAGGAAAATCATCATGCGAGCCATCGGTTTCAACAGCTGCAAACCCGTCACTGAAACAGACGCCCTAGTGGATTTCGAACTGCCTGCGCCAGAGGCCAAGGGGCGCGACATTCTGGTTGAAGTGAAGGCGGTTTCCGTCAATCCGGTAGACACGAAGGTTCGGCGCAACCAATCGCCGGAAAACGGCCAGACCCGCATTCTCGGCTTCGATGCCGCTGGCATCGTCAAGGCCGTTGGCGACAAGGTGAGCCTGTTCAAACCGGGCGATGAGGTGTTTTACGCGGGCGCTATCAATCGTCCTGGCACCAACAGTGAATTCCACCTCGTGGATGAGCGAATCGTCGGCACGAAGCCAAGCAGCCTGAGCTTCGAGGAGGCTGCGGCACTGCCGCTCACCGCGATCACAGCCTATGAGGCACTGTTTGACCGCCTCAAGGTAAAGGACAAGGTTCCGGGCGGCGGCGATGCTATCGTCATCATTGGCGGTGCCGGCGGCGTTGGCTCTATCGCGATCCAGCTCGCCCGACATTTGACGGACCTGACCGTCATCGCCACAGCGTCCAGAGCAGAGACGAAAGAATGGGTTCGGCAACTCGGCGCACACCATGTGCTGGACCATAGCAAACCCCTCGCTTCTCAGGTCGAAGCGCTCGGTATTGGCGCGCCTTCCTTCGTCTTCTCCACGACTCATAGCGATGTTCACCGCGCCGATAGCGTAGAGCTGATCGCGCCACAGGGACGCTACTGCCTGATCGACGACCCGGAAGACGGCTTCGATATCATGCCGTTCAAGCGCAAGGCCATTTCGGTTCACTGGGAGATGATGTTTACCCGCCCGGTTTTCGAGACTGTGGACATTCTGGAGCAGCACAACCTGCTGAACCATGTCTCCGACCTAATTGACCAAGGAAAGATCAAGACGACGCTGACAGACGTGTGCGGCAAGATCAACGCCGCAAACCTGATCAAGGCCCACGCTTTGATTGAAAGCGGCACCGCCAAGGGGAAGATCGTGCTCTCGGGCTTTTGAGCCGGCGCGCATTGTTCGCGCCTCAGTCCGATGTTTGCGACCTAACTAATGCCTTAGAGCGCTTCCTTCTCAGACGGAGCGCTCTAAGCGCCTAAACTCAATCGCGGGCTGGCTCTACGTTAGTCGTCTTCCGGATCAGACGGGCAAGGCCAGGTGGCTGGCTTGGTCAGCCCCTGCGGAAGCTTCGTCTTGTCGTCACCACAGGCGATATCGATCTGTTTCTGCTCTAGCCCAGTGGCTGCGGACAGATCCAGTCCTTCAATATGCGCCAGCAGCAGGAAAGAGTCGGAGAAATCGATTGAGCCGGTAAACTTGGCTCCCTCGAAACTGGCCCGAGAAAGATTGGCCTTGGTGAACTTGGTACCTGTCAGCACCGCACCATTAAAATCTGCGCGTCCAAGTTCTGCTTTGCTGAAATCGGCATTATCGAGCTTGGCGTTTTCGAAGTCGGCACGCTGCATTTCGGCGCTGTTAAACTTGGCATTGGTGGCGTTCACGTCGCTGAAATCGCTCCGGTAGGCCTCAACCTTCACGAGATTTGCCCCTTCAAGTTCAGAGGATGCCAGCGAACTGCGGATCAACTTGGCTTTTTCCAAATTAGCCTTCTTGAAGGACGAGCCTCGTAGATCTGTGTAGGTGAAATCCGTTCCGTGAAGGTCTGCACCATCGAGAATACTGCCGCCAAGCATGAGAAGGCGTTTGTTGCACTCGCTCCAATCTATGCTCGCTGCTGCATCAGCCCGGCAACTCGCCGCCATCGCAGGCTGGCTACCAAGAGAGGCAGCGCAAGCCACAAAAGCAGCAGCCACCGAAATGATGTTTCTCCGCAGCGCGAAAACCAAAGTGGCGCTTTTCGTCATGTACTCACTCCCACCCCCCGCCGGGGGCCATATCAACCCGATTGTCGCTTAGGGTCTAAGCCCGATCAGAACAGGTCTAGTACTAGTAGATGATCCTGCCCGTAGCTGTAAATGTCTCCATTGATCAGGACGATCGATGTTATAACCTCAAAGACTGACGGTTGTTCAAAAATGATGGCTTGATGCATTTCAAATCGCGCATCACAGATGCAAACGCATCGCGACCCGGCGCTCTGGATCGAGACCGGAATCGACTTGCGCCTTTAGTCTTTTCAGCAGGAATGCCGGCGTTTCCACCGCCGAAAGAATCCGAAACCCAAGCTTTTCGTAGAAGGGGGCATTGAAGGGCGCATAGCGATCTGTGGTCAGAACCGCCTCGGAGCACCCAAACCCACCTGCGCGCTCAAGCAAAGCGAGCATCAAAGCCTTGCCGATGCCCTTGCCCTGTGCCTCACGTTCCACGTCGATTTCGACGATGTGGAGCGTACTTTCTTCCATCAAACCAAGCGCAAATCCGACAGTCCGGCCACCCTCCTCGGCAACCAGAAGCAAATTCTCCTCCAAGCTCTGCTGAAGAAAATGGACTGGCGCGCAGGATGGCTCCTGCGATACGTCGCAAGCCTGCGCCCAGGTGACGAAGGCATCCAGTTCGATGTCTGCAAGACGGTCGAACTCCTCTTGTCGACCATCCCGAATTATAACCATGAAGAGGTGCTCCTAGAACACGGTCCGCTCGGATATCTCGCCAACAACTGTTCAGGCGGGCCGCGCCGATATTCGCGTATTGGTGTGAGTCGGCGCTTCGCAGAACATCTTTGCTAACGGCGGTCCGGGCGGGCCGCGCCAATACTTACATATTGGCGTAGACCGGCCCTTCGCCGAACATCTTCGCTAACGGCGGTCCGGGCGGGCCGCGCCAATACTTACATATTGGCGTAGACCGGCCCTTCGCCGCCTTGTGGCGGAACCCAGTTGATATTCTGGTTGGGATCCTTGATGTCGCAGGTCTTGCAGTGGACGCAGTTCTGCGCGTTGATGACGAAAGTCGGCTCGCCGTCCTTCTCCACCCACTCATAGACTCCGGCGGGACAGTAACGCGTCGACGGCCCGGCATAGACGTCATGCTCGGAACGCTTCTGCAATTCCATGTCCTTCACCTGAAGATGGACCGGCTGATCCTCTTCATGATTGGTGGATGACAGATAGACCGATGACAAACGGTCGAAAGTCAGCACGCCGTCCGGCTTTGGATAGGTAATCGGCGTGTGCTTTGCCGCCGGTTCCAGGCTCTCAGCATCCGTCTTGCCATGCTTCAGTGTGCCGAAGAGGGAGAAGCCGAAGAGCTGGTTGGTCCACATATCCAGGCCGCCGAGGCCAACGCCGATCGCAGTGCCGAACTTCGACCAGAGCGGCTTTACATTGCGTACCCGCTTCAGGTCCTTGCCTATATCGGTGCTGCGCCATTCGTTCTCGATCTCGATCACTTCATCATTGGCGCGACCTGCTTCGAGTGCCGCCGCAATCTTATCTGCCGCCAGCATGCCCGACAGAACGGCGTTGTGACTGCCCTTGATGCGCGGAACGTTGACAAGGCCGGCCGAGCATCCGATCAGAGCACCACCTGGGAAGGTCAGCTTCGGCACCGATTGATAGCCACCTTCGGTAATGGCGCGCGCGCCATACGAGAGACGCTTTCCACCTTCGAAGGTGGGCGCGATGGCCGGGTGCGTCTTGAAGCGCTGGAATTCTTCGAAAGGATAGAGATAGGGGTTCTTATAGTTCAGATGAACGACGAAACCGACGGCCACCATATTGTCCTCCAGATGATAGAGGAACGAGCCACCGCCCGTTTTCATTCCCAGCGGCCAGCCGAAGGAGTGTTGCACAAGGCCTTGGCGGTGGTTTTCAGGCTTGACCTGCCAGAGTTCCTTAATTCCGATGCCGAATTTCTGAACGTCGCTGTTCTTCGACAGGTCGAATTTCCTGATGAGTTGCTTGGCAAGCGAGCCGCGTACGCCTTCGCCGATCAGCACATATTTGCCCATCAGCGCCATACCGCGGGTAAAGTTAGGCCCCGGCTCTCCATTCCGCTCGATCCCCATATCGCCGGTCGCGACGCCGATCACTGCGCCTTCGTCGTTATAGAGGACTTCGGTTGCAGCAAAGCCCGGGTAGATTTCAACGCCAAGCGCCTCCGCCTTCTCCGCCAGCCAGCGACAGACGAGACCGAGCGAGACGATATAGTTGCCGTGATTGTTCATCAGCGGCGGCATCAGGAAGTTCGGCAGGCGAATCGAGCCGGCAGGTCCCAGGAACAGAAACTGGTCGTCCTTGACTTCGGTCTTGAAGGGATGCCCCTCTTCTTCGCGCCAGCCGGGCAACAGACGGTCAATACCGATGGGATCGACAACTGCGCCAGAGAGGATATGCGCACCCACTTCCGAGCCCTTTTCCAGCACCACAACGGACAAATCCGGATTGACCTGTTTCAGCCGAATAGCTGCAGAGAGGCCAGCAGGTCCCGCGCCGACGATAACGACGTCGAACTCCATCGATTCACGTTCCGGCAATTCCATTTCTTCCGTCATAAGATCCTCGTCAGTACGCCGGTCCCGTCCGGCTTTTCGTTATCCTGCCCTACACCATCACGCAGCCAAAGACGTGTGAAAAAACGTCGTCGCAACAAGCAGTTCGCGTCATCTGTCTTGGCAAAGGACAAGCGCTTTGTCGAGACCAATAGCAAGGAAGCGCGGTCGCAGCCATCGAATTGTCTGACAACCTGATGACAAACGCTTACTTTTACGTTCACGTAACACGAAGAATAGGAGTGCATGATGAGATGGTCAAGAGAAGAAGGTGCGCTGAGGAGTTGCTTTAGGCATCGCGTCTACAGGTAGCGAATCGCGCTGATTTCGAAGCTGCTTTGGAGGCATCCAACAATCGAAGACAATTTGCTGACCGGAACGCTTGGCAGTTCCAGGAGAGACTATTAAACCTGTTCCCGTGAATGGCATGACAAAACGGCAGTAGAGATAATGGACGTACCGACGCTTACGACGCAGCGCTTTACTATGCGGGGCTTGATTGAAAGCGATGCAAAAGCTTTGTTCCCAACTTTTTCAAGTGCCGACCAGTGCCGATTTATGTCTCAGCCTCACTTTGAAGATATCGCGACATTTTCCGATTGGCTGAACGATAAGGAGTGGCCAGGACAAACCTGGATCGCCATTGACCGCGTGACCGAGGAGGTTGCAGGTCGCTACATCGCTTTTCCTGGTCGCGACGACGCCGTTCTCGAGCTTGGATATATCACAGCCACTGAGCGGCAGAGACAAGGAGTGGCGTACGAATGTATGACCGCGCTCATCGCCCATATCTTTACCATGGGCCGATATCGCAAACTTTACATGGAGATCGACGCCGAAAACCGCTCCTCCATTGCTCTGGCGGAAAGTTTGGGCTTCCTGCGCGAGGCGTACCTTCGCCAGCACGAAACAACCCATAACGGCGTGTGCGATCTGCTTGTCTATGGTCTACTCATCCGCGAGTGGCGCCAGCGGCAGGGAGAAGCAAGCTAGAGCGTTCCCCGCTCAAATTTCCAGAAGCGTCGATGGGCTTAGCCCGGTTAAAGCCTGTCGAACACGGAACCTGCCCCTGGTGAAAAGAGGCGCTCATAGGTCCTGATGAGATAGCCATCCGTCATTCCGGCAACGAAATCGCAGATGACACGCAAATCCCCGCCAGATTTGTCATAGAGGGGGAAGACATCGTCTGGCAGCAGCCGTTCGGGATCGGACTGGAGCGCTTCAAACACTGCAACAACCATTCCCTGGCCTTTGAACTCCATATGCTGAACACGCGGGCTTTTGATCACGTGTTTGCGCACCACATCCTGAAAGGCTTTCAGCAGTCGAACACGGTCCGCTCCAAGCTTCACACCGTGACGCAAGAGTGGCGTTTCGAACCGCTCGTCGTCCGCACTGCGCGCATCCGTGATAAAATGGCCGACCAACATGCTGATGAACATTTTGCGGTCGCCGCTATGACCAAATAGCCCATCCACGATTTCGCGATAGACGTCATTGCCGCGCTTATTCTTATGGTTCTTGTTGAGCATCGCAATGAAGCTCTCGCAATCCTCCGCCGTCACCTCCTTCTCGAAGGCATCCCTGGTGATGAGCTGCATGGCGATGGCATCTTCAAGATCGTGGACCCCGTAGGAGATGTCGTCTGCAACATCCATAATGGTGCAATCGAGCGATTTGAAGAGGGACTTTGCGTGCTTGCCATCTTCACGCGTCGCCGTCTGAAAGAGATCGCGGTCGGCCTGCGGCAAAGGATCAAGGATCCAGTCCACCACATCCGTCTCGCAATCCATGTAGCATTTTGGCGGCTTGGAAGCCTGCGTGTCGATGATGCGAAGCGTCGAAGGTCCGTCGTGCAGTTTTGGCACTCGCCCGGGATGAGCAGCTTTCGAATAGGCGACTGGGTATTTTAGAATACCTAAGAGCGTGCGCCGCGTGAGGTTGGCGCCGTGAGCTTTTGAAAATGTCTCAAGCCGGCTGAGAATGCGTAACGTCTGGCCGTTTCCCTCAAACCCTGCTTTTTTGATGTCGCTGATGACGCCATTGCCGTTGCGCCCCGCTTCATTCGGATCTGCCGCAACGCGCATGCAGTAATTCAGCGCGACCTCGCCTCCATGCCCGAAGGGCGGATGGCCGAGATCGTGGGCGCTGCCGATCGCCTGGATGAGGCTATGCTCTGGCAATTCGTCCGTTACCGGATGAAAAGGAAAGGACTTGCGCAGGTGCTTGACCAGACCCGCAGCGATCTGCGCCACTTCCAGCGAATGCGTCAGGCGGGTACGGTAGAAATCGCTGTCGCCGAGATTGAGGATCTGCGTCTTGCTCTGGAGGCGTCGAAAGGAGGTGGAGTGAATGATCCGCCCATAATCGATGTCGCTTTCGCTGCGGGCGTCGTCGCTCTTGCGGTTTTCGACTTTTTGACGCTCGGTCCACACGTTCAAGCCCGCCTCTCCAGACACAAAATTCTTTGGGGCTGTATTACCGACGCGCAAGAGGCGGCGCAAGCAAACGCTGCCAATCTCAGCCGATGAACCCTTTTCAGGACTGGGCGCAGGGGCTACAAGCGGCAGCAATCGTCACGAGCATAAAGGACACCGTCATGGATTTGGGTATTTCCGGCAAGCGCGCATTGGTTCTGGCCTCATCTCGCGGCTTGGGTCTCGGCATCGCGACGGCGCTTGCGAACGAAGGCGTCAACGTGCTCATGGTCGGACGCAGCGGCGAAAAGCTGGGCGCCAATGCCAAGAGGATCAATGCGCTTGGCAAGGGCAAAGCCGACTGGGTCTGGGGCGATCTTGCCGAAGAAAACTTCGTGCCGTCGATGATTGAGGCGGTGAAGACGAAGCTCGGCGGCATCGATATCCTCGTCAACAACACCGGAGGGCCGACGCCAGGGTTGGCACAAGATATCACGACGGACAAGCTAGACACCTTCTTTCAATCCATGGTGCTGCGCGTCGTCGCTCTCACCAACGCATTTCTTCCGCAGATGAAGGAACAAGGCTGGGGCCGAATACTGACGGTTGCCTCATCGGGCGTGTTCGAGCCCATTCCCAATCTGGCGCTGTCAAACACGCTTCGCGGTGCGCTCGTCGGCTTTAACAAGACGCTTTCCAGCGAAGTCGCAGGCTTTGGCATTACGGCCAACATGCTCCTGCCCGGTCGCATTCACACCGATCGGATTGATGAACTGGATGGCGCCAATGCCAAACGTCTCGGTAAGAGCCTAGAAGAAGTACGCGAGGCTTCGGTAAAGAGCATCCCCGCTGGTAGGCTCGGCACCGTCGAAGAGTTCGCCGCCGCCGGAGCTTTTCTCTGCTCTGAACCCGCAAGCTATATCACGGGCACAATGCTACGTGTCGACGGCGGCGCAGCGAAATCGATCTGATTGCCTTCACCGGTGCTAGATTAGAGGCTTTAACTTGAAAGCCTTTCCGGCTTAGTATCCGGGAAGGCTTTGTTGGGGGAAGCATCATGCGGGCACTGCGAACAATCTTGACTATCCTGGGGGCTCTGATCGCGCTCATCGGCCTCGTGTGGATCGGACAGGGTAGCGGCTATTTCCCCTACCCTGCGTCCAGTTTCATGATCAATCAAGGCCCTTGGATACTGCGCGGCGCACTGACGGCAGCTGGCGGCTTCATTCTGATTGTCGCAGCACGCCGTCTGCTCCGCTGAGCGCTATTTTACCAGCTTTGGCAGGTCGGCGATAAGGGCATCCCGTGTGGCGAAGCTGATTGGCTCGTCGCTCTTCCAATCCTCGATATTCAGGCTTGCAAACACGACCTTCCGTTCACCCCTCTGCGCCCATCCGACGAACCAGCCAAGCCATCGATCCCCATCATAGGTGTTGGCCTTGGTGCGCATGCGACCGGACCCTGTCTTCCCATGGACAGTCCAACCATCTGCGGCTGAAAACTGCGGTATGATCGCTTCCGTTCTGGCGATGGCCTCTTTCGAAACCGGCAATTGACCATTGACGAAGCGGCGAACGAAATTCGCTTGCTGATCGCCGGAGATCTTCAGCGACGACATGAGCCATGCTTCCGTCAGGCCATCTGTCTGGCCCGCTACGCCGCTGACATCGGCATTGCCGTAGTCGAAACGGCGAACATAGTCGGCAAACTTCGCCTTACCGAGCCTGCGCGTGATCTCCTGCGAGTACCAGACAATGGAGTCCCGCTCCCATATCGTCGGATCGACAGCTTTCTGCTCGCGCTTCGGCCTTTTCCATTCCTTCTTATAGGTCCAGCGCGGCGTTGTCGCATCCTTCAGGATACCGGAATCATATCCGATGACGGCAAGCGGCAGTTTGAAGCTGGATTGCGGTGCAAAACCTTCGTTGCACGTTCCATCCCGATGCAGAACCTGACCGCTTTCGGCATCGAGAATGACGGTGCAACGCGACCGTTCTGCCGCGATGGCCTCAATGGAGGATATCCCGGAAACTGCTGTTGCGAGAAGAAGAATCGATCTCAGCTTCTTTGTCGTGGTTGTTGGCATGGGCACTTAAGTCTCCTGTACTCGACCGCCCGCTTGAGCGGAACGAGCACCACTTAAGACCGTTTGCCGGCGTGGCACAAATAATGATATCTACCTCCTGACATGAATTAAACTTGGCCTCACTTACTATCATGGTTCGTCCTCACCTTCCGCTCAACGCTTTACGCGCCTTCGAGGCGGCGGCCCGCCACTTGAGCTTCACACGTGCCGCCATCGAACTTTGCGTCACGCAAACAGCTATCAGTCATCAGGTAAAACTGCTTGAAGAGCGACTTGGCACCGCGCTTTTCAGACGACTTCCGCGCGGACTGATGATCACCGACGAGGGTCTGGCCCTTCTTCCGACGCTTCGCGATTCCTTCGATCGCATGGCCGATATTCTCGAACGCTTTGAGGACGGGCATCTACAGGAGGTGTTGACCGTAGGCGCCGTCGGAACCTTCGCAATCGGCTGGCTGCTGCCGCGTCTCAGCGTATTTCAGGAGCGTTACCCATTTATCGATCTCCGTCTCTCCACCAACAACAACCGGGTAGATATCGCTGCTGAGGGCCTGGACTACGCAATCCGCTTCGGCAATGGCGCCTGGCACGACACGGACGCGGAAGAACTTTTTTTCGCTCCGCTATCGGCACTTTGCATCCCGGCGATAGCGCGGCAACTCGCAAGCCCCCACGACATCGCGCATCAGACACTGCTTCGCTCCTACAGAACCGACGAATGGCCCGAATGGTTCGTCGAAGCCGGTGTCCCTATCCCACGGATCAAAGGCATCGTGTTTGATTCCTCGGTTCCAATGGTCGAGGCTGCCCTTCAAGGTGCGGGCGTGGCACTTGCCCCGCCGCTGATGTTCCAGCGACACTTGTCATCAGGAACGCTCGTGCAGCCATTTCCGATGACCGTATCGAAGGGCTGCTACTGGCTCACACGGTTGAAGTCCCGTCCGGTCACCGATGCCATGGCCAGTTTCGCTGATTGGCTGAAAGACGAAGCCGCAGGAATGCCGTCGCCTCGTGTAAAAAACTGAGGCTTGCCTGCTTGCCATTCACAATTCGCTGTGCCATCACGCGCCCTCCTCAAAACAGGCAGGCGCGAATGCGCGCCTTTGATGGCCCGGATGCCCGCATTCCGGCACAGCATTCTCGTCGACGTAAGGACATTTTGCCATGACACGGACACTCGGCCTCGATTTCGGCACGACCAATACAGTTATGGCGCTTTCCGACACAGGCACCACCAGCCACTCCATGCGCTTCACCTCAAGCGCTGGAACGACGGACAGCATGCGCACCGCCCTTTCCTTCATGAAGGACAAGGGACTTGGCGCTGCAGCGCTGCAAGTCGAAGCCGGTCAGGCAGCCATTCAGCAGTTTATCGATCATCCCGGCGAATGCCGTTTTCTGCAATCGATCAAGACATTTGCTGCCTCGTCGTTGTTTCAAGGCACGCTGGTCTATGCGAAGCGTCAAAGCTTTGAAGACCTGATGGAAGTGTTTCTACGCAAGCTCAAGACCTATGCAGGCGACGAGTGGAAGGACGTTGTCTCCACCGTAATTGCCGGACGCCCCGTGCGCTTTGCCGGCTCCAATCCCGATGAAGCATTGGCGCTTGCCCGCTATAACGAAGCGCTGACGCGCGCCGGCTTTCCGCAAATTCATTATGTCTATGAGCCGGTAGCAGCGGCGTACTACTTCGCCCAGAGCCTGAAGAAAGACGCGAACGTTCTGGTTGCCGACTTTGGCGGCGGCACCACCGACTACTCCTTGATCCGCTTCGAAAAACAGGCAGGGCAGCTTTCCGCAACCCCGATCGGCCATTCCGGCGTAGGCGTCGCTGGCGATCATTTCGACTTCCGGATGATCGACAACCTGGTTTCGCCGGAGATCGGCAAGGGCAGCAAGTTCAAAAGCTTCGACAAGGTTCTGGATGTTCCGTCGGGTTACTATGTCAATTTCGGGCGATGGAACCAGCTGTCCATCTTCAAGACATCGAGAGAGTTTGCCGATCTGAAATCTCTGCTGCGCTCCGCGCTGGAACCGGAAAAGCTGGAGCTTTTCGTCGAACTGGTGGAGCATGACGAGGGCTACCCCCTCTATCAGGCGATATCCTCCACCAAGATGGCGCTTTCCTCTCAGGAGGAAGCGGAGTTCAACTTCGCGCCGCTGGGTGCCGCCGGACGAAAGATGGTGAAGCGGTCCGATTTCGATCGATGGATCGCGGACGATCTCGCCAAGATCGAAGAGGCCCTGGACGAGGTGTTGACCAAGACGAACACTACACCTCAATCCATCGACAAGGTCTTCCTCACCGGTGGCACCTCGTTCGTTCCCGCCGTACGCCAGCTCTTCACGCGCCGGTTCGATGCAGACAAGATCGAAAGCGGCGGAGAACTTCTCTCCATCGCCCATGGTCTTGCCATGATCGGCGAGAGCGGTGACATCGAACGATGGGCCGCATGATAACCGGTCTCAAGCCCGCGACGGTTTTGCTGGTGCTGCGTTGGAACATCGGTTAGTTTGCCGGACATGATCTCGGCGCAAGACCTCTCCCCGGCAGAACTGGCTGCACTTTTGCATTTTCATGCGGATGCAGGGGTCGATTGGTTGCTGGAAGATGCGCCTTTGGACCGCTTTGCCGAGTTCGCGGCAAGCCGTCAGGCGCGTGCGCCGCAAAGCGGCGCGCAACCGCAACAACGCGAAACGCAGAGTGCGCCGCCACAGCCACCCTCTCCATCCAGACAGGGCTCTTCAGCGGCAACGCGCACACCGGCGGCAGCACCGTCCACCCCCGTCACTGTGGCGCTTCCCGACGACCAGGCGATTGCTTCGGCACGCTTTGCCGCTGAGAGCGCGCGGTCGCTCTCCGAATTGAAGACCGCGCTCGAAAGCTTCAACGGTTGCAATCTTAAGAACAGTGCCCGCAACACGGTGTTTGCGGAAGGCGATCCCTCCTCCGGCATTATGGTTATCGGCCCGATGCCCGATGCCGACGACGACCGGGAAGGCCTTCCCTTCACAGGCAAGACAGGATTGCTTCTAGATCGTATGCTGGCAGCGATCGGGCTCGATCGCGCAAAACTGATGCTCACCAATGTCGTCCCATGGCGCCCTCCGGGCAACCGCTCGCCCTCCGGTCCAGAAATGGAGATATGCCGTCCCTTCATCGAGCGGCAGATCGCATTGGCCGAGCCGAAGGCACTGTTGCTTCTCGGCAACTTCACCGCGCGTTTTTTCTTCGGCGGCTCCGGCACGATCCATACTCTGCGTGGGCAGTGGCGAGATGTCGCAGTGGGTGCTGGAACAGCGAGCGCAATTGCAACGCTGCACCCGCAGGAGCTTTTGAACGCTCCCGCCAGCAAGTCCTTGGCCTGGCAAGATTTATTGGCATTTCAGGCACGTCTGCGCGATATGTGAATGCTTCCTTTTTGATCAATGTAAATGAAATGTGAAAATTGCCATGCAAATGACGCATAACAGCGGCGCATTTGCCCTGATTGCCGAATCTATGCCGCACTGCAATAAGCCAACTGTCTTGGGAGGAACAGGTTTAAGGAACCAAGGCAATGACTACTCGCTTCCGTCCGGTTCATTCCGGCTTTGAAACGCTCCGATTGGCGGGCCTCGGCCCACGCTCCACTCAGGGCTACCACCGCTTCGGCGTAACGAACGAACAGTTGACCGCTCGCGCCTCCACGCAGCAGGTTCGCACGACCCGCCCGTCTGCGGTGTTTGTAGACTTTCGTGAACGCTAAGCGCCCTGCGTCATGCTGGACGCACGTGGACGCGTCATATTTTTGAATCCGCGCATCGTGTTTTTCCGAGAATCGATTCCGATTTTCGGGCTGATCCTCCAGGGTTCAGTTTGGCACATACGCGCCCCGCAGGTTTAAATCTCAACAATGCTCATCAAGCGCCTTCGTCCGAGAGGCGCTTTCGATTTTTAGAAACGCTTCAGCATTGGCGCAGAAACTGACAGCGTTTTTCAAAAAAAAGACGGTCGATCAACCCGCTGCGGAGCCTTTGCGCGTTCTAAACCAGGCACAACGCTCCTGGCTCTTGGCGCTCGCCGCGTCCTTATCTAGCGATGTGCATCCGGTCCTCAAGCATTGATTTTGCGCTCTCGAACGCGTCCTCGACATGCTTGAACTTCCTTGCCTGCCAACGCGAATATTCCAGCAGATAATCGCGAGAAATCCACATGGCGCTACGCGGCGTATCGTCGATCCAGCCGACGCTGCCCTGTTCCGCCGCTCTGTTAAGGAGCCGCTGCAAATGCGTTCGCGACATCATGAAGGTCGTGGCCATGGCGCGGACATCGACATAGCCGATATCGACCTTGTCTCTTTTATCGCGCGTATCGCGGATCCGGATGATGAAATCGTCCATTACCAGTCCCCCGGCTTCGGTCCAGAGGAAAAGTCCCACTCGCGGCGTCGGCTCCACCCACTCCTTGTCAGCGAGGCACGCCCTTGCGGTTGCGGGGTGAGCAATCTCTATAAGTCCCGGATGCGCCATCAAAGTAGACGCGCGATGACCATTGTCCATACCATCGATAGCTGCAAGATTGGCCAGGTACCATCCGAAGATGCCTGTCTCGCTGATTTGCGTGGCACGGTAGCGCTTCGGCCTCACCGCTGGGACGCGATGAACCTTCTCGATATAGCGATAGAGTTCAAGTTGATCGAGATAGTTCTGAACGGTGTTGCGGCTGGCCACTCCAAGCGGCGTGACCATTTCGCGCAATTGCGCAACCGTAAAGCCGTTGTCACCGTATTCGGCGTTCAGGGCCATCGCCGCCTGCGTCAAAAGCCATTTCTGATGGGCCGACAGTAGCCGTGCCAAACGCGGATTTTGGTTGAATTTCCCGCGCAGGACCGCAGCCAGATTTTGTAGTGCGGACAAGAGAGCGGGATGAGCGGCGAACTCTTCATGGGAGTAGCTCACGACGATGCCCCCCTCACGGGAGACCCCAAAAACGTCGTGCGGCTTCGCAGACAAAAACGTCTTACGACGCCCCGGTCCTGCTCACCGCGTCGCAGACGAACCTGTTCTGGCCTGACGTTCCCACTCAAGATGCACCACCCAACACCACAACCCAAATCTGCATATATCACATTATTCGCGTGATATACATGATTTTATTAAAATTCACAGGTGTTTAGTCATAGATGCAGTGCATCAAACTGTAGGGCTTGAGGCTTTGCGGGCGGCCTTGCGTTGAAGACCGAGCTGATGCTCCCGAAAGATGATGAATATGCCGGCGGAAATAACGATACTGGTTCCAACGAGCATCGTGAACGTCGGCACATCGCCAAAAAGAACATAGGACACGCCGATGCCAAGCAGGATCGAGCTATACTCGAACGGCGCAATGGTCGACACTTCAGCATGGCGGTAGCTTTCCGTCAGCAAAATCTGCGCGACGCCGCCGGCTATGCCCGCCGACACTAGTAGAACGGCCTGCTGCATATCCAACCACTCCCAACCGAAAGGCATGCTGAAAGCGGAAATGAGCGTGCCGGTCAGCGAGAAGTAAAGCACGATCGTTGGCGTGCGTTCGGTCACGACCAGTTGACGCACCTGCACCATCGCCAATCCGCCGAGCACTGCGCCGAACAGAACCGCAAGCGCGCCGATGCTTTCGCCTGCCTCCAGACCGCCATTCTGTAGCAGAGTCATCTTGGGCCACAGGATAATGACAACGCCCATCATGCCGACGACAACCGCCGACCAGCGATAGATACGTACCGTTTCGCCGAGCATCAAGGCGGCAAAAACCACCGACATAAGCGGCGAGGCATAACCGATTGCGATAAATTCCGGCAGCGGCAGCAATGTCAGTCCGTAAAAACCGCACATCATCGATAAAATGCCGAGGAAACCGCGCTTGAAATGGCCGAACAGGTTGCTCGTATGGAAAGCACGCGTGAGGCTGCGAAGCCATGCCAGATAGAGAATGATGGGAAGGATCGCGAAAGCAGAGCGGAAGAAGGTGATCTGCCCCGCAGGAACGTCTGGTCCTGCGGCCTTGATGCAGGTCTGCATGACGAGGAAGAACGCGACGGAGGTGAGTTTGAGAACAATACCCCGGACGGGATTGTACGTGTCTGCACTCATGGGAAATTGCGATCGGGATTTGCAGACCAGATGCCCGCAGGATTGGATTTTGACCCGAGCGCACGAGCACAGCAGATCGACTTTCATGTTCATTAGATCACGCTGGACAACAGAGGTAAACCGATTTGACTGGGCGATCTGCCATCATCGATCCAGTGGAGGCTGAGATGAATGCCGAAGCGAGACTGATTTTCGAGATATTCGCTTCCTGCATGGTCACAGCTTCAGTAATCGTTCAACATTTCATGAAATCATGCCTCGATAAGAAATGCCCAGATGCGAGTTAAAGCTTCTGTCTGGCAGTATTTCAGGGATGTTTGTCCCCCGCCTCTCCATGATGGTGAAGCGCATCGGCAAGTTTACTTTCACCCATCATGTCCGCATGATGGACAGGCAGCGGCAGACGCAAGGTTCATTCGGGAATAGTTATGCGAACAGATACGGGTCAGATTGTTCAGTTGGCGGATTATCGCCCAACGGATTTCGTGCTTGAACGGGTTGACCTCACATTCGAACTGGACCCTCAAAATACCAAGGTGGAAGCGCGGCTGATTTTCCACCGGCGCGAGGGTGCCGACAAGGCCGCACCGCTGGTGCTGGATGGTGACGAGCTTACGCTTTCCAGCCTGCTTCTCGACCAGATCGAGATGCCTACGGAGCAATATGACGCCAGACCGGAAAAGCTCACCATTCGCGATCTTCCGGAGAGAGCTCCCTTCGAGATTTGCATTACCAATTACATCAACCCGGAGAGCAACACTCAGTTGATGGGCCTCTATCGCACCAATGGCGTCTATTGTACCCAGTGCGAGGCCGAGGGTTTCCGACGCATTACCTATTTCCCAGACCGTCCCGACGTGCTGGCCCCTTACACCATCACCATCATCGCCGCGAAGGAAGGCAATACCTTTCTACTGTCGAACGGCAATTTCCTCGGCGGCGGCAACTACGACGAAGGGCGCCATTTCGCCGCTTGGTTCGATCCGCATCCGAAACCAAGCTACCTCTTTGCGCTTGTCGCGGGCGATCTCGGTGTGGTCGAAGACAGCTTCACCACCATGTCGGGCCGCGAGGTCGCGCTGAAGATCTATGTCGAGCATGGCAAGGAGCCGCGCGCGGCTTATGCCATGGACGCGCTGAAGCGCTCCATGAAATGGGACGAGGAGCGTTTCGGTCGGGAATACGATCTCGATATCTTCATGATCGTCGCCGTGTCGGATTTCAACATGGGCGCCATGGAGAACAAGGGGCTCAACGTCTTCAATGACAAATACGTTCTGGCCGATCCGGAAACCGCAACCGATGCCGATTATGCCAATATCGAGCGCATCATCGCGCATGAATATTTCCATAACTGGACCGGCAACCGCATTACCTGCCGCGACTGGTTTCAGCTTTGCCTGAAAGAAGGCCTTACCGTCTACCGTGATCAGGAATTTTCTTCCGACATGCGCTCGCGCGCCGTCAAGCGCATTGCCGATGTACGCCACCTGAAGTCTGAGCAGTTTCCCGAAGATGGTGGCCCGCTGGCACATCCGCCACGTCCGGACAAATACCGGGAAATCAACAACTTCTATACGACGACCGTATATGAGAAGGGTGCCGAGATCACCGGCATGATCGCAACGATCCTGGGTGAAGAAGGCTTCCGCAAGGGAACGGATCTCTATTTCGAGCGTCATGACGGCGATGCCGCGACGGTCGAAGATTTCGTAAAGTGCTTCGAGGATGCCTCCGGACGTGATCTGACGCAGTTTTTCCTGTGGTATGTGCAGGCTGGCACGCCACTTGTCAGCGCCTCCACCTCCTATGATACGGCCACAGCCACATTCACACTTTCGCTCGAGCAGACAGTTGCGCCGACACCTGGCCAAAACCTGAAGAAACCGCTGCACATTCCGCTTTCGACCGCCCTCATTCTGGACAACGGCCAGATCGCCACACCGGCAAAGGTAGAGGGCGGCGAATTCAGGGACGGCATCTTGCACCTGACCGAGCGCAGCCAGAGCTTCACATTCTCCGGCATTTCATCGCGCCCGGTCCTGTCATTGAACCGGGGCTTTTCGGCGCCGATCAACCTGCATCTGGAACAATCGTCCGACGACCTGATACAGATTGCCCGTCACGAAACCGATCTCTTCTCCCGCTGGCAGGCACTGACTGCTCTTGCGCTGCCGAACCTGATTGCGGCAACGCAGGCGGTGCGAGCGGGCAACGAAGTGAGCGTCGATCCGGCCTTCATTTCCACACTGATCGAGATCGCAGGCAACGATGAATTCGAGCCGGCCTTCCGCGCCCAGGCCCTCGCCTTGCCAAGCGAGGCGGATGTGGCGCGCGAGATGGGCAAGGACAATGATCCCGACGCCATTCATAAAGCGCGCAACGGTATCATGCGTGCAGTCGCAAAAGCCGGCATCGAGATCTTCAAGAGCCTCTTCTCGACCTATGAGGAGAAAGGCGAGTACTCGCCAGATGCAGAAAGTGCCGGTCGCAGGTCGCTGCGCAATATCGCCATGAGCTATCTGTCCTATGCGGAAGAGACGCCCGACCGCGCCGCGCAGACCTTTGTCAATGCTTCCAATATGACTGACATGGCGCATTCGCTCAGCGTTCTGACACAGCGTTTCCCGGACTCGGCAGAAGCATCCGATGCGCTGGTAGCGTTCGAAACACGCTTTGCCGACAATGCCCTGGTGATGGATAAATGGTTCGCGCTTCAGGCGGCGATTCCGGGTGACGGCGCATTGGCCCGGATTACCTCGCTGATGGCGTCAACGCATTTCATCGCCACCAATCCAAACCGGGTTCGTTCTCTCATCGGCACCTTCGCCTTTGGCAATCCTACGGGCTTCAACCGAGCAGATGGCAAGGCCTATGATTTCCTGGCGGAGCAGATTGTTGCCATCGACAAGCGCAATCCACAACTGGCTGCGCGCATCCTCACCTCAATGCGCTCTTGGCGATCGCTGGAGGCAGTGCGCGCCGATCATGCACGTGAGGCTCTCTCCAAGATCGAACGTAGCGCTGGTTTATCGACTGACGTGCGTGACATCGTCGAACGCATGCTGAAGGGCTAAGGCCGTATCATCATCCATGAGAAAAGGCCGGGTCTCCGGCCTTTTATTGTTTCAGATCAAGAATAAGTACGGCTTCTCCTCGTAATTTCGCCTCATCGACAGGCACGAGGAGAGTGACCATGACCATCAGCCCGGCATTCCAGAGCTTTGCCAAGGAAGCACCACAGCAATACGCAGCCTGGCTTCAGGCCGTTGCCGAACTCGGCAGGGCTTCAGCGCTTGATGCCAAAACCCAGAGCCTGGTCTATATCGGCATCCTGGCCGCCATGCGTTTGGAAGGCGGTCTCGCCTTTCACGTTCAGGAGGCCAAAGCGCATGGCGCCTCGCGAAATGAGATCATCGGCGCTGCTGGCGGGAGTGCCCGCGGTCGGAAACTGCGCCACGCAGGCTCTTCCGCCAGCGCTTCAATCCTTCGATAACGACTGACGTAAGGGTAGCCAAAAGACCCTCTTTGAAGCTTCGAAAAAAAGCGCGAGTCGGTTCAAGGGGTTAAAAATCTTTTAACTTTCAGCTCTGGACAAGCCGAATCGGCTTTGATTCATTAGGGACAGATTCGAGCGGCGGCGCTTCGAATTGACACGAGGGATATCAAGGCGGGACAATGACGAACGTGCGGCGGGCGACTGCGGGCGATGATCGACCGTATGCCAGATTTGCTGAAATGGCGGCGTTGGTTCACAGGGCGGCAGAGGGTCTGTCCTCGATCCGCAGCTTGCCCGGCCTATTGTGGCCGGTCAACAGGCTCGAAACCCTTCTCAAGAGCCTCATTCCCATTCTCATCCTTGCATTTCTGGTGGTGGTTGCCGCATCGCGCATGTTCGGCATCACTGCGGAATATAGCCGTATGGAAAGTGCCGCCCGTCAGGCGACAGCGCTATCGGCTTTGACGGCGCGTGCGGCGCTGTCCGGCGGGGAAAATCTTACTGCGACACAGGACAGAGCGACGGTCGATCGCCGGCTGAACGATCACTTCCCGACAGGGAGCCTGGATGACGACACCGTCGTCCTCGTCGCCGGCATGAACGGCCGTATCTTCAGCGGTGTGGGCATGCGTGCATCTTCCTACGTCGGAACGTCGCTAACGACGCTACTGCCTGAAATTGCCATCGTTCGCCGCTTTCCCGGCGCTCCGGGAACGATCGAAACCGATATCAACACCACCCCGCATTATGCCACCATGCTGCCGCTTGGCCCCGATGGTGGCATGATTATCGCAGCGCACTCTCTAGAGCCCATGCGCACCTTCTGGCGCAGCGAAGTGGCCATGAATGTCACTCTCTTCACCGGCATTTCCGCCATCCTGCTTGTGATCCTCTATGCTTATTACATGCAGGTGAAGCGGGCCCGCACTGCCGATGAGGTTTTTGTGGAGGCCAACCTTCGCGTCGAGACCGCACTTTCACGTGGACGCTGTGGCCTCTGGGATTTCGACCTCGCGACCCGGCGCATGTTCTGGTCCACTTCGCTTTATGAAATCCTTGGCCTGCCTCCAAGAACGGAGCCGCTGTCCTTCAGCGATGCGGCCCGCATGATGCATTCCGAGGACGGCAACCTCTATGAACTGGCACGCTCCGTCGGCTGCGGCGACCTGCGCCAGATCGACCAGATTTTCCGCATGCGCCACACCCATGGGCACTATGTCTGGCTGCGCGCCCGCGCGCAGGTCATTCATACGGCAAACGGTCCGCGCGTTATCGGGATCGCCATGGACGTGACCGAACAGCATCGTCTGGCGCAGCGTTACGCCGAGGCAGATCAGCGTCTTGCCGATGCGATCGAATGCACGTCGGAAGCCTTCGTCCTGTGGGACAAGAACGATCGTCTCGTCATGTGCAACACCCACTTCCAGCAGGCCTATGGTCTGCCGGACAGCGTCCTTGTGCCCGGTACGGAAAGATCGGTCGTCTACAGCGCGGCAGCTCGCCCCATCGTCGAGCGGCGTGTAGCAGACTCCGATCAATCGGGGCTGTCGCGCACGACGGAAGTGCAGCTTGCGGATGAGCGCTGGCTGCAGATTACCGAACGACGCACACGTGATGGCGGCCTCGTTTCGGTCGGCACCGATATCACGCTCCTCAAGCGGCATCAGGATCGTCTTCGCGAATCCGAGCGGCGCCTGATGGCGACCATTGGCGACCTCTCCGCCTCCCGCCATAAGCTTGAACGACAGAAGACAGAGCTGTCAGATGCGAATGCGCTCTACCAGGCCGAAAAGGAACGTGCCGAAGCTGCCAACAAGGCAAAGTCCGAATTCCTTGCCAATATGAGCCATGAACTGCGCACACCCCTCAACGCGATCCTCGGCTTCTCCGAAATTCTGGTTGCGGAAATGTTCGGACCGGTCGGGTCGCCGAAATATAGCGAGTATGCCAGGGACATTCACGACAGCGGCAAGCATCTGCTGAACGTCATCAACGACATTCTCGACATGTCGAAGATCGAGGCAGGCCATATGCGCATCAACCGCGAAAAGGTCGATCTCGCACCACTGGTCGAGGAGACGTTGCGCCTGACAGCCATTCAGGCTGCGCAGAAGAATATCACCATTCAGCAACGCGTCTGCAAGAATATGCATATGAGCGGCGACCGCCGTGCCATGAAGCAGATCATGCTCAACCTCCTGTCCAACGCGGTGAAGTTCACCGATGATGGCGGACGCGTCGAGCTTCGGACCCATATTCACGAAGGCGGACTTATGCTGACCATTGCCGATACGGGTATCGGCATTCCGTCTACCTCGATCGAGAAGATCGGTCAGCCATTCGAACAGGTCCAGAGTCAGTATGCCAAGAGCAAGGGCGGATCAGGTCTTGGACTTGCCATCTCCCGGTCGCTGGTGAGGTTGCATGGCGGCAAGATGAAAATCCGCTCCTGTGAGGGTAAGGGCACGGTTGTGACGATCCTCATCCCGCATGTCCATACCGCGAAGGACGTTCCCTATCTGGCATATCAGGCTAGAAACAAGCTAGAGCTTCTTCGCTCGCACAGACTGAACTGACGCGCCTCTCGGTCGCGCCTCAGCGAGACCTCAAGGTGATGCGGGTCAGTTCGGATGGAACACCGAGCCGGAGCGCAAAGCCTGGCCAAAGCGCCGTGCCGTTATTGACGTAAAGCTTCATTCCATCGACATCGTAGAAGCCCGAGACAAAGCCGTTATTCGGACGAGCAACTACACGATCAAGACCGACGACCATTCCGCCATGGGTATGGCCGGAAAGCTGAAGCGCAACACCCAGTGCTGCATTGTCAGCCGCCTGACGGGGTTGGTGGTCGAGCAGGATAACAGGCGCATCGACTGGTGCGCCTTTCAGCGCAGCCACCGTGTCATGCACGGGAAATGCGGTCCTCGCCGATGAGAGGTCGGTTACGCCAGCGATGACAAGTTTGGCGTTGGCACGCTCGATCACAGCATGGCTGTTGGCAAGAGTGATCATATTCAAGCGCTGATAATAGGCCATCCACTCTTCATAACCGAAGAAGTATTCATGATTTCCGGGAATGGTGTAGACGCCATCACGTGCCTTCAATTCTGCCAAGGGCGCGATATCGCTACTTCTCGCCTCCACCTTTCCGTCGATCAGGTCGCCCGTTATAACGATAAGGTCAGCCTTAAGCGCATTGGTTTTTTCCACCACGGCTTGGGTCCAGAAGGCGGGAAAGAGACGACTGATGTGCAAATCCGTCAACTGGACGATCCTGTAGCCATCGAAAGCCGGATCGAGGCCCGGAACAGAAACCTCGATATCCTTCAACGGCGGCACACGAATGGCCTGGCTTACAGCGAATGCCGATAGACACAAGGCGACAGCAGCCATCCCATAACGTACAGCGGAGGGCACAATCGGAAAATGCCCCTTGAACAGCATCAAGATCAGCGACACGACATCCAACACGATCTGAAAAACTGCGAGCAGGAGCATGAAGCCGAAGAGCAGGTTGAAGCCGATAATCAAAGGCCTCGGAAACTCAGGCGAGAAGACAGAGCCGGAGGAGAGTCGGCTGAAGAGGTGATATTGAGATGCTGCGAGAAGCAGCAGCGCGAGCGCGAGCTTCAAAGGCCAGATCCAAGGCAATGGCAGGATGAAGCGGACAGCAACCACTAGCCATGGAATTCCGAAAATAAGGTGAAACATAAAGACGCTCTCGTTTTAGCTTTCGCCATAAGTGGGGGTGGCGCCTTGATCAATCCAGCCCGGCAAAATCCGTTCCAGTGCCGGGAAACTTATGTGCCCCTCTGGACGTGCGACGGATACAGAGTCGTTTCTGGACCCCTCACTCGGCTTTATGAACTGCCTTTCGCAGTGACCAGTGTGGAAAAAGTCTTGCGGACCGCTTTCGACAGCCGCTTAACCTCACCCTCCAAGGTCGCGATATCAGGGCAATCGCCAGCTCTGCACACGAGATCGACTAACCCAGAGGGGGCTTGCTTTGGATCGAAATCCGTATCGATGCAAAGCCTTATAATCTGCGATAACTCCGTGAAGAGCCGCATCGCCTCAATGCAATCGTCATGCGCCTGCGGCTCCATCGCTTGCGAGGCAATGCGTTTTAGCACGTCGAAAGTGCTCTCTCCCGGCTTGTGCAGCGGCAGATCTTTCGTGGGCGCGACCAGCGTCAGATATTGCGCAATAAACTCCAGATCGACCAGTCCGCCAGGAATGAGCTTGAAGTCCCACGGGCTTCCAGGCGGCTTTTCCTTGTCGATGAGTTGACGCATTTCATGAACGTCGGCGGCAATCGTCGCCACGTCGCGTTTGTGCGACAGGACCGAAGAGATTATCTCCATAGCATCGAAGATTAATGTGGCGTCACCGCAAATGAGGCGGGCTCTGGAGAGCGCCAGATGCTCCCAAGTCCAGGCTTCCTCGCGCTGGTACTTTTCGAATGTGGAAATACGGGTTGCCACCGGCCCCTTGTTGCCCGAGGGTCTGAGACGCATGTCGACCTCGTAGAGCACGCCCTCGGCCGTCGGTGCAGACAGCGCCGCGATCAGCCGTTGGGTCACGCGGGTAAAGTAGCGCACTGCATCGAGTGGCTTTGCACCGTCGGATTCGGTGGCCTCGTCGTGATAATCATATAGCAGGATGAGATCGACGTCCGAACCGGCGGTCAGCTCAAAGGAACCGAGCTTGCCCATGCCGATGACGGCAACGCGACCGCCCGGATAGACGCCATGCGCCGTCTCCATCTCCACGAGTACGGCGTTCAAAGCCGCTTCGATGACAAGATCGGCAAGGTGGGTAAAGGCGCGACCTGCCACCTCTCCGGTGATTGCGCCCGTCAAAAGCCGCACACCGATGAGGAATCGCTGCTCGGCGGCGAAGATGCGCAAGCGGTCGAGGACATCCTCATAATGACGGGCCGGTGCGAGGAAACCTCTCATTCGCTGGGCGAGATAATCGCGTGTCGGTATTTCCGTCATCAGCGCGGGATCGAGCATCCCGTCGAAAACGTGCGGGCGCGCCGCAATGATCTCTGCCAGTCTCGGGGCGGACGACATGATCGTTACCAAGAGAGACAGGAGCGCTGGATTGTTGCCGAGAAGAGAAAACAGCTGGATGCCGGCAGGCAACCCGGAGAGAAAATTATCGAAGCGCAGCAGCGCTTCGTCGGCGCGCTTGCTCTCGCCGAAAGCCTTCAACAGGTCGGGTGTCAGCTCGGTCAGCCTTTCTCGCGCTTCGACCGATTGCGTTGCGCGGTAGCGACCATTGTGCCATGTGCGGATCACACGCGACATATCTTCAGGACGTTCGAAGCCGAGCCGCTCCAGCGTCTTCAATGTGTCGGGATCATCCTTCTGACCCGTGAAAACCAGATTGCCGCTCTCGCCCGAAAGCTTGGTTTCCTGCTCAAAGAGAGCGGAGTATTTCCGCTCCACCAGCCGCAGCACCTCTTCCAGCTTTTCTGAAAATGCCTTGTTATCGGTAAAGCCCAGCATGAAGGCGATGCGCTTCAGTTCGGTTTCCGTATCGGGGAGGATATGCGTCTGCTCATCGCGAACCATCTGAATACGATGCTCGACCTCGCGGAGAAACCAATAGGCATCCGTCAGGCTGTCACGCGTCTCCGCGTCGATCCATTTTGCATCGGTCAGCGCCGCAAGCGCTTCTTCGGTCGAGCGGACACGCAGGGGCGCCATGCGCCCGCCGGCAATCAATTGCTGTGTCTGGGCGAAAAACTCGATTTCCCGGATACCACCACGTCCGAGCTTGACGTTGTGACCTTTCACAGCAATCGCGCCATGGCCCTTATGCGCATGGATTTGTCGTTTGATGGAATGGATATCGGCAATCGCGGCGTAGTCGAGATATTTGCGGAACACGAAAGGGGTCAAGTCACGCAAGAAGCCCTCGCCTGCGTTGATGTCGCCGGCAACGGCTCTTGCCTTAATATAGGCCGCCCGCTCCCAGTTCTGCCCTCTTCCCTCATAGTAGAGCAGCGCCGCATCAACCGGAATGGCAAGCGGCGTTGAGCCGGGATCGGGGCGAAGGCGAAGATCGGTTCGAAACACGTAGCCGTCGGCTGTGCGTTCCTGCATGATGCGGATCAGCCGCCGCATCATGCGTCCGAAGGTTTCCAGCGCATCCAGTGGATCGGGCACAATGCCCGCCATTGGCTCGAAGAAAATGACGGCATCAATGTCGGATGAATAGTTGAGCTCGCGCGCGCCGAGCTTGCCCATGCCAAGCACGATCAGGCCGGACCCTTCACTAGGGTTTTCGGGGCTCTTCAACTTGAGCTTGCCGCTATTGTGGTTGGCAAGAAGAAGGTGGTCGATTGCCGCCGACAGCGTCGCATCGGCCATGTCGCTCAACCATCGTGTCGTATCGCGGGCGGTGAAAATGCGTCCAAGATCGGCAAGTGCGGCAATGAAGGACAGGCGACGTTTGGCAACGCGCAGTGTCGTCATCACCTCCGCCTCGGTCGGGATGGCGCCACCCTCATCCGGTCGCCAGCAATGACGGGCCTGCTCGACCAGTCTGCCGAGCGATGCCTCGACCGGCTCGGAGATGGCAAGTGTCAACAACCCCTCATCGGCGCTCGCTGCGTCGCGCAGATAGGGAGACAGGGTAAAGGCGCTGGCAATAAAATCCTTTAGCGGGCTGTCGCCAGCCATCAATTCGGCGATAGCGGATTCGCGCTTGGCGATATCTCTTAGAGACGAGAAAACGGATTTCAGTTCGTTCTGGGTCAGCGCGCGGACCGTTCCCGACTGCACATCGTCAAGCCGCAATCCGGCTGGTGCCGCATCTGTCATGGTGTCTCCTCCTGCATGTCACCCCTTTAGACGGGCTTAGCCGCTCCCTGAACAGCTGTGCAGTCACCGCCGTCACGGAAAGACACTAACCTTAAGGCTTCGACGCTGGAAAGACCATGGACACGGTCAGGCCGGGCGAGGTTCTATTGTCCGGATCGGTATCGGAAAGACGAAGCGCCCCACCGTGAAGCTCCATCACCGCTTCTACCAGGGACAGGCCCAAGCCTGTACCGGGCTTTGAGCGGCTTTCGTCCAGCCGCACGAAGCGTTTGATCACCTCGCCGCGCTTTTCAGCCGGAACGCCGGGACCGGTATCGGCAACCGAAAGAACGATCCCTTCGTCACTCTGAGCAAGATGAACGGACAGGCGTTTCGGGCCATCATGCCCGCCTGCATATTTAATGGCATTGTCGATCAGATTTGTTAGCGCCTGGCCGATTAGTTCCCGATTTCCCTGCACCACAAGTCCTGGCTCAATAGCTGTGGTCAGCGTCAGACCTTCCTCTTCCGCGACCGGCTCGTAAAGCTCTGCACTGTCTTCGGCGATGGCTGAGACATCCACATCGGTCATCTCAGCGGCGATCGAGCCTGCCTCGACTCGCGAGATCATCAAAAGCGCGTTGAACGTGCGGATCAATTGATCGGATTCAGCAATGATGCCTTCAAGCGCTGCGCGACGCTTGTTTTCATCTTTATCGTCGAGCGCATCTGCCGCCTTGTTGCGCAGACGCGTCAGCGGCGTCTTGAGGTCGTGCGCAATATTGTCGGAAACTTGGCGCAAGCCTTCATTGAGCTTTTCGATGCGGCCAAGCATGGCGTTCAGCGAACCAGAGAGACGATCGAACTCGTCTCCGGAACGACCTTGCGGCAGCCTTTGCGACAGATCGCCCGCCATGATCTTCTTCGTCGCCGCGGACATGCGATCAAGCCGCTTCAGGGCGTTTTGCCCGATCGCGAACCAGATGATGAGCGCGCCGCCCCCCATGATGGCGAGGGCCACCATTAGCGCATTTCGCACCAACAACCTGAACTTCGTGGGTTCTCCCAGGTCGCGTCCGACGAGGATGCGAAGACCATTGTCGAGGACGAAGATATTGGCGGTTGCGAGGTGTTTCACGCTGTCTCCGCTTTCAGAGTAGCGTTCGTAGGTGAAGGGAAAATCCGTCCAGCCTTCGCTGTCGAAAACGCCCGGCTGAACCGAGGCGACGTTACCCGCCAGGATCTCGCCATTGGGACCCGCTATCACATAAAGGCTGGCACCAGGCTGTCGGGCGCGCCGCTCCATCATCCGCAACAGCGGATTGATACCGCCGCGCTCATAAATCCGCTGGACGTCATTGACCTCCTGAAGCACGGCGTCGCGCGTCTGCTGGTTCAAAAGACGCTCGGAAAGCGCGGTGACGTAGAAAACCAAGAAAGCAGCGCAGAGCGCGAAGAGCAGAATATAAAGCGCGGACAGACGGACAGCGGTGGAGCTGAAAAGAAGGCGCAGGCGCGAAGGCATGGCTAGCCTTCATCCTTCATCATATAGCCTGCACCGCGGATGGTCTTCAGCAACGGCTTGTCAAAATCCTTCTCGATCTTCGAGCGGAGCCGCGACACGTGAACGTCGATCACGTTGGTCTGGGGATCAAAGTGATAGTCCCAGACATTTTCCAGGAGCATGGTGCGGGTCACCACCTGACCGGCATTCTTCATCAGATATTCCAGCAGGCGAAACTCACGCGGCTGAAGCAGTATTTCCTTGCCGTTGCGGCGCACGTCATGAGAGAGCCTGTCGAGTTCGAGATCGCCCACACGATAAATCATGTCCTGCTCAGGCTTGCCCTTGCGGCGGCCAAGCACCTCGATGCGGGCGAGCAGTTCATTGAAAGCGTAGGGCTTCGGCAGATAATCGTCGCCACCGGCACGAAGACCCGTCACGCGGTCATCGACCTGACCAAGCGCAGAGAGGATGAGGACTGGCGTCTCTATGCCCTTCTTGCGCAACTCGGATATGACGGAGAGTCCGTCTCGACGCGGTAGCATCCGGTCGATGACCATGACGTCGTAGACATTTTCGCAGCCCATAAACAGACCGCTTTCGCCATCGCTTGCATGATCGACAACAATACCCGCTTCACGAAACGCCTTCGTCATGTAGGCGGCAGCTTCCAGATCATCTTCAATAACAAGTATTTTCATGTGGGGAACATTAACGTCCATATCATTCAGCGCACAACCGGAAAGAGGTTCGCCCGAAACATTATGCAGATGACTTTCCATGGATTGGCTCATAAGGTCCGCCATGACGATGTCTCCTGACTGCTCGGCCTGTCACGCGTTGAAGAGGCGGGCAGTGACTTTGGCCGTGGATGGCCGACATCCGACCACCATAGCTGATCGCAAAACGCCAAGACGCCGAACTCATCGGCGATGTTTTTGTTGTTCTGCGACTAAAAATGAGAGGGGCAAAACGCCCCTCTCCCGTCTTTGCTAATCAGCCCTGATCAATGTCGAGGGCGATGAAGCGGCTGCCCTGTTCGGTTTCGATCTGGAACAGAGCCTTGGTGCGACCGTCCTTCTTGGCTTGCGAAATCACCTTCTCAACATCGGCCGCGGATGCGACCTGCTGGTTGTTGACCGAGGTGATCTTTTCACCGGCCTTCAGGCCACGGGTCGCGGCATCGGAGTCCGGATCGACATCGGTGATGGCAAGGCCATTGCCATCTTCCGCAGGCGCGACCGTCAGGCCGAGGCTGGAGAGAGCCTTCTCGCTGGAGGACTGACCGCCGCGATCGTTGTCGTTTTGACCCTTGGCGCCCGCAGATGCGTCATCGCTTGCAAGATCGCCGAGCGTGACACTGACAGACTGGGACTTACCATTGCGCCACAGCGACAACTCGACCTTGGTGTTGGGTGCCAGCGCACCGATCCGGCGAGACAATTCGCGGGCATCCTTGATCGGATCGCCATTGACCGCGGTGATGATATCACCCTGCTTGATGCCGGCCTTATCACCTGGAGAGCCCGCCTGCGGAGCGACGACCAGAGCACCCTTGGCTTCGGAGAGCCCAAGCGATTCGGCGATATCCTTGCTGACCGGCTGGATCTGGACGCCGAGCCAACCACGCTCGACCTTGCCGTCCTTGATCAGATCCTGAACGACATCCTTGGCAACGGATGCGGGAATGGCGAACGCAATACCGACATTGCCGCCGGAGGGAGAGAAGATCGCGGTATTGATGCCGACCACTTCGCCGTTGAGGTTGAAGGCAGGGCCACCGGAGTTACCACGGTTCACGGCTGCGTCGATCTGCAGGTAGTCGTCATAGGGACCGGAGCCGATATCACGACCGCGGGCCGAGACGATACCAGACGTCACCGTACCTCCGAGACCAAAGGGATTACCAACGGCCACGACCCAATCACCAACGCGAATCTTGCTGTCATCGGCAAACTGCACATAGGTAAACTTGCGATTCACATCGACCTTCAGAACCGCAAGATCGGTGCGGCTATCGCGGCCGATCAACTTGGCATCATATTCGGTACCGTCATTGAGGACCACAGTGTAGGCAGATCCATCGTCAACGACGTGGTTGTTCGTAACGATGTAGCCGTCTTCGGAAATAAAGAAACCAGAGCCCTGAGCGACAGGGCGAAGCGGGCCCTTCCCTTCACGATGGCGGTTCGGACCGCGCTTGTCTTCATTTGCACCCGGACCACCGAATTCCTTGAAGAAGCGCTTCAGCGGGTGATCGTCAGGAAGCTGGTCGAGACCGCGACCGCCGAAGGAAAAGCCGCTGCTGTCGTCAGACACCGGCTCGACATTGGATTTCACACGGACCGAAACGACCGCGGGAGAAACGGCATCAACCACATTGGCAAAGCTCGGCACCTGAGGCGCATTAACCTCGACAGGTGCTGCAAAGGAACGGGCTATCGGGCCGGCGACACCGGTGGTGAGCATCAACGCGGCAAGACCGCCAACGGCGGAAGACTTCAGAACGGTCTTCAACGAGGAGCGTCCGTTTTGCAATTGAGACATGTGATTACCTTCTCTGTTCATCTGACTGGAGCCTCCGAGGGAACCGGAGTAGCGGTGGATGATGAAAGATATAGGGACTTCCACCTTACAACGAAGTGTCTGCAGAATGAAAAAATAGTAATCTTGTCAAAGCCGCCGCATCAGGTGCGCTAGGTCAGCGTTCCAGCAATTGGCGGATGCGCGCCTCTTCATCCGAGGTCAGTTTTTCACCTTCGGCGAGAGCCGCACGACGACGTGAAAAGACGAAGACCGCGACCACGCCGATCAGAAGAAGGCCGATCGGCGCACCCCACAAGACGAGCGTCCGCGCAGTGAAGCGTGGTTTCAGCAGCACGAATTCGCCGTAACGGGAGACGACATAGTTGATGACGGCCTCGTCGCTGTCGTCCTTGACCAGCCGATCCCGAACCAGAAGACGCAGATCGCGAGCAAGCTCCGCATTGCTGTCATCGATCGACTGGTTCTGGCAAACCATGCAGCGCAGTTGTGCGGTGAGGTTGCGCGCGCGCGTTTCAAGTGCGGGGTCGGACAGCACCTCGTCCGGGTTGAAGGCGAAGGCCGGAAAAGCGCTGAAGGCCAGAAGAAAGAGCAACGACACTCTCGCCAGAACCGCCGTCATTCCGCAGCCTCCAGAGCCGCGGCCTTGGCAGGTCTGGCCTTGCGATTGGGCGCGCCGACACGCAGGCGACGGTCAGACAGAGAGATGAACCCTCCAAGCATCATGAAGAGCGCCCCACCCCAGATGCAGAGAATGAAGGGCTTCCACCAGATGCGTACGACGATACCGCCGTCCTGCATGGGGTCGCCAAGAGAGACATAAAGCTGAGACAGGCCGAAGGTCATGATACCGGCTTCGGTCGTCGGCATCCGGCGTGCGGTGTAAAGTCGTTTGGAAGACCAGACATCCGCGACTTCCGCACCGGCCTTGCGAGCGGTGAAGTGACCTCGATCTTCGCTATAGTTCGGACCGACAAAGTGACGAATTCCGTCAAAGGTCAGGCTGTAGCCGCCAGCTTCCACCGCCATGCCATGCTTCATCTCGACGACGGTTTCGGTCTCAAAGGTGGTTACGGTCACAATACCAAGCACCGTAATCCCAAGACCCATATGCGCCAGCGCCGTTCCGAAAGTCGAACGCGGCAGACCCTTCAGTCGGCGCAAAGCGATGCTAAGGGCCAGCTTGCCAAAGTTTGCACGATACCAGAGATC
Organism: uncultured Agrobacterium sp.; assembly: GCF_913777885.1. NCBI lineage: Bacteria > Pseudomonadati > Pseudomonadota > Alphaproteobacteria > Hyphomicrobiales > Rhizobiaceae > Agrobacterium > uncultured Agrobacterium sp. The sequence continues at coordinate 186,517 of NZ_CAJYTV010000009.1, read as the reverse complement.
GGCAAGTGCGCCGAAGATCAGCCAGAAGCCTGCGGCAATACCGAGTGCGGCCAGCACCGGCCCGCCATTTTCGATATACCAGAGCGCCAGCCCGGCAAGAGCGGCCAGAGCCGCTGCCACGTAGAGCCGCTGGAAGGCGCCAAGAAGGTCGCCCCGCTTCCAGGCCAACATGGGGCCGAAAGGCGTGACGATCAGGACCGGGATCATCAACAGGCCAAACGTGATATTGAAGAAGGGCGCACCAACGGAGATTTTTTCGCCTGTCAGCGTCTCGAGAACCAGCGGATAGAGCGTGCCGGTCAGCACCGTGGCGGTGGAGACCGTCAGGATCAGGTTGTTGAGAACGAGCGCACCTTCTCGCGAAATCGGCGCGAAAAGACCGCCCGCCTTCAGCGTCGGGGCGCGCCATGCGAAGAGCGAGAAAGCACCGCCGATAAACATCGTCAGGATGCAGAGAATAAAAATACCGCGGCTCGGATCGGTGGCGAAGGCGTGGACAGAGGTCAATACGCCCGAGCGAACAAGGAAGGTGCCAAGCAGCGACAGCGAAAAGGTCATGATCGCAAGCAGCACGGTCCAGATTTTCAGCGCCTCGCGCTTTTCCATGACGAGCGCCGAATGCAAGAGCGCGGTTCCCGCAAGCCAGGGCATGAAGGAGGCGTTTTCGACAGGGTCCCAGAACCACCAGCCGCCCCAGCCGAGTTCGTAGTAGGCCCAGTAAGAGCCCATGGCGATACCGGCGGTCAGAAAGGTCCAGGCAGCAAGGGTCCATGGCCGCACCCAACGCGCCCATGCGGCATCGATGCGTCCTTCCATCAAGGCAGCGACCGCAAAGGAGAAGCAGACGGAAAAGCCCACATAGCCCAGATAAAGCAACGGTGGATGGATGGCGAGACCGAGATCCTGAAGGATGGGGTTCAGATCCTGCCCTTCAGCCGGCACCGGGTCGAGGCGCAGAAAAGGGTTGGACGTCAGAAGGATGAACAACAAGAAAGCCGTACTGATCCAAGCCTGTACCGAAAGCACATTGGCCTTCAGCGTTTCGGGAAGGTTGCGACCATAGACGGCGACGAGCGCGCTGAAAAACACCAGAATCAGCAGCCACAAGAGCATCGAGCCCTCATGGTTTCCCCATACGCCAGTAAGCTTGTAGATCATCGGCATCAGGGAATGCGAGTTCTCGAAGACGTTTTTCAGCGAAAAGTCGGAAATGGCGTAGGCGCGCGTCAGGGCGGCAAAGCTCAAGCCGACCAGAAGGAACATCAGTAGTGAACCGACGGAGGCAACGTCCATCAGCGCGCGATCGTAACGGCGCACGCCGATGACGGGAAGAATCGAAACGACCAAGGACACCGCAAGTGCGAGGATCAGACAGTAATGGCCGATTTCGGTAATCATTTGGTCGCCCCAGTCTTGTTGCCCTCTTCAGTATGCTGCCAGAGACCCTTGTCCTTCAGCCGATCGGCAACTTCTTTCGGCATGTAGTTCTCGTCATGCTTAGCCAGTACGCTGTCGGCCATGAAGGCATGAGTTGCGGCATCGAACACACCTTCCGTTACAACGCCTTGGCCTTCGCGAAAGAGGTCTGGCAGAATACCCGTATAGCTGACCGGGACGCTTCCCGTTCCATCCGTCACGGTGAAGCCCACCGTGCGGCCTTCGCCGCGTTTCACCGAACCTTCGGCAACCAGCCCACCTAGACGGATGCGGGTTCCGGGAGCGACAGCATTCTTTTGAAGATCGGCAGGCATGTAGAAGTAAGCGATGGACTGACCAAAGGCAAACATCACAAGAAACACGGCAAGCATGATGAAGCTCACGCCCCCGCCGATAATGGCCAATCGTTTCTGCTTGCGTGTCATTGGGTCGCTCCATCGGCATTAATACCGAGCTGCTGTGCCAGCGCCAGAAGCTTCTTGCCCTGCTCACCACCGGGCGGGAAAGCTTTCAGGCCGTTGCGCAGCGCTTCCTTCGCCTTGTCTTCATTATTCAGCATGGCATAGGAGCGCACGAGCCTCATCCAGCCCTCGAAATTATCGGGCTGTTGTCTAAGCTTGCCATCCAAGCTTTCCACCATGCCGGAGATCATCGCCTGGCGATCCTCGGGCGACATGGTATTGGCCGCCTCGATATCCTCTGCCGTCGGGTTTGCGGGCGCTTCAGGCTTTTGCGCGGCAGCAATTGCAGCATCGCCGCCCGTTGCCTTCAAATGAGCCTGAACCAGCGCAATCCACGGCGCACCTGCCGGAGATGTCTGCAGGATTTTGGCAAAGGCATCGCGTGCTTCATCCATCTTGCCAGCCTGCTCCAACGCCAGCGCCAAATAGAACTGCGCCCGGGGATTGCCCGGACGCATCCTCTCCGCATCGGCGAAGGCAGACTGCGCCTCGTCGGTGACGATGCCCTGACTGGACGTCACCAGCGTTTCGCCAAGGCCGGTCAGTCGCTGAGCATTTTCCCCCAGAATACGGATCGCATTCCGGTAGGCCATTTCGGCATCGGCAAATCGCATCGTCTTGAAGTAGATTGGTGCCAGCACGTCCCATCCAGCACCATCCTGCGGGTTTTGCGCCAGGTGTCGTTCAGCCTTGGCGATCAAAAGGTTCATATCGTTGCCGGGGTTTTCCAGGCGTGCTTCCAGCGGCATGTCCGGGCGGTTCGGACTGCCCATCCACAAGTATAGGCAGAGGCCTGTGAGCGGTATCAGCGCGGTGACAATGGTCGCAATCACATTGTGGCGGCGTGCCGTCGAAGTGCCATCGGGCTGGTTTGGTCCAGAAGCAACGGCCAGTAGCCGGCGTCCAATCTCAGCACGCGCATAATCTGCCTCCGTTTCACCAATCAGGCCGGACGCACGCTCTCGCTCAAGTTCCGCCAACTGATCGCGATAGACAGCAACCTCGCCCTGCCGATCGGCAATGGCGGCCTGCCTGCTGCGCATCAGCGGATGTGTGAGAACGATGGCGACAGCCGCCGTCAGTATGGCAACGAGAATCCAGAACATTCCCAATCAACTACTCGAATGCGCGTTGCTTTGAAACACGTCGCAACAGGATGACACGAATTTGAGGCCATCGGCCGCGCGACTTTCTCTCATAGGAAGACCTACGCCTTCCTTGACGCAAGTCAAATGGAAGAATGTCGATCACGAGGAGAATTGGCCGCAACCAAGACGGGAGTGACACTATGCCATTCAAAGCGGCGCCGGACGTTTCGCCACGTCCTCAAGTCAGCGGCGTCCATGTCCCGTCTGCGTTACGACACGCTGCACCGCGCACCTTCGCTTCGCGGCCATTATCCGTGATGGTATGGGAATATTGGCGGCAATTCTGATTGCCCACCTGATAGGGCGCATTGGCGACGACTTCACCCTTGGCGCTGCCGCTCCAGGTCACCGCCTGCCCGCCGGGCGCTGTTTCAAGAGCGCGATATTCCGCTTCCAAGGCCTTGTTGTAATCGCCTCTGCTCAATTGAATTCCACTGCGCGACACGATCCCGCCCTGAAGGCTGGAAATGTAGGAAACGGACGCAGAGGAACCTCCGCCGAAGAGACCCGTGCCGCCTGCGCCGCCGCGGGTATTGGATGTTGCGCAGGAGCTCAAGACGGAAACGACGACCAGCGACAGCACGGCAGACCCTGCCGTGCGAGCCCTTGCTGACCTCATACCTGAACTGCACTTCGCTTCGATCAAAATACCACTCCTTGACAACTCGACGCATGAACCTGTCGGTCACGGCACAGAACCGCGCCTGATCAGGCAGGTTTTAACGTTCTTTCAGTTTGAATTAATTGCCTTTTCCCATGCCTTAAGCAAGTTCTTTCGAAAGGCCCGGCAAAAGCAGCGCGGCCTTCAATCCGCCGAGTTCGCTTCGCGACAAGGCAAACTTGCCATGATATTCGGAAACTACCTCGCTGACGATGGAAAGGCCAAGGCCTGTACCGGGTCGGCTTTCATCGAGCCTTCTGCCACGCTTGAGCGCTTCGGTAATCTGGTCGGGCTCAAGACCGGGACCATCATCTTCGACCGTCAGTTCTACCCAGGCGCGACGGGTAATGTCCGGATCGGATGATGTGTGACTTCCGGTCGTCATACGCACGACGACGCGCTTGTTGGCAAACCGTGCCGCATTTTCGAGAAGATTGCCGACGACTTCTTCCAGATCCTGCTGCTCCATGGCGAGAAGGACACCGGGCTGGTGTAGATCGAGTTCGAATATTTTATCGGGATTGAGACGCCGCATTACACGGATCAGACGCTCCAGCGCCGGCTCTGCTTCGGCGCGCGCCAGAATCGAGCCACGCTGTGCGGCGATGCGGGCTCGCGAAAGATAGGACTGAACCTGCGCCTGCATGGCATCGGCTTGCGCTCGCACCAGATCGCCATGCTGGCTGTCCAGCGTGCGCGCCTCGTTCAACAAGACTGCAATCGGCGTCTTCAATGAATGCGCGAGATTGCCGACCTGCATGCGCGCGCGCTCGACGATACGCCGGTTGCTTTCGATCAGCGCATTGACCTCATGGGCGAGTGGTTGAATTTCCCGGGGGAACTCACCCTCGAGCCGCTCCGCCTCGCCACCGCGTATCTTGCCGAGCGCCACGCGCGCGTGGTCCAGCGGGCGGAGACTATAGAGGATGGCAAGGCCATTAACGACGAGACTGCCGACGCCGAAGACGGCGAGCGCCAGATAAAGGCTATTGGAAAAATCCCGCACGTCGTCTTCCACGACGTTCAGATTGCCGGTCACGCGAAACCGTGCCGCCCTGCCCTCTCCATCCAGCACGACCTCGGTTTCGGCCACCTGAATGCGATTTCCGGCCTGATCGGTCAGCGTGTAATAGCGCTCGTAGCGGTTATCGAAGGGAACATCGAGAATGCTGGGAACTGCAAGCTTGGACACACCCAGCGAAGAAGAGACCAACTGCGCTGTCTGGAAGTTGCCGAGGGGTTCAACAACCCAGTACCAGCCGGTGTCGGGCTGGGAGAAACGCAGATCGCCAAGCTGAGGGCTGCCCGCAAGCGTGTTGTCATTGGAAATCGTCACGGAATTGATGACGTTGTAAAGCTGGGCGCGCAACAGATCTGTAAAGCTGCGCTCGACGCCCTGGCGATAGAGCGTCGAAATCACCACTGCGATCACCACCAGCGCCAGCACGGACCATGCCGACGCCAGCAACAGAACGCGGGCGGTGAGTGAATTACTTCGCATCTTGCGGCGCTTGCATCCGGTAGCCGAGGCCACGAATGGTCTCGATCAGATCGACCCCGAGCTTCTTGCGCAGTCGACCAACAAAGACTTCGATCGTGTTGGAATCCCGATCGAAATCCTGATCGTACATATGTTCGACGAGTTCGGTCCGCGATACGACCTCACCCATGTGATGCATGAGATAAGACAGCAGACGGAATTCGTGGGAGGTGAGTTTCAAAGTTACGCCGTTGACCGTTGCCTTGGAGGACTTCGTATCGAGCCTCACAGGGCCGCAGACAATCTCGGAGGACGCATGGCCAGCGGCGCGGCGAATCAAAGCGCGCACGCGGGCAAGAACCTCCTCCACATGGAAAGGCTTTGTCACGTAATCGTCCGCGCCCGCATCTATACCGGCGACCTTATCGCTCCAGCGGTCACGTGCGGTCAGGATCAGAACAGGCATCGACTTGCCGGACGAACGCCATTTTTCGACGACGGTGATGCCGTCCATCTGCGGCAGGCCGATATCGAGGACGATTGCGTCATAGGGCTCCGTATCGCCGAGATAATGCCCTTCCTCGCCGTCGAAAGCCTGATCGACCACATACCCCGCCTCTTTCAGCGCGTCGGTCAATTGACGGTTCAGGTTGGTATCGTCCTCGACCACGAGAATGCGCATCGTCTGCCCCTTTTTCAGTCCAACCGGCAGCGGGCCGGCATTCGAAACATGTCTACAGGAGATGTACGGAGATTTAGGCCGGGATTCAACTACATAGGTACGCGCATCGTCACCTTGCGCGGACGTTCGCCATTGCCCTGCACCAGCACCGTGACCACGCAGGACTGACCATCGCCGGACGGATAGACGGAAAGAAGCTGACCGCCAGTTTCACGGACGACGCGGGAAACAGCGCCGGTACAATCGCTGGCAACGCGCACGATCGGCGCTTCGACGGCACCGGCCCGCAAATCCACTTGCGGCGCGGGGAAGCCGGATAGTCCAGCCGCAAGCGTCGCAATGATGAGAGGAGATGCCATTTGCAAAAACTTCCACAAAAAGTCGGATGCACGTCAAATAGTTTGTTGCCGCAATATTTAGCTCAAAGCGCCTGAATGGCAAATGAATGTGGTCTTTTGCTGCGGTTCAAGCTGGGCACGGCCGCAGCCTTACAATGGCAAACCGCGCATCGGTCAGTCAGAAATGGATGACGAGAGTGACGCATCCGCTCCACTGGCCTCTAGCCCCGTTTCCGACGCGCTTTGCCCCTTCCTTGAATCTTTTGAATCGTTTGAACGAAAAACCTGCCGAGCAGCTTTCGGCCGTTAAGGCGACGACTGAGGAAAGCAAAAGGCTTGTCTCACCCGCCTAGATGATTGGCGCCTTGACGGCTTTGTCGGCGTCGAAGTCAGCGGCAACCCGAGTATCGCGCAGCGGTTTCACGGTGTTGGTGGAAAGCTCATAGGCGGGGTCGGCCTTATAAGCAGCCAGTGCATTTTCACTTTCGAATTCGCCATAGACGATGAAATCCACCGAATTCCCCCACTGATCTTTCTTGACGTTCTCGCCAATCTCCAGTTTCGAGGCATGCGAGATCGCAGTCAGGCCGGACAGGCCTTTGCGCACGGCATCACGGTTAGCTTCCGGTACAGTGAAGAAGACGATGTGGCGGATCATGAATGTGCACCTGTCATTGAACACGTCGCGACAAATTTAAAGGGACCGCCTATCACCCTGTGGCGACGCGTTCAATCAGCTAGCCAGCGACTAACCACGCGTGTTCATCAAAATGATGTGCCGATCCGGTTGTCCGGACCGCAAGGAAGGCGCCTCTGCCGCTTTTTAGAGTGTTTAAGTGGGCACATAACACTTGGATAGGCGCAAGAATCATCGCCCGCAAAAGCTCATGAAGCGCCTGGAAAATGCAACTGCAGGCAAGTGACGGATTTTTCCCCGCTCGGAGCGTCACACTTAAATCGATTTGAAAAAATCTTAATCGATTTTAATAGCTACGAACCGATTTAAGGAAAAATTTTTGCTTGAATCCCGGAACCTCTCACCCTCTTACTTGGTTTCAGAGCCCGCAAATGGAGCTGCATCAACCAGTCAGGAGGAATGCCATGACAGCGACAATTCCCCAAAATATTTACGACCGCCTCGAGAGCGAGTGGCGGCAGATGCGCGAAGGCGGAAGTCAGCCAAAGCCTTCACAGTCTCCAAAGAAGTGATTGCCGCATACACGCCATGATGGCGGTTTCCGGCATGTGAGAACAGCCCGTGATGTGACGAAAGTCCATCGCGGGCTTTTTTACTCTGTGATTTCTTTCCTAGCTGTAAAGCCCGAACTGGATTGACCATCGCGCAGTCGCGATGCTTCAGTTAAATTTAGAACGCTCAGCCAGAATCATGGGAGGAGTCGCTGCTTGCGATGGATCAGGCGCTTTCTCGGACCGCTCTCCAGTACTGGTGTCGTTTTCGGCACGCTGCTGTTCTGCGCGTCGCTCACCCCTTCGCTTCTGCCGCGTACCTTCATCATGCAGGGCGTGCTTTGCGGATTTTCCTTTGCAATCGGGTATCTGATCGGCATCCTGCTGAAGACGATTTACGTCTATCTTGAGTTGCCGCAACCCTCCAGGCATGATCGGCGCGGCATCCGCTTTGTCTTGTCGCTTGCCGCTATCGTTTCCGCAATCGGTTTTCTCTGGCAGGCGGGGCGTTGGCAAAACTCCATCCGTCTGCTGATGGAAATGAGCCCGCTGGACAGCAGTCACCCCATCAGAACCGGAGCGGTCGCGGTGGCCGTTGCCGCTATTCTGATTGGCTTCGGGCGGCTTTTCCAACTGGTGCGCCTTTTGCTAGCGCTGCGCAGTCGACGCTTTCTTCCGCGCAGGCTGGCCAATGTCGTAAGCGCGATTGCGGCACTAGTGCTCGGCTGGATGGTGCTGAACGGCCTGATTTTCGATATCGGACTGCGCTTTGCCGATAGCTCGCTGAAGCAGGTGGACAGCCTTATCGAGCCCGACGTCCCCAAGCCGACCGACCAGCTGAAAACCGGCAGCGATGGCTCGTTGATGACGTGGCAGTCTCTCGGCCGTCGCGGACGGGAGTTCGTTGCCACCGGCCCCACCGCGCAGCAGATCGCCAGCTTCACGGGCCGTCCCGCTCTTGAGCCGATCAGGGTCTATGCCGGCCTCAACTCGGCAGATACGCCGGCAGAACGGGCAAAGCTTGCACTCGACGAGTTGAAACGAACGGGCGCGTTTCAGCGTCAAACGCTGCTCGTCGTGGTACCGACCGGCACGGGCTGGATCGATCCGGAAGCTCTGGATACGGTCGAGTATCTGCACAATGGCGACATAGCCAGCGTTGCGGTCCAATATTCCTATCTGTCCAGCTGGATCGCCCTTCTGACGGAGCCGGATTATGGCGTCGAGACGGCGCGAGCTCTTTTCGAAGAGGTCTATGGCTATTGGACGACGCTTCCCAAGGACACGCGGCCAAAGCTCTATCTTCACGGGCTTAGCCTTGGTGCGTTGAACAGCCAGAAATCGTCAGATCTTTATGATGTGCTGGCGGATCCGTTTCAGGGCGCGCTGTGGAGCGGGCCACCCTTCGCAAGTCCTATATGGCGCATGGCGACCAATGGGCGCGTCGATGGAACACCCCAATGGCTGCCTCGATTCCGCGATTCGTCCGTCATTCGCTTCGCCGATCAGTATCAAACCGCCAAAATGCCGAATGCGTCCTGGGGGCCGATGCGGATCGTGTATCTGCAATATGCCAGCGATCCGATCACGTTCTTTGAGACGTCATCCCTGTATAGTCGTCCCGAGTGGATGAACCAGCCTCGAGGGCGCGATATCTCCTCATCGTTCCGCTGGTTTCCGCTCGTCACCTTTCTGCAGTTGACGCTTGACGTGGCCGCAGCGACGACCGCACCGATCGGCTACGGTCACGTCTATGCGCCGGAACATTACATCGACGCATGGATGGAGGTGACCACTCCGCAGGGCTGGAGCGAAAATGAACTTCAGCGGCTGAAGATGTTCTTCAAGGCACAGAGAGGAAGCCTCGATCAGGCGTGAGGTGATCGTCGACGAAAAGGGCGTCTTACCGAGAAATCCGCGTGGATAGAATGATCGACGAGAGGGTGCGCTCAACTCCGTCCAATGCTCCGATCTTGTCGATCAAACCGTCAAGTTCCGCAATGGAGGGGGCGGCAAGGATGGCAATAAGGTCAAAGCTGCCGCTGACGGAGTGCAGTGTCGTCACCTCCTTGATGGCAGACAGCGACATCGTCACCGCTGCCAACGCCTTTGGGGCGATGGTGATCAGCACATGGGCGCGCACAAGCCCGGACAGATAGTTTTCGGAGAGCCTGAGGCCATAGCCGGCGATTACCCCTTCTGCTTCCAACCGCTCAAGCCGCGCTTGTACCGTCGTTCGCGAAAGGCCGAGCTTGCGCGCCAATTCCGCTACTGGCATGCGGGCATTGCTTCCCAGCAAAGATAGAAGAGCGCGATCCTTGTCGGAGATGGTCATAATGCCTGTTTCCTTCGGCGTTATGTCTAAACTTACACATCTATCTGATCGAAATAAAGCTACGAATCAACCGCGAGCAACGGCATTCTGTTACCTCAATACATAATCTCAAGGGGACGGATCATGAAACACATCGTTGTAGTGGGCGCTGGCAATATCGGCTCTGCCATTTCCTGGATGCTGGCGGTGACAGGCGATTACCGCGTCACCGTTGCCGATCGTGCGGTCGAGCAGCTATCCAATGTTCCGACGCATGAGCGGATCGATACGGAAGTGGTGGACATTACCGATCGGCTGAGCCTTCAGGCTCTGTTGAAGGACAAGTTTGCCGTCCTGTCCGCAGCGCCCTTCCACCTGACCGCAGGTATTGCAGAAGCTGCGGTTGCGGTTGGTACGCATTATCTCGATCTTACCGAAGATGTCGAATCCACTCGCAAGGTGAAGAAACTCGCCGAGACATCGGAAGTGGCGCTCATCCCACAGTGCGGCTTGGCACCCGGCTTCATTTCTATTGTCGCTGCCGACTTGGCCGCTCGCTTCGACAAGCTGGACAGTGTGCGCATGCGCGTTGGCGCCCTGCCGCAATATCCGTCCAACGCCTTGAACTACAACCTTACCTGGAGCACGGACGGCCTGATCAACGAATATATCGAGCCTTGCGAAGCCATCGTCGAGGGTCGTCTTACAGCCGTTCCGGCTTTGGAAGAGCGAGAGGAATTCTCACTCGACGGCGTTACCTACGAGGCCTTCAACACATCCGGAGGTTTGGGAACGCTGGCTGCCACGCTGGAAGGCAAGGTGCGCACCATGAACTACCGAACCATCCGCTATCCTGGTCACGTGGCAATCATGAAGGCGCTTCTCAATGATCTCAACTTGCGCAACCGTCGCGACGTGCTGAAGGATCTGTTCGAAAACGCGCTCCCTGCCACGATGCAAGATGTGGTCATCGTGTTCGTCACCGTGTGCGGGACGCGCAACGGTCGCTTCATGCAGGAAACCTATGCCAACAAAGTCTATGCCAGCCCGATCTCCGGCCGCATGATGAGCGCAATCCAGATCACCACGGCAGCTGGTATCTGCACCGTCCTCGACCTCCTGGCCGATGGCAAATTGCCGCTTCGCGGCTTTGTCAGGCAGGAAGATGTGGCTCTGGATGCGTTTTTGAGCAACCGCTTCGGCCAGCATTACGTGCCTCGTGAAGGCTTGGCGAAAGTCGGCTGATACGGTTCTTCTCGCAACGAGCGTGTCGCAGTCTTCCAGCTTCGCTCACGGTTTAGACATGTAAGGCTGGCGTCATTTTTATGAATGTTACGCCAGCCCGCCGACTGTATTTGATACAACCGTCGTTGCTTAACGAAAAGCAAAAGCCGACCCGAGGGCCGGCTTTCAATTTCAGCGCGGTCAATGGCGAAGAAGATCAGCGGCCGGACTTACGGCGCTGTCCAAGCCCCATTTCCTTGGCCAGACGCGAGCGCGCTTCGGCATAGGCAGGTGCGACCATCGGGTAGTCCACCGGCAAATCCCACTTTTCGCGATATTCTTCCGGCGTGATGCTGTGGTGCGTCGTCAGGTGACGCTTGAGCGACTTGAAAGAACCACCACATTCCAGGCAGATGATCTGATCATCCTGAACCGACTTTCGAACAGAAACCGCCGGCTTCTGTTTTTCAACGCTCACCGATGCCGCCACCGGAGCGGATGTACCGCTCAGAGCGTTGTGTACATCGGAAATCAGGCTTGGAAGTTCCGCGACCGGAACAACGTGGTGGCTAACATAGGCGGCAACAATATCCGCAGTCAGTTCGACAAGCAGATTCTGGGCTCCGCCATATGTAGTTTCCGTCATTTCATTGTCTCCTGTTCATGTCTCGCATAGCGATGGGCAGAGCCACATGCGCCAGTATTGCAAAGTAAAAACCAACAAAACTGCACTGTGTGTATGACACGAAGCCAGCCCCAAGCTTCATGCAGAATAGGCGGGATTACTGATGCGACCAACGTGATCCGCGACTGTATCTCTGGCACTAACCCAACAAGACTTTCCGGTCTCATGTAGGGCGTAGAGAAACGCCAATAACGAATAGCAAATCAGCTTCAGAAACTTTGCGTATCGTTGGATATCACCAAACCAAAAAAAGTCCAGATATTATTTTGGAACAACTCAGACCATATTTCCGGAAATTCATATATAAAAAATAACGGGTAACAAAATATTTAGTAGCTAGAAATCCGTACAAGTTAACGGCGAAGTTGTTTTTTCACTTGGACTTCCGATCTGCTTCCAAGTCATCCGCGATTGAGTGAAAAGACAATTTATATCCGACCTGATGCGCCGATTTTGCAAGCAAATGTGCAGATATTGGGGCGGTAAGAATAACGAACAGAAAGCCTGCGAAGGCGCGCGCAAATACTGCAAGGTCTTGGGAATAAAGGCCAACTCCAAGAAGAAGGAGCCCTGAGCCGACCGTGCCGGCCTTAGAGGCCGCATGCATTCTTGTGTAGAGATCGGGCAGACGGTTAAGGCCAATGGCCGCTGTCAGGGAAAACAGTGCCCCGACGATGAGCAGCACAGTTATGATCGTTGCAAGTACCCAAGTCATCTCTTCTTGCCTTTCTTCTTTGTTCCCCTGCCCTTTAATTTTGTACCCGCGACATTTTGCATATTCATCTCCGCAGGCAGGACATCTGGACCATCGAGAATCTGTCTTTTTCCACTCTTTTCTTCAGGCCGGCGTGACAATATGAAGCGGGCAAAGGCCACCGTCGCCAAAAAACCGACGAGGCAAAGGGCAATTGCGATATCAATGTAGAGATTGAAGCCACTGCGCACCGCAATCACCGCGATAAAACCAATGGCAATCCCCACCAGCATGTCGAGCGCCACGACACGGTCCGGCAGCGTCGGGCCGACCACGACGCGATAGACGGTAAGCAGAAAAGCGATACAAAGAATAAGGAGCGCCACAAGCGAGGCGTAAGAGACGAGTATCTCCGGCGTCATCTGGCGAAAGCCTCCATGATCTTGCGCTCGAAGCCATCGGCGATGGATCGTTTCGTCGCCTCGACGTCGCGGCAATCCAGAGCATGGATGTAGAGCGTCTTGCGATCTTCCCCTACATCCACGGAAAGAGTTCCTGGGGTAAGCGTGATCAGATTGGCGAGAAGGGCGATTTCGAAATCACGCTCAACCGTCAGAGAATAAGCGAAGATGCCGGGCTTCAATTCCATCCTTGGCTTCACGACGAGTTTTGCGACAGTCCATGCGGAAAGCGCCAACTCCTTGATGAAAAGCAGGGCCAGCGAAAGCGTGGCCAGAGGTCGGATGCCCGCTCTGTCACCCCTCTTGATCTGGTGGCGAATAAGCCCAAGCGACAAGGCCGCCACCACCGCCCCGAAGAGCAGGTTGGGAACTGTGTAGCTGCCGGAGATGGCAAGCCAAATCAGCACGAACACAAGGCCGGTGAAAAAGAGGCTCATCGAAGCGCTCCTTGCGGAAAGACCGAACGAATATAGGCGGAGGGATCGCCAAGCGTCTGGGCCGCGCTTTGGCTGATCTTCATAAGGGGCTCGGGAAAGAGACCCGCCGCGACGATCAAAAGAGTGAGAGCCGCCACGGGCATCATCGATGGCGGTCTTCCGGACGCCGACGCCAACGGCGCCCTGGCTGGCCTCGACATTTCAGGTGCGGCTGGTTTCCAGAAGCATAGGAGAAACGCACGCCCAAGAGCGATTGTAATGATAAAACCCGAAATGAGGATTGATGCAGCAAGCCACCATGCGCCGATGTCGATCGCGGATTTGGTGAGCATGGCCTTCGGCCAGAAACCGGAAAAGGGTGGAAGGCCCGCGCCGGCAAAGAAAAGCACTAGAACCATGGCGGAGAACCATGGCGCCCCGGCATAGAGCCCCCTCAATCCAGACAGCGTCCATGCGCCGCCGAGACGCGCCGCGTGACCGATGGCAAGGTAGAGCGCCGTCATCAGCACGATGGAATTCAGCGCATAGAAAATTGCGCCGCTCAGCGCTGCCTGTGTGCCGATCGCCACACCCGCCATGATGGAACCGATGCCGGAAATGACGATGTAGCCAAGCATGCGGCGCAGGTCATTCTGTGCGAGCGCTCCCATGGCGCCGAGAATCATCGTCAACGCAGCGGAGACGGCTATCACAAAACTGAGTTCCTCGCGCTGCACCGGAAAGAGCATCACCATGACGCGCAACAGAGCATAGACGCCAACCTTGGTGAGCAAGCCGCCGAATAGCGCGGAAACGACGATCTTGGGTGTGTGGTAAGATGCGGGTAGCCAGAAATTCACCGGGAAAGCTGCCGCCTTCATCGCAAAGGCGAGCGTAAAGAGCGATGCAAGCGTCATCAGAGGCGCGGTCAACCCAAGTGCCGTAGCTTTCCTTGCAATATCGGCCATGTTGAGAGTGCCGAAAATGGCATAGAGATAGCCGACGGTAATTAGGAAAAGCGTCGTTCCGAGAAGATTGAGCACGGCATATTTCAATGCGCCGTCGATCTGCTCTCGCGTAGAGCCGAGTACGATGAGGCCGAAAGAGGAGATGAGCAGCACCTCGAACCAGACATAGAGGTTGAAAATGTCTCCGGTCAGAAACGCACCCGTGACGCCGGCCATCAGCAACATCATGAACGGGTAGAAGCCGTAGCGTCTCTCCCGATCCTCACAATCGCGCGCCGCGTATATAGCACAGGCAAGCGCTGCAATGGCGCCAGCCAGTGCAAGCACAGTTCCGGTCAAATCCGCCGTGAAGGCTATTCCGAAAGGCGGAAGCCAACGGCCCATTACCATTGTGAATGGCCCTTGCGACGCCACGCGCCAGAGCAGTACCGCGTCCAGCGCCACAAGAATGCAAAGGCCCATTATCGTGATTGGAGCATGAAGCCTTGTCCGATGGCGGATCATCATCAGCACTGCGCCGAGACCGATACAGAGGGCGACCGGCATCACGATCACCCAGTCGGCAAGTCCAGTGGGTTGCATGACGAGAGCGGCAGATAGGTCGACGGCGGCGGGGCCGGATGCTGCGATAAGAAATTGCGTGATCATCAATACCCCACCGGCGGGAGCGGCTCGCCTTGCGGCTCAGCTGCACGCATTTCGTCCGTATCGTCGGTCTTCAACTCCTGAAACGCGCGCCAGACGAGTACCAGCAGAAAGCAGAAAAAGCAGAATGAAATGACGATCGCCGTCAAAATAAGAGCCTGCGGCAGGGGATTTGCCGTGTCCGGCGGCAGCGCGTCCATACCTGCTGGAATGATAGGTGGGACTTGGCGATGCAGGCGGCCGGCGGTGAAGAGCAACAAATTGACGGCGTTGCCAAGGATCGCGATGCCAAGCAGAAGCCGAACGCTGCGGCGAGACAGCATGAGATAGATCGCTGTCGAGAAAAATAAGCCGACGAGGATGGAGAATATCGCTTCCATCAGTCACGATCCCTTTCTTCCAGCGCGAGCGCGATGGAGGTGAAGCCACCGACAACGACCAGATAGACGCCTATGTCGAAGGAGATGACGGTGGCCAACGGCACTTCCACACCGAAGAGGCTGGGGTAAATCCACAAGCCCGTCATGAAGGGTGCGTCGACGAAGATCGAGATCATACCGGACAGTGTCGCCAGCAAAAGACCGAAGCCGGCAATCGACAAGGGGTGGAAAATTACGGCGCGCCGGACCGCGTGCACGCCATAGGCGATACCATAAATGGCGAGCGCTGAAACGGCAATCAGACCGCCAATGAAGCCGCCGCCGGGTTCATTGTGACCGCGCAGCAGCACGAAGATCGAAAACAGTGTCATGACACTGGTTATGACGGGCGCAGCCGTCCTGAAGATCAGCGTATTCATGCCCTGCCCTTCCCTACACGATCATAATCGTCATCCGGATTGTTATCCGCAGGACGTAATTTCGAGCCTGTGCGGATGCGGATAAGCGACAGAATGGCCAGCGCCGTGATCATCACCACGGCAATTTCTCCCAATGTATCGGTCCCGCGGAAATCGACGATGATGACATTCACCACGTTGTTTCCATGGGCAATAACCTTGGAATAAGCATTGAAGAACGCGGTCAGGCTATTGTCGAAGGGCTGTTCGGTCGATTTCAGCAGCATCAAGGCAAATCCGATGCCGCAGGCAACCGCAATCGTTCCATCCATTAGCTTCTGACCAAACCCGCGGTGATCCGA
This sequence comes from uncultured Agrobacterium sp., assembly GCF_913777885.1. Classification (NCBI taxonomy): domain Bacteria; kingdom Pseudomonadati; phylum Pseudomonadota; class Alphaproteobacteria; order Hyphomicrobiales; family Rhizobiaceae; genus Agrobacterium; species uncultured Agrobacterium sp. The sequence goes on along the minus strand of NZ_CAJYTV010000009.1, from coordinate 170,575 downwards.
TGGCGATAGACGCAGGCGAGTCATGACCAGAGTGAGGATCACCACCGAGAGTGTCTCGACCATGAACTGCGTGAAGGACAGGTCCGGCGCACCGAAAAGCAAAAAGAGCACCGCGACCGCGAAACCCTGAATTCCAAGCGCGACAATGGCGGTCAGTCGGCTGGACGCCATCAGCACGGCGACGAGTCCGATGACGGCGATCACCACGAAGGTCAGCTCCTGAATTTGAGCCTTGGCTGGCCAGATCGGCATGGCCGGCAACTCGTCGTATATAAAAAGCGGGATCAGAAGAGCAGCTGCGATCATGGCGCATGTCGCGGTAACGTAAAATTCGAGCCTGCCCGGCTGAAGAACTCGCGTGAGACTGGCGGAGACGCGCACGAGACCGGAGACGAAGGCATCGAACCCCTTGTCGGGTCCGGGACCGACGGCATCCAGCGTGCGGGTCATCAGATCACGCGCCTTGGCGAGCATCGTGAATATCATGACGCCAAGGCCGATGGTGAACAGCGAAAGCGCTAGCGGTATACCGATATGCGGTATCAGCGACATTTCGACGGCCCGAGGATCGCCGGCAACTGCACTTGCCATGGGTGTGGAGACGGCCGCGTGAAATGTGTCTGAAAATACGGCAGCGACCAGACCGAAGAATGCCAGCACCGTGGGTCCGAGCCACAAAAGCACGGGTCCTTCATGTGCTGCTTTCGGCGTCTTCAGTGGCACGCCGACGAAAGGCTTGAGCCCCACCGCAAAAGCGATGGCCAGCATCAATGCGTTGCCGATGATTGCGACACCGGTAAAGAGAATTGCGCGCGGGTTTGCGTGGGCCAACGCATAATAAATCTCCTCTTTCGCCAGGAAACCGAAAAAGGGTGGCAACCCCGCCATGGAGAGTGCGGCGGCGAAAGCTGCGGAAAAGGTGATCGGCATCGCCTTTCTCAAGCCCGCGAGCTGGCGCACGTCGCGGGTTCCGGTCTCATGGTCGATGATCCCGGCCACCATGAAGAGGGAGCCCTTGAAGAGGGAATGAGCGATCAGATAGAGCACAGCCGCTTCGAGAGCATGCTCCGACCCGAAGCCGATCAGCATGACCAGGAGGCCAAGCGACGACACGGTCGTGTAGGCGAGCATAAGCTTGAGGTCGGTCTGGCGAATAGCCATCAATGCGCCGATCAGCATCGTCAAGCCGCCGAAAAATGGCAGCAGAATTTGCCACGCAGCAGTATCGCCCAGGACCGGGTTAAGGCGCATCAACAGGTAGATGCCTGCCTTTACCATGGTCGCCGAATGCAGATAGGCGGAGACAGGCGTCGGCGCTTCCATGGCGTTGGGCAGCCAGAAGTGGAAGGGAAACTGCGCGGATTTTGTGAATGCACCGCCGAGCACCAGCACCAGCGCCGCGAAATAGAACGGGCTTTGGCGCAGCACATCGCCGCCATGCACAAGCAGCGAGAGCTGTGTCGTGCCGCTGATGTTCCAGATGAAGAGAAGCCCCGCCAGCAAGGCAAGACCGCCTCCGCCCGTCACTAGAAGCGCCTGGAGCGCGGCACGACGGGAGGCTTCGCGATGATGATCGAAGCCGATAAGCAGGAACGAGGTGATCGAGGTCAGTTCCCAATAGACGAACAGCATCATCAGGCTGTCGGATATCACGACGCCGAGCATGGCGCCCATGAAGAGAAAGAGAAAGGCCAGAAAGCGGCCCTGCTGCGGATGGCCTGCCATATAGCCACCGGCATAAAGCACGATCAGCGTTCCAATACCGGCGATCAGCAGTGCGAAGGTAAGCGAGAGTCCATCGAGGAACCAGGAGAAGCTGAGATTGAAGCTCGGTACCCAGACATAGCCGCCGGTTACCACCTCGCCAGCAGCGACTTCCGGCAGAAACCGGAGGAAATGCGCGAAGACGAGAACTGGAACGAGGGCCAGTATCCAAGCCGCCTTGGATCCCAGTCTGGCCACCAGGACCGGAGCAAGCAGCGCTGCCAGAAATGGTGAAAAAAGCGCGATGAATGTCAGCGACGTGACATCGAATGCCATCCGGCCTCCTCTCAGAGCCGACCGCGGCTCTCAATGCTGATGCCTGAATTACGAGAAAGGTTAATATCTCTCAACCCTTTGGGCGGCAAAAAGCAGGGAAGACACGCCGATTTGACCCTCTTTCAATGAACGCGCATCGTTACTATATCTATGCCAACAGAAAGGGGCCTCTGATGAGCGATCTCAAATCTCCCAAAATTACCAAAACCGATGAGCAATGGCGTGAACAACTCACGCCCGAGCAATACCGAATCTTGCGCGAACACGGCACAGAGCGCGCCTTTACCGGGCCATATTGGAACAGCACCGAAAAAGGTCTCTATCGCTGCGCCGCCTGCGACGAGCCGCTCTTCGTTTCCGATACGAAGTTCGATGCCGGATGCGGCTGGCCCAGTTATTTCGAACCCGTGAAGCCCGATGCCGTGACAGAGCATCGCGACATCAGCCACGGGATGGTGCGCACTGAAATTCGCTGCGCCAATTGCGGCGGTCATCTGGGGCACGTCTTTCCCGATGGCCCGCCACCGACAGGCCTGCGTTACTGCATCAACGGTCACTCCATGGTGTTCGAGCCGCAAGATTGACAGCGCGAAAAACGGGTTGGCGCGTCTGCGACAACTCGTAACAAAGGCAACAAACAAAAAGTTGCCATTGGTAGTCCACCCTTGATGCACAAGAGGGCGCCCAAGACCTCTGGTCTGACGGAAAAGCGCGGCCGCTGGACGGCGGTCGGCGCTTTAGAGCGCCTGGCTTGAGGTAAGCACCTGCCCCCCTCGCGTCACCTCGGCATAACATCCTCCGCCTCTCTTTTTAACCTTCTCTGCCTGCTCTGAACGAGTCCCGCCATGTGACGCGATCCATGAGCCTGGGAAAACAATCTTTCGATTTTGAAAAATTATAGATAATATTGCATTTTTACCTCCGATTTAGCCTCTTGACTCTCCGTCGAGTCTGAATACCCTTATAATCATCGATAAATTATCTATAATTGAGAGAGCTTGATGCATAAAGTTGAGACTGCCTTTTTCAGCGCCACAAACCGTAGCTTGCCGTTCCGGATGGTTGCCGTTGTCGCTGGTGTCGTCCTGATGACGCTTGCCGCAAAAACACAGGTACCGTTCTGGCCGGTACCGATGACGCTACACACCATGGCAGTGATGGGTTTTGCGATCGTCCTTGGACCACGAATGGCCGTTACGATCTTCGTCGCTTATCTGTCGGCGGGCGCTGCGGGCCTTCCAGTCTTCTCCGGCTCTCCCGAGCGCGGCATCGGAATTGCCTATATGATGGGACCGACGGGTGGTTACCTAGCCGGTTTCCTTGTTGCATCCTGGCTTACAGGCTGGCTGTCGCAGAGTGGAACCCTGCTGCGGAGAACCGTTGCCATGATGGCGGGCCTGGTCGTGATCTACGTCTTCGGCATGGCATGGCTGCTCGCCTTCCTGCCCGCAGAAAAAATCTTCTCTATCGGCGTTGCGCCATTCATTCTGGGCGATCTCGTCAAAATCGGAATTGTTACTGCCGCGTCGCTTCTTCTGCCCAAAGTGAAGACGGTGGAGAATGCTGCCAATGACTGAAACGCTGCCAGCCGACGTCAAGATACGGCATGACTGGAGCGTTGAGGACATCGCTGCGCTCTACCGGCTCCCACTTCTCGAACTGGTGGGGCGCGCCAATGCTGTCCATCGGCACTATCACGACCCAAACCATGTGCAGAAGGCCAGCCTTCTCTCGATCAAGACGGGCGGCTGCCCGGAAAATTGCGCTTATTGTCCGCAATCGGCCCATCACCGCGAGGTCGATCTGACACGCGACATGCTGATGGACCCTCGAAAGGTTCTGGACATGGCGACCACGGCGAAGGCGGCTGGCGCAGAGCGCTTCTGCATGGGGGCCGCTTGGCGACAGGTGCGCGACGGTAAGGAATTCGACGCTGTCATCGAGATGGTGGAGGGCGTGCGCGAACTCGGCATGGAGGCCTGCGTCACGCTCGGCATGCTGAAGCCGCATCAGGCCGAGCGATTGGCGAAGGCTGGTCTAACCGCCTATAACCATAATCTCGACACCAGCCCGGACTTTTACTCCCGCATCATCACCACGCGCACATATCAGGACCGGTTGGAAACATTGTCTACCGTGCGCGCCGCCGGCATCGAGCTTTGTTGCGGCGGAATCATCGGCATGGGAGAAGGCGTCAATGACCGGGCGGCGATGCTGCAGGTGCTGGCGGGCTTTGCGCCTCACCCAGAAAGCGTACCGATCAACGCACTCGTCCCCGTCGAGGGCACACCCCTTGCGAAACGTCCTCGAATCGATCCGCTGGAACTGGTGCGTATGGTGGCAACCACACGCCTCGTCATGCCGCAATCCACCGTGCGCTTGTCAGCCGGTCGCTCAAGCCTGACGCGGGAAGCGCAAATCCTCTGCCTTATGGCAGGCGCGAACTCCATCTTCTATGGCGATACACTGCTCACCACGCCCAATGCCGGCATCGGCGAGGATGCCGAATTGTTGACCGCCATCGGAGCTGTGGAAGAGACGGTTGAAACCGCACTGGCGTCGTGACGCAACGCGTGTCGACAGGGCAGCGTTTTCGCTGCCCTGCGCTTCAGCTGGCCGCAAAAGCAAAACCCTCATCCGCCCAACCAGTCATGCCGCCGATCATGATCTTCACCTTGCGTCCCAACCGGGCAAGATTGAGCGCTGCCCTGTCCGCTCCATTGCAATGTGGACCAGCGCAGTAGACGACAAACAAGGTGTCCTTGGGCCATTCCTGCATCCGCTCTTCAGTCATATCCGCATGGCGAAGATGGATCGCTCCGGGGATGTGGCGCCTAGCGAAGACCTCGGCCGACCCCACGACATGAAGAAGCACGAAGTCCTGCTGGCCTTTCTCCATTGAAGCGCATACGTCCCAGCAATCGGTTTCCACTGACAGTCGCATAGAAAAGTGGTCGATAACAACGTCTGCCGGGGCAGCAGAAATGTCAGTGACATAGCTCATGGTTCGTCTCCTTTTTGTCGAGTGTCCCGAGCTTAAAACGTCACTTGCTGGCTTGGCAGGTGGCAGGATTGCCATATAGCGTAAAGATCATGACAAACCCTGCAGAAATTGCGAAGCCTCCCAATCGGCTCGTCGTAGCCATTGCCTATGATGGACTTTGCACGTTTGAATTCGGTGTTACGGTGGAGGTCTTCGGTCTGGCGCGTCCAGAAATGGGTGACGATTGGTACCGCTTTGCGGTGGCGGCGGTGGATGATGGGGAGATGCGCGCAACAGGCGGTGTGCGCTTCGTTGCCGACGGAGGCATCGAACTCATAGAACAGGCCGGAACGATCATCGTGCCTGGTTGGCGTGGACTTGACGCCGACGTGCCGGACGCGCTTCGCCTCGCCTTGCGAAAGGCGCATGAAAATGGCGCCCGGCTTCTTTCCATCTGTTCGGGCGTCTTCGTTCTGGCGGCCAGCGAGGTTCTCGACGGCAGGCGTGCGACGACACATTGGCGCTATACACAAGCGTTGCAGGACCGCTATCCTGCGATCACGGTGCTGCCGGATGTGCTGTATGTCGATGAGGGCAATGTCCTGACCTCTGCCGGAAGTGCTGCTGGCATCGATCTTTGCCTGCACCTGATACGCCGGGATTTTGGAACCAGGGCGGCTAATATGGTGGCGCGCCGTCTCGTGGTTCCACCACACCGCGATGGAGGACAGGCACAGTTCATCGACAAGTCCGTGCCGGAGCCGCATGAGAAGGCACGGCTTGGGCCTCTGTTGGATATGATGCATGCCGATCTGTCGAGAGCCTACACAGTTGCAGACCTGGCTAGAATGGCTGGCATGAGCGCGCGCACGCTGCTACGCCGCTTCGAAGCGGCGACCGGAACGACGCCCGCCAAATGGCTTCTGTCGCAGCGACTATCAAAGGCGAAAGACTTGCTGGAAAGCTCGGCATTGACGATCGACGCTGTGGCCGAAACATGCGGGCTGGGATCATCCGCCAATCTTCGTCACCACTTCCGCCAGCATTTTTCCACGACCCCAGCCGCCTATCGCGGTCGGTTCGGCTCTGAAAAGCTCAAGAAGGAACCCTGAGCTCCATTGTGGTCAAGTCCAGCCAGCGTCCGAATTTCTTGCCGACTTCCGAATATTGTCCTGCGATCCGAAAGCCGAGCTTTTCATGCAGCCGGATGGATGCGACATTTTCGGATTCGATAGCGCCGATGAGCACGTGGACGCCAGCTGCCTTGGCATGTTCGATGAGCGACAGCATCAGCAGCTTGCCAATCCCATGACCGCGGGCTTCCCTATGCACATAAACCGAATGCTCGCGCGTGTGCCGATAGCCGTCGAAGGCACGCCAGTCACCGAATGAGGCATAGCCTGCGACCACGCCATCCTTGATCGCGACAATCACCGGAAAGCCGCGCTCCTTGCGCAGCTTGAACCACTCCTTGCGGTTCTCGAGATCGACGAGGACCTCGTTCCAGATAGCAGTCGTGTTCTCCACGGCGTCATTATAGATGTCCATGATGCCGCTAAGATCTTCGACTTCGGCGTCGCGTAGTTCAATGCTCATTTCCGATATCCATTCACGATGAATCTGTGCCGCGACCATAGACACGGCTGCGGAGCCTGTGAAGCAGTTTCAGGGACGTTGAGGCATTAAAACGAGATCAATAGCCGACGCCGGGCGTGATGCTGAAGCTCGTCATCACGGCCGAGTAATGTACGGCTGCCGCAGTAACCACGAAGCCATGCCAGATGGCATTCTGGAACCGCAGGCGCTCCCAGACATGAAAAATCACGCCCATGGAGTAGATCACGCCGCCAATCACGATCAGCCACATGGTGATAGGTGCGAGATGATTGGACAAAGGCTGCGCAACCATGACCCCACTCCAGCCCATGCCAAGATAAAGCAGAATAGCAAGCCGGTCGTATCTACCTGGATAGAAGCATTTAAGAAAGATGCCGCCCAGCGCCGCCACCCAAATGCCCGCCAGCGTCAGAGCAATTAAAGGATCTTCGATTCCGCGCTGAAGAAAGGGTGTGTAAGTGGCTGCAATCAAAATGAAGATGGCAGAGTGATCGAGCCGGCGCAGCAGCCATTTCGCTCTCGAATGTGGCCAGATATTGTAGGTGAATGAAATGGAGAGGCAAAGAACGAGGCCAAGCGCGTAGATCCAGGCTGCCGCAATTGCGCTAAGACTGCCCCAGAGCGTTACATAAAAGATGAGCGCGGTTGCGCCTACAAGCGCAAAGGCAATGCCGATGCCATGCACAATGCCATCGGCCACAATTTCATGCAGATCGTACCGGCGGCCAAACGGCCAAATCTCGCTCATTTCATCTTCCCATCAGTCGTCATGTTATCATGGCGGCAATATGAGACAGGAACAAGACGAGCGATCGCCTTGAACTTCACTTTCCGTTCACGGCTGTTGCAAAAGCGGAGACATATCTAACGGTCTACCAACACCGAGCACTTGGCATGACGCACGACACGGTCTGCCGTAGCGCCGATGAAGTAGTTGGTGAAATCTGGCGTGTGCGAGGCGATGATGATGAGATCCGCGCCCGCCTCTTCCGCAACAGCCAATATTTCGCGAGCGGGCGCGCCGCTTCGAATTTCAGCGGAAGAGATTCGAGCCGATTTTTCCTTCAACACGGCAAGCTGGCTCTTGGCATCTCGTATGGCATTTTCGATGATGTCCATGGGCACGTCGATGGCTAGATAATTCGGAAGGTCTTCCACCACGTTCATCAGCACGATCTGGCCGCCTTGGTCGAGAAGCGCTTCGGCTTTCCTGACCATGCGCTCTGCCTTGTCGGCGTTGCTGAGATCGACCGGCACCAGGATTTTCGCATACATAGGTTGCTCCCTTCGTTTGGAAGCAAATGCGCTGCTTCCTCACCGGAATGATAGCCCCTTACACCGCAGCCAGCCATAACGGACGTCAAGTCGGCAAGACTTACCGTCAACGATTATTAGACAGTTTATCGCCAATCGATGAGCTTTCGCGAACGATCTCTTCGCCGCATATTGACGGCAACGGGCTCGCAATATGAGCAGACGACATGGAGATTTGCCAATGAACACAGAGAAGCAATTTGCCTTCACGCGTCCAGGCTATGTGGGCCAGGCGCATTTGGTTGTGAAGGACCTTGCGCAGGTGTCAGGGTTCTATCAAAAGATTATCGGCCTTTCGGTGATTGAGCAGAGCGCAAGCGGCGCCGTTCTAGGCGTCAATGGTCTGCCGCTCCTTACTCTCACAACCTCGAGAAACGCTGAAAAAGCTCCGGCCACCGCAGCGGGACTGTTTCACACCGCCTTTTTGCTCCCGAGCCGAAACGATCTTGCCCAGTGGCTTGCCCATGTAGCGCAAAACGGCGTCCCGCTCGAGGGCGCGTCGGATCATCTCGTCAGCGAGGCGATCTATCTTTCCGATCCGGAAGGAAACGGCATCGAGGTCTATCGCGATCGCCATCCAGACGAGTGGAACTATCAGGAAGCGGGCACGGTGCAGATGGCGACGAACAGGCTGGACCTCCAGGCGCTTTACGAAAGCGCGCCCAAAACTCAGTTCACACAGGCGATGGAGGGAACGGCCATCGGCCATATTCACCTTCAGGTCGGCGCACTGCCGCAGGCGGATGCTTTCTACCAGGACGTTCTGGGATTGAAGATCATGGCGCGTTATCCGGGCGCAAGTTTCTTCGGCTACGGCGCCTATCATCATCACGTCGCCGCCAATATATGGAACAGCAGAGGTGCTGAAGCGCGTAAGAGCAACATGACCGGCCTTTCAGGTTATTCCCTGAAATTCAACGAGCAAGCTACGCTGGATAAGGCCCTCTCCGCATTGGATCGCCTGGAAATCCCATCCGAACGCCAGGACGATGGGATTGCCGTGAAGGACCCGTGGGGTATCGGTTTGAAGCTCTCGGCCTGACTGAGTAAGGCTGGATCTCATATCCTCTCTGGCATATTTTAGCGACACTGGAACTGCGCTCTTCACGATGAGTTATAGCTCATCACGAGGGGTCGGGAACATGAACAGTCACGTTTTTAGCCGTAAGAAAAAGAAAACGGAGCCGCCAACGGTCGAGCAGAATCGCGATCCCGCCCTCAAGAGCGCGCTCGCGACTGCTCAGGACGACGCGCGCAGCCAGCAGCCGCTTGGACGTGAAGCGCTCGATGTCGCGGTCGCCTGGTCCGTCGTCGGTCTCTTCGTCATCGTGCTGATGGGCGTGATCCACATGCTTTCGCTGGTCCTCATTCCCATCGTCATGGCGATCGTCGTCGGCATGATACTTGGCGTTGCGGCAGAGAAGCTCGGCTCCTACGGCATCCCGGGGTTCGCAGTCGCGCTCCTCTTGTCTTCCGCGGTGGCACTCGTTCTTTTTCTCGTCATCAACTCACTTGTCGGCCCTCTTTCGTCGCTAGCAAGCGAAGGGCCTGAACTTCTCGAGCGAACACTCAACCGATTTCTCCCCTATCTACAGGGCTGGCGTTTTATCAACATCACTGCATCGACGTTCAGCCTGGGCAATATGTCGATGGAATCGTTGATGTCACGCAGTGGCGAAATCATTTCGGTCGTGGGGGCTAACCTCACCCCTGCCATCATTCAGGGCTTGATCTTTTTCGCAGCGCTTCTGCTCTTCCTCTACAGCCGGCTACGACTGCGTAAAGCAGTCATCATGGCCTTTCCGCAGCGCCATCAGCGATTGCGAACCATCCGCACGATCGCCTCGATCGAAACGGTACTGAGTTCCTATTTTACCACCGCGTCCCTGCTTTATGCCGCTCTTGGGGTGTCTATGGCGCTGATCGCCTTTCTGGGCGGCCTTCCCATGCCGTTCCTTTGGGGGCTCTTTGCCTTCCTGTCTAGCTTCGTGCCCTTTCTTGGCATCACGGCGATGACGCTGTCACTCGCCGTCGCAGGCATCATCACCCATGACAGCCTTTTTCTGGGGCTGCTTCCGTCCATCGTTTTCTTCACCATCCATCTTCTGATGGAAAATCTGGTGTTTCCGGCAGTGGTCGGCAAGAATATGGAAATCAATCCATTCCTGGTTTTCGTGGCGATCATTTTCTGGACATGGATGTGGGGAGCAGCAGGCGCAATGCTGGCACTTCCTCTATCCCTGATCGGCATGACCATCGCCCGCGAACTCTTTCCGTCGCGTCGGGTCGTACCAAACCTTCCGGCGTAGTGCGCTGGCCAGACTGATCCGATCAATTGGAGGGCATATTGAAGGCTGGATCGTCCAGCCTGACGAATGTCACTCCGCGCGCCTTAAGTGCCATCAGGCCTTTAACCACACCCTCGCCGGCCTCATGCGTCGGCTGGTTGATGTGGGAGATCACCACGTCACCATCCTTGGCGGAAGCAATGTGCTTTGAGGTGGCCGTCGCGCCGAGCAAGGAGCCGCCATCGCCGTTGATAGAATAGCCGGCGACGCGTTCACCCATCCTATTAATCGTCGTCATGGAGGTGGTGGTGTATTTTGCCGTGGCCCCACGAAACCATTGCGGCTGCCTGCCGGTCGAAGCGACGATGGCCTGCCTGCCGCCCTCGACCTCCTGAACCACGGCTTGCTCGGAACCGGCTGCGGCAATGCCATAGATCGACACTGGCTTATCGACTGCAGGAATGTGGTTTTCGCCGTGGTTTTCGATTTCGAACAGATCAGGATGCGCTAACAAAATCGCCAGCGCATCGCCATTGTGCTTCAGCCAGCGGGCTGTGACGAAAATGGTCGCAGGGATTTTTTCCTGAACCAACGTATCGAGAATGCGAAAATCCGTTTTGCCCATGCAGGCATCGAGAGTGATTGCCACTCGAATGGGGGCACCTTTGGTCTGAAGCTTCTCGCTGTGCATCTTAAGGCTCGGCTCCAGAAGCCCGGTCCCGGCGAAAGCAGGAATGGCGACCGTCGCGAACATAGCGGCAAGAGCAATGGGCTTTATCATCTCAAATACTTTCCATCGAAATCTCATCGGCAATGCCGCTTGTAAAACGCCAGAATTATGGCGTTGCGGCTGGCAGCGCGTCGAGTTCGGCGAGCTTTGCCAGCGCTTCCTCTACATGCTGGGTATCGCTGACGCCAAGCGGCATGATGGGCAGTGGCGGCTGGTGATGGGTCAGCGACAGCAGGTTTGCAGCCGCGTAAGTGACGCGATAGCTACCCAAGGACTTGTAGAGCGTCCACAGCGGATCGAAAAACGCCTGCAATCGTTGGACTTCCGCTTTATCCCCCGCCTTCGCCGCAGTGTAAAGCCGTTGCGTCGGCGCAGGCAACAGCCCGCCGATGACGCTATACCAGCTATCCGCGCCCTGCAGCACGGCATTGGCGCAGCCCCAGTCGCCGCTGTAGCCGATGGCGAAATCGTCTCTCAGTCGAGAACGCAGTCGTTCCAGTTCCGCCTTGATATGCAGATCGGCTGGAAGCGGCATCTTCACAGAAAGAATGGTTGGAATATAAGCGAGCTTCACCAACAGTTCTTCGCCGAAAGTAAAGTGTGTGGTGGATGGGTTGTTATAGGCGCAGAGCGGCAGCGCGGTTGAACCGGCGACCGCTGCGAAGTGATGATAGGCTTCCTCCTGCGTCAACGGCGTGTATGAGACAGGCGCCAACAGAAGCGCGTTTGCGCCGGCCTTCTCCGCATCTTGCGCCAGGGCGAGAGACTGATCGGTACGCAGTGCGCCTGCGCCTACCATCAGCGTGCGCCTGCCACTCAGGCACTCGACAGCGGCCTGAACCGCACGCAATCGTTCCTCACGACTAAGATAGGCGTAACTGCCGGTGCTCCCCAAGAGGCCTATGGAATCAACACCCGCCGCATCCAGTCGCTCGATGAGACGAGATAGCGCCTCGACATCTACTCTGCCATTTTCGTCTGCTGGCGTCAGCGGAAATGCCGAAAGTCCGTGAAACCTGCTGCTCATGTGAAGTCACCCCTGAAATCCCTCTTTGGACAGGATTAGGGGGCAAACGATAAAACGACAATAACGATTTGAAATCACTGAGATATCGTTGCCGATCAGCAACTGTCGCTTTGGATGTCTGCTTAGGTTCCGCAGAATGTACGAAAGACCCGCTCGTGGTTCATCGGGGCCTGCATGTAGACGGCGTAGTCGGGTCGTTCCTCGAAAGGGCGCGCGATCGCCTTCAACATTTCATGGAACGGCTCAAAATCGTCATCCTCTACGGCCGCTGCGATGACTTCCTCGATGCGATGGTTGCGCGGAATGACGGCAGGGTTGACAGCACGCATGGCTTTAGCCTGCTCATCGCCAGAACGCCCCTCCTGAGCAGAACGCGCTTGCCAGCGTTTCAGCCATTCATCAGCGGCGGCAATGTCGATAAACATGCCACGGAAGGCCTCCGCTTTACCTTGCGCTGCACTGCAAAGGCTGCGGAAGGTCAAGGTGTAGTCCACCTCGGAACGCTGCATCAGTGCCAACAGATCCTGAACCAGTTGCTCATCGCCCTCCGCCTCGCTCGCTAGACCGAGCTTGGCGCGAATACCGGCAAGCCAGCGCTTTGGAAAAGCCTTGGCAAAATCGGCAAGCACGCTGTTCGCAAGATCGACGGCCTTGTCCTGATCTTCATCCAAAAGCGGCAGGAGGCACTCGGCAAGCCGTGCGATATTCCATTGCGCTATGCCTGGCTGGTTGTTGTAGGCATAGCGCCCCTGGGCATCTATCGAGGAAAACACCTTGTTGGGATGATACTCATCCAAGAAGGCACAGGGGCCGAAATCGATCGTCTCGCCGGACACGGCCATATTGTCCGTGTTCATCACGCCATGGATGAAGCCTACCATGAGCCACCGGCAGACGAGATCGCACTGCCGTTCGGCGATCGCCTGCAACATGGCGAGATAGGGCCTTTCAGCCTGGCGTGCTTCTGGATAATGCCGATCGATGACGTGGTCCGCCAGTGTTTTCAACCCTTCGCCATCTTCCCGCGCTGCAAAGAACTGGAAGGTCCCGACGCGCACATGGCTTGCCGCCACCCGGGTAAATACGCCACCGGGAAGCCCGATCTCACGCTGGACACGCTCGCCGGTCGTCACCGCGGCAAGCGCCCGCGTAGCAGGAATGCCGAGCGCAAACATAGCCTCTGACACGATATACTCACGCAGGACAGGTCCAAGAGCCGCACGTCCATCGCCTCTGCGAGAGAAGCGCGTTGGACCGGAACCTTTCAACTGGATATCACGCCGCCCGCCCTTTCGGTCCAAGACCTCACCCAGAAGAACGGCACGGCCGTCGCCCAACTGGGGCACGAAATTGCCGAACTGATGTCCGGCATAAGCCATGGCCAACGGCTCGGCACCCTGAGGCACCGCATTACCGGAGAAGATTGCAGCCAGACGCTCATCGTCCACACCATCCAAATCGATCCCGAGTTCTTCCGCCAAGGCGCGATTGAACGCGATAAGCCGCGGCGCCTTGACCGGCGTCGGAAGAACCGCAGCACTGAAACGTTCAGGCAGACGGGCATAGGAATTGTCGAATTGGATCACAGGCTTGCTCCCTTTGCCCTTATATTGTGTCTGGGTGCCGCTTTTGCCAGTGTCGTGGTCGACGCGGTTCAAGACCTTTTGTAAGCACCTGGTGTCGGCGTCTTCGGGAAAATGGCCGTCAAATTGAGCTGTTTCTTGGTCCACACCAAGAGAAATTTTGGCGGCTGACACCGAGAAATCAGAGTGCCCGCCCCCTGCTGATGCCCCGTCGCCCCGTTTCGGCCAGTGAACTTTACCCTGCCATTTTCATTCCTATGATTGAGGCTGATTTGGTACAGGAAGGATATTGGAATGAATGACATCGCTGCTCCTGCCGAAAGCGAAAGCGCAATCCGCACCATTCACACCGATCTTCCCGTCAATGCCATTTTTCATGTCTGGCTCAAGGCGAAGAAACCGGAAGATCCGGGCGCGGTTTCGTTTTCCAACGCCAATGGCAAGTTCGGCGAAGTTTCGTCCTCCAATTTGGAAGAGTACAGCTTTCGCATTTACCACGTCTTCGGAGGCGGGCGGGTCGATATCAGCTACGACACGATGACGACAGCTGTTTCGGTGATCTACTGGTTCATCGCGTCCGATGTGCTGGAAACGGGCATCACCGTCGTCCATACCAAGCCTGACAATGCGCCACCGGATTTGCCCGACAGTTACCACTTCCGCCCGCCCTTCGGCTGGATGAACGATCCGAACGGCTTTGGCCGCTTTGAAGGGCATCCGCATCTTTTCTACCAGCACTACTCCCACGGGCTGCGCTGGAACACCATGCATTGGGGTCACGCGATCTCTTCCGATTATCTGCGGTGGCGGCACCTGCCGATCTTTCTGTTCCCATCGGAGGACCTGACAACCAGGCCAGACAAGCGCGGTGGCGCTTTCTCGGGCTCGACAATCCCTCTGGTTGAAGGAACGGGCATCCGCGTCTTCTTTACCGAACAGGTTCAAGATCGCATTCCTGAACAACAGATTCAGCTGACAGCAACCTCCTCCGATCTGATCACGGCGGGTCAGGCGCAGGTCATTTTGGGCAACCGTCCCGACGGACAGGGATTGACGCCGGACTTTCGCGATCCCTACGTGCTGCGTGGTCCGGACGGCAAATGGAAGATGCTGCTCGGAAGCCAGAGCGATAGCGGCGGCGTCATTCTCCTTTACGAAACACAGGATCCGACAGCCGCCTCCGGCTGGACTTATGTGGGCAAGCTGTGGGTGGAAACGCGCTACAAGACCACCGCTATCGAGTGCCCCTGTCTTCTTCCGCTGGATGGACCCGCCAATGCCCGCTCGACCCGCTGGGTACTGACCTATGGACTGATGCATTCGGAAGACCCCGCGACGGGGCGCAAGAACCTCACTATGGCCGATGTCGGCTGGTTCGACGGCAAGACCTTTACCAAGGAGTTCGGCCAGGAACTGGACTTCGGCACTGACAATTATGCCTTCCAGGCCTTTCTCGATGGTGACAGCATCGTCGGCATCGGTTGGCTGGCGAACTGGGCGGATGCCACACCGGAGATCGACTTTCCCACCGCCATGACCTTGCCAAGGCGGATGCATTTTTCCAACGGTGCGCTTCTCACACCCCCGATCGGCGCTGCGGAAAGCCTGCGACACCGCATTCTCGACCGGACAAGGCTGGCAGCGGGCGAGCGTGTCGACCTGTCGACGGGCGCGGTCGAGTTGCTGTTCGAACTGAACAAGCCCGGCCTGCCGTTCGAGTTGGAGCTCGATCATCCGGATGTGCGTCTTGGAGTGGTCAGCGACGAAAGAGGCCTTTGGATTCGCCATGAAGACGGTCGAGATGGGACGAAGCCCCGATATCTTGCTGAGGGCGCTCGACCCTACAGGCTGCGCATCTTCATCGACTATGGCTCCATCGAGGTGTTCGCCGACAAAGGGCGTTACGTCGGCACCAAACGTATCGCGAGCTTCAAACCGGTGCGAGCGGCACATCTGAAAACGAGCGAAGGCGTGGTGTCGCACGCCACTATCTGGAGCCTGAAACAGTAAATTCAGGAACCTTTGTCGAACTCACGTCTTTCCTGAACGAGCCTATCAAAAGGAGACTTATGATGACGCGGATTCAGGAAACCGACCCCGTTCACTTCCCAACTCAGCCTAATGAGAACAAAGGCGAGAAGCGCCGAGCGGGCAAAGGTATCGTCCTGGCGGTCGTCGGTATCGGCATCATGGCTTTCGTCATCTATATGGCGGCAATTCTGATTGCTACCGTCCAGTCGTAAAAAGACACGCTTTAAAACGGAGGAATACCATGGACCCGCGAGACCCGCTTCTGGAAAGTGAAGATGCATTGGATCAGGCCGTAACAGGCATCGATGTCGAGGAGCTTCCGGCCAAGGGAGAAATCCCGCAGGAGCTTGAGCACGACATTCAGGATGCCGAGCTCGAAACCGAAGACGATCCCTATCAAGAGAGTGATGAGGCGCTGCCAGACGACATGGAGGAGCGGGTCATCGATCGCAACCCGTCTCGCGAAGGCGGCGCTTTCGACGAGGTTTAACCTGCCTACAGGACTAGAATAAAACCGCTCGGAGCCGATCAACCAATGCGCTTCGGGCTGTACCCAACTTCCTCCATCGCCGCCATAGCTTTCTCACCGTCTTCCTCAACGATCACAGTGTGAGACGCCAGGTCGACACTGACGCCGACCCCCGGCATAGCCTCCGATAAGGCGCCCCGAATGGTCTTCTCGCAATGCGCGCATGTCATGTCCGCAACGTTGAACGTGGCCCTATTCATGATGTGTCCTTTCTGTGGTTTGCACTGATAAACTGGCTCCTGCCAGATCGTCCAATATCGGGCAGTCGGGGCGGTGGTCGCCTCCGCAGCAGTGTGCAAGATGAGACAGCGTCTTCACCATGCTCTTCATCTCGTCTATTTTGCGCTCAAGATCGGAGATGTGCGCCAACGCTATGTCCTTGACCGCAGAGCTTTCCCGCTCCTTGTCCTGCCACAGCTTCAGGAGTGCCTGAGTTTCCTCCAGCGAAAACCCTAAAGTTCTCGCGCGTTTGATGAAGCGCAGATTATGCACCTCCTGTTCGCCGTAGAGCCGATAGTTGTTATCTCCGCGCGTGGCGGGAGAGATCAGGCCGATCTGCTCGTAATAGCGGATCATCTTGGCAGAGACGCCGGAGGCCTGGGAGGCTTCACCGATATTCACGACCGGTCCTTTCCGCTTGAGACACGGGCGCCTTTAAGGCGCAGCGCATTAGCGACAACGAAGACGGATGAGAGGGCCATTGCTCCCGCTCCGATCATCGGCGACAATGTAATGCCGAAAGCTGGATAAAGGGCGCCTGCCGCAAGCGGGATGAGAACTACGTTATAGCCAAACGCCCAGAATAGGTTCTGTCGAATGTTGCGCATCGTAGCGTTACTCATTTCGATCGCGTGAACAACGCCCATCACATCGCCGCCGACCAGCACCACATCGGCACTCTCGATGGCGATATCCGTTCCGGTGCCGATGGCAATGCCGATATCGGCTTCGGCAAGCGCGGGTGCATCGTTGATGCCGTCACCTATAAAGGCGAGCACCTTGGCCTGCGCACGGAGGTCCTGGATCGCCTTCACCTTACCCTCGGGCAGCACGCCCGCGACGACCTTGCCGATTCCAACTTCAGCAGCGACAGCATTCGCCGTGGCTTCATTGTCGCCGGTGACCATGACGACCTCGACCCCCATGCCGTGAAGGGTCTTGATGGCATTGGCACTTGAAGGTTTCAAAGGATCGGCGACAGCGATCACCGCTGCCAGAACACCATCGATTGCAGCATAAAGAGGTGTTTTACCCTGCCTGGCAAGGCTATGTGCGGCTTCAGTGAACGGTGTGACGGACAGGCCGAGCCTCTCCATATATCGATCCGCACCGATCTCCACCTTGCAGCCGTCCACAACGGCGCTGATACCGTAGCCGGTCACGCTCTCGAAATTTCGAACATCCAGTGGCTTAAGCCTTGCAGGGATCGTAACCTGTTCTTTGGCTGCACGGGTGATTGCTTCGGCAATAGGGTGTTCGGAATGGGCTTCGACCGCAGCGACCATTTGCAGGACGTCTTTTTCTTCAAACCCATTTGCTACAATCAGGTCGGTCAACTCAGGTCGACCCTTGGTGACAGTGCCGGTCTTGTCGACCACCACGATATCCGCGCTGCGCAACTGCTGAAGCGCTTCCCCTTTGCGGAATAGCACGCCGAGTTCCGCTGCCCGCCCGGTGCCCACCATGATGGAGGTCGGTGTTGCAAGGCCCATGGCGCAGGGACAGGCTATGATGAGCACAGCAACGGCATTGATCAGAGCGAAGGTATAAGCGGGATCTGGACCAAAGATCGCCCATATAATGAAGGTCAGCACTGCGATGGCAATGACGGCGGGCACGAAAAGTGCCGTTACCCGGTCTACAAGAAGCTGGATGGGTAGCTTCGACCCCTGAGCGTGCTCCACCAGCCGGATGATCTGGGACAGCGTCATGTCGGCACCGACCTTCGTCGCCCGATATTTGAACGCGCCGGTCTTGTTGATCGTGCCTCCCACGACGCCAGCGCCTGCGACTTTTTCCACCGGAACCGGCTCGCCGGAAATCATCGATTCATCCACAAAGGAATGACCTTCGATGACCTCCCCGTCCACCGGTAGTCGCTCTCCGGGACGGATAACAACAATATCGCCTTCCCGAACCTCTTCTACCGCGATCTGACTCGTCTCGCCGCCACGCTCTACCCGTGCAGCCTTGGCTTGAAGGCTGGCAAGCTTGCGGATTGCATCACCGGTTTTGCCGCTGGCACGCGCTTCAAGCAACCTTCCGACGAGGATCAGGGTCACGATTACCGTAGCGGCCTCATAATAGACATGCCGGGCATTTTCCGGCAGCAGGTCGGGGGCAAATGTCGTGACGATAGAATAGAGATAGGCCGCGCTGACGCCGAGCGCGACGAGCGAGTTCATCTCCGGCGCACCATGAGCCAGGGCCGGAAAGCCACTCCTCAGGAAGCGCCGACCTGGTCCGAACACAACCGCTGTCGCCAGAAGGAAATAGAAATAATAAAGGTTTTGCGTGTCGATAACACCCATCAGCCAGTGGTGCATCGGGGGATACACATGCCCGCCCATTTCGAGCACGAAGAGCGGCGCAGTCAGCACGGCGGCGATCGTCGTGTCGCGCTTCAATGTCGCTTCGTCACCTAAGTGGTGATTATGATCGTGCGCAGAGCCGATCGAATGGGAATGGTCGCCGTGTGCGTCTTTGTTGGCGGAGAGCGTAAAGCCAGCAGCCCGTATGGTTTCGATCAGCAGATGACGTTGATGCGGGCCGCCCATTGTTTGCACAACGACCTTACCGTCGGCATCGACATCCGCATTGACGATGGTTGCCAACGCTTCGAGCTCGCCTTTCAGACGCTGGGCTTCTTCGCTACCTTCTACGCCATCGACAAAGAATTCGTGCCGCTCGGGCTCGATTTCATAACCGATCTTTTTCACCGCGGCAGCCAAAGTCCGGGCAGAAAAACCTTCTGCGGGCTCCACCGTCAGCTTCTTCGTTGCGAAGTTGACGGAGCTCGAAGCGACACCCGGAACCTTCGCTGCTGCGGTTTCCACACGTCGAACACAGGACGCGCAGGTCATGCCATCCACTGGAATGGACAGAGGCTCCTGCAACTGGTTCTGTCTCACGGTCTTGTTCATCGCACTCCCCTTTCGAGGCATTGGCTCAAGCGTCGCGGGCAAAACAGGGGTTGTTTCCAACCGGCGCAGCACCAATCTAGGGCTTCCCATTATGGGAAGGTCAAGGGAGAAAACAGTCTTTTGTGATGAGGCTATTGGATAAGGCCCCGACGGGTTAGCTCTGCCTTGGGCCAGGCGTCCTACCGGTGTGTCGCGTAGCGCTGGATATCGCGGAGAAATTCTGCGCGCACCACCTGCCCCATGGGCTGATCGGAGGGCTTGTCGCCGACACGCAGGCGAACGAAGACGATATGCTGGCCCTCCCGCTCCGCCCAGCCGACGAACCAGCCGAAGGGCCGGTTAGGATCGGGCTTGCCATCCGGCCCCTTCAAATTGCCGGTGCCCGTCGTGCCATGCGCACTCCAGGCTTCCGCGCCATCGAATACCGGTACGATAGCCTTTGTCTTATTCTGTGCATCGCGCGAAAATGGCAGGTTATTGGCCAGTAGACGGCGCATGAAACCCACTTGCTCTACCGGCGAGATTTCCAGTGATGTGCCGACCCACGCATCCGTCATGCCGTTGTCCTTGCCCGGTTCACCTGCAACGTCGCCATTGCCGAAGCCAAGCCGCCGGACGTAAGACGCAAACTTCTCCTGGCCGAGGCGACTGGTGATCTCGCGCGAGTACCAGCGGATCCCCTCCTTCTGCCATGTTGTGGGATCGACCTTCTTGCGCTCCTGAGGGGCTGCCTCCATCCCCTGCTGCCAGTCCCACGCAGGGTTGAACTCATCCTGTAAAATACCTGCATCGTAACCGATCAGTGCCAACGGGACCTTGAAAGTGGATGCGGGAGAAACCCGCCGGTCACAAGCGCCCTGTTGATTGATGACGGCGCCGGTTTCCACCGATGTCACAAGCGTACACTCGAATGGCTGCTGCACGACTTGAGCACGCGCCGGCTCGAAAACCGCTGCAATAAGGCAGATCGGAAGAAGAAGCGCTAGGCTATGGCGCATGCGGGGTCCTTGGTTGTCCGGCAAAGCATCATAACCATAACCGGGAACGGGTAGAAAAGAGAAGCTAGCGCAATACAGAGGGGATGCGGCAGGAATAGGACGGAGCGTGCGTGCGCGCAGGAAGAGACCTCAGGGTCCGACTCCCTACGCTCAACGTGGTTTTTGCGCTTCCGGACGCTCGCCCACCGTCAACGGCCAATCTACAACATAGTCTTCGAAGTCTTCTACATCGACGTCCTTCTCGTTGATCGTGCGACCACGCGCAGAGACACCCGCGACATGCACCGTTTCAGGATCGCCCGAAACCAGGTGATGCCACCAGTAGAGATCGTGTCCGTCGCGTACTAGAGCGTAGGCGCAGGTCGGTGGCAGCCAGCCAATTTCATCCACCAGCTTGAGATCGAGCTGGATGCAGTCTGGCACGGTCGCGCGCCGGTTGTCGTAGTCGGAGCAGCGACAGCTTGTGCCATCCAGAAGCTGGCAGGCGACGGAGGTGAACACGACCTCGCCCGTATCCCAGTCTTCCAGTTTGTTGAGACAGCAAAGGCCACAGCCATCGCACAGGCTCTCCCACTCGCTGTTACTCATTTGCGCCAGCGATTTGGTTTTCCAGAACGGCGCGTCACTCATCGTTAAGATTTCCGTTTCATTTTGCATCGTCGGGCCTCAAATAGAAAAGCCCGTTTTGTCTTATCGCCATTGGCCCGATTATAAGATAATTCTTAAATCCGGCGGAGTGGTGGTGAGGAATGACCCGCGCAAGGTTACCGCGTCAAGCGTTCGCTCGCCACATCGAACAGGAATACGTTTCAGGTGCAGGAAGACAACAACAAGAAGCCGGCGCGCCGTAAACGCCATATTCTGCTTCGGATCGATTCATGGATCGATTCCAGCCTGTGGACTGCTGCATCTCGCGCATTCGATTTCTGGGAAGAAGTGACGATCGCCTCCCGCAAGCTGCATGTGCGCGGATGGAAGAAATTCGTCGTCAACATGACCTGCAACGCGCTGACCGTCGGCACGGCTGGGTCCGTCGTTCTGTTGGCACTTGCCCTGCCCGCCTTCGAGGAAACCAAGAAGGACTGGCGCTATCGCGGCGACTTTGCCGTGACTTTCCTTGATCGCTACGGCAACACCATCGGCCATCGCGGCATCATTCATGAAGATTCCGTTCCGATCGACCAGATGCCGGATCACTTTATCAAGGCTGTTCTGGCGACCGAAGACCGTCGCTTCTTCGACCATTTCGGCATCGACTTCATCGGCCTTGCCCGCGCCATGAGCGAGAATGCCCGTGCAGGCGGCGTCGTTCAGGGTGGCTCAACGCTGACGCAGCAGCTTGCCAAGAACCTGTTTCTTACCAATGAACGATCACTGGAGCGCAAGATCAAGGAAGCCTTTCTGGCATTGTGGCTGGAAGCCAATATGTCGAAGAAGGAAATCCTCGCGCTCTATCTCGACCGCGCCTATATGGGCGGCGGCACCTTTGGTGCAGCAGCAGCGGCACAATTCTATTTCGGCAAGAACCTGACGGATGTGACACTGGCGGAATCCGCCATCCTCGCCGGCCTGTTCAAAGCTCCGGCAAAGTACGCGCCGCATGTCAACCTGCCGGCGGCACGCGCACGCGCCAACACGGTGCTTTCCAACCTCGTTCAGGGCGGATTGATGACTGAAGGTCAGGTCGTTGGCGCACGTCGTAACCCTGCAACCGTCATCGACCGCGAAGAGGTGCAGGCACCCGATTACTTCCTCGATTGGGCTTTTGACGAGGTGCAGCGTCTGGCCAAGGACGGCAAGATCAAGGACCATACGGTCGTGGTCCGCACCACAATCGATACCGGCCTGCAACAGGCTGCAGAGCAGGCGATGGAAGGCAGTCTTCGCGAATTCGGCGAAGGCTATAAGGTCAAGCAGGGCGCAATGGTGATGATCGAAAATGGCGGTGGCATCCGCGCCATGGTCGGTGGTCGGGACTATGGCGAAAGCCAGTTCAACCGCGCGACAGCGGCCCTTCGCCAGCCGGGATCGTCATTCAAGGTCTATACCTACTCCGCCGCCATGGAAAAGGGCTACAAGCCGGAGACGCTGATCTCCGATGCGCCGGTCACATGGCGCGGCTGGTCGCCGCAGAATTACGGCCGTTCCTATGCCGGCAAGGTAACGCTGCAGACCGCACTGGCGAAATCCTACAACACCGTACCGGTGCGTCTTGCCAAGGATGTGCTTGGCACGCAGATCATCGTCGACACGGCAAAAGCCATGGGCGTTGCAACGCCGCTTCGCAGCGACAAGACCATTCCACTTGGTACCTCAGAATTGACGGTGCTGGATCAGGCTACGGGCTACGCCGTCTTCCCGGCCAATGGCATGCAGTCGCGCCGTCATGGAATCGAGCAGGTTCTCGATTATGAAGGCAAGGTGCTCTACGACTTCGACCGCGACGAGCCGCCTGCGCATCGCGTGCTTTCAGAAGAGGCGACGTCCAAGATGAACCGCATGCTGGTGACCATTCCGGTGGAAGGCACCGCACGGCGCGGCGCGCTCGACAACGGCATCGTCTCCGGCGGCAAGACCGGCACGTCGCAGGCCTACCGCGATGCTTGGTATGTCGGCTTTACCGGCAACTACACGACAGCCGTGTGGTTCGGAAATGACGACTTTACCTCAATGAACAACATGACAGGCGGCGCACTTCCCGCCATGACCTTCAAGCGGCTGATGGACTACGCCCACCAGGGCATGGAACTGCGCCCTATCCCAGGCATCCAAAACCCGCTGCCGACAGGTTCTCGCCCGCAACCCGGCGCGAATGGAGCGCAGATTGCTTCCGCCGATGCAAGCGCGCTTCCGGCGCTCACACGCCCTCGCTCTCTTTCGGCCGAAGCCACCCGAATCCTACGTGCGGTTGGCAAGCAGCTGAAAGAGGCCTCGGCCCCTACTCTTGCACCGCAAAAGGTGGCCGAAGCCGGAAACTAGTGTGCCGGTCACACCTGAAGGAGCAATGTCACACCGCGGCCCAATCGAGGGATGCGAAAGTCTATAAGTATGGCGTGATGTATTCCCTTACACGCCTCATGCCTTGTCCTGCTTGAAGTCGCATCGCGACGGCATCCGACACGTTTGCACGACAGGCTGCCGTAAGTTTGAACTCAAGCAGACCCAAGTATCTTTCTCCTCTCTGTCTCAAACTCTTCCTGTGTCAGTGCGCCACTCTCACGTAGCTTCATGAGTTTTTCGAGCGCTTCAACGGTATCCTTGCCTGGTTTGACGGTCGTGCCTCGCGTCAACGCAGCTCCATCGGGTGCCGGCGTGCAGTACCACACGATCAAAACCACCCAGCCGATAGGCAAAATGAGCCAAAGAAGCTGATGCCATCCACTGCGATTGATGTCGTGAAGGCGCCGGGTATTTTGCGCTATAGTCGGCGTAATCGTGGCGAACGAAAATACGATGCTAAGAAGCCCGGACCGATCGATTACGTTAAGGACGGTAGAGGCCAAAATCAAAAACAAGACACAATACCAGAATTCCGACCGGCTCGCACGCGTCGAAAAATTGGTGTAGTTTTTGAAGAAGGTCGATACCGCCGTTACAAAATCCATGGCGTATGGCAAGCCACCGAAGCGGTTGGGACCTGGAGGTGGACTTCTCATCGCGAAAATCACCGGAATGATGGCGATAATGCCGATTGCGATCACCCAGTGCCAAATCGAAAAACTACCCATGCCAAGCCCTTGAATGCGTCTGCAAAGCCTTGCTCATGCAAGCAAAAGCTTCGCTCTACATCTCCATCTGCGGCCCTTACCTTCGCTAATCGATCTCGATTGTTGGGTGGTGCTGCAGATACCCAAAAATGCAATCTTGGGGCTGTTCATGTGGGGAGTACAACACTCGATCGTGCGATTTTTGTATTGAGCGACGTTTTTCCACACGAATAATCGACAGACATCTCTAAGTGTGTCTGTAAGTACGACAATTGCAACCAGATGACCTCTTGAACCGTTCGCAACATCATAGTGGCGCTCAAAGCCTATTGGCACGAGAGCGCTCCCTTCAATACCGGTTGGAGCAATGACATGAGTGATGCATCCCACAGGGAAGCTTCCGCCTATCCTTTCCAGTTGCTGTTCGTGCCTTTTCCGTTCGTGTGCTTTTCTCTGGCGCTTGCAACGGACATTGCCTACTGGCGCACAGCCAATCTGATGTGGTCAAATTTTTCAGCATGGCTTTTATTTGCGGGACTGGTCGCTGGCGGCATCGCAATTCTCGCCGGTCTTATCGATCTGCTTCGCCGGCGCACGCGGCCCATGCGCCCGTCCTTTGCTTCCATCGTCCTCTTTATCGTGATGCTGCTGCTCGCTTTCACCAACAGTCTCCTTCATGCCGGTGACGGCTGGACGGCAGTGGTCCCTTACGGACTTTTGCTTTCGGCCATCACCTTTGTCGTGTCGCTGATGGCGGTTTCCGCCTCTTCCCGAAAGTACACGCGCCTGGCCTGGAGAGTATAATCATGGTTTCTCGCATTCTCACACCCGTCCTAGTGCTTGCGGGCGTTGCACTTGTCCTTCCTGCGTGCAGTGACCAGAACGACAATTTCGACATCTCGCAGCAGATCGGTCCCGATCCTGTTTTGCCGGAGCCAGCCATGAGCCTGATTCCCGACCTGAAGGTCGCGGAGGTCGTCGGTTGGAAGGATGGTGAAATGCCGAAGGTGCCGGAAGGGCTGAAGATTTCCGTCTACCAGAAGGATCTCGTCAACCCGCGCACTGTTCATACCTTACCAAACGGCGATGTTCTTGTGGTTCAGTCGCGTGGGCCACAAGGCGGACAGTCCTCGTCGCGCCCAAAGGACATCATTCGCGGCTTCATCATGTCGATCGCGCATGGCGAAACTGGCGGACCGCCGAAGGAAAGCAATATCATTACCCTGCTTAAGGACACCAACCGGGATGGCACGGTGGACGAGCGCCACGATCTTTTGAAAAAGCTCGACTCCCCCTTTGGGCTGGCCTTCGCCGACAATACGCTTTACGTGGCGACCGCCAATGAAATCCTCGCCTATCCGTATCAACTCGGTCAGAACGAGATAACCGCAGAGCCGCGTGTGCTCACTCAACTTCCGGGCGGACCGATCAACCATCATTGGACGAAGGACTTGGCGCTTAGCCCAGATGGCAAGTTCCTCTATGCGTCGGTCGGCTCGAATTCCAATATCGTCGAGAACGGGCTTGAAGCGGAAAAGAACCGCGCCGCCATTCTTCAGGTCGACCGCCAGACAGGAGCGTGGAAACTCTTCGCCTCAGGCCTGCGCAATCCCAACGGCCTTGCCTTCAACCCGCAGAGCAAGGAGCTTTGGGCCGTCATCAACGAACGCGATGAACTCGGTCCCAATCTTGTGCCGGACTATATGACATCCGTCAAGGAAGGCGGATTTTACGGGTGGCCATGGAGTTACTATGGCAACCATGTGGACAATCGTGTCCATCCGCTGCGGCCCGACATGGTGGAAAAGGCGATCAAGCCGGATTACGCTTTGTCCAGCCACGTCGCTGCGCTCGGGCTTACTTTTTCGTTGAACTCCGCCTTGCCTGCGCCGTATAAAAACGGTGCCTTCATCGGAGAACATGGCAGCTGGAACCGTACTGCCTTCAACGGCTACCGCGTCACTTTCGTGCCGTTTGACAACGGCAGGCCGGTCGGGAAAACGCAGGACGTGGTGACAGGATTTATCCAGGGTGACAAGGCCAGGGGCAGGCCTGTTGGCGTCGGCATAGACGGCACCGGCGCGCTGCTTGTGGCGGATGACGCAGGCAACACGGTTTGGCGTGTGGCAGCCGCCGACGGCACTGTCACTCCCGCGCCTATCGCGACGGACGATGTCTCGGGCTCCTCTGTAAGCGCAGCACCACCTGCAGCGCCTGCGGGCTCTGCTCAGCCGGCACAACCCTCGATGCCTGCGGCTACAGGACAGCCAGCACCCGCCAATTAAAGCGCTGCGCGTCCCCTGGTGCGCATAAATGACGCTCCGTCTTCTTTAACACCGCATCGTCCCGAACGATGCGGTGAGACAGCGACAGTCAAGCGTTTCGCGCCCGCGACATAATACCGTTGAGAACGCCTGCTTATCGTGTTCGACCGCGTTCTGCGGCGCGCGCCTCGTTAAACGCTATGGCGCGCGCTATGAGCGCACTCAAAGCCTCTTCATCGACCTCCTCACCTTCGCGAATGTCGATGGCTCGACGCGTGTCGCCTTCAAGCGACGCGTTGAAAAGACCAATTGGGTCTTCCAAGGACGCACCGTGAGCAAACGTCATTTTGACGATGAAGCGATATGTCTCTCCGGTACAAATTATACCGTCACGAGACCAGACCGGCACGCCCCGCCACTTCCAGTCCTCCGTTACCCGTGGATCCGCGGCCCGGATGATCGACCTGATCTTCGATAATACCTCCGCCCGCCAATCGCCCAACTCCGCAATGCGCGCGTCGATCAAACGGGACGCGGGAGAGCTGTCCTCATCCCCCTGCATCACGTCCGCGGCAAGACCGGAAAGTTCAGCAGAAATCATATGTTTTCCTTCGCTCCGAGAACGCCGCCTCTTTCAGCATTGGCATATACGAACTCTGCCAGAGTCAACAAACGGCTTAAAGTAGCCCCTAGTCAGAATAGACGCCTGCACAATGGCAAAATCCCAAAAAAGGTTCGCCCATCAATCGCGAAATCCAAGAGGCTTCGCTGTAGGATGGCTTGAAACTCCAATACGAAACCGTCCAATGGAGTTCAGTGATAACATGGCTTTCGGGGGGGACAATCATGAAAAAATTGAACACGATACTCACCGCTGTGGCAGCTCTTGTGTGCGCGTCCGCAGCGGCACATGCAGACGATCTGACGTTCACGCTGAAGAACGGCACTAACTCGGTTTTGACGCGGTTCTATACATCACCGGTCGGCGTCAACGAATGGGAAGACGACGTCTTTGGCGAGCAGGTTCTGGAGCCTGGCGAAAGCATCGAGATCACCATTGCAGATGGCCGCACGGTCTGTCGTTACGACATGCGCTTCGAGTTCGAGGAAGGCTCCGATCTCGATACGACCGAGGATAGACAGGACCTGTGCAAACTTGGTTCCTATACGATCCACGAGTAAGCCTCACCTGGTTAACGCCCAGCATGTCGGCAGCTTTGCGCTGCTTCCTCGTGCATCGAATGGTTCGGTATATGTGGGACCTGTGTGTCATGCGGCATGCGTCATTGAAGGTGCGGACGTGACGGCGACAGTGCCGCTGCCACCTCCGCATCGTCTGGTTTCCGCATCGGTCGCGAAAAGCTGTTCATCGCGATATTGAAATCGAAACCGATGAATTTTCCCTCTAGCGTTCATCATCCTTTATGCTGAGGCATTTCCCCGCGTCGAAATCAATGCTAACCGTGGCGCTGCTCCAAATCGGGAAAGCAGCGTGTTTCGAGTCCCATTTCTTGTCGCCCTTTCATTGGTCATTGCCTTTGGCGGTGGCATCGTTTCCACGCTTGTGGCACTGGAAGCCACGTCCGGCTTCGGCTCCATCAAGATCGGCGCCTGGGACGCCTTTCCAGAGTCGCAGACGATCGAAGCAGACCCTTATGCGAAAGCGCACCGGGCTGATGCGGGAAAATTGCTCTACGGGACTGCAGAGGGCTTGGCTTTCACCGCAGCCATGGACAGCGGCGGTCAGCGACTGACGGGTCAATGCCGCTATACTCTGAGCGGAAATCTGCCGCCCGCGCGCTTCTGGACACTGTACATAGCCGATCAACAAGGCAATCTGCTGGATGATGGCTCAGGCAGGCCAATCGCTCTCAACTCGCGCAACCTTCTGCACGGCCCGCAGGGCGGCGTATCCGTGACGCTTTCGGCGACTGCCACTCCGTTCAACTGGCTGGCAGTGCCGCCTGCTGGCAATTTCAAACTGGTTCTGACCCTGCTGGACACGCCGATTGCAGGCAGCACCGGCCTTATCGACATTACCATGCCAGCCATCGAAAAGACGGATTGCAGTCATGCTTAGGCTCCTCCTGTCTATCTTCACGGGTCTGGTCGGAGCCGCCGTTCTGCACCTCGTCATCCTGTTTTCCATCCCGCATTTTTCCAACCGCGACGCTTATACGCGTGCTGTTGCACAGGGTGTGCAAAACCGTTTCCATATGGTCGAGCCCAAAATTGACCGGCCCGGCCAGAACAAGGCAGAACTCGTGAGCGAAGACCCGTTCATGCGGGTGGCTGTCTGCACCTTTGATATCGAGGAAAAACCGGTTAGGCTCTCGGCCTTCGGCGCTGTTCCCTTCTGGTCCATTGCGGTCTTCGACAGCGCATCGAATGAGATTTTCAGCATGAACGACCGCACGTCGGCGGGTGGAGAGCTGGATATTGTCATTGCCAACGCCGAACAGAGCGGCGCCATTCGCAAGACGCAGGTTCAGGCGCTGTCGAAATCCATTCTGGTAGAAGCAGGGCATGAAAAGGGCTACGTCGTTTTACGAACGATGGTCCCGCAGGCAAGCTTTCTCGAAGAAGCGGAGCGGTTCCTGGGAGCGGCGACGTGCGAGCCGACAGCGATCAGATAGACGGCATGTCGATGCCGCGCGCTGAAATATCGGTTGTCCTTTCGATAAGGACGTCTGGGTGTGCGCAAAAGCCAAAGGCCGGTTGAGAATATCAGACTGCTCCACGCAGGTTTTAAGTGCTCAAGAATTTATCGCACTGTCCTGTCCTGCAACTGCGCTGACTTTGCGTTTGCGTGCCTTTACCGTTTTGGCTGCGTCTGTTCGTTCATAACGCACGCCGGTGAAAAACAGGATCTGCGCTGGTCCACCAGCACTGATATGCGCGTCGTCCGGCTTTCGTGGACGGCGTGTTGCCGTCGAAATCGAAATTATGTCTGCCATTGCCATCTCCTTCCACTCGGCACGACGGAACTTGTTGACCGGATTGCCATATACATTGTCGCATGCGACCGTCCGGTATGAGCAGGCGCCATATCGAGCTTTCAGCAAAAATCTGTTTTTGATCTTTGTGCCGGGTCTTTGAGACAACGGCATTGAGCCGATATGGAATGCCAAGTACCACTACATCGGGCATTACCAGTCCACGGACTGGGCAGAAACACGGGGTCCGGGATGCTTCTCCCGCCCTCATGGGCTTTGCTTCGCTTCAGGACCATATCACCGAATGCTGCACTTGCCCACGCTATAGAATCACGAGAAAGTTAAGCAAGCGTTAATCCTAATATGCCTTGTGCAGAACAGCTTTACTTTCGCATGGCGACCTATTTCTTCCGATCGGCCTTGGCAAACGCGAAACGTATGAGCTCGGTTCCATCGGAACGAAAATTCCTTTGGTTAACAAAATAGCTGTGAATTATCGAAAAAAGCCTCTTCTCGGGACCCGTGGTTAACAGGGCGTCAACGCATTCATTCTATTTTGAGTGCTCCTGTAGTTTTGCGTCTTGTTGGGTATTGCGTTGACAGACCGATTTCGAGAACTGGAACGGCCAAGGGCCGAGAGGAAGAAAGACGTGGTATTGATGGCGACCGTCTCGAGTTTCGAAGGGCTGCCTCATCCATCCAGATCAGAGCTGCGACAATTTGCAGAGCTTTTTCTGCCGCTCTTTTCCGCCTCCACCACCGAGGCGAAGCGAGAGGCGATTGCTGCCCTTTCACAGAACCCTCATGTGCCTTCAGCCGTCGCGTTCTTTATCGCTAGCCAGCCGATTTCGCTGTCTGCGCCCTTCCTGGTGTCCTCCAAGGCGCTGAATGACGAGACATTGATCGCGATCGCCCGAACGCAAGGTGGCGCGCATGCCAGAACGATCGTCCGGCGCGAAGATCTGTCCCCAACCGTCATCGACGCGCTGGTTGGTTTGCGACATTCACGCCATGGCATGGGCGTGACCAACGAGGATATCCGCACCTCCCAGTCAGATGCGGCGAGAGCCGAGCGCGAGGAGAAGCTGCGAAGCCAGCTTCGCACGATGGCGCGTCAGCTCAACCGCCCTGCGGGCGATACGCTCGGCGTCCGCCGCCTGACCGAAGTGCAGGAAGCATTGCTGGTCCGGTTCGCGCGCGAGCGCGATGCGAGCCGGTTTGCCGCAACCCTTTCGGATTCACTCTCCACCAGTCACTGGCTAACGGAGCGCATCCTCCTCGACATCTCCGGACGCCAGTTGGCCACGACGCTTGTGGGCATCGGCATGGATATGAACGACGCCATCTTCATTCTGGAATGTTTCTATCCGCATATGAGGAAGCTTGCTGGCGATACAAGCCGTGCCGAAGCTATGCTCGAGTCACTCGACACTGTCGAATGTGAAGAGCGGATCGAAAGCTGGCGCCGCGCGGATCGTTACACAACAAATCCGCAGAGCAGTGACAGCGCGCATTCTCCCGAACCTGCCGCAGTTCACAAACTGGTTGTACGCCGCTAAAGAGCCGTGCGTCTCGTTGCAGGCGTGAAGGGCACTTCGCCGATTTGAATCTATGCAGCGTGCTTTGATGGGTCGAGGCTTTAATGCGTGCCAAAACGCAGTGGTTTCCGATCACAGGAAGCATTCCGGCGCATCCAAGCAACGTCAGGCCACAAGGGTGAAGAGGTCGTCAACGCTCTCGGTTTCCAGTTCGACGACCCAGAGATCCTCGTCGAACCGGCGTTCCTTGTCCAGAAGACTGTCCACTTGTAGGGCGGTCGCCTCTTTAAGCCGCTGTTCAAACCGACGTTCTGAACGGATCTCATTATCTTCTGCAAAGCTTTGAGGGGCCGGGCCAAAGAGATTTTCGCGTCCGTCGCGCAGTCGCTGGCGGATGAAGATCGCGCCCGCCTCCTCCGCTCCCTTTCGCTCAATGGCGGCAAAGTCGCCTGCTGCGAAGACGCGACGCATGAGAGCGGAGACGAAGATTTCGGACTTGAGACGCATGACGAGACTTATAGAACGCGCAATATTGCCAAGCTATTCTTTTCTCGGATGCAGTACCAAATCGGCATGAGAGATTGAAAAAAGAGCGAGTCCACCCAACGCTTTGACCAAGAACGCTCAGAAACTGATTCACAAAAGCCGGGTTGTGTCGACGAACCTTCAGAAAAAGATTCCGTTCGCTCTTACAAAGCCCCGATAGATTTGAGCTTTTTCAACACCGCTTCACTCGGCTCTCCTGTCTCGGGGAGGCGATAGTGCTTCTCGAAATTGCGGATGGCCTGGCGCGTCTGTTCACCAGCCAAACCATCTACTTTCACATCGGCGTAAGCAATGTTGACAAGGCCCTGCTGGATTTTTGAAACAAGATCCTTGCCGGCAGGATTGGTGCCGCTTGCCGAAGACAGAGAGACATTTTGCGGCTTGAGCGGCTTGGCCTCCGCATTGCGGATTGCGGCAGCGACCGGATCGAGCGCCACCCCTCCGCCATTGGCCGCAGCGGGGCGATCTTTTGGCAAAGCCTTAGGGATGGCTGCAACGGTCGTTGCGCTATCTATTTTCAGCGCGGACAGGACCCGGCTCGTCGGTTCCCCCGTCTGCTCCATGCCGACGGTTTCTTCGAAGAAAAGGATCGCCGCTGTTGTGCGTGGGCCCCTCAAGCCATCGGCAGGACCATCGTAGAGGCCGCGGCGCGCAAGCTCACGCTGGATTTCCGCAACCAGCTCGGAAGGTGGATGGCTGGCAGGCTGTTGACCTTGTCCGGCGGTTGCTACCTGCCCTGCTTCTGGCTGAGCCGAGGCCTGTTGCGCATCGATCTCCTGAGCATCCGCCTGTCGTTCTATGCGGAAGGTCGTAACGTTACCGTGCTGGCCGAGCGTCGACGTCATGCGGTAACCCGCAATACCATTTGGATCATCCTCATCTCGGGTGCGCAGGAAAGGTGCCGGATGATGGCCGGGTTGGTACCAGAGGGCGTTGGCGGAAACGAAGCCGAAAACAATCAGGAACGCGGCGGAGCCGCCAACCAGTTTCGGATGAGACAGAACCTGTTGGCCCATGGCGCGCGCAGCCACAGACAGCAAGCCAGGCTCCTTCCGGACAGTTTTTTTCCTAGGCGATTTTCGCTTTGGCGCGGCCATCCGCAGTGTCCTTCCTCTTTCTCATGTCGGCGCCACCCGCATTCTCTCTCAAGCGCGGCGGAAACTCCACAGGCGCACCGGCATCTTCGCAAGTACTGCGCGGCTCGCCGGAGCCATCGGCAGGCAGCAGGATCGTGACGACTGTTCCTTCGCCCTGCTTGCTGGTGATTGCAAGTCTGCCGCCATGAAGTTCCACAAGTCCCTTCACGAGCGATAGTCCCAGCCCCGTGCCCTCATAGCGACGGGTATAATCATTCTGGACCTGCATGAAGGGCTGGCCCAGGAATTCGATCTTATCGGCGGCAATGCCAATGCCCGTGTCGCTGACCGTTAGCTTTAGCATATCATCCTGCATTGATGCATCGATGACAACCACACCACCGGATTCGGTAAACTTGATGGCATTGTTCGCCAGATTGATCAGAACCTGCTGGACGGCCCGCTGATCCGCGACGATCTCGCCAAGATCGCGCTGAATGCGGCTCGTCAGCGTCAGACCCTTCTGTTTCGCCTGGAGACCAAGCATGCCTTCGCATGACGCGATGACATCGCTGATGCGGAAAGGCTCCATCATCAACTCGTAACGTCCCGCCTCCAGCTTGCTCATATCCAGCATCGTGTTGACGACGGAGAGCAGATGGCCGCCAGACTGACGGATCAGCTTAACATATTCGCGCTGACGATCGTTCTCCAACTTGCCAAAATACTCGCCGGCAAGAATGTCGGAAAAGCCGAGTATGGCGTTGAGTGGCGTGCGCAATTCGTGGCTGACGGCCGCCAGAAAGCGCGATTTTGCCTCGGTCGCAGATTCCGCCTCTGCGGCCTTTCGGGCCATTTCGCGGCGTAGAACTTCCATTTCGCTGACATCGCTGAGCTGGCCGATGACGCGCACGAGCCGGCCGGTCTGATCCCGCTCCGCCGTCATGTCTATGCGGGCATACATGAACTGAATCTTGCGACTGACGGGACCGTTCTCGAACCGCAGGTCGGCAACCGCATGATCTGCTCCTTGACGCAGTGTATCGAAAGCCTGCATCAGGCCAATGCGGTCGGAAACATGCACCATTTCGGCAAAGACATGTCCTGCGCTGCTCTGGATCTGCAACGGAAAGCTCCGCCGGTCGCGACCCGATACGGCCTCGACGACGCCCTGTTCGGTGAAGAACAATAGTAAACCCGGAACCTGCGAGGATGCGATTTGCTCGCGGTTGATGACCGCAGCTGCGATCTCTCTGGTGGGCTGATGAATTGTCAAAAGCACCGCGCACGACGCCAGGAATACCGCGACCACCAGCGCTACACCGAGAGGCAGTGCAACTGATGCAGGCAGAATGAAGCAGATGATGGCAGGAGCGAGGAATAGCGCGACGATAGCAAAGGCGGCGAGACGACGAACCGCGGCAACGACTGCCAGTCTTTCGCTGGTATCGTCTTCCATGCGCGACAACCACATGCCCGCGACATGATCGACAACCGCAATCGCTTTTTCCGCTATGTTACGCAATACCAGGACACCGCACTCTAAAACGCAGCAGGATTAACACCTGCCTTCAATCATGCCTGACAATAGAAGCACGCGGCTTAAGGAATGGATAAAAGCGAGGGTGACGAAGGCGCTCCAGTCACCCCGAAATCCCATTTCGGCGCAAATATGCAGTCCTTTGCCAATCATGGTTAACGGTGGGTAAGCGAAGGATTTTCTTGTATTTTTCCGTTTGCGTTAATACTTGAGGCGAGGGATGCGCGCCCAATCGCCTGCATTTTCGCCCCACTGCCGCAATTATGCTTAACATCGACCGTTAAAATTTGTGAGATCAGGGATTCATCGACTTTCGGGGGGAACAAGTCGTTACAATTTGAATTAAATCTCGCGGTTTTCAGCAAAGGGCTGTTGGGCTCTCGGCGCTAGGGTGTTTGCAAGCCCGGACAACAGGGCAACAACGGATGATCCGAAAAGGACGCCAGTCAAACAGGGTAGTCGTGCAATGTGGTTTCTCATCAAAGGAATGATCTGGTTTTCGCTGGTGCTCGTCGCACTGTCCTACTTTGGCGGTAACAGCACAGACAGCCAGAACTCGCAGATGAATGTCGCAGGCGCGATGTCCGCCGCCAGCGAAGCATACCGCTATGTCAGTGCCATCTGCGTCGAAAAGCCTGACGTCTGCATCAAGGGCGCCGAAACATTCCATGCGCTTGGTGAGCGAGCCCGCGAAGGCGCCAAGGTTGCCTATGAACTGATCGATTCCCATCTCAACGCAACCGATGAGCCCAAAATCGCCAACGCGAACGTTCCTGCCACAAAGGTCGAAACGGTGACAGCTGGCGACGATATCAAAACCGGCACCATCAAGGTCGAAAATACCATTCCCCTGCCGCAGAAGCGTCCTGCCCTCTGACTGAATAGCCAGACGCGCAACGCCACAGCAGAACCGATACAGATTTGAGTGATACTCTCACCATCCCTTGCGGCGCATCCCGCTATAGATGCGCTGCCTGACTGCCCGACTCCTGACGCCCTGCCCGAAGTGAAAGCTTCGCCGCAGGGCTTTTTTCTTAGCGGCAGCGGTTCAATTTACCCTGCCGTTGACCTATATCGGTGCAGCAACATGGATGGCAGGCAAATGGCTTCTCTCGACAAGATCATGGACGACTTCTCCTTTCTCGACGATTGGGAGGACCGCTACCGCTACGTGATCGAGCTTGGGAAGGAACTGCCGGATCTGGCAGAGGACAAAAAGACGGCGGAGAACAAGGTACAGGGCTGCGCCAGCCAGGTATGGGTCGTAAGCCATAGCGATGGCGCGCCTGATCCCGTGCTGACATTCGAAGGCGATTCAGACGCCCATATCGTCCGGGGACTCGTCGCTATCGTCCTTGCTACCTATTCCGGCAAAAGGGCCTCGGAGATCGCCGCCCTCGATGCCATCGACGTGTTCGGCAAGATCGGCTTGGTGGAACACCTGTCCTCCCAGCGAGCCAACGGCCTCCGCTCCATGGTGAACCGCATTCGCGAGGAAGCGCGGCTCTTGTCGGCGTGATCGCGGCGGTCACCCGGGCCACCGCGCCGATTTTTTTGCTCAGTCGTAGAGATAGTGCTTCGCCCACTGCGACTCCGGCACCTTGTCGCCCACCTTGTAATCGAAGTTGCGGATGCCGAGAGTTGAGGGTGCCACTTGGCACTTGTATTTGAGGCGATACCACTCACCAGCGCTGCGGAACACCGCGCCCGAAGCCTTGATCGAATCCTTGGCAACATCGGGATCGCCGAAGGCATAGGCAATAACCTTATCGGGCTTCATGCCTTTCTGTTCCTTGGCAATCCGCTCCATCGCCTCGATATCGCAACGCTGCTCCAGCCGCTCCTCGGGCGCAAGCTGGTTCAACTGTCTTATGACATTTGCATCGATGGCGTACGACGGAAGCGAGAACGAGAGGACGGAAAAGGCGGTCAAAAGTGCGATCGATAGGGGCTTTTGCATCGGATTCTATGAGGCTTTCTCAAGTCTTCTTGTCATTCTTTGCAGGGAGGTATCTGCAGCGTCTCCTCGACGCAGCAGACTCTATCGTCGTCTAACGCGAGAATGTGATCGAAACCTGACCAAAATGTGCCCTGCCGATATTCGGTCGGGGACAATAGAAACTTGATAGCGCGGCAGGGGCACTTTACATCATGAAAAAGCAGAATGATTTTCTTACGAAAGCGAGTTTGTCTTGACCATATTCAAGAACCTGCCCACCCCACCCCATGCGCAGAAGAAGCCGGTGACGGATACTTATCACGGCATTACACGCACGGATGACTACGCCTGGTTGCGGGCGGATAACTGGCAGGCGATGTTCAAAGACCCCTCCCTGCTCGACCCGGCGATCCGCACGCATCTGGAGGCGGAAAATGTCTATATGGAAGCGGCGATGGCAGATACGAAAACGCTTCAGGAGAAGCTTTTCGAAGAAATGAAGGGCCGCATCAAGCAGGACGATTCCTCGGTGCCGGTCAATGACGGGCCCTATGCCTATGGCACACTCTTCGTGACTGGCGGCGAGCAGCCGCATTATTTCCGCACCCCGCGCAATGGTGGCGAGAAGCACGTCCTGTTGAACGGCGACAAGGAAGCCGAAGGCAAGGACTATTTCCGTCTCGGCGGCCTCGATCAGTCCTCCGACCACAGCCGCGGCATCTGGAGCTATGACGACAAGGGCTCGGAATTCTACACGCTGCGCATCCGCGATCTTGCCACCGGTAAGGATCTTGACGACGTGGTGGAAAATACCGGCGGTGGCGGCGCATGGGCGCCTGACGGAAAGAGCTTCTTCTATACGCTTCAGGACGAAAACCACCGACCGTCCAAGATCTTCCACCACATCGTCGGCCAGCCTCAATCTTCCGACCGTCTCGTCTATGAGGAGAAAGACCCGGGT
The DNA here is from genome assembly GCF_913777885.1 of uncultured Agrobacterium sp. Lineage (NCBI taxonomy): Bacteria > Pseudomonadati > Pseudomonadota > Alphaproteobacteria > Hyphomicrobiales > Rhizobiaceae > Agrobacterium > uncultured Agrobacterium sp. The sequence continues at coordinate 133,785 of NZ_CAJYTV010000009.1, read as the reverse complement.
TTCTTCATGGGCGTCGGCGCCTCAGTTCTTGATGACTTCATTTTCATCGATATTCATGATCACGAGACCAGCGAATACCGTCTCCTCTCCACCAAGGATCTGCTGGCCGAGCCGCAGATCGTCGCCGAGCGCGAAGAGGGTATCGAATATTCGATGACGGAAGGCGGAGACGTCTTCTTCATCCTCACCAATGATGGCGACGCCAAGGATTTCCGCATTGTCGAAGCCCCTGTTGGCGCGCCGAGCAAAGAGAACTGGAAAGAGGTCGTGCCGCATGAAGCGGGTCGCCTCATTCTCTCGGTCGATGCCTATGCCCGCCATCTGATCTGGCTGGAGCGCCGGGACGGACTGCCGCGCATCGTCATCCGCGATCGCTCGACAGGTGAGGAGCATGCGATCGCTTTCGAGGAAGAGGCCTACTCGCTCGGGCTGCATGGTGCGGCGGAATACGACACCGACGTTATCCGCTTCAGCTATTCCTCCATGACGACGCCAAGCCAGTTGTTCGACTACAACATGGTGACACGCGAGCGCACGCTTCTCAAAACCCAGGAAGTGCCGTCCGGGCATAATCCGGACGATTATGTGACCCGACGCGTCATGGCGCCTTCGCATGACGGTGCGCTGGTGCCAGTGTCCCTGCTCTACCGTAAGGATACACCACTCGATGGTTCGGCACCCTGCCTGCTCTATGGCTACGGCGCGTATGGCATTACCATTCCCGCTTCATTCAGCACCAACAATCTGTCGCTCGCCGATCGTGGGTTTATCTATGCGGTCGCGCATATTCGCGGCGGCAAGGACAAAGGTTTCGAATGGTATGAAAACGGCAAGATGGAGCACAAGCAGAACACCTTCAAGGACTTCATCGCCGCCGCCGACCACTTGGTAAAAGAGGGTTTCACCTCCTATAGCGGTATCATTGCCGAAGGCGGGTCCGCGGGTGGCATGTTGATGGGCGCTGTCGCCAATATGGCGCCGGAGAAATTTGCCGGCATCATTGCCGCCGTTCCGTTCGTGGACGTCCTGACCACAATGCTGGACGACACGTTGCCTCTGACCCCGCCCGAATGGCCGGAATGGGGCAACCCGCTGGAGTCGGAAGAGGAATATCGGTGGATTGCCGCCTACTCGCCCTATGACAATGTCGGTGCAAAGCCCTACCCGCCTCTGCTCGCGATCTCCGGTCTCACCGATCCACGCGTGACCTATTGGGAGCCGACGAAGTGGGTAGCAAAGCTGCGTGAGAAGACCACTGGAAGCGCGCCGATCCTGCTGAAAACCAATATGGCGGCAGGTCATGGCGGCAAATCGGGCCGTTTCCAGCGACTGGAGGAAATCGCGTTCGAATATGCCTTCGCTCTCAAAGTAGCAGGCAAGAACCAATCGTGAGGCAACGAACGATACTCCGACAAGAGGAGTGACGCGAGAACACGCGCCGCTGACTTGAGAGCGCCATACGTCCTGTTGGACTAAAGATGGCGCCCTCTCTTCGTCGATCTATAGATCGTGCTTCTTGAGAATCGAATTCAATTCCAGTGCCGATGCTTTAGCGCTAACCAGCATAATCCCCCGTCTAATGCAGTTTCGGATGGCGTCCTATCGTCAGAGAATCGGCATTTGCGGGGTTTTTGCTGTTTTGCAAGCCCCTGAATTACAAAAACGAAGCAGGGGTTTGCCTCATGTCAAGCACTGTGAGCGCTCCAAGCATGAGTGCGGCAAGCTTCGCGCAAGCTTCAGCGGTTAAAAAAGCGTTAACAGCTTGAAGAGGCTCCCGATGAATATCGACAACAACATTGGCGGATCGCTTTACCACGGTCGCTCACAAACCATTGAGAAAGTGCAAACGGACGTCGTCGTATCGGAAGTGTCGTCGCCGGGCTTTAGTGGCAGCACGATTTCTTTCGTCAATGCCCTGCAGGCAAGTTCGCTGGCAAGCGTGCTCTGGACCGTCAACCGCGACGCGGTAAAAGAAGCCGCTTCGGCACCAACGACGGCTCCTCTTTCGACAGGGGAAGATCCTGACGCCGCCTGGGTCTACCAGGCCTATACGGAACACTGATACCGCCGGACACTTCCGGCGGCGGCCTTGCCAGATCTGGCACGATCGCTTTCACGCGAAGCCAAATCCCGTAATTCAACATGCCTCGCAGATCAAGCTGCTGCGTTGACCTCGATCGTCACGTGGGACAACTCGGAAATCTTCGAAAGCTTATCGCGATAAAAAGCGGAAGACTTTTCACCAGTTGTCGATAGGCACACGATTGCCGCATGATGTCCTGGACCGACTTGCCACACATGCAGATCGGTTATGTTCTCCTCCCCTGTTTCAACGGCTCCACGGATTTGCGAAATGAGCGAGCGATGTCTAGGGATGGCATCCACCAGCACTGCACCCGTGGTTCGAAGCAGGCTCCAGGACCAACGCGCTATGACGACGCCACCTACAATGCCCATGGCGGGATCCAGAAGGGTCCAGCCATTCCACTTTCCTAGAAGAAGCGCTCCTATAGCGAGAACCGACGTCAACGCATCCGCAATTACGTGGAGGTAAGCGGCGCGTAGATTGTTGTCGCGGCTCTCATGGTGTGCGTGCGATCCATGCGCGTGATGAGCGTGAGCCCCACGATGATGATCGTGGCTTTCATCCGGATGGTCATGATCATCGGTGCCATCGTGGTGGTCGTGGCGGTGGCCCTGATGATGCCCATGATGGTGATGATCGTCCTTCAGCAGCAAGGCGCTGACGATGTTGACGACAAGACCAATGACCGCAACGATAATGGCCTGGTTGAAGTCGATCTCCACCGGCGAGACGAAACGCAGCACGCTTTCCCACGCGATCAGTAGAGCGACGACGCCGAGCACTACCGCACTGGCGAAGCCGGCAAGATCGCCAAACTTTCCCGTACCGAAGGTGAACCTTGAATCATGCGCATGTTTTCGGGCGTAGAGATAAGCAAGCGCCGAAATGAGCATCGCGCCCGCATGTGTCGACATATGCCAGCCATCGGCTGTCAGCGCCATGGAGCCAAACCAGTGGCCAGCGGCAATTTCCACCACCATCATGACTGTGGTCAGGGCAATGACCATCCAGACGCGGCGCTCGTTGCGCTCATGATCGCTTCCTAAAAAAACATGCGTATGCGTGCCATCCGTATGACTGTGTTCCATCATGGCCATCGTCTTCACCTTATCGAATGTAGGTTTTCAGAACCTGCGCCAGCTCTTCTGCGGCTTTGGCGCGTTCCTCGTCATTTTCGGCATGCAGAACATGCTCGTGCAGATGCTCCTGCATAACTTCACCCGTCAGACCGGAAAGTGCGCCGCGCACGGAGGCAAGAAGCTGCAGCACGTCACCGCAGGGTTTGCCGCCTTCAAGCGCGCGCTCGACGGCTTCCATCTGACCTTTCATGCGGCGGATACGCGCCAGGAGCTTATCCTTGTCTCTGATCGTATGGGACATCTGCTTATCCTTACATAGTATAGGGGGGTATACTATATTGCTCGAAGTGAAGCCGCAAGCCTCTCCTCGCTACGAGGGACGGGGCGAATGTCTGTGGAGGGATTTGGAATCAGGTCTTCAACGCATCGAACAACGGCATGCTGATCACCGCAGCAGTCGCGATCATCGCATAGCAGATGCGGCGAAAGGTTCTTTCCTCTGCCAATCCAAACATTCTGCTGCCCAGCCATACGCCAAGTCCGTAGGTCGGTGCGACCAAAACCGCCAAGGCTAGGATTTGAAGGGTGATGAGCCCGCTCCAAAGATAGGCCGTGGCGTTGAGGACTGTGGAAATCGCGAAGTAGACGATGATATTGGCCCGAACGATGGTCGCCGGGACCGCCCCGCCCAACCAATAGGCGACGACCGGTGGTCCACCAATCTGCGCCACGCCGGAAAACACGCCGGCAATTAGACCAACAGTTGCTGTCAGAATTGCCTTTGGCTTATCACGGTATCGCCACCCGGATATCAAGAGCGACAGCAGCACCACGACGATGCCGACAATGGCCCAGCGTATGATGACGGGGTCGAGTGTTATCAAAAGGTGGACACCAAGCGGCACGCCTATGATGGCGCCGACCGCCATGGTGAGTACGTCGCAGTGATCCGCACGGCGTACAGCAGCCGGTATCATGCCCAGCGTCATCACCCCATCGACCACGAGAAGAAGCGGAACGGCGATCTGAGGTCCCATCACCGAACTCGCGAGCGGTACAAAAATCAGCGCGGCACCGAATCCGGAAAAACCGCGAGCCAGGCCTGCGCTCAAGGCAACAAGGACCAAAAATGCCAGAGAGGGAACGGAAAGATCGGTCGATAAGATACTGGGCACGGCGATAATCATTGAAGTGAGGCGTTCTCGTCATACTCCATCAGCGCTCGTAAATAGCCAACGCTTTTCTCGAATGCCTGACGGCGGGAGACGGCAGAAGGATTGCGTCCTGATTGGCTTAAACCTATATCTCTACAAGCTATAGCTATGAGGATGAGGACATGTATTCCATCGGCGAATTATCGAAGCGGACCGGCGTGAAAGTCCCGACCATCCGATATTACGAGCAGATGGGCTTGCTCAACGAGGCGGACCGCTCCGAAGGCAACCAGCGACGGTATGAGAAGGCTGATCTCGAACGTCTCGCCTTTGTTCGGCACGCCCGAGATCTTGGTCTCAACATCGACGCGATACGAGAATTGATTGCCCTTAGTCAGCATCGCGAAATGCCGTGCGCAGGTGCAGACCTAATTGCGGCCGATCATCTCGCCACCGTGCGGGAAAAGATTGCCAAGCTGAAGAAGCTCGAACACGAGTTGGAACGCATCGTCTCCCACTGCGACGGGCATTCGATCGAAGACTGCTATGTTATCCGGGCACTGTCAGATCATGGTCTGTGCGATCACGATCATTAAGATGTCATGCTGCAGAGGACAGTCGCCATCGCCTGCGACTGTCCTCTGCTACGCACTTAACGGTTATAGACCGCTGTGATCTTTGCCGTGGCAATGGTGTTAGCGCCGATCATGAATCCAGCTAGGGCGTTGCTGGCATTGTCCGGCAGATCCAGATGCTCTACGCCGAGGGCATGGACGGTGAAAATATAGCGGTGGACCTCACCAGGTGGCGGGCATGCTCCGCCAAAAGCGGCCGCACCATAATCGTTGCGGATTTCCGACGCTCCTGCTGGCAATTTCTTCTCGCCGCTCGCGCCGAGTTCGAGCGACGTTTGAGAAGCGGGAATATTCACCACGTTCCAGTGCCACCAGCCTGAGCCTGTGGGGGCATCCGGGTCATAGGTCGTAATGGCAAAGCTCTTCGTACCGGCGGGCGCACCTGACCAGGCGAGCTGCGGCGACTGATTTCCGCCCTCGCAGCCGAAGCCCTTAAAGACAAAGGTGGACGCAAGTTGCTGGCCCTCGGCAATCGACGTACTCGACAATTTAAAATCCGCTGCGCTAGCGGTCGTGGCGCTGAGCAAGGCGAGCATGAAGCCGGCTACGACGTTCCTTTTCAGCATGATGAGGTGTCCTTTCCAGACGTTGATCATGCTCAATGAAATAAACCGGCCAGGAATTTCGAGCTTCCGGCTCGCGATCAAAGACTATCGAAAAACGATCAGAATTCGGCTGTTCGGATAGAACGTGGTTTAAGACCGAACCTTTTGCGGAAGGCCTCTGAGAAATGCGAAGGCGTCTTGAATCCACATTCCAGGGCGATGTTGGAGATGGAAAAGTCTGTCGATTGCAACATCCCTAACCCCTTCTCCAATCTCGTGTTCAACAGAATCTGCGAAAATCCGGGACCGGATTTCGCTAGCCACCGCCGGAAACTGGCTTCACTCATGGCAAAATGCCGAGCAACGTCTTCCACCCGCCAAGGCTGGCTGATGTCGGCCTCTATCAGACGCCGCACCTGGTTCCATGGCTGATCTTCACCTCGCTTCGGCAAATGGACTCCGTGATGGCGAAGCCAGACCAAGGGTTCCAAAAGGCGATGGCGCTTGACCGAGATGGGCGAAGCGTCATCATCCAGTGCTCGCCGCGTGATCTCCACGACATCATAGTCATCGCTTTGTGCCTTACGAATGATCTGAACGCCGGGCGAGCCTGCCGCGCGTGGCTGATCGGAGAAAACCGAGTCAATCAACTCATGATCGAAGTAGATGCCGGTCGCCCTATAATTCGCGGCACTGACGGGACGGTTTTCCAAGGTGACGATAGAACCAGAGGGGAAAATCAGAACGTCACCGGACTCGCCAACCAGCTCGCCGTTCACAGGGCAGACGACCCTTTTGCTCCCCGCACAGATAAAGCACAGGAAAGTCAGACCGATGAACAGATCCGTGAATGTCGCTGCCGTTGCTTGGGTTATGGGAAGCAGCGAGACGCCTGCACGATGAAAACCCAACTGCTCTGCCGATTGCGTGGTCATAAATCTCGTTCGTCCCTGCCTGCACTTTGGTTGAATATCTCGGCGATGCACATAGCGGCTTGAGCGGGACCGATGTCAATCAAACACTCGCTCCCGTGAGTCGGATGGAACTGGAGAGGCCGGAATGCTGAAACCACCCCTTGACAGCTTTCCGATTCGAGCGCATTGAATCGCCCATGATCAACGAACGCGCACCCATCTCCTGCACGTATTTTTGGGCCTACCTGTAAAGGGCGGCTCGACAGATCACTTTGTCAACAAGCCGCCGTTAGGCGGCTTTGTTGTTTTCCAAGCGTCCTGACGGCAAAAGACCAGAAAACCCGAAGGACCAGACCAATGACCGAAGACAGCCTTTTGACACTGCCGAGACCGCCCGTCGTCACCATACGTGGCGCGCGCCCGGCGGATTTGCCCGAACTCAACGAAATGATCACGCTGCTTGCCGCTCATCATGGCGATGCCGCAGCGATCACGCCTGAGAAGCTGGAGCGCGATCTTTTCGGCCAAGTCCCCTGGATCACCGCACTGGTGGCGGAAGCTGCAGGCGAGCTTATCGGCTACGCCATTCTCGTGCCGCTCTACCGCGCCCAGGAAGGCCGCCGAGGAATGGAGCTGCACCATCTCTTCGTGCGTGACGGTCATCGCGGACACGGCACCGGTCAGCACCTCGTGGCGCGCGCTCGCGATGTAGCCAAGCGATGCGGCTGCGACTTCCTGTCCGTCGGGGCTGCGACCGGCAATTTCGCCGCGCACAAGTTCTACGAAAACATGGATTTCATTTCGCGTCCCGTCACAGGCATGCGCTTCATGCAGGCGATCGCCTGATCCGCCTTCTGATATTTTGGAGGATGATATGGCCCGTATTGGAATTGCCCTGACAGAAGAGTTTGCCGATTGGGAGCCTGCGCTGCTTGCCGCTGCGGCGCGGGGCTATCTTGGTGTCGAGATCGTAACGGCATCTCCAGATGGCCTACCCGTTACGTCTATGGGTGGGTTCAAGGTCGCGCCGGAAACGGCTCACGACGCCCTTGATCCTAGCACTATAGACGCCCTCGTCATTCCTGGCGGCCTGTCTTGGGAAAAGGGTAAGGCTCCCGATTTCAGCGATCTGGTCCATCGCTTTCGGGAAAAAGAACGCGTCGTCGCAGGGATCTGCGCCGCCGCGAGTGCGCTAGCAGGCACCGGCATCCTGAACCACGTTGCGCACACGGGGAACTCGCTGGAATCGCACCAGCGATATGACGCTTATGATGGGTCAGTGCTTTATCGCGACCAGCCGAGGGCTGTCAGTGACAAGGGCATCGTCACCGCGCCCGGCAACTCGCCGGTGAGCTTCGCGACAGAGGTATTGGAAGCCCTTGGTCTCTGGGCACCGGAAGCCGAAAGCGAACTTTCGGTGTTTTCCGCAGAGCATCGATAGGGCGCCATGCCTCTCTCTGAAGCCACAAAGGCCGCTCTGTGCAAGTCCACTCATCGTGCTTTCAACGGTCCAGAACACGGCAGAGGCGCGCCGGTCCTTGCGCGTCTTCCACCGCCATGGCGCGGCGTAAATCACGGCTGTTGATGTGGAGGCTTCGGTCGGATGGAATTGTCATCCGCTCGATCTTCTTGCGCGCAGCATCGAGAAAAGCGTCCCGGTTTTCCAGGAAGTAAGCCCGGCACGTCTGCGCTGTCGGCGCCTCTTGCAGGAGCGCCTTGAAGGCAAGACGATGCATGGCGCAAAGCGCGCCATGACCGGGAACCGGAAAACGCAGGCAATCGAGCTCATCGCTCCAGTCGGCTGCGTTTCCCCCTGTGATCATCTTACTTTGCAGCTTCGAAACGCTTGAGGAACAGGCCACTCAACGAGCCGAGGATCAGCCAGAAGACGAAGCTGGTAACGGTGGCGAGAACGACGAAGCGGCGTTCCAGCGGCAGAGGTGCCAGCGCGTGTTCACCTGTAGGCGGCAACGGCGCACCGACGACATGCGGCGCAACAATCAGCACGACAGCAAGGATCACCGCCCAAGGCTCTGAACGGCGAAACGCAAGAAGCGCAATGCCACCGGCCGTGGCGGCCGCGGTTGCAATCCACCAGATCTGGCGCGCACCGAGATCGGCCGCCGGGCTTCCCGGCAGTTCCGGCGGCAGGCCGATCATCGGAGCCAACATCACGGTGGCAAAGCCCGCAAGCCCCCAGAAAAGCCCCTCGCGCCAGCCACCCTGAGCGCCGCGAAGCGAGATCAGGCCAGTGAGCACGAGCGCATAGCCGATGGCAGTCAGCACATTGGCGGCCACGGTGTAGGCGTTACGCTCGAACCCATCGGCGGGGGCCCAAGCTTCAGCGTCGTGGTGGTGATCGGCTGGTGTGGCGGCATCATGCGAATGGTCTGCTTCGCTGCCGGCACCCTCGAACGTTTCCGCCTGGAGAATGAGCGGCGTTGTGCCAACCGCTTGCATGGCACTGACGGCCAGTCCGGTAATCAGGCCGACGAGCACAGCGGTAAAAACGATATTCCTGAAAAACGACATCTCAGTTCCCCTCAATGGCAGGGGAAGGCATTGGCGTGGCGCGTATCATGCGCCGCATTATGCATGGCCTCGACATGCGAGAAGCCGACGAAACCGACGATAAACAGTCCGAGCGCTACAGCGGTCAGGGCTTGAAGGAGTTTCGAAGTCATTGAGGAAACGGCGCTCGACGCCGTGTTCTGTTGGATAGACATGGTGACCCTCTTTTTCAGCGGCGCGCTGTTTTCAGGCAGCCGGACGCACGCGTTCAACATTCACCACGGGGAAAGACAAACAGGGCTTTTCGGACGGATGATTCCTGCCCGAAAACCGTGCTCTTCCGGACACCCCGCCGGCATTGACGACACTTCGTGATGGCAGGTCTCCTGGCTCGCGGGTCGTAGCTTTGAAAACGCCTTCCCGATGCAAAAAACAGCATCAGTGGCTTTCGTTTTCAGGCTCGCCGCTCACAGTTGCGGGGGCAGCCACGAATGAGAGCGAAGCTCCTATCGTGTTCCCTTTTCACTTTCCGGCAGGACCGGAAAGACCATCACCTGTCTGTTATCAGTCAGAGGTTGTGTAGAGTCAATGCGAGAAGCGCCGCCTCCCGCATTCAGGATTTCAGCGCGCCGGAACTGCCTTGAGATAAGCGGCGATCGCATTGCGGTCATCGGTAGAAAGCTTCGCCATGTTTTGCTGCACCTTGACCATGGAGCCGCCGACACTGTCGAACTCCGGCGTGAAGCCGGTCTCGAGGTAGTTGGCGATATCTGCTGCCGTCCAGGAGCTGATGGCCTGCGAGCCGGGCGTGATATCGGGGATCGTTCCCTCGCCTTCCGGGTTGGGGCCGCCCGCCAGCCACTTGTCCTTGATCAACCCGCCAAGTGCCGTGCGTGGCGTATGGCATTCGCCGCAATGGCCTGGACCTTCCACCAGATACTGGCCGCGTGCGACATCGGCGCTGGCATTGTCATTGGCAAGCTGCACGCGCGGCGCACCCTTGTCAAAATAGAGGAACTTCCAGCCACCGAGAGCCAGTCGCATGTCGAGCGGGAATGGTAGATCGTGGGCAGGCGCATCATTGGTGCTGGTGGGCAACGTCTTCAGATAGCCGAAGAGGTCGTTGATGTCCTGCGCAGTCATGCGGGCGTAGGACGTATAAGGGAAGGAGGGATAGAGATGTTCGCCATTCTTTCCAACGCCTCTGGTCATGGCGTCACCGAATTCGGCCACTGTCCAGCTGCCGATACCGTGCTGAGGATCTGGCGAGATGTTGGGAACGTGAAAAGTGCCGAAAGGGCTCGGTAAGGCCTGGCCGCCGGAAAGCGTTTTCACGGCGTCTCCGGTCGCATCCGGGGCGGCGTGGCAGCTTGCGCATCCGCCTGCCCAAAACAGAGTCTCGCCATTGGCAAGATCCGGCTCGCCCAGATTGGCCCAGTGGCTTGGTGGTTGGCGCTCAGGTGCCGTCACCCACATGAAGATACCGAAACCGGCAATCCCCGCGACCGCAATGCCGCCTGCCAGCTTTGCCCATATGGATGCCATCCGCCTCTCCGCCTAATCGATAAAACATCAAAAAAAAGAATAGCCCGCCGCTGAACCGGCGGGTGTGTCTTCGTCGTCTTACTTCTTCAGACGATAGGCCTGATGGCAGGAGCTGCAATCGGCGCCGAGCGTCTTCAGGGCAGCACCCGTGCTGGCCTGATCAGTCGGCAACTGTGCGAGCACCGCGTCAGCATCGGCGCCAAGCTTCTCAGACTTCGCCTTGAAGTCGGCGAAGTTCTGCCAGATGGCAGGCGACGCTGCACCGCCTTCGGAGCCCGCCGGGAACTGGTCCGGGAATGCCTTGGCGTTGGTGCTGATGGTGGTGACAGCGGTCTTCACGGTCTCGGCGTCGTACGGCTTTTCGCCCTTGGCGATCGCGCCGAGTGCGCCCATGGCGCCACCGATCTGCTTCATCAAGCCTTCGCGCTTTTCAACTTCGCCGGCCGCGGACACCGCTCCGGCGCAAAGACAGCCTATAAGAATGGATGCGGCAATCGTCTTGAATTTCATGCTCTCTCTCCTTGTTCCGGTGTCACCGGAGGGTGGTTGTTCGCCGTCCCGCATCGATCTCACGACACGCGCATGCGTGCCGGGCGGCACACCGAGTCGAACAGAGATGAAGATGCAGGCTACACGTGGCAAAAAGAAGTCACATTCAGGTGATTTTCCAAAGGAAAATCAGGTACCTAAACTTGTCTTTTTCAGTTTCCTTTCAACCCTTCCCAAAGTGTGAAGACGGCAACTAAAATCAGCAGCAGCCCGGCGATCCTACCGATGAGAATTGTCGCTCTAGGGGATGACACCAGAAAATCACGACTTTTGCCAGCGGTTAGCGCCAGCGTGCCATAGACGGCCAGTTGAGTCCCAGCAGTCATCAGCCCCATGACGATGCCTTGAACCCATATCGGACCATAGGCGGGTTTGAGAAATTGAGGGTAGACAGCCATCATGAAGAGATAGGCTTTCGGGTTGCTGAGGCAGGTAATGACTCCGCGCCGAAAGGCCCGCCAGGCGGAAGCGCTAGCACTGACCTCATCTGCTTCGATCACAATCGAGCTTCGTATCAGGCTGAACCCGATCCAGATCATATACGCCGCACCGAAGATCATCAGCGGCGTGAAAAGAACGGGAATGAGCGTCGCCAGAAGGGCAATGCCGATGGCGCCATAGAGTGAATGCACCGCTCCACCTGCGATGATGCCGGATGTCGCGGCAAGCCCGACGCGTCTCCCGCCAGTCAAGGAACTGGCCAGGACGAGGAGCATATCTATTCCTGGCAGCATGATGATACCAAAGAGCAGCGTGAAATAGAGCCAGAGGTTTTCAGTATAGGTCATGTCGGTCCGGACACATGGCGCGGAGAGAGGATCGAGAGAAATTCTCGAAACCTTATCCACCCGGTGGAGGGACTGTATCAAATGAATAAGTGTGGTGGATTCAACTCGCTGACGAGAGGCTTTTCAAAGCTTGTCGTGATCTCTCAGGTCATCTCATAAATTTTATTTTTATCGCATGTCGGCAGCGCAAAACCTCTGCACACTTTTGCACAACACGCTTTAGCGCGCATCGTTCGCTCAAAACACCAGAACGCGGCTCGTCTCGCGGCCAAAACCACGAATGGCGATGCGATCCGGATAGACGTCGGCGATCGCAAAGGCATTTTGGTCCAGCGTGTCCACCATGCCTTTGATGTTGACGAAATGGGTATTGCCGATCGCGCCGTAATTGCCTTCATGATTGTGCCCGCAGAACCACGCCTTGACGCTGTGGTGGGCTGCAAGCAGTTTCAGCACTTCGGGGGCATCCCACATATTATGCGCGTTCTCCGGAAAGAGCGGATAGTGGCAGAACAGAACGACATGTTCCTGCATGGCATCGGCCTTTGCGAGTGTCGCTTGTAGCCAGGAAAGTTGCTCATCGCTGAACGAGCCGTTCCAATCCTGCGCATTCAAAGCCCCGGCCTGCCGCAATGCCTCCAGGCGCATCTTTGCAAGCTCTCGACGGGGGTCGCCCAGCGGAGGCGCGAAGGTGCTGACATCATTGCCATCGAGCACGATGAAGCGGAATTCACCGAGACTGAAGTCATGCCATCTGGCCGGCATGCCGAGCCGCTCATGAACCCTTGCCAAATGCTCAGGCTCGACGGCGAAGTCGTGGTTGCCAGGAAGGAGCACGCAGCGATGCTTCAGCTGATCATAATATCCAAGGATAAAGTCGAAGCTATCCCACCCTCGGTCGATCAGGTCGCCGAGGGTGACGACAAAAGCGAGATCCTCCTGGTTGAAGGCTTTAATCGCTTCCGCCAGCTTCTTCGTACTTTCCGCATAAAAGCGGTTCATCTCCGGTCTTGCAGGTATATCGGCGTATTGCGGGTCGGCGACGATGCCGAATGAAAAGAGCGGTGTGGCGGGTGTATCTGTCATGGTCGCTACCGCTTAGAAGCGCCGCATGACAGCGGTGTGACAGACATTGTAGAGGAAGGCCCGTTCAGGCTTCTTATCGAACGGGACGCAGCCGGAAAGCAAAACACCCAGCGCGAAGGCCGGGTGTTGCTTATCCGATCCTATCGGAAAATTACTTGGAAGCGGCTTCGTAGCGCTCCAGAACGTAATCCCAGTTGATGAGATTATCGACGAAGGCTTCGAGGTACTTCGGACGCAGATTGCGGTAGTCGATGTAGTAGGAGTGTTCCCATACGTCGACGCCGAGGATCGGCTCTGCACCGTGAACCAGCGGGTTTTCGCCATTCGGTGTCTTGGAGATTTCAAGCTTGCCGTTCTTGACCGAGAGCCAAGCCCAGCCGGAGCCGAACTGCGTGGTGCCGGCTGCGATGAAGTCCGCCTTGAACTTGTCGTAACCGCCGAGATCGGAGGCAAAAGCCTGCTCGAGCTTGCCGGGCAGCTTGTTGCCGCCGCCGTCCTTCTTCATCCACTTCCAGAAATGGACGTGGTTGTAATGCTGGGCGGCGTTATTGAAGAGACCGGCATTGGTGCCGAAGGACTTCTTCACCACCTCTTCGAGCGAAAGGTCGGAAAGACCGGCTTCTGCAGCCAGCTTGTTGCCATTGTCCACATAGGCCTTGTGGTGCTTGTCGTGGTGAAACTCCAGCGTTTCGCGCGACATGTAGGGCGCAAGCGCATCATAATCATATGGGAGTTCGGGAAGTTCAAAGGCCATGGTTTTACTCCTTGTTGCAGCGGCTGGGCCGCTCCTCGAAACCTAGTGCGCGGACCATAGGATCAGCTATCAATTCAGGCAACCTGTGAATTATCAAAATGTTCCAGCAAAAGAGAAAATTCCTCTCGTGCCTCTTCAAAAACATGATTGCGACCCAGTTTGCCGTACCGATTCCGAACGATCCGTTCGGCTGATCTCGTGAGAAACTACAACAAGGACATGGCAATGAAACGACAGGCTCTGGTTTTGATCTTGGCATCCTTTGTGGCACTCCCCGCAGCCGCCTCGTCCGACAGCGCATGGGAAGAGTTCGTCGCCGACGTGCAGGCAAAATGCCTCGACGCGGGTGCGAGGCTGATGGATGATCCAAAGGCCGTGGTCGATCCGACAGGAAGCGAGAATTACGGTCTTGCGATCCTGACCGGAAAGGCAAAGGGAGCAGACGCCACTATCAGCCACATCTGCGTCTATGACAAGAAGACCAAGGCCGTTGAACTGGGAAGCGAACTTTCCGCGGATTCCGTGAAGGTCGAGCTTCCCGGCTCCACCAAGCCGTAAGACTTAGAATCTTGGCGTCGTGTCCGCCTCGCCGAGCGGTCGCTGCATGAGAACGATATCCAGCCAGCGGCCATGCTTCCAGCCGACGGATTTTAGCGTACCCACCATCTCGAAACCCGTGGCGCGGTGAACGCCAACCGATGCGGCGTTCTCAGAATCGCCGACCACCGCTACCATCTGGCGAAAGCCCCGCGCCGTTGCCTCGTCAATGAGCGCCAGCAGCAGGGCCTTGCCAATGCCCAAGCCCTTTCGGTTCGGATCTAAATAGATCGAGTCCTCCACCGTGGCGCCATAGGCCGGGCGCGCGCGGTGTGGTCCGGCATAGGCATAGCCGACGACCGTGCCTTCCATCTCCGCAACGATGTAGGGAAAGCCGCCTGAAAGAAGCTTTGCACGGCGTTCACGCATGACGTCAGCCGTCGGCGGCTCGATTTCGAAACTGGCGCTGCCATGGAGAACGGCGTCACGATAAATTGCGACGATCGCGGAAATATCACCCTCTTCGCAGGGGCGGATGATCAAGGCGGCTTTTGTCGGGGAGGTCATTGATGGGAGTCCTGAAAGGGTATGCGTCTCGTTGCAATCTGCACCAGAGACATACCCAAATAAAGATTATAGATCTTATGCAGAGCATAAGGATTTCTTTGTCATGGATTTGGACCTCCGACAGTTGAAGAGTTTCATTGATGTCTCGGAGCTTGGAAGCTTCTCCGCCGCGGCCGAGAAGGCAAGGCTGACCCAGCCCGCCATCAGCCTCCACATTCGATCGCTTGAAAAGCAACTCGGCGTTCGACTCATTGAGCGTGTTGGACGCAAAGCGCAGCCAACGCCCGCAGGCCGTGATCTACTGGTTCATGCAAGACGCATATCCGACGAGGTATCTCAGGCGATCGACACAGTCGCGCCGCATCGAGGTGGCCAGAGCGGCCGTTTGCGCATCGGCACCGGCGCAACGGCCTTGATCTACTTTATGCCGGCAATATTGCGCGAGATCCGCTATCGAATGCCTGGCATCGAAATTAGGGTGGAAACCGGCAATACGCCGGATGTCGTTCGCCTTCTCGAAAACAACGAAATCGACGCCGCGATCGTCACGCTCCCCGTCACCGGTCGCAGCCTCGATCTGCGCAAGGTCCACCAGGAGGAGTTGCTAGCAATTTTTCCGCATGACGCGTCAGACATTCCTCAAGTCATAGATCCAGACTATCTCTGCGCTCAGCCGCTGCTGCTCTATCAAGGCGGCAATACCCGGAAGATCGTGGACGGGTGGCTGAAAGAGAGAGGTGGACGAGTTCAGCCCATCATGGAGCTGGGAAGTGTCGAGGCGCTGAAGACGCTGGTGGAAGCCGGTCTTGGCGTCGCCATTGTGCCTGCAATGGCCGTTGGTGACGTCGAGCGGAGCAAACTGCAAATACGATCGCTTGTGCCGAAGCTGGAGCGTGACCTCGTGCTGGCACTCAGGCGCGATAAGCACATGAGTGCGCCGCTCCGCGCCCTGGTCGCTGCGCTTAACCGCCAGTCAGAAGCGTAAGCGCAATCAGCCACATGACTAGCGCGATGATACCTTCCAGAATGCGCCAAGCGAATGGATTGGCAAAAACGGGTCGCAACAAGCGCGCACCATAGCCAAGCGAGAAGAAAAACACGCCCGACGCCGTCGCCGCACCGGCTCCGAAGACCGCTTCCTTGTCGGGAAACTGCGTCGAGATCGTGCCGAGAAGAACGACCGTATCGAGATAGACATGCGGGTTCAGCCATGTCAGTGCGAGACAGGTCAGAAGCGTTGGCGCGAAAGGAGTGACGGTGCCGGACGCAGCGGCCAAAACCGCCGAAGAGCGAAGCGCCGATTGCAGGCTTTTTGCGCCATACCACACCAGAAACGCGGCACCCGCATAGCGCATGGCGGGCTCGATTGCAGGCATGACCGTGGCGATCTGCCGGAACGCTGTGACGCCGACGGTGATCAGGATCGCATCCGACAGCGCGCAGGCTAGACAGACGGCGAAGACGTGATCACCTCTAAGCCCCTGACGCAACACGAAGGCATTCTGCGAACCGATGGCCATAATTAACGTCAGCCCCATGGTGAAGCCTGTGAAATAAACCGAAAAATCCATGCGATGCCCCTTGTGCCTCAGCATCGAATAGTTGGCGGGAAACCATTAATACAGTTAAAGGTACTTACTTCGATTAAGCAGGGCTAAATCTATGGACTATGCATCGCTTCGCGCAGTGGCAATGGTGGTGCAGACCGGCAGCTTCGAAAAGGCGGCACTTTCTTTGCACGTCACGCCATCGGCCATCTCTCAGCGGGTTAAGCAACTGGAAGAGCGGCTGGGCGCCGTCCTCATCCTGCGTGGAAATCCCTGTACCGCCACCGAGAAAGGTGCGTGGGTCTGCCGCCACATGGAGCATGTGGGGATGCTGGAGTCGGAGCTTTTCAGCCAGCTTCCCGCGCTCCTCTCTTCGGATGAACCCAGCAGCCGGGTAACGCTCCATATCGCCACCAATGCCGATAGTCTCGGTACTTGGTTCCTGAAGGCGGTTTCCGCTTTCACTCGCCAGTCTGGCTTCCTCCTGAATGTGGCAGTGGACGATCAGGACCACACGGCCGAGTGGCTACAGCGCGGACGCGTGCTCGCGGCAGTGACGAGTCTGGAGAAGCCGGTCCAGGGCTGCCGCGTCACGCCACTCGGCTTTCTGCGGTATCACGCAACAGCGAGCGCAGCGTTTGTCGACCAGTATTTTCCCAACAGCGTGACTGAAGCCGGACTTGCACAAGCACCTGCCCTCACCTTCAACCAGAAAGATCGGCTTCAGCAGCAATGGATCCGCCAGGTTTTTGGGGCGGCGATTGTCCACCCAACCCACTGGCTTCCCTCTACCCAAAGCTTCGTCGATGCAGCCTTGTTGGGCATGGGCTGGGGCATGAACCCGGACCTTCTGGTGCGAGATCATCTGGCGGGCGGACGATTGGTAGAGCTCAAGCTCGGCACGCCGCTCGATGTCCCGCTGTTCTGGCAGGTCAATAGACTGGCGGCGGATCGGCTGAAGCCCTTGACGGATGCGGTCGTCGAGGTGGCACGTCGAGAACTGGTGCAGGCAAAGGGCGAATAGAACTCCCTGCGACGTCGAATTTACTTACGTCCACAGGGAGGGTTCACGCCATATCCTCACTCCGCTGGAGCGGTGGATTTCGCCCAGTCCAGGTAAAGGTCCAGAGCTTTGCGAGCCACGGGGCCTGCCTGGAGTTCGCGGTCATCCAGCTTGATGACCGGGGAAACCTTTGAATAGTTGCCGGAGCAGAAAATTTCGTCCGCGTTGCGGAAGTCTTCGACTGAAAGTGTCGCCTCACGCACGTCGAAACCGGCCTGCCGCAACAACATCATCACGCGTGAGCGGGTGATGCCCGCCAGGAACGTCCGGTTCGGCATCGGCGTATAGACAATGCCATCCTTCACCATGAAAACGTTGGAGGATGCAGACTCGGCGACATTGCCATTCATATCGCGCATCAAAGCGTTGTCGAAACCGCGCGAACGGGCTTCGATGATGGCGCGGCCGCTATTGGGATAAAGGCTGCCAGCCTTTGCGTCGGTCATCGCGGTTTCCGGCGAAGGGCGACGAAGCGGCGAAACCGTGAGCGTCAGCGGCACGCCGGCATCCATCGGCGCCTCGAACAAGCAGAGGGCAAAGCGAGTAGACTCGGCATCGGGCGCCACGACGGAGCCGCGCATGCCATGCTCGGCCCAGTACATCGGCTTGATGTAAATCGCCATATTGCCGTCGAACTTCTTCACGCCTTCCAGCGCCAATTGCTCGATTTCTTCCGCAGTCATGGTCGGCTTCATGCCCATATTGACAGCTGAGCGGTTGACACGCTGGCAATGCAGATCGAGGTCCGGCGCCACTCCGTCGAACCAGCGTGCGCCATCGAAGACGGTAGAAGCAAGCCACATCGCATGCGAAGTCGGTCCGATCAGAGGAGGATTGCCAGGAAGCCATTGACCATCGACATGGGTCCAGGTGGTGGAACGGGGTGCGGTATCGACGGACATGGCATTCTCCTTCTTGAATGCGTCGGAATGAATGCCCGTGCGGCTATGAGGTCAAGGTGAAATTCCCGACAAAACGCAAAAGGAAGGATTATTGCCCGAGTATTGTCGTGAAATGTGCATTTGTTGCGTGCAGCCAAGAGCTTGGTCTGGGCGTTGATGCTCCGATCGCGTTGATCTGGCGGTTGCAAGAACGCTGTGTCAACTTCGGTATCATACGAGCGCAGGGAGAGACGGAATGGCATGGTCGGCACAGCAATATCTGAAATTCGAAGACGAGCGGACGCGGCCGGCGCGTGACCTTCTGGCGCAGGTTCCACTGGAGCGCGTGATGACGGGCTTCGACCTTGGCTGCGGCCCAGGCAACTCGACACAGCTCCTGACGGAGCGCTACGGCGTCAACGTCATCACGGGGGTCGATAGCGACGACAACATGCTGGAAGAAGCAGCGGTCAGGCTGCCGATGACGCAATTCGTTCAAGCTGATCTTTCATCCTGGCTTCCGGACGAACCTGCCGATCTGCTCTACGCCAATGCTGTGTTCCAATGGCTGCCGAACCATATCGACCTTCTCGAACGCCTGATGGATCACCTCAACCCCGGAGGCGTCCTCGCCATCCAGATGCCGGACAACCTTAATGAGCCCGGCCATTTGCTGATGGAGGAAACGAGCCGCTCCGGCCCATGGAGCGTGAACTTCGAGGGGCGGCAACTGCGCCGCCAGCCTCTGCCTTCTCCCGCCGACTACATCGATCGGCTGGCGCCGAAAGCGCTCCGTGTCGATGTGTGGCACAGTATTTACAATCACCCCATGGCCGATGCCAGCGCCATCGTCGAGTGGGTGAAAGGTACGGGCCTTCGCCCTTATCTGGCAACGGCCGGCGCTGAACATCAGGACGCTTTTCTAAAGGATTACCGGCAGCGGATCGACGCTGCCTACCCGCCCCTTGCGGATGGAAGACGCCTCCTGCGCTTTCCGCGATTGTTCATCGTCGCGGTCAGATCCTGATCATCGATGGCCAGGCACCGTGGCGATGCCTGGCCATCGAGCACGACTAAGCTTCAGCCGTGGAAGGCGTAGACACGCAGCCGATAGCCATCCGGATCCGCCGCCAGAAACGTGCGGCCAAAATCCATCACTGTTGGCTCTTGAAGAATTGTCAGCCCTTTGCTCTTCCACTCAAGATGACATGCATCCACAGCATCGTCCGAGTGTAGAACAAAGGCAATTTCGGCAGCGCTGCCGTCGGACGATAGCGGCGGCGCGGCGCTGTGGCGAGACCACAGCCCAAGCCGCATGCCGCTTTTCAGATTGAATAAAGCAAATGTGTCCGAGAGTTCGACAGGTTCTGCGTCAAGCAGATTGCCATAGAAAGCAGCGCTCTGGCGGGGATCTTTGGCGAAAAGAATGATGAAGTTCGGGTGTTCCACGATCGGTCTCCTTTGTTGATGGAAAGACCTTAGCGAAGCACAGTGTCAGTTTCTGTCAGCAGCCTCCTGCCGCGCCGTCATCATCTTTCGCCAACCGCTCAGCAGTGCCTCCCGACGCTTTGAATAGCGCGTCTCGGTCGAGGTAAAAGACAAGATGCGGTCCGCACGGAAACTGCGATAATCCTGCCGGAGTTCGCACCATGCCAGCAACACCCGCACCTGATCGAAAAAGGCCAACGCGAAGGGCCAGATAATCCGGCGGCTGCTGCGTCCCTGTTCATCCGCGTAATCGATTTCCATCTTCGTCTGGCTGCGAATGGCATTTCTAATCGTACCGAGATCGACATGCGGCATATCGATGACCTGACCGGGCCCGACAAGAAGCGTGGAGTTGTCCAGCTCTTCTGCCAGGGCTTTTGGCAGGACCGCGGCGATCTTGGAGAGCCCGGCTCGGGCCGCCTCCGCCAAAGCACCATCTGCCCTGCCTGCCACCCACCGAGAGCCCAAAACCAGCGCCTCGATCTCCGCTTCGGAAAACATCAGCGGCGGAAGTAGATAGCCAGGTCTCAACACATAACCGACACCGGCCTCTCCTTCGATATTCGCACCCTGCGCCTGAAGCGTGGCGATATCGCGGTAGAGCGTGCGCAGGCTCACCCCGGTGGCTGACGCCAGTTCCGCACCGCCAATCGGTCCACGACGGCTACGCAGCAATTGAAGGAGATCAAGTAGACGTTGCGAACGTGACAATGATTTCTCCGGCCACACTGACATCATTTGCTTGCCGCCCAGCAAAACAAACAAATATCAAATCTAAACGGCGATTTTTATTGGTCGAGTAAAATTTTTACGGCGTTCAAAACCGTTTGTTATTCATTTAGCGGCAGTTATTTCCAGTATCAATAAGTCAAACGGGCTCGCTTTTATTTCAAGAGGCTCATATGCGCAATATATGGCGTGACAGGAATGGCAATTTCGCCATCATGACGGCTCTACTGGCGGTGCCACTTTTCGGCGCAGCCGGAGTCGCGTTAGACATCAGCCAAGCCCTCGTGGTCAAGGAAGATCTGCAAAAGGCTGCCGATGCCACGGCCCTTGCCGCCATTGCCAAAAATTCCCCCTATGTCATCGAGGCTCGAAAAATGAGCGGAGACGGGCCGATCATCGCTCAAGGCAACGTCTCGATGGATTTCTTCAACAAGGCTTCGGCCGATCATGGAGACGACTTCGTCGTTACCAACATAGCCTTGAAAGTCAACAAGACCGGTAACGAAGTCGAGTCTTACGTGGAATATAAAGCCACGGTGAACACCACACTGTCACAACTGTTGAACATGGAGTTCTTCACCGTCAGCGGTAAAGCGACGGGCAAGTACGTGACCGAGCGATATACCAACTTCTATCTTCTTCTAGATAATACGCCATCGATGGGTGTGGGCGCGACGCCTAGAGATGTCGCCACACTGGTGGCGAACACGCGAGATCAGTGTGCCTTTGCATGTCATGATGTGTCGGCAGGCGCCAATAGTTACTACAACCTCGCCAAGAAGCTGGGAGTGACGACACGCATCGACGTCGTGAGCAAGGCAACCGCTGCTCTGATGGACACAGCAGCGGATATGCGGCTGGTGCCCAACCAGTACAGAATGGCGGTCTATACTTTTGGCGAAAAGGCCGAGGACACGAAGCTTTTGGAGGTGGTGCCTCTAACGTCGGATCTTACGCTCGCAAAGAGCAGCGCGAGCAAAATCGACCTCATGTCCATCCCCAAGCAGGGCTACGATAACGACCAGCAAACAGACTTCGATCGTGCAATGACGCAAATTGGTAGCAAAATGGGTCTTCAGGGCGATGGCAACAGCGCGGTGACACCGGAGAAGGTTCTCTTTTTCGTTTCCGATGGCGTTGGCGACAGCTACAAGCCAACGATTTGTACCAAGCGAACCACGGGTGGACGTTGCCAGGAGCCAATCGATACAAAGCTGTGCAGCGCTCTGAAGTCGCAAGGTTACCGCGTTGCTGTACTTTACACGACCTATCTTCCGCTGCCGACGGATGGCTGGTACAATCAATGGATCAGCCCCTTCCAATCGGAAATCTCGGGACGCATGCAGGATTGCGCTTCGCCCGGTCTCTTCTTCGAAGTCAGCCCGACGCAGGGTATTGCCGACGCAATGTCAGCCTTGTTCAAACGTGTCGTGACCTCTCCTCGCCTCTCCGGCTGACCAAGACCATGAGAGCGCGGTGCCGTTCTTTCGGTTTGAATGCACGCCTCGTGCGGTGATCAATTCGTTTCGATCCGCTCGACAAGGAAGTCTATGAAAGCACGGATACGGGCCGCCAGATGCTCGTGTCCGGCATAAACGGCATGGACGAGTTCCATGTCGCCACCGTTATAGTCCTCTAGGATCGGCACAAGCCGTCCGGCCTCGATGTCCGGGCGAACGTGGAATTCCCCTATACGGCCTATGCCGACGCCGAGCAGACATAGTTGCCGCTTGATGGAGCCGCTCGACACGAGGATATTGCCACTTATTGCCTTGGTATAGGTGGCCTGCGTGTGAGGGTCGCGGAATGGCCATTCATCGAGGCTGCGACGAAAGTTAAAGCCGATGCAGTTGTGATGATCAAGGTCGTCCGGCGCCTTCGGGACACCTTGCCGGCTCAGATAATCCGGCGACGCCACGATCACGCGCCGGCTGGAGAAAAGGCGCCGCGCCATGAGTGACGAGTCCCTCATAGGGCCAATGCGAATCGCAATATCGGTGCGCTCGCCGATGAGATCGATCACGCCATCTGTCAGTGTGAGATCGAGTCGAACTTTCGGGTGACGGTCGGCAAACTCGCCGAGGAGCGGAAGAATGCATCGCTCGCCAAAGCCGACCGAGGAATTGACGCGCAGCAAGCCTCTCGCCTCTTCACGCCCGCCAGCGACCAGTTCTTCCGTCTCGTCGATCTCTTTCAGAATACGCCGGGCGCGGCGAAGATAAATCTCGCCCTCGGGTGTGAGTTCCAGCGTCCGGGTGGAACGGACGAGAAGGCGCGTTCCCAGCCGCTCTTCCACCCGTGACACGAGCTTGCTGACGGCAGAGGGCGAGAGCTTCAACCGTCGTCCAGCGCCAGAGAAGCTTTTCAACTCCGCAGCCAGTACAAAAACCTCCATCTCGCCCGCGCGGTTATCCATCAGCTCGCCTATGATTTCAATTCCAAAATGATTATCAATTAATCGGGATTATCAAACAAGTACCTTGCGCCGATATTCAGCCTTGAACCTCAAACCCATCGAGATTGCCTGCTATGACAGGCCTGAAAGGCACACCCCATGCCCCTTGCTCTTTTTGCCCTGACGATTGCTGCATACGCTATCGGCACTACGGAATTCGTCATCGTGGGTCTTCTCCCCACCGTCGCTAACGATCTTCACATTACATTGCCGCTCGCCGGGCTCATCGTGTCCGTCTATGCGCTGGGTGTAACCTTCGGCGCGCCCGTTCTGACGGCGTTGACCGGCCGCATCGAACGCAAGCCGCTTCTGCTTGGACTGATGGGCCTTTTCATTCTCGGCAATAGCGCTGCGGCACTGAGCCCCAGCTACGAGATGCTGCTAGTGGCACGCGTCATCTCCGCCTTTGCCCATGGCGTGTTCTTTTCCGTCGGCGCGACCATTGCCGCTGGGCTTGTGCCGGAAGATAGAAGGGCGTCGGCCATCGCCATGATGTTCATGGGGCTGACCGTCGCCATCGTGACCGGCGTGCCGCTGGGCACGCTGATCGGTCAGATTTTCGGCTGGCGCGCCACGTTTTTTGCGGTTGCAGCACTCGGGATTGTCGCCTTTATCGGCATTGCGGCACTGTTGCCATCAACACTTCAAAAAGCACCGGCAGCAAGTCTGATGGAGCAATTGCGTGTTCTCGGCTCGGGGCGGTTGCTGCTTGCCTTCGCCATGACGGCACTTGGTTATGGCGGTACATTCGTCACATTCACCTTCCTTGCCTCCATCCTTCAGGAACTGACAGGCTTTGCCGAAAGCACCGTCAGTCTTGTCCTGGTGCTTTACGGTCTCGCGATCGCGGCGGGCAATCTCGCAGGCGGACGAATTGCCGACCGCGATCCGGTAAAAGCGCTTGGCTGGCTCTTCGGGCTTCAGGCACTTGTTCTGGCGCTCTTCACCTTTACCGCCACCTCCGCAACTGCCGCACTTCTTACGCTCGTTGCCTTGGGGTTTCTGTCCTTTGCCAACGTTCCCGGCCTTCAGCTCTACGTGGTGCAACTTGCCAAGCGTTTTCGTCCGAACGCCATCGACGTGGCCTCTGCACTTAATATCGCGGCCTTCAATCTCGGCATCGCCGTCGGCGCCTGGATCGGCGGCATGGTCGTCGCTTCTCCACTCGGACTTGGCGCAACGCCATGGGTCGGTGCGATGCTGGTCTCGTCTGCGCTCGTGCTTACGCTCATCAGTGCAAGCCTCGACGGAAAGCGGGCAGATCGCGTGCAGCCCGTTTGAACCAAACCCGCCCTTTAAGACTTAGGCTAACGACCTTCCTGTCCCGCGTCCAAGCGGGACCACAATCCGCAAATGGAGACATAACATGAAGACAGTAAACGCCAATGGCGCAAATATTCCAGCTCTCGGCTTCGGCACCTTCCGCATGCCGGAAGAGGATGTGCACCGCATCTTGCCGCAGGCGCTGAAACTCGGCTTCCGACACGTGGACACGGCGCAGGTCTACAAGAACGAGGCGGCTGTCGGCGATGCCATCGCAAAGTCCGGCATCGAGCGCGGCGACATCTTTCTGACCACCAAGGTGTGGGTGGATCAGTACAGGCACGACGACTTCATCCGCTCCGTGGATGAGAGCCTGACGAAGTTGAAAACGGATTATGTTGACCTTCTTCTTCTGCACTGGCCGAAAAGCGATGTGCCGCTTGCCGAACGGATCGGCGCGTTGAACGAACTGCACAAGGCGGGCAAAGTCCGCAATATCGGGGTCTCCAACTTCAACGTGGCACTGATGGATGAATCGGTGCGCCTGTCTGAAGCGCCCATCGCCAATAACCAGATCGAGTATCACCCCTATCTCGATCAGACCAAGGTGATCGAGGCTGCCCGCAAGCATGGCATCTCGATTACCGCTTACTATCTGATGGCCGATGGCAAGGTGCCGAAAGATGAGGCGTTGCGCGACATCGGCGCAAAGCACGGCAAGACCGCAGCGCAAATTGCGCTGCGCTGGGCGGTCCAGCAGCCCGATGTGATCGCTCTTTCCAAGACTGCAACGGAAAGCCGCCTCCCCGAAAACTTCGATATCTTCGACTTCGAGCTTTCGGAGGACGAGATGAAGGCAATTTTCGCGCTCGCGAAAAAGGACGGCCGCATCGTCAATCCTGGCCATCTGGCACCCGACTGGGATAACTGAGCCTTTTCAGTGCTACACAAAGGCCGCTTCGGGCCGAGTACAACGGAGGCTGCGCCGAGACCACGGCGCAGCCACACCAGGCCAGCCGCTCGCGGAGTGACCTGCTGCCTGGTCGAAGCCGCAACGCGCAGGCCAGCCACGATCGCTGAACATCAGGAATGCAGGCTGTTCACCATGCCGAAAACCTGATCGAAATTGCCGTTCTCGGCTGCAAAACGCAATGGTTTGCAGCGTTCCACGATCACTTCCTTTTCATCAGGCCTGCTAGTCAGGATTCCCATCACCTCCGCGACGAACTCATCAAGCGGCATGGCCCGTTCGTCGGCGGCCTGTTTCTCACCTTGAAGCGTAGTCTGAACGTAGGGTGGAGCAATTTCGATGACCTCGACCGATGTATTTTTCAACTGCTCCCGCAGAGCCATGGAATACGCATGGATGGCAGATTTCGTCGCGCTGTATGTCGGTGTCGCCACCATGGGTACAAAGGCTAGGCCCGAAGAGACGGTGAGGACAGCGGCGTGAGGCTTTGGCAGGAAATGCGGAAGGAGCGCCGCCGTCAGACGGATCGGGCCCAGAAGGTTGGTGGCAATGGTTTCCTCGGCAATGTCCAGATAATCGGGCGCCGCAGTAATGTCTTCGTTCTTCATGATACCGGCATTGTTGATGACGACATTGAGGTCCGGGTGTTTCCGGATCAGCGTGTCGGCAAAGCTGCGGATGCCATCCGCCTTCGTTGCATCCAGCACCACGGAAACCATGCCGGGATTGGCGGCTGTCACGTCATCCAGTGACGATTGCCGGCGACCTGAGATGATGACCTTGTTGCCGAGCGCGTGAAAAGCTTCTGCGAGCGCACGACCGATACCGGAGCCGCCGCCGGTAATGAGAATGGTGTTTCCTGTCATTTTCATTTTGGCTGTCCTCTCTTGTTGGATGGACTCAACCTAGATATGCTGCTCTCCTATGGAAAGTAGGCACCCAAAAGATTTATACTTACCCGAAAGAGAGTGTCTTTATGAAAAGGCATCTGGCAGATCCCGCCATCGAGCAGAAGCGTCTTGATCCGCCACCAGGTGAGACCGATCCGGTTATCGAAGCGCTGGTCCAAGACATCATCGCGAAGGTGGCAGACAAGTGGACGATGCTGATCCTTGAAGCCTTGGAAGAGCATGGCACCATGCGCTTCACGCAAATCGGCAAGGCTGTCGGCAATATCAGTCAGAAGATGCTGACCAAAACGCTACGGCAGATGGAATGCGACGGGCTGGTGACGCGGATCATTCATCCGGTCATTCCGCCGCATGTGGACTATAGCCTCACTCATCTCGGCAAGACACTCGGCAGCGCTTTTTGCGGCGTATGGATTTGGGCAGAGACGCACCATGCAGATATAGAGAAGGCGCGGAGAGCCTTTGAAGAGCAGACTCCGCGCCTGACATAACGAATGATGCGATCAGGCGAACTGGCTGAGGCCCGGTACCGAAGCAATCACCTTGTCCACGACTTCATCGCCTGCATGCTGGCGAGCAATCGAGATGGTCGTCTTTGCAAGAGCGGAAATTTCGCCCATGCCGAGACCCTGGCTCATCAGTTGCTGGCCTAGCCCCATGATGCCACCGCCGCCGATTGCGCTCATCAGACCACCGAGAAGGCCACCGCCACCCTGCCCTTCGCCGTTGTAACGGGCGACGAGCTCCGGCGCGCCTGGGATCGCTTCGATCATCTTGGCGACAGCCGCGTCATCAGCCTCGCGCTGGAGGAAACCAAGCATCATGCCGAGAGCCTTTTCCGCCTTGTCCGGCGCAATGCCCACTCTATCCGCGACCTGAGTTACGATTTCGCTCATAAATTTCCTCCTGAATGCGAAATTACGTTCACGTCAACGTAAAACAATTGAAACCGAGACTCAAGGCCGCCAGGGCCAGTCCATCAAAGGTTTTTCGATACGCTCTTTTCAAGCTTATCAAACAGTTGTTGAGGGTAAAAACAGTTCCTATAAGTATGAAGAGGAAATCGAAATTGGGCACCGCTGCCCGATAGTTGGGAAGGAACGCCAGATGCTGCAGGACGGCAAGCTTTACATCGGCACGAGCCGCAACCCGGACGACAGCCTCAACAAGGGCGAATATCTCGACCTTCGGTTTGGCAACCGCCACGGGCTGATCACCGGGGCGACGGGTACAGGCAAGACAGTATCGCTGCAGGTGCTGGCAGAAGGCTTTGCAAAGGCGGGTGTTCCGGTTTTCTGCGCCGATATCAAGGGCGACCTTTCTGGCATCGCCAAGCCGGGCGAAGCCAAGGACTGGGTGACCAAGCGCGCCGAGCAGATCGGTTTCTCAGACCTATCCTTTGAACAGTTCCCGGTGATCTTCTGGGACCTTTACGGCGAGAAAGGCCACCGCGTTCGCGCCACCATTGCCGAAATGGGACCGCTTCTGCTCGCCCGGCTCATGGACGCCTCCGAAGCGCAGGAGGGCGTTCTGAACATCGCCTTCAAAATAGCCGATCAGGGCGGCCTGCCGCTGCTCGATCTGAAGGACCTGCAATCGCTGCTGAACTATATGGGCGAGCATGCAAGCGAGCTCTCCAGCCAGTTCGGCCTTATCTCAAAATCCTCCATCGGATCTTTGCAGCGCGGTCTTCTGGTGCTGGAGCAACAGGGTGCGGAGCATTTCTTCGGTGAGCCTGCGCTGAAAATTTCCGATATCATGCGCACGACAAGCGACGGGCGCGGCGTCATTTCCGTGCTGGCTGCCGACAAGTTGATGATGAACCCGCGCCTCTACGGCACCTTTCTTCTGTGGATGCTCTCCGAACTCTTCGAAGAACTGCCCGAAGTGGGCGATCCGGCAAAGCCGAAGCTCGTCTTTTTCTTCGACGAGGCGCATCTTCTGTTCAACGATGCGCCGAAGGTGCTCGTCGAACGTGTCGAGCAGGTCGTTCGCCTCATCCGCTCCAAGGGGGTAGGTGTCTATTTCGTCACGCAGAACCCGCTCGACGTGCCGGAAACGGTTCTCGCACAGCTTGGCAATCGTGTGCAGCACGCGCTTCGCGCCTATACGCCGCGGGAGCAGAAGGCGGTGAAAACCGCAGCCGATACCTTCCGTCAGAATCCGGCCTTCAGCACGGCCGAAGCCATCACCACCCTTGGCACGGGCGAGGCGCTGGTGTCCACTTTGGAAGACAAGGGCGCACCCTCCATCGTCGAACGCACGCTGGTGCGTCCCCCATCAGGGCGCGTCGGCCCGGTCAGCGACGACGAGCGCCGCAGCATCATGGCCTCCAGCCCGGTTGCTGGCGTCTATGATCAGGACATAGACCGCGAATCCGCATTCGAGATTCTTGGAGAGCGAGCCCGTAAGACCGCAGAGGCCGAAGCCGCAAAGCGAGCAGCGGAGGAGCAGGCAAGCCAGCAGCCCGACAGCGCGGCTGGCCGCTGGAAGTTGCCGGGCTTCGGCGACGAAGAACCGAAGCAAGCCTCAACGACCGGCGCACGACGCTCCAGCGGATATCAGCGCGAAACGGTTATCGAAGCTGCCATGAAGAGCGCAGCTCGCTCCGTGGCAACGTCCGTCGGGCGCGCGCTCGTTCGCGGCATTCTGGGAAGTCTGCGACGATAGCGCGCCGCCCTCCCCTGTTCACACGGCTGCCTCAATGCGCAATCACTTGCGTCGGTTCTCGCTGGCAACGAGATAACCCCCGGAGCGCAATAACTCCAGGGAGACATATGAGAGCATCCAATTTCTGCCGGTGGAAACTGAACGCCTTGTCCTGCGCCGGTTCGCTCCAAGCGATTTCAACGCCTGTGTCACCTATCATAGCACCGACGAGGTCTGCCGATTCTTTACGCAGAGCCGCCCTCAGGCGACGCGCTGAGAACACAGTTCGATAGCACGTTTTCAGCTTCTATTGACAAGGATGGCGATCTTTCGCGGTTGTGCGGAGAGGGGATCGGGTACTGCTGGGAGAGGTTCTGCTGAAAATCGCAAGCGCGGATGCTTTACAGGCAGAGGTGGGCTATATCTTCAATCCAGCGTTCAGAGGCAAAGGCATTGCCACCGAAGCTGCACGCGCCACGATCAAGCTTGGTTTTGTCGAGCTCGGCTTTCAGCGGATTTTTGCGCGGCTGGATGCGCTCAATCGCGGCTCTGTCGATGTGGTCGAGCGGTTGAAGATGCGCAAAGAAGCCCATCTCTTGTAGAATGATCGCTTTAATGGCGTACGGGGTTACGGTTTGATCTACGCCATCCTGAAATCAGAATGGACCGACTTCAAGCGATAGTCACACCAAGCGATAATCAAACGCTCAAACGTAGCGCGCAGTACTTTTCAAAAAAACGGCCGGTTTTAACAACCGGCCGCTTTGGAAAACGATAATGTCTCGACGAGTACCGTCTAAGACGATTTATTCCACGGAAACCGGCACTTCCGTAGAGGTGCGCAGGGCGTGGGAATAAGGGCAAACGATGTGCGCCTTTTTCACCAGGTCTTCGGCCGTTGCCTTGTCGAGGCCTGGAATATTGACCTTGAGCGACACGTCGATGCCGAAGCCACCGCCGTCTTCGCGCGGACCCACGCCAACGCTCGCCGTCACTGTGGTGTCATCTGGGATCTTTACCTTTTCCTTGCCGGCCACGACGCGCAACGCGCCGAGGAAGCAAGCAGAGTAACCAGTCGCGAAAAGCTGCTCTGGGTTGGTGCCGTGTGCGCCATTGCCACCGAGTTCTTTCGGAACGGTCAAGGTGACGTCGAGAACACCGTCTTCAGTCTTGGAATTGCCTTCGCGTCCACCACCGGTCGCCGTTGCCTTGGTCGTGTAAAGAATGGGCATGCCATGTACTCCCTTCGTTTGAGTTGGACTTCTTATAGCGCTCAATTCAATTGCGCACAATATAATTTTGCGCATTGAAAAAATTTTTATGGTCTGCGATAAGGTTAAGAAGATTACTCGGCCTTCGCATGCAGCAGGAACCGAGTGACGGGATAAAATGTTCCCTAGAGCGCTTCCCTCCCAAGCGGAATTGTTTCGCCGGAGCACAGCTTCGCAGAATGGACCAAACCGTAGCGATCAATCCCGCGGATCGCTGCAATGTTTGCATCCCTCACTGTGGAGACGGCTTCCGGCGAAGATTTCTCAAGCAGAGGATAAGCGCTTAACAGCGCATTCTGGAGCTCACGCGAATGGACGACGGGACGATGGAAGGCCTTTTAAGGCTGGACGTGCAGATATGTTTCGCGCTTTACGGCGCAGCCCATGCATTTACGCGGGCTTACAAGCCGCTACTGGAGCCGCTCGGACTCACATATCCGCAGTATCTGGTGATGATGGCACTTTGGGAAGAGGACAATGCGACCGTCAAGGCGCTGGGCGAAATGCTGGGTCTCGATTCAGGTACGCTCTCGCCTCTTTTGAAGAGGCTGGAACAGGCAGGACTGATCACGCGCAAGCGCGGCAAGAAGGATGAGCGTCAAGTGGTGATCAGCCTGACTCCAGCGGGGGCCGACATGAAGAAAAAGGCTGTTCACGTAATGCGCTCCATTGGCAAAGCCACCGGGTGCAGCCTTGAAGAGCTCGGGCAGATTCGGGATCGATTGAATTCTTTAAAACACAATCTATCGCGGGCATGACGGGCAGCCCGCTATTCCGGTCTATTATATATGTAGAGGTGCCTAGAGATCATTGACGGCCGGCGCGGCAACGATGCCCGTCTGTCAATTTATCACCCTCCGATGCGAAGGAGGGTGATAGATCGGTAAAATGATGCAGGTTACTGCCAGACGACAACGCGCGCCTTGTTCGGCACACGGTCATAAAGGTCGATAATGTCCTGGTTCATCAGGCGAACACAGCCGGAAGAAACCGCCTTGCCGATGGAATTCCACTCCGGCGAACCGTGCAGACGGTAAAGCGTATCCTTGCCGTTCTGGAAGATGTAGAGCGCGCGAGCACCTAGCGGGTTCTTCAGGCCCGGCTGCATGCCGCCATTCTTGGCAGAGTATTTGACCAGTTCGGGCTGACGCGCGACCATTTCGTCTGGCGGCGTCCACTTGGGCCATTTCTGGCGCCACTGGATAACGCCCTCGCCCGACCAGGCAAAACCTTCGCGGCCAATGCCGACGCCGTAGCGCATGGCCGAGCCGCCCGGTTCCACCACGTAGAGGAAGCGCGAACGGGTGTCGACAACCACCGTGCCCGGGCGCTCCCCGGTCGGATCCACGACACGCTGGCGATAATAACGGCGATCGATCTTCTGATAGGGTATTGCGGGGATGACGAAACCGCCATCTTCCACCGTGCCGTACATGACAGCGAGCTCGGCATCGGAAATACCGGACGAGAACATCTGGCGAAAATCATTCGCCACGCCGCCGGCGAAACCAAGCGGCTGCGTGCTGTCGTAGGGCGCGACACCGGATGATGCACAACCCGCCAGCAGCGACGCGGAAGAAAGGCCCAGAAGGGAAAGGAAAGTCCGTCTTGAAAGATCTGTGTCGGTGCTCATCATAAGTCCGGTTTTCTCACATCGGAGGCGAATGGGAAGGCACTGTGCAGAAGCGCTCAGAACCTGCCGTTCAATCTCGCCGTACGTCATTTGTTCCACGATAGATCAGCTATTGCTATAGTGGTTAAGACATACTGAAAGCCAGTTGCAGACGTGCAACATTTGGCGCGGCCTCATGCTTTCGTCGGCTGACGTGTTCAGATAACCACAATCGGTGCGCCCTGTGGCACGCGATCGTAAAGATCAATCACGTCCTGATTGAGCATCCTGACGCAACCAGACGAGGTCGCCTTGCCGACGGACTGCCAGTCCGGCGTTCCATGCACACGGTAAAGCGTGTCTTTGCCGTCCTTGAAAATGTAAAGAGCCCGCGCACCGAGCGGGTTGTTCAGCCCTGGAATCATGCCGCCCCTCGCTGCCGAGATAGACGCCAGCTCAGGTTGTCGCTGGACCATCTCGTCAGGCGGCGTCCAGCGTGGCCACTTGGCCTTCCATTGAATGGTCCCCCGCCCGGCCCATGCGTAACCGGAACGCCCCAGACCCACACCGTAGCGAACGGCCTTGCCGCCCGGCTGCACCAGATAGAGGAAATGCTGCTTGGTATCCACGACGATAGTGCCGGGCGCTTCCGCCGTCTGATAACCCACTTCCTGGCGAAGGAAACGCGGATCGATCCGGCTGTAGGGAATTGCGGGAAGCGTGTGCCCTTCATCCGACAGCACGTCATACATGGCGCGATGGAGCGGATTGGAAACAGGAATGCCGTATCCAAGCGTGCGATCACGGTAGGCAGGAGAAAGTGCCGGCCCGGGGCGCGCTGTGGTCGGCGGGCCGTAAAGTTGCTGGAACTGCGAGCGGAAGAGATCCGGAGGACGGCTGTTGATAGAGCCGGGTGTGGGCGGCAACGGGTCGCGTGGAATCGATCCGACATTATTGTAATTGAAGACGGGTGCTGTTTCGCGCACGAACACGTCGGCATTCATGCGACTGGTGTCGGTGATGAAGAGGCAGCCGGACAGCAAGGGCGCTGCCAGCAACACACAGGCAAATCGACGCAGGGTCTTCAGGGCAAATACAATCATCGAACCGCTTCAGAGATAAATCACTTGCGGCACAATGACTCGCGCGGCTGGCGCGAGGCTGGATAACCGAGGCCAGGCCCGTTTCTACGAACGGGATTGAGAGCCCGTGTGAACGTTTGCTCACTTCTCATGTGAAGGCATTGAAGAATTTGATGCTTTCATCGACCGCATGCGGAACGACACCATTATGCGTGCCCGGCAAAAGCTGGTGATCGATCTTCGTGCCAACAGACGTCGCACGCGACATGAGAAGCTCGTGATCGGCATCAAACGGCCGCTCTTGCGTTCCGCGCAACATCAATGTCGGGCATTTTAGACTATGACCGAAGCAGACAGAGGAGCGCATGATAAATTCCTGCGGATCGGTCTCGTCAAAGCAGAGCTCATCGGTATATCGGTTGAAGTAACGCCATGAATTGACACCAGCAGAGATGGGAACGGCTGCGCGAAACTTTCGCGTCATGGCGGCTAGGAGAGAGAGCGTGCCACCATTTGAGTGGCCAGCGAGGAAGAACCGGTCCTTGTCGATCCCGGGTAGATTTTCCAGATAGGCCGCAGCGGACAACGCGTCCGACGTCTCATCATAGAAACCCGAATAATTGCCCTGCTGGCCGTTTTCACCGCGAAAAGAGGGCAGCAGCACCACGAAGCCTGCCTGCCAGAATGGCTTCATCAACGCCCAGTGACCGTCTCCGGTCGCATTGCCGCCGTGCAGAAACAGAACAGCGGGTTTTAGCGTCTTTGAAGGCGTGTATTCCGACAGCCACGCAACCAGCTCGATGGAACCATTTGGCCCGCCGGGATATGTCACGCGACGCGCTCCGGGCGGCGTGCCGAGCGGCTCGGACTTTTCGGGCGCAGGCATTTTTCGCAAAAGATGTGTGTGAAATCTTTCTCGGGCCTTGGCGTAATCCTCACGCTCCAGCGGCAGGACGGGGGGCTGATCTACCTCGGAATGCGCGCCTTTGGGCAGGAGCGCTGCTGCGCTCAGTCCGAACGTTCCCGCAAGCAATGAACGCCGGGTTGGAGAAAAGGAAAAAGGCTTGTCGATGCGCTTGTCTGTCATTTTCTAAAATCCGATCAGCGTTGCACGGCTCAAGTTCACCACTGCACGATCTGCTTGTCTACTCAATGTTTTGTTTTCATGCATGAATTTATGCCGAACCTTCTCGCTCATCCACCATAGCCATCAATGTGGATAGCCGGTCTGCCTCTGAAGGAGGTTTGTCGGCCCGCAAACGAGCAATTCTTGGAAAGCGCATCGCCACGCCGGATTTGTGGCGGGCTGAACGATTTATGCCCTCGAATGCGACCTCGAGCACAAAGCCGAATGAGGGCGTTGCGCGTACTGCCCTGACAGGACCAAAGCGTTCAACGGTGTTGTCGCGCACGAACTTGTCCAGCACCTCAAGTTCAGCGTCGGTGAAGCCGAAGTAGGCCTTACCCACGGGCACCAACTGTTCGCCATCCTCGCCATCTGCCCAGACACCGAAGGTGAAGTCGGAATAATAGCTCGAACGCTTTCCATGACCGCGCTGGGCATACATCATCACCGCGTCTATATTGAACGGATCTCGCTTCCATTTGAACCACGGACCCTTGGCGCGACCCGCCTGATAGACGCTATCCTTGCGCTTGATCATCACGCCTTCTATCACCGGATCGGGCGGGGCCTTTCGCAAATCGTCCAGTTCCTGCCAATTGGAGAAGCCAACGAGTGGCGAGAGATCGAAGCGGTCATGCGGCGCAACTTCGATCAGATCACTCAGATATTTGCGTCGCTCCAGGTATGTCTGACCGCGAATATCATCCTCACCCTTGAACAGGAGATCATAGGCGCGGATGAAGGCGGGATAATCTTCCATCATTCGACCCGTCACCGTCTTGCGGTTGAGCCTTTGCTGCAGATCGGAAAAGGTTCTGGTGGCGCTGTTGGATCGCGCGTTACCGCCGATCAGAAGTTCACCATCGATGACGCCATCGAAGTTGGCAGCTTCCAATATGTCCGGGAATGCTCCGGAAATATCGTCGCCCGAGCGGGAATAGAGCTTTCGGATATCGCCCGAGCGAGACAGCTGGACGCGGATGCCATCCCACTTCCATTCGGCGGCAAAGTCCTTCGGATCCAGATTGGTCAGGTCGTTGTCGCCAACGGGCGTCGATAACATGACCGAATGGAAAATGGCGGGCGTTGCAAGAAGCGGACGCTCTGTTTTCCCTTCCAGCCACGCGAAGAGCGGCTCGTACGGCGGCGTCAGGCCGTGCCACAGGGTTTCGATTTCCGTGATATCCTTGCCCGCAAAATCCGCCAGCGCCTGTCGCGCAAGCCGAGCGGAAACCCCGATCCGCAGGCCGCCGGTCACCAGCTTCAAGAAAGCGAAGCGGGAGGATGTGTCCAGCCGATCAAGGAGATCGCGCACCGCTGCGCGCACTTGCGTCTTTGCGAGCGCATTGATCTGCGCCACGACTTCTCCAAGGCCCGGGTCATCGGGCTTGGGTTGATCGGCACTCTGGCTGGTGTCCCAGACCAGCGATATCGTTTCCGCCAGGTCGCCGACATAATCATAGGAATAGCGAAACAGCACCTCGTCCATGCGCTCCAGCACGAGTTCGCGCAGCATGGCGGGCTTGACGCTCTTCAGGTCCAGCGTCCCCGCGATCGCTGCAAGCCCATATCCACGATCGGGATCTGGCGTGTCGCGAAAGTAATCGGTCAGGAGCTTCAATTTACCGTTTCTGGACGGGGTCAGAACAAGCCGGTCGAGAAGGGTCGCAAAGGCTTTCACGCTTAATCTCCCTCATCTTCGTAACCGACGAGATGAAGCGGTCGAGCCGGAATTCCCTGAAGCTCGCACCAGCGTACCAGCGCTTCCTCGCGACCGTGCGTCACCCATACTTCAGACGGCGAAACTTCCTTGATGGTTTCCAATAGCTCGGGCCAGTCGCAGTGATCCGATATCACGAGCGGGAGTTCAACTCCCCCCTGCTTGGCGCGTTGACGCACCATCATCCAGCCTGAGGCAAAGGCGATCAGAGGCTCGTTAAAACGCCTTGCCCAGCGATCTTGGAATGCTGATGGCGGGCCGACTACGATTGCGCCTTTGAATTGAGACGGATTGCTTTTCTCTAGCGTGGCAGGACGCAGGTCGCCAAGATCGATGCATTGCGAGACATAATAATCGCAGAGCCTGGCAAGGGCACCATGGATGTAGACAGGCCCGGCATAACCGTTGTCACGTAGTAGCCGGAGAACACGCTGCGCCTTACCTAAAGAATAGGCACCGACAAGATGAGTCCGCTCCGGAAACTGACGGATCGACGTGAGCAGTTTGGCGATTTCGCGGCTCGGCGCCGGGTGGTGGAACACCGGAAGCCCGAAGGTTGCCTCGGTAATGAAAACATCGCAGGCGACCGGCTCGAACGGCGCACAGGTAGGGTCGACACCGCGCTTGTAATCGCCCGATGCGACAATGCGAGTGCCGTTATATTCGATAGAGATCTGGGCCGAGCCGAGCACGTGACCGGCAGGGTGGAAGCCCACTGTGACGCCATTGACTTCGATCGTCTGGCCGAATGCAATCGCCTGCTCGCTAGAGGTGAAATCCTCACCGTAACGCAGACGCATGATGTCCAGTGTCTGGCGGGTGGCCAACACTTTTTCATGCCCTGCCCGCGCATGATCCGAATGACCGTGGGTGATGAGCGCTTTGTGCACCGGCCTCACAGGGTCGATGTAAAAATCACCCACTGGACAGTAAAGCCCTTTCGGCGTCGGATTGAGTAGCTTTTCTGGTTTCATGAGCGTCGGGATCGGTCGGGATTTGCCAATGATATGATGCGCGCAATGAAAACGAACGGTCGGGAATAAGGTTCATTTCGACGATCGCCTAAGAGCAGCAAATGCGCACGTCACCGTGTCTTGGCCTTTGTGCGAAGAAAGCGTTCGAAACCGATTGTGCAGTCGAGACCCCCTGGGGTCCGGCATGTGACAAAGCAAAGCGTTCCGTCGGCACGGCCCTCATTCTTGCAGCGAGGGCTTTTCTGTGGCGACCGGCAGTCGGATATTCTTCAGCATCACAGCCGCGATCAGACCGATGAAGGCTGTTGCGGCAGCAGCAAGAAAGAGCGGTGTGAATGCGGCTGCATAGAGATCAGCGACCGCATGCTGAGAGTCCGCTGGCAGTTCCGCCAACATCTTCGGCGTCAGCTCCTGTATCCGCCCAACACCTGGGATATCGATACTCGGGCTATTCAGACTGGAGGAAATAACCGCACCGTAGATCGAGATTGCGAGCGCTGCACCGCCCATGCGTGTGAGAGAAACAGCCCCGCTTGCGGCACCCACATCCGCCCTGGAGGCAGAATTCTGCACTCCGATGATCGGCGCCTGCTGGCCAAGGCCGACACCAAGTCCCTGCAACAGCATCAGTCCTGCGATAATCGCCAGGGGTGTGCCGGCATGGACCTGCGACAGCGAGAGCATCGCCACCACCGCAATCGATAGACTGATCACGGAAAAGGGCTTGTAGCTGCCCGTCTTCGAGATCAACCTGCCTGCCGTCAGCGAACCCATGACGATGCCGCCTGTCACGGCGATGAAGAAAAGACCGGCCTGCGAAGGAGAAAGCCCGGTCGTGGTTTGCAGGAAGAGCGCGTAATAATTGACCATGCCGATGCCGAGACCACCGCTGACCAGTGAAATGATCATCAGCAGCGGAAATGTCGAATTCTTGAAGAGACGCAAAGGCACGACCGGCTCCGGCGCCCGCTTCTCCACCTGCACCCAGAAGAAGGCGCAGACCGCAGCGAAGGCGATGATGACAAGACTTTGCCAGGCGATCAACGATCCGAACAGTTCGGCACTGTCGGCCCAGAGCACGACACTGGAAATGGCGGCAGCGAGAAGAATGGCGCCGATATAGTCGATCTTGGGCTGACGGTCCGGTCGCCGATAGGGCAGAAGGAATGCGAGCCCCAGAACGACGATGATGCCAATCGGCAGATTGATGAGGAAGATGGAACGCCAGCCGAAGAGATCGCTCATCGTGCCGCCGAGGATGGGGCCAACACTGCCCGACGCCATGATGACGAGACTGGAATAGCTCTGGTAGCGAGCCCTTTCACGCGGGGCAAAAAGATCGGCATTGACGGAGAAGATGGACACCATGATGCCGCCGCCACCGAGCCCCTGGAGAACGCGGGCGGCGATCAGCGAGTTCATCGACCATGCAAGGCCACAGACCAGTGAGCCAACCGTGAAGATGACGACAGCGGAGATCATTACATACTTGCGACCGAAGAGGTCTCCAAGCTTGCCGTAGACCGGCATGACGGCGCTGGTCGCAAGGAGATAGGCGGACCCCACCCAGCCAAACCGCTCCAGTGCGCCAAACTCACCGACAATCGTCGGCAGCGCCGTGGAAACAATTTGATTGTCCAGCGTCGCCATGAACATGGCCAGCATCAGAAAAA
Organism: uncultured Agrobacterium sp.; assembly: GCF_913777885.1. NCBI lineage: Bacteria > Pseudomonadati > Pseudomonadota > Alphaproteobacteria > Hyphomicrobiales > Rhizobiaceae > Agrobacterium > uncultured Agrobacterium sp. The sequence continues at coordinate 95,621 of NZ_CAJYTV010000009.1, read as the reverse complement.
GGAAAACTACAATCCTGCGGCGCGGGTCCGTGACGAGAGGAGCCGCAGGGTTCACCGACATGTCCATGAAAATGCCTCGCGTTATATGGCATTTTATGTGCTTATAGCATATATGTGTCAATAGCATCTTCTCATAGTTTGCTATAAACTGGAGTGCGGATGGAAGCGGGGCACCCATGAGCATGCAGAATTTGAAAAGCGCAGAGACTGACGAGACGACGCGAGATGACGTTCTCGCGATCAGTGATACCATGACACGTATGCGTATCATGATCGGCCGCCGCGTTATCGGTCGTATGGCCATCGCAAAGCTGTCACCGGAGCTGGAGCTGTCTCATCTGGACGTTCTCGACGTCGTTCATCGCACCGAGGGCGATGCGACCGTAGGCTCGATCGCGGAAGGCATGCGCCTCGATCCGTCGCGCGGAAGCCGTCTGGTTTCGGATATGGTCGGCAGAGGGCTACTGCGGCGGGACGTGTCACAGGAAGATGGCAGACGCAGTGTGATCGCCGTGACACCGCTCGGCCTCGATGTTCTGGATGACGTGCGAAGTGCAAAGATCGCCATTATACGCGATGTGGTCAGTGACTGGCCGGATGAGGATATTGCTGCCTTCGCGCAGCTTTTCGATCGCTTTATTGGGCGCTTCGAGACGCGTCTGTCGCCTGACGCGCGACTTTAGACGACTGACCTGCGGCCTCAGATGTCGCTATCGACCGTCATTTTCCTTTCAGGCGATCGCGGCTGTCGCGCTTTGCCCGGTACATGGCGGCATCGGCCTTTGCAAGAAGGCTTTCGGGCGTCTTTCCATCGTTGGGATAGAAGGCGGTCCCCATTGAACAGGTTACAGTAAGAGCGGTGGCCGATTGAGCGATAGGCTCTTGCACGATCCTGCGGATCTCCTCCAGCCGGGCCAGAATACCAGCCTCGTCATGGATTGGATTGCTGAAGATGATGGCAAATTCATCACCACCGAGACGCACTGCGACATCGGAAGCGCGAATGCAGGCGGTAATACGCTCGGCAAAGGCGCGTAGCACGTCATCTCCTGCTGCATGACCATAAACATCATTGATTTGCTTGAAATTGTCGAGGTCGAGATAGGTGATCGCGACAAGACGATTTTCCCGCTTCGCCTCGTGCAATACGCGGCGGAACTGACCCCAGAACAGATTGCGGTTCGACAATCCCGTCAGAGGATCGTGATGGGCCATGTAATGCACACGCTCTTCGGCGCGACGCCGATCGATAGCGATTCCGGCGATATTGGTCGCCATATCAATGATTTCTTTTTCCATCTCGGTGGGCATCCGAACCGATCTGGAATACAGCGCGAATGTTCCGAGCAGGACATCATTGTTGCCGAAAATGGGCGTGGACCAACAGGAACGAAGACCATGTTGCTTCGCGATATCGACATAATCGGCCCAAAGCGGGCTTTGAAACGTATCGCTGACATAGACCGCATCCCTGCGAAACGCAGCAGTACCACAAGAGCCGTTGTTAGGCCCCACCGGAACCCCGTCTACAGTGGACACATAGGCCTCGGACAATGAAGGCGCCGCTCCTGAACGCAAGATTAGTTTTTTCTCGTCAAGCATCAAAACAGAGCCGAAAACATTATCCAGCAACCCCTCTACCTCCTGAACAAGGGCGGTGAGTATGTCTTTGAGAGGCTGACCTTTAACAATCATTTCCAGTAGACTTGCGTGACTTCTGCGCATCGTTTCCTGGCGCTTGGCAAAAGTAATTTCCCGTGAAATTCCGGCAAGCCCAACCGGCGCGCCCGATTGGTCACGCAGGATGATACGAGTTCCCGCATACCAGCGTGTCGTCCCGTCCTCGCCAACCAAACGCTCTTCGGCATCGTATATATCACGATCTCCCGCCAAAATACGGCGGTCCAGCTTATCGATACACTCCGCAACGGGCTTTGAAGCCAGATCGAAAATCGTCAATTTACGACTGTTGAGATAATCCCGGCCAAACCCGAGGGACTCCAGCGCCGCAGCGTTCATATATTCGTATCGACCGGAACAGTCCTTGATGAAGACGAGTTCGGGAACATTATCAAGGAGGAAAGCCAGTTGATGCTTGCTCACGTCCGATAGGGACGTTTCCGTCGACAGCAACTGCGAAGTGGGCGGCGCCAGACCGTTTTTCTCACCCATTCCTAGAAATGCTCCTCAGATAAATTGATCCGGCAGCGCTCTTTGCTTCACATACCACCAAGAGCACGCCTATATTATGCAGAAATCCTTATAGAAAATTTGCTTACACAGAATTAAAAAAATTCATTGTAATAATAAATCCATGAAATCTGGGCATTCAAATTTCCGCTACATCATGCCGATCGATAGTTATTTGGCTTACTCCGGATTGAATTGATATTTGATAATTTTTTAGGGATTAAAGCTTGCAGACTGTTCGAACCTCCTCTCAGCGAAGGCGCCGTTATCACTGGATTTTGCAAAAAATGTCTCTAGTCTGCCGACGACGTTGAAGGGGCTTTGCAATGCTGACAATTTATGGTGTCTATCGTTCCCGGGCCACGCGCACATTATGGCTCGCAGAAGAACTTGATCTTGCTTTCAAACACGTACCTGTCATTCAGGCACGACGCCTGGCAGATCCGCTGGCCGACGATGCGCCGACCAATACGCTGACACCGTCCTATCTGGCGATCAATCCCATGGGAACGATACCGTGCATCGATGACGACGGCATGGTTCTCTATGAGTCCATGGCCATCAACCTATATCTCGCCCGCAAATACGGAACGTCCGTCGCCCCGACCGATGCGGCGGAAGACGCATATATGATGCAATGGTCTTTCTTCGCCGCGACCGAGATCGAAGCAAACGCCCTGAAGATTTCCTCCACCTTCGCCGAAGGACTGGCGGATACCGACAGCGGCAGGGCGGTCATCGACGTTGCAGCACGTATGCTGCGCCGGCCTTTTCGCGTTCTGGAACAGCATCTTGCGGACCGGGACTATCTGGTAGGCAACCGCTTTACGGTGGCAGACCTCAACGCCGCCGAAGTCGTGCGTTATGCTCAGGCTCATACGCCGATTTTCGATGCACATCCGGCCGTCAAAGCATGGCTGGCACGTTGCCAGTCACGCCCTGCATTCAAGGCCATGTGGGATGCGAGAACTGCCGAGCCATCCTGACAATTTCGCGCAAAGGGCGTGGTTCTACGATAACCGGCTCCCGCGTTTTTGGACTCAGGAAAGCGAAGACGTGACGCGAATATCGCCGACATGGATGCCGTTCCAGTTCTTCAAGGAGCGGTTCGCCATAGCATCGAGTGCCGCTCGTTCGGCACTATCGCTCTCAAAGTAGCGTGCCAGAAGAGACGCAATCATAGCTTCTGCCGCGCGCGTCGTTCCGTCTTCGCATTTGACCGCGATCGCCAATCCTTTTTCCGGAACAATACCAACAAAGACTCCTTCCGCGCCGGTCTTGGCGAAAATCTTACCCGGCGCGATCTCCATCAGCTTCGTGCAGGTTCTGCCCGTACCCGCCACATAAAAAGGTTCTGCCATGCAGGCCTCGATCAGACGGCGCGAGGCTTGAGCGCGTATCGGTTCAAGTCCGCGTCCCGTCGCCATCTTTGCAAAACCATGCGCCAGCGCCTTGAGCGGCACGGCATAGGCTGGGATCGAACAGCCGTCTACTCCGCAGCTGTCTTCGGCAATCGCCGTCCCGGTCAGGCTTTCCATCGCTGCGCGGATTTCCCGCTGCAATGGGTGGTCGCCATGAACGTAGCCACGGGTCTCGATCAGATTATGACTGCAAGCACAGATGAAGCCGGAATGTTTGCCGGAGCAGTTGTTATGCAGTGCTGTCGGCTTTTGCATGCGGCGAGCCTGCGCAATCAGCGCCTTCTGGTCGAGCGACCAATGTGCGCCGCATTCCAGGTCATCGACATCCTTGCCCGCCCTCGTCAGCATGGAGGCGGCAAGGTCCACATGCGCTTCCTCACCTGAATGCGAAGCACAGGACAGCGCCAGTTCGCGATTGCCGAAGCCGTAAGCATCCGCCGCGCCGCTTTCTACCATGAACAACGCCTGCATGGCCTTGCAGGCCGAGCGTGGAAAGACAGGGCGCTCGACCTCGCCTGCGGAAAAGACGATTTTGCCGTCCCCATCCACAACGACCGCCATTCCTCGATGACGGCTTTCGATGATGTTGCCGCGGGTTACTTCGACAGTCACGGGGTTGTGCATGATGCTGGCCTCAAAAAATTCGAAATGCGATCTCTATCTAACCAGATCGGTCACATGTTGCACGGGGCTCTCCATTGAAATTTGCCAAACGCTTTCTGGCTGCCGTCTTTTTCATCTATCTGCTGCCTGCGCTCGCTTCTGCGGGATTATGGGCAATGAAGGATCACCCGACCGGTTATCGCAATGCGCGCTGGTCTTCCGCCGGCATTCTGCCCGAAGCGGCTCTGGACAAGCCAGCCGCAATCTATGTCTATTCCGCCATGACGGGTGGCTTCAAAGGATCAATCGCCAGCCATGCGTGGATCGTGATGAAGCCGGAAGGCGCCTCGACCTATGAGCGTTACGACAAGGTGGGTTGGGGGTCGCCTATTCGTCGCAACGCCTATGCCCCTGATGCTTATTGGTATTCAAACACACCGAGGATGGTGCTGGAACTTCATGGCGAGAAAGCGCAGAGACTGATTCCGAAAATCCAGAAGGCGATTGCGGACTATCCCTACAGCAAGGCGGGTGGCTACCGTATCTATCCCGGTCCCAATTCGAATACCTTCATCGCGCATGTGCTGCGCAGTGTTCCGGAACTCGGCGTGGTGCTGCCGCCGGACGCGGTCGGTCGGGACTACCTGCCGAATGGCGAGTTCTTTCATATTGCCGATGACTGGAAGGATATGAGCGTCTCGCTGGGTGGGCTTTTCGGATTGTCCGCCGGTGTGCGCAGTGGCTTCGAGGTCAATTTTCTTGGGCTCGTCGCCGGGATCGACATTCAAAATCCCGGCATCAAAATCCCGGGCCTTGGCTACTTCGGCGTCAACTCGTTCGAACCGGCACCGGAGCGCAAGCCCGAAGCCGCATGAGCGTCACCCTCGTGATGCTCGGCTTCACTTGCGCGCCTTGCTCTTATGCCCTGGGCAATGAAGACGCGTGACAGACCGTGATAGAGCGGCTCGGGCGAAATCATGCGTGAGGTCAGGTAGCCCAGCATAGCCGCGGCCATAATAGCGATGACGCCATCATGATTGCCTGTCATCTCCAGGATGATGACAAAGGCCGTCATTGGTGCCTGAACGACACCGGCGAAATAGCCAGCCATGCCGAGGATGGCACCGAGCGCGATACTGCTGCCAAGAAGCGAAGATACCGTGCTGCCGAAACCCGCGCCGACGGACAGCGACGGCGCGAAGATACCGCCTGGGATACCCGATAGCATGGCGAGGAATGTCGTCATCAGCTTTTCGACGAAGAACAACAACGGCGCCGCCTGACCCTCAACCGCCGCTCTTGCCTGTTCATAGCCGGTTCCGAAGGTGGCGCCACCGCTCAGAACGCCAATGACAGCCGAGGCCAGGCCGCACACGCCGGCAACGATCAGCATGCGCTTCAATGGAACCGTATGAGCCCAGCGGCGGATACGTTGCGAGGCGCGAAGCGCGCCAGCGCTGAAAATAGCGCCCAGAAAGCCGCCGCCGATGCCGCAGAGCAGAACGAGGCTCCAGTCCTTGCCCGTCTGCATCAACACCGTGCTGGTGCCGAAATAGGTATAGCTGCCGACTAGACCGAGAGAGGCGAGACCGGAGAGAATGACCGCGGTCAATACCAAGCCATTGGCCCTCGACTGGTAGGACCGGCTCATCTCCTCGATGGCAAAGACGATACCGGCAAGCGGCGTATTGAAAGCAGCGGCGATACCTGCTGCCGATCCAGCGAGAATGAGGCCTCTCGCCTGCGCCATGCCACCCACGCGCGCCGCCAGGAGCATGATCGACGCACCGACCTGTACCGTCGGCCCTTCCCGGCCAATCGATGCACCGGACATCAGACCGACGACAGTGAGGGCGATCTTTCCAACGGCAAGCTTGATCGACAACAAACGAGACCGGTCTTCATCATGATGAAAATGGCGCGCAGCAATGGCTTGAGGAATGCCGCTTCCGCCGGAATTTGGAAACACCACCATGGCCAGCCACGCGCAGATGACAAAGCCAAGCGGCGTGATGACGAGCGGCAGGAGAAAGGCCCACTCGCCTGACGATGTCGTGGCGGCAAACATATGCTGCGCCCAGTCGGCGGCCTTTGCAAAGCCAACGCTGATCAGCCCCACCGCAATGGCTCCAAGCCAGAAAACGGCCCTGGGCTTCCAGATGCGCCATGAACCCCACATAACGCGGGATCGGCGTACCATTTTCATTTTTTTATAAGTGTCTGGCATGGCAAATTTCTGCATTTCAAAAGCTTGGTTTCTTATCGGTCCCGAAGGCCTCGATTGCAACCATGTCTTTGACAAATGCCATGCAAAGGCATTTTACGGCCCGCTCTCGATCATACGGAGACGGTTCCGCCTTGAGTAGAAACTGGCCTCATGGCCCCTCTTATCGATCGCTTACCTCGGCACGTGGATTGACCCAGGGCTCCTGGTTGGAGCGCGGCAGTGGTTGCCTTCCCAGAATGTGGTCTGCGGCTTTTTCCCCCGTCATGATCGACGGTGCATTGAGGTTGCCATAGGTCACATGCGGAAAAATGGAGCTATCGGCCACGCGCAGTCCATCGATCCCGATGACGCGACACTCCGGATCTACAACGGATAACGGATCGTCCTTGGCACCCATGCGGCAGGTGCCACAGGGATGGTAGGCGCTTTCCAGATGTTCGCGAAGGAACGCATCGATCTCCGCATCCGACTGGACCTTTTCGCCCGGCTGGATTTCCGGGCCGCGAAATTCGTCAAACCCCTTCTGGCTGAAGATCTCACGGGTGAGACGCACGCAACGGCGGAACTTTTCCCAGTCTTCGGCTTCACTCATATAGTTGAAGCGGATCACCGGGTCGTCCTTCGGATCGGAAGAGCGAAGCGTAACATTGCCGCGCGACTTCGACAGGTTGTAGCCCACATGCACCTGGAAACCGTGGCTCTTCGCCGCCGCCTTGCCATCATAGGAGATGGCAACGGGTAGAAAGTGGAACTGGATATCGGGCTGCTTCAATCCGGGTGCCGAGCGCAGGAAGGCGCAAGCTTCGAACTGGTTGGAGGCACCGAGCCCACCCTTGGTCATAAGCCACTGCGCACCCGCCACACCCTGCCAAAACCACGGCAGCCACGAGTAGAGCGATACGGGCTTGGTGGAGACCTGCTGGAAATAAAACTCCATGTGGTCCTGAAGATTGGCGCCGACGCCCGGGCGATCCACTTTTACGTCGATGCCCATATCCTGGAGATGCTGTGCCGGACCGATGCCCGACAGCATCAGCAGTTTTGGAGAATTGAAGGACGAGGCGGAGATGATAACCTCACGATTGGCCTTGATCGTCTCGACCACGCCTTTTCGTTCGATCTCGACGCCTGTTGCACGACCGTTTTCGATCACGATCTTTCGGGCGAAGCCATGCACCAGCGTGACATTGCCGCGCTTGAGAGCGGGTCTGAGATAGGCATTGGCGGCGGACCAGCGACGACCATCATGGATCGTCTGCTCCATCAGGCCGAAACCCTCCTGCTTGGAGCCGTTATAATCGTCCGTTAGCTCAAACCCGGCCTGGGCACCCGCTTGGATGAAGGCATGAAACAGCGGGTTCTTGACCGGACCGCGCTGAACATGAAGAGGCCCATCCGTCCCGCGCCAACCTGCCTCGCCGCCATGGCTATGCTCCATGCGCTTGAAGTATGGTAGAACATCCGCATAGGCCCAGCCCTGTGCTCCGAGTTCCTCCCAGCGGTTGAAGTCTTCGGCATGGCCACGAACATATACCAGACCATTGATAGAAGACGATCCGCCGATGACCTTGCCGCGTGGAGCGGTGATGCGGCGGTTGTTAAGATTGGGCTCAGGCTCGGAGAGATAGCCCCAATTGTAACGCTTCATGCTCATCGGCCATGCAAGTGCTGCCGGCATCTGGATGAAAGGACCGAAATCCGATCCGCCAGCCTCGATGACGATGACAGAATACTTACCGTCTTCCGATAGACGATAGGCCATGGCTGAGCCTGCGGATCCGGAACCTACAATGACGAAATCTGCCTGCTGCATCTGTTATCTCTCTTGGTGGCGATACCCTGCTTAAAAAGCGCGGGCTAACGGGACCGATTGGTCACTCCCCTGCTAGGGGAGTATCTGATCAATACGGAGCTTCGACTTTGCCGGTCGATACGTAGACCGTCTTCAACTCGCTATAATGATTGAGGGCTGCCGCCGAGTTTTCTCGACCAAAGCCGGATTGCTTGGAGCCGCCGAACGGCATTTCGACCGGGCACAGATTATAGGTGTTGATCCAGAGAGTTCCGGCTTCCAGCTGATCGACGACGCGATGCGCGCGTGACAGATCCGCAGTGAAAACGCCGCCTGCCAGGCCGAACTCCGTGGCATTGGCACGCGCGATGACCTCGTCCTCGTCATCGAAATCCAGCACGCACATCACCGGTCCGAAAATTTCCTCGCGGGCAATCGTCATGCCGTCCTTAACATCGGCAAAGACCGTGGGCTGGACGTAGAAGCCTTGGCCGGACACGTTGTTGGGGATGCCACCGCCGGTGACGAGTGTTGCGCCTTCCGCCTTGCCTTTTTCCATATAGGCCAGCACCTTTTCCTGCTGCGCTTTGGAGACGAGCGGGCCGATCTGGGTGGCCTCATTCATAGGGTCTCCGATGACCATGGCGTCGGTGCGGCTTTTCAGATTGTCGAGGAAGCGCTGCTTTGCGCCGCGCTGGACGAAGACGCGCGTCCCATTGGAGCAAACCTGGCCCGAAGAGTAGAAATTGCCAAGCATTGCGCCGCCGACTGCACTTTCGATGTCGGCGTCATCAAAAACGACGAGCGGCGACTTACCGCCGAGTTCCATCGTCACATGCTTCAAGTGCCCCGCAGCGGCCGCGGCAACCTTGCGGCCCGTCGGCACCGATCCGGTCAGCGATACCTTGGCGACATCTGGATGGTTGACGAGCAGAGGGCCGGTGTCGCGGTCGCCCTGGATGACGTTGAAGATCCCTTTCGGCAGTCCCGCCTCGATGAGGATTTCAGCAATCTTCAACGCACCGAGCGGTGTATTTTCAGACGGCTTGAACACCATGGCATTGCCCGCAACAAGCGCGGGAGCAGCCTTCCAGCACGCAATCTGTTGCGGATAGTTCCAGGCACCGATTCCAACGCAGACACCCAGGGGAACACGCTTGGTATAGGCAAAATCGCCGCCGAGCGGGATGTAGTCGCCGTTCAAAGCGGATGGGGCTATACCGCCGAAGAATTCAAAGGAATCCGCCCCGGACGTCGGGTCGGCGACGATGGTTTCCTGGATTGGTTTGCCCGTGTCGAGCGTTTCCAGTTCGGAAAGCTCTTGGTTGCGCTCGCGCATGATGTCAGCGGCGCGGCGCAGAATACGTCCGCGCGCCGTCGGGCTCACCGCGGCCCACTCTTTCTGCGCGCGCTTGGCCGAAGCGATCGCTCGCTCAACGATGGCAGGCGTTGCCGCGTGAAGGCGTGCGATGACTTCGCCGGTGGCCGGATAGATGCTTTCGATCAGCGTACCGCTCTCGTCTTCAACATAGTCGCCATCGATGAAATGCGAGGCTTTGGGTTGGGCTTTCAAAGTCATGATCATGTCCTCAAAGATGTCGGGTGGACGTCTTGTTGTCTGAAAAGCGTTTCAACTGCATGTCGAAATAATCTTCGACCAGGGCTGGCGCTGCGGAGATTCCCAACGGTGCCGCTTGCAGGCTGTGGCGAATATAGAGCCCGTCAATGAGGGCTGCGGCCCCTTCCGCGATCCGCGCCGCATCGTCCGGCGGGCAAAGGCGGGAAAGACTATACATGATGTTCGAGCGAAGGCGCTTGGCATAGAGGACAAGAAGCCTGCGGGTTTCTTCGGAACGTTGCGCCTCCACATAAAAGGCGAGCCATGCGGCAACGGTTTCCTGGGTGAACTGATCGCTTTGAAACGAGACGCGCACGATGGCGCTCAGACGCTCGCGCGGTCCGGAGGCACGCATCAGGGCCGCGACTGCATCGCGCCTCAGATCGCGCAGCAGGCTGCGGATCGTTTCCAGCAAGAGCTGTTGCTTGCTGCCGAAATAATGGTGCGCAAGCGCGGCGGATACGCCCGCTTCCCGAGCGATGTCCGACATCGTCACATTCAGCGAACCATGGTGACCTATAGTGCGAAGAGCTGCATCGACCAGCGCCTTTCGCCGCAGCGGCTCCATTCCAACCTTAGGCATCAGCGATCTCCTTAGGTGATCTGTTTATTATTGATTGATCAGTCAATCAATAATAAATTCGAGGTCTCGGTGTTCTTTGCGCCATGTCAAGGCGAGCATGCGCTTTGGCTTTAAGACTGCAGTGAAGTTGGCAGACCAGACAGGCCTCGTGAGGCCGTCATTCGTCGCGCAAATGATGCCTCGTTTGGAACCGATGCACGTGCCTTGCGTTCATAAATACCTCCACCATGCGACTGACAGATCGACTTTGCCTCGATCGCCTCAGCGTGGAGGCTCATACGGTTGACGGAAAAATCCGCAGCTTGGTAATCGGGAGGACCACTATGCCAGTATTGACCGTATCGATCTCTCCGGAACAGGCTGCCCAACTCCACGAGGCAGTAGCATCCGGTGCCTATGCATCCAGCAGCGAAGTCGTCCGCGCGGCTCTGAAGCTCTGGGGGGACACGCACCAAAGAGAAAGGCGGGGGATTGCCACCGCGGCTAGAATGGATGGCGAAAGCGTCAATGTGGCAGAGCTTTACGCTTTCCACAACACTCAGAGGCGTTAAAACCAAGCGCACCCATTTGGACGTATCAATAATCCCCCGGACATGCGGCATAAGACCGAGTGTTTAAGCTGTCATAGAAGTTTCACATCACGTAAAGTTTTCATTGAGGAGTTGTCGCCACAATCCCGCCAAAAAGACGATCCGGCGAAGCCGTAAACGGATCCGAAATGGTGGAGAAGCAAGTGATGTCGAGCAGTGCCGAGCAGAATGTCGTCAGACGGTTTGCCAGCGGTCAGATGATTTCAATGGCCAAGCTCGTTCTCGAGTGTGCCTTCCAGCCCATAGTTGAGACGACGACTGGGTCAGTATTCGGATATGAATCTCTGATGCGCGGTCATGAGCGCATCGGTTTTGCCAACCCGATCGAGCTGCTGGATCATGTGGAAGCCGAGGGACAACTCGTCGAGCTGGAGAAGATGATCGCCAGCCGCGCGCTTGCGAAATTTTCCACTCTTCCGGACTGCTCCTCTGCCACATTGTTTCTCAACCTGGACGTACGCCTGATCCGTCATGGCGACATCATTCTGGACAAGCTTCTGGAACAGCTGACGCAGGCCAAAATCCCTCCCTCTTCCATTTGCTTCGAGCTTTCAGAACGCTTCGACAATACCAGCGTCCCAGAGTTCGGCGCGCTTATCAACCGTATGCGCAAGGAAGGCTTCAAGCTGGCCATCGATGATTTCGGTGTTGGCCATGGCGAAATGAAATTGCTTTGCGATTTCGATGTCGATTACCTGAAGATCGATCGTTACTTCATTCAGGACGTTGAGCGAAATCCGCGCAAACGGCACATGGTCAAGAACATCGTCAATATTGCCCATGTGCTAGGCGTGCGCGTCATTGCGGAAGGCATCGAGACGGAAGGAGAATTCCTGACCTGCCGTGAAATGGGTGTGGACCTCATCCAGGGTTGGTTCGTGTCCCGCCCGACCACTTTCGTCAAAGAGTTGCACGTCTCGTTTCCCCATCTCCAACAACTGGGCGACACTCGCCGCAATCGTCAGACGCTGGATGAAATCCTGATCCGCCGCCAGATCGAACATCTTCCCACAGTTTATGAAAACGACAGTATAGACAGCGTATTCGAATTGTTCCGGCGCAACCCGGAACAGGCTTTCTTCCCGGTTCTGAATGCCAACGGCGAGCCGCGCGGCGTGATCAACGAATACCATTTGAAGGAATATATCTATCAGCCCTTCGGCCGCGACCTGTTGAAGAACAAGGTCTATGAGAGAACCATATCGCACTTCGTTGATCGGGCGCCGATCGTTGGGCTGGATGCAGATGCGGATCGGCTGATGAATATCTTCGCCAATATGGGCGGCAGCGCCTGTGTGATCCTCACCGAAAACATGCGCTATGTCGGTGTCGTCTCCGCCGCATCGCTGATCAAGGTCATCAACGAAAAGCAGTTGAAGCTGGCGCAGGAGCAAAACCCGTTGACAGCGCTTCCAGGGAACCGGGCGATCAGCGGCTTCATCGAGGAATCCTGCCGCGATAGCGACGAGGATCGCTTCTTCTGCTACTGCGATTTCGATAATTTCAAGCCGTTCAACGACAAGTACGGCTTCCACGTCGGCGACCACGCCATCAGCCTGTTCTCGGCGCTGATGAAGCGCTACTTCTTCTCCGGCGACTGCTTCCTTGGCCATATCGGCGGCGACGATTTCTTCATCGGCGTTCGTGACTGGACGACGGATGAGGTAACGGAAATTCTTGAGCGGTTGCTCGGCGATTTCCATGACGATGTCATCGCCCTTTATTCGGAAGAAGACCGACTGGCAGGACAGATCAAGGGTTTCGACCGCTTTGGCAATGAGAGAGAATTTGCGCTTCTACGTTGCTCGATTGGCGTCGTTCAACTTCCCAAGGGCATGTTGATCGGCAACCCGGACGGAATTGGCGCGGAGATTGCCAATATCAAGAAAGCCGCCAAGAAGAGCGAAACCGGACTCGTCATCCACAGTCATGGTGAGATGAAATGACTGGAGCGGCATTACGTCTCCTTTTTTAATCCGCATAAGTGACCTAAGTCTAGCTTACAGTAGCAAGCTTTGAGGAGGCCACCCGTGTCACTGCCATCCACCATGCGTTTTGTCGATCTGCCCAGCTTTGGCGGCCCCGAGGTCATGACGTTCTCGAATGGGCCTCTGCCCTCACCCAAAGCTGGAGAACTGCTGGTGAAGGTGCAGGCTGCCGGCATAAACCGGCCGGATGTGGCGCAGCGTCAGGGCAATTATCCCGCACCAAAAGACGCAAGCCCGGTTCTCGGCCTTGAAGTCGCCGGAGAAGTCGTTGCACTTGGTGAAGGCGTCAGTGATTTCCAGATTGGTGACCGGGTCTGCGCACTTGCCAATGGCGGCGGCTACGCCGAATATTGCGTGGTGCCAGCGGGCCAGGCCCTGCCGTTCCCCGCGGGTTATGATGCGGTCAAAGCCGCGGCCGTGCCGGAAACATTTTTTACCGTATGGGCCAATCTCTTCCAGATGGCTGGCTTGACCGAAGGCGAGAGTGTCCTGATCCACGGTGGCAGCAGCGGCATCGGCACGACGGCGATCCAACTGGCCAAGGCTTTCGGTGCCGAGGTTTACACGACCGCTGGCTCCAAGGAAAAATGCGCCGCCTGCGAGAAGCTCGGTGCAAAGCGGGCGATCAACTACCGTGAGGAAGATTTCGCCGCCGTCATCAAGGAAGCGACCGGCGGTAAGGGCGTGGATGTCATTCTCGACATGATCGGCGCATCCTATTTCGAAAAAAACATCGCCTCACTTGCCAAGGATGGCTGCCTGTCGATGATCGCATTCCTCGGCGGCACCGTCGCCGAAAAGGTGGATCTGCGCCCCATCATGGTCAAGCGCCTTACCGTGACAGGCTCGACCATGCGTCCGCGCACCGGCGACGAGAAGCGCGCCATTCGTGATGAGCTCGTCGAGCAGGTCTGGCCACTGCTGGAAAGCGGTAAATTGGCACCTGTCATTCATGACGTGATCGATTTCGATCAGGTTGCGGAAGGCCACCGACTGATGGAAAGCAGCGGCCACATCGGCAAGATCGTGATGCGAGTTAGTCAGTGATATCAGCTGCTTGGCGTCAGCGTCAGCGAAGCCCGCGGCTTTTCTGACGTGACACTGCCGTTCATCGGCGATGGCGCCTTGTTCGGATTAAAACATCGATATAAGGGCGACCCCTTGCAATCAGCGCGAATCGGATTACCTTCATAATATGTTCAACGTAGAGAAAGGAAGGTGATCCAATGTCTAGTGAGATTTCGGTCTTCGTAGCAGGCAATGGAAAGGATTTGATTTTGACGAGGCAGCCCTCGGCCTGATCCGCCTTCCCTTCGAAGCGTTGCGAAACGTTTCGGGTCTGAAACAAGGACCAAACTCATGGAAGGGCCGCTCAAAGCGGCCCTTTTCCGTTTCTGCCTGTTACTTCCTAAAAACTTGCCAACGTGTCGGACGAAAGCGCACGTCGTTGCCAACCGACACGGATGCATCGAGCGGCACCTCGATTTCCAGATGATAGGGCTCGTGGCCATTATTGGCGATGTCGATTTCGGCGATGCGCGTCCCTGCCAGCCGGCGACAGGTCGTCACCTTGCCGTAGAGCGCTTCGCGTTCGTCCGTCAGCGCCACATCCTCCGGGCGGAAGAACAGGTCGCCCTCGCCCTGTCCAGTCTCGGCAATGCCGATGCCCTCTCCCTGAAACAGGATATTTCCGTCCTGAATTTTCACCGGAAGACTGGAGGATTCGCCAATGAAGGAGAACACGAAGGGGGAATTCGGCGTATCGTAAACATCATCCGCCGTACCGACCTGCTCGATCTTGCCCTGGCTCATCACCACCACACGGTCTGCCAGTTCCAATGCCTCTTCCTGGTCATGGGTGACGAAGATGGTGGTATGACCGGTGCGGTCGTGAAACTCTCGCAGCCAACGGCGCAATTCCTTGCGGACTTTGGCATCCAAAGCGCCGAAAGGTTCATCTAGCAGAAGAACCCGCGGTTCGATGGCAACGGCGCGCGCCAGCGCCACACGCTGACGCTGGCCGCCGGATAGCTGGTTGGGATAGCGCTTTTCCAGGCCGGACAGATGCACCATGTCCAGCAGTTCCGAGACGCGTTTGCGAATTTCCGCCTTGGGCGGCCGTGTCGCAGACGGTCGCACCTTCAGACCGAAAGCAATATTTTCCGCCACCGTCATGTGACGAAACAGAGCATAATGCTGGAAAACGAAGCCGACATTGCGCTCCTGAACGGAGCGATGCGAAGCATCTTCATCGCCAAAAAAAATCTGTCCTCTAGTCGGCTGCTCCAACCCTGCGATCAGACGCAGAAGCGTCGTCTTGCCCGAGCCGGAGGGTCCAAGCAGCGCAATCAACTCGCCGGAGCGGATGTTGAGCGACACGTCATTCAACGCCGGGAAGCGGTCGAACTGCTTGGTGATACCGGAAACTTTCACTTCCATGGATATGCCCTTCAATGCTTGCCGGCAGCGTTGCCCGCGCCAAAGCGTATTTCGAGAATGGTTTTGAGAACAAGCGTGACGAGCGCAAGCCCTGCCAGCAGCGTGGCAACGGCGAAAGCAGCACCGATATTGTACTCGTTATAAAGAATCTCGACATGGAGCGGCATGGTGTTGGTCTCTCCACGAATGTGGCCTGACACGACCGATACGGCTCCGAATTCCCCCATGGCGCGGGCGTTGCAGAGAAGCACGCCATACAGCAGACCCCATTTGATGTTGGGCAGCGTCACATACCAGAAGGTTTGCCAGCCCGACGCGCCAAGTGAAATGGCCGCCTCCTCATCGCCGGTCCCTTGATCCTGCATCAGCGGGATCAGTTCGCGGGCGACGAAGGGAAAGGTGACGAAGATCGTGGCGAGCACGATGCCAGGTACGGCAAACAGAATTTCAATGCCGTAGCTCTTCAGCCACGGCCCCAGCACGCTGTGTGAGGAAAACAGGATCACATAGACCAGGCCGGAAATGACCGGCGAGATGGAAAATGGCAGATCGATGAGCGTGATGAGAAATGCCTTACCCTTGAACTCAAACTTGGCGACGGCCCAGGCAGCAGCAACCCCGAAGATGAGGTTGAGCGGCACGGAAATGGCAGCCACGAGAAGGGTGAGACGAATGGCCGAGAGTGCGTCCGGCTCGACGATCGCTTCCCAGAACGCGCCCGTGCCTTTGCGGAAGGCTTCGAAGAAGACCGCCACCAGAGGCATGACGAGGAAGAGCGCGAGAAACAGAAAGGCAACGAGAAAAAGCGAAATCTTGGCGGGCAGACCCTCGCTTGCGGGGTCTCGGAACGGCTTTGAAGAAACGGACTGCGCTGTGTCAGGCATAACCGTACCTCTTGCGGCTCCAGGCCTGAATGAGATTGATGACGAAAAGCATGGCGAAGGAAATGATCAGCATGATTGTGGCGATACCGGTTGCGCCCGCATAGTTGAACTCCTCAAGTCTGATGACGATGAGAAGCGGCGCAATCTCCGAAACATAAGGGATATTGCCGGCAATGAAGATGACGGAGCCATATTCACCGACGCCACGGGCAAAAGCGAGCGCAAAGCCTGTGAGAATTGCCGGCACTAGACCCGGCAGAAGTATGCGCGTGATCGTCTGGAAACGGTTGGCCCCGAGTGTAGCCGCAACCTCCTCAACCTGCCGGTCGATTTCTTCCATGACGGGCTGCACCGTGCGTACGACGAAGGGTAGCCCGATGAAGATCAGCGCAATGACGATGCCGAGCGGCGTAAAGGCGATCTTGATACCGAGCGGTTCGAACAGCGAGCCGATCCAACCTCGATTGGAATAAAGTGTCGTCAGCGAGATGCCTGCCACCGCAGTCGGCAGAGCGAAGGGCAGATCCACGATCGCATCGATAAAACGCCGACCGGGAAAGCGATAGCGGACCAGCACCCAAGCGATGATGACGCCGAAAAAGGCATTGACCAAGGCTGCCAGGAACGCCGTGCCAAAGCTGATGCGTAGCGCATTCAAGGTTCTGCTGTCGGTCGCAATGGCGAGAAACTCGGCGAAACCCAGATGGGCGGTGGACCAGATGAGGCCACCAAGGGGAATCAGAATAATGAGAAAGAGATAGCAAATCGTGTAGCCGAGCGTCAGGCCGAAGCCTGGCAAGACGCTGGACTGCCGCCACTTCCATCCGCTTTGCGACGGGGTGTTGCTCATCGAGGCTCCGGGTAAACTAGTGGCTCAACAAGCCATCATATGCGCCATCGACCGGCCGTGAAGCCAGTCGATCTGTCCTGCTCCTCGCTGGGCAGACACAAGGCCTGCCCGGGCGGTTCGCTATATCATCCACTTACTTTCCGGGCTTGTAAATCTGGTCGAAGATTCCGCCATCGCCGAAATGTTCCGGCTGCGCCTTTGCCCATCCGCCGAAGATCGGATCATCGATGGTGACGAGCTTGATATCCGGCAGCTGCTTCAGGAGATCCTTGGAGACCACAGACGGATTGCTCGGACGATAGAAGTGCTTGGCCGCAATATTCTGCCCTTCGTCGGAGTAAAGGTATTGCAGATAGGCCTCTGCCACCTTGCGCGTACCCTTGGCATCGACATTGGCGTCGACCACGGCAACAGGCGGTTCCGCCAGGATCGAGATCGGTGGAACGACGATGTCGAAGGAATCTTCGCCAAATTCCTGACCGGCAAGATAGGCCTCGTTTTCCCAGGCGAGCAGAACGTCACCGATCTGGCGCTGGGCAAAGGTTACCGTCGAGCCACGCGCACCGGTATCGAGGACTGGGGCGCGCTTGTAGAGCTCGCCGACATAGGCCTTGATCTTGTCCTGATCGCCCTTGAACTCTTCATTCGCCCAAGCCCAGGCTGCGAGATAGTTCCAGCGCGCGCCGCCGGAGGTCTTGGGATTCGGCGTTACGATCTGGACGTCGCCCTTTACGAGATCGCCCCAGTTATGGATGCCCTTGGGGTTGCCCTTGCGGACAAGGAAAACGATGGTGGATGTGTAGGGCGAGGAGTTATGGGGTAGGCGCGCACGCCAGTCCGCATTGATCTTGCCACTGTTCTTGACGATGGCGTCAATATCGCTCTGCAGCGCGAGCGTGACCACATCGGCCTCGAGTCCGTCGATGACGGAACGGGCCTGTTTGCCAGAGCCGCCGTGCGACTGCTGGATCGTGACGTCTTCACCCGTATCGGCTTTCCACTTTTTGGCAAAAGCCTCATTGAAATCCTTGTAAAGCTCTCGTGTCGGATCATAGGACACGTTGAGGAGCTTGGTCTGGGCGGAAACCGGTCCTACAGCACCCAATGTGACTGACAGGCTAAGCGCGATTGCGCCAAGGCTGGAAAGAAATTTCGACATCACTACCCTCCTGGATGCGTACGGTCTCACACTAGCGTCTGAGATTGCGTGGTCAATCAGCTGCGATTTATTCGCAAAAGTGTTTCCCTGCCGCATGCTCCGGCAATATGAAAAACGCCGCGAACGGAAAGAATGATGAAACAAGTAATGCGCGGAATTCCCTAGATGCGCAAAACCAGTTCGCGATTTTGCTGCATTTCGCCCCATAAAGTGAGAAAAAATCGCTTCGCTGGAATGGCATTTCCGATTTTTTGCAGCAGCCCACCCATTATATATCAGCCAGCATCACGCGACGCCGGAAAAGAATTCTATAAAAATTACAGAAAATATCGCAATTCTCTTGCAATTGGTTGCGAACAACGTTTTATTTGGATCAGCGGACTAGGAACAGATTCAATATATTGGGACTCTTTTGCGCGTAACTCTGCTGCAAGAGAGATATTTGCTCGTTAGCGCCTTAGAGAAGCACGGGCATTTCTGTAAAAGATGGCGTCTTTCGAAGATTATCGGGACAGTAAAGTTTCGGAATCGAGAAATGACGATAAACACGCCTCCGCAGCCCATACCCCAGCACGATATCACTTCGCTCGATGAAACGTTGAAGCATCTTTCTCTTGTCGAGAGGCTGGCCTTTGTCGCGGGGCTTGGGTCGCGGACTGTGTTCACGACGAGCCTCGGCATCGAAGACCAAGTCATCACAGCCGCAATCGGCACGCATCGCCTTCCTATCGAAGTGGTGACGCTTGAGACAGGTCGCCTGTTTGCAGAGACGGTTCGATTGATCGATGAGACGGAAGACCGCTACGGTCTGACGATCACGCGCTTTCATCCAGAGCCGGATGATGTCAGCGCTTATGCTGAAAAATATGGCTTGAACGGCTTTTATGAGAGTGTCGAGGCGCGCCACGCTTGCTGTCATGTCCGCAAGTTGATCCCGCTCGGCAAGGCACTCAAAGGCGCCGGCTTCTGGATAACCGGCCTTCGCCGAGGCCAGTCCGGCAACCGCGCTGCCACTCCTTTCGCCGAGTTCGATTCCGATCGCAATCTCATCAAGATCAATCCGCTGGCGGACTGGGACATCGAAACAATCAAGGCACATGTCGCGGCGGAAAACATTCCTGTGAACCCCCTCCACGAGCGTGGCTACCCTTCCATCGGCTGCGAGCCCTGTACCCGCGCCATCAAGCCCGGCGAGCCAGAGCGCGCCGGTCGCTGGTGGTGGGAAAATGACGAGAAGCGCGAATGCGGCCTTCATGTTGCCGAAGCCACGCAAGCCTCGCCAATCCCCGCCTCACGCCATTAACATTTCAATCAGTACATTGCCGGAGTTTTAAAATGTCCAATGCAGTTCCGGAAACGGAAGGCACCAGCGTCAGCACACCCAAGCAGCCGCTCGACCCCCACTTGAAAGCCCTCGAAAACGAAGCCATCCACATTTTCCGTGAAGTTGCCGCCGAGTTCGAGCGTCCCGTGATGCTCTACTCCATCGGCAAGGATTCATCCGTGCTTCTGCACCTGGCGCGCAAGGCATTCTTCCCGGGCCGCATCCCCTTCCCGCTTCTGCACGTCAACACCGGATGGAAGTTCAAGGAAATGATCGAGTTCCGCGACAATATCGTCAAGGAATATGATCTCGATCTGATCTCGCATACCAACCCGCGTGGAGCGGCGGAAAACGTGACGCCTTTCACCCATGGATCGGCGCTCTACACCGATATCATGAAGACCGAAGCGCTGCGCCAGGCGCTCGATGCCGGCAAGTTCGATGCCGCCTTTGGCGGTGCGCGTCGCGACGAGGAGGCCAGCCGCGCCAAGGAACGCATCTATTCCTTCCGCACGCCCGATCACAAATGGGACCCGCGCAACCAACGCCCGGAACTTTGGAACATCTATAATGGCATGGTGCGTCAAGGAGAAAGCGTTCGCGCCTTCCCTCTATCCAACTGGACGGAAGTCGATATCTGGCGCTACATCCAGGCAGAAAACATCCCGCTCGTTCCGCTCTACTATGCCAAGGAACGCCCCTATATCGAGCGTGACGGCATGATGATTCTTGCGGAAGACGAGCGGCTGGAACTGCAGCCAGGCGAAGAGGTGAAATATGATTCGATCCGCTTCCGCACGCTTGGCTGCTTCCCGCTAACCGGCGCGATCCACTCCGAAGCCACGACGCTGGACGAGGTTATTGCCGAGCTTGAAATTGCCACGGTCTCCGAACGGCAGGGCCGCGCCATCGATCGCGATCAGTCCGGCTCCATGGAAAAGAAAAAGCGCGAGGGTTACTTCTGATGACACAGATCTCCACGGCGCAATCCGCCACCATTTTGCCGTTCGTCGAGCCGGCAAAGACCGTCAAGGATACCCGCCCGCTTCGCCTCATTACCTGCGGCAGCGTGGATGACGGCAAATCGACCCTGATCGGTCGCCTGCTTTGGGACACAAAGGCTGTGAAGGAAGATCAGGCGGCGACACTGAAGCGCGATAGTGGCAAGCAGAATGATCTCGGCCTTCCCGATTTCGCGCTTCTGCTCGATGGCCTTCAGGCCGAGCGCGAACAGGGCATCACTATTGATGTCGCTTATCGCTATTTCGCCACCGACAAGCGCGCCTTCATCGTCGCCGATACCCCCGGTCACGAGCAATATACGCGCAACATGGCGACCGGCGCCTCGACTGCCGACCTCGCCGTGCTTCTGGTGGACGCGCGAACCGGCATTCTAGAACAGACGCGCCGTCATGCCACGATCGCCGCGCTGATGGGCATTCGTCAGTTCGTGCTCGCCGTCAACAAAATCGACCTCACCAACTACGACAAGGCCGGTTTCGAACTGATCGCGCATGACTTCAAGGAGTTTGCGTTGTCGCTTGGCATCAAGCAGATCGTCGCCATTCCGATGTCTGCACTCAAGGGCGAGAATGTCGTGCTTTCCGGCAAGGCTTCGATGCCTTGGTATGACGGCCCAACACTTGTGGAAACACTCGAGCTCGCCACGGTCCGCTCCACACAGACTGGCGGCTTCCGTCTGCCTGTGCAGCGCGTGTCTCGTCCGGGCGAAAGTTTCCGGGGCTATCAGGGCACAGTTGCCGGTGGCGCGGTGAAGCCCGGCGATTCCGTCGTCATCCTACCGTCCGGCATGGTCGCCAACGTCAAGCAGATCGTTACTTTCGATCTGGTGCGTAATGCCGCCGTTGCTGGCGATGCCATCACACTGGTTCTTGATCGTCAGGTCGATGTATCGCGCGGCGATATGATCGTTTCTATCGATGCGCAGCCGCAGACGGGCCTCGCTTTCGATGCTCAGATCGTGGCATTGCAGCCCGGTGGCATCGAGCCAAACAAGCGATACTGGCTGAAAAGCGGCAGCCGCCGCCAGCGCGTCAGCGTTCAGCCCGTTACGCAGCTCGACCTTAAAAACGGTCACTGGCAGGCGCATGATGAGACACTGCCAATGAACGCGATTGGCAAGGTTCGTCTGACGTTCGACGAAACTGCAATTTTCGACCCGTATGAACATAACCGTTCGACGGGCTCCTTCATTCTGATCGATCCCGACACGAACAACACCGTTGCGGGCGGGATGATTCTCGGCAAACGCAGCGATACGGGCAAAATTTCGGATGGCGAACGCGTTATCCTCTCTCTGCCGGCAGACCTGGCGGAAGCGATACTGGCAGGCGAATTGCTCTCCGCCCGGCGTGATGAAATCGAAATCCGCAGAACGAACGCTAAATCCGCCTCAAGACTATTGGAAGATATGGAATAAAGGAAAAAGGCGCCGGACTGTCCCGGCGCCTTTTTTCGATTTCTCACTCGTCTGAGTCCTCGAAACGCATTGATATGTCTTAGATGCGTTTCGTTCGCTTTTAGATTTTGCCCCCAGCGTCGAACGGGACGGGTGCGCGCCTATGTTCTGAATGTCTTAAAAGACAAACATCCACAGCAGAACGACGACGAAGAACGGGACGCCAAGCGCCCATAAGAGTAGTCCTCTCAGCATTTTAATTTCTCCTTATATACCGAGATGAACTTCTTTCAGACGCAGAAGGTTCCTTGCGCAGCGAATTACCGAGCCACCACAGCATCGGAAATGCCGATCACAAGGTTCGTAAAAGCTTTGCCCGCTAACGTGGGGAGGAATAGAAATTCATCCGAAAGCTCGCCATTCATGCAATCTTCCGCAGCATTGATTTTCATGACCGGGCGTAATTGCGCGCTCTATGCGCCGCGTGCGATCGAGAGTGTCGCGAAGCAGACATTGAAGGACGTGCATATCCTCTTCATCGACGATGCCTCGGATGACGGTACCGGCGAGGCGGCCAGGGCATCTCTGGAGAGCCATTTTGCTGATCGACACACTCTCGTCGTCAATGAAACGCGCTTTGGAAAGGCACGGAATGCTGCGGAGCATCTGCGCCCGGTTGTTGGTAATGCGACCTTCGTCGGTGTGGTGGATGCGGACGATCAGCTGATAGAGCCGCGCGTTCTGGAAGGCATGAAGGCACTGTATGACGCCGGCAAGGACGTCGTCTGGACGAATTTCGCGCTGGATGATGGCCGTGTCGGCGGCAATGGTCCGCTTGACCCAAACCGCCCCCCGCGCGTACAGGGCTGGAAGACAAGTCACTTTTTCAGCTTCCGCGCCGAGCTCCTCGGCAATGTGCCGGATGACTACTTCAAGGATAGCGAGGGGGAATGGCTGCAGGCAGCCTGCGATATCGCGATTGCTCTGCCGATTCTCGACCAGACCCGCAGGTATCAGTTCCTCGCCTCGAATGCCTATCTCTACACGGCGACAAATCCGCTGTCGCACCACAATCTCGATCCGAACTCGCAGGGTCTGAATTCGACGATACAGCAAAAATCAGCGCATGCGGTGTTCAACAAGACACCGCTTCCGCTGACGCGGCCCGCGCCGGAGACTGAGTCGCCCAGAACGCCTTCCACCGTCGCCAAGCCGAAATCCCTGCACAACAAAAGTGAGCCAGCTTCCATGACTGCGAAATCCTCTCCTCAGACATGGAGCGATATAACGGGTAATCTCGTCGTGGCTGAAATGCCTGCGATCATCAATGCGATGGCCTATTGCGGGCCTTTGCGGTTGACGCCGGAACAGGTCTGGTCGCTTCGTGGCATTCTGTCGACACGCACCGACAATGCCGACATCCTCCACGTCGGCAGCACCCGTTCGGCTCTCACGCTGGCCTGCTTCGTCCGCGACACGGGGCGTCAGCTGACGTGCCTTTGCTCGTCTGAGGAAGAGGCTCAAGAACTTGACCTCCGTCTCAAGCTTTGCGGCTTCGGCGGCTATGTTTCGATTGCCGTTTCACAGCCGCAGGCCGTGGAGTTCGGCGACAGGAAGGGCATGTTCCCGGACGCTCGCGTTCTCGAAGCAGAGCCGAAGTTCGATATGGTCGTGGTGGACTTCTCCAAGTCTGTTCCGTCCGAAAGCGCCGCGGTATCGCTTGCCGCACTTGCTCCCTATCTTTCGCCGCGCGGCTTTGCTTTCTGCCTGATGGCGGGAGACGCGGCTGCCGAGGCGGCTATAGCAGCGCAATGGAAAGCTGTCGGCAGCGGACTGAGCTTCTGCGTGAACGCCATTGGCGGCTCCGGCCTGCTTGTCGTTGCCGGTCAGTAAACGAACGCCGGACACTCTTTTTGATTGAGAGATTATTGTGACCCAGAACCTTGCCGGCGCGCTGCGCTTCGATAGTCAGAACGACGTTGACGACGACTTGGATCTGTCTGCGCAGGAGAGTTTGCTCAATGGCGTTCTGCGCGAGCACTACAATCCCGACGCCCAGATGTCCCCCGTTCAGATCGAGGCTGTTTCTGCTGCGATCCGATCCCGTGGGCCCAATTGCAACATGCTGGTCTTCGGCCTTGGTAATGACAGTCCCTTATGGGCCAATCTGAACCATGGCGGCTACACGCTTTTTCTCGAAAATATTCCCGACTGGATCGACAAGGTCAGAAGCAAGCATCCTGATCTGAACATCGACCACATGGATTATCCGACGACGGTGGACGCTTCCCTGAAGGACCCGGCTCTCACCGTGCGTCAAGCCGTTGTGCCGGACAATATCAAGTCTCGCCGTTGGGATGTCATCCTTGTTGACGCGCCCATGGGATGGCGACCGGACAATCCAGGCAGAGCACTGCCAATCATCTGGACTGCACTTGTTGCTCACGACGACACGCATGTTTTTGTCGACGACTACGAGCGCGCCCTCGAGAAGCGCTATGCGGATTTCCTTTTTGCCGAAAGAGCGAAAAACAGAAGCGTGGTCCTTCCCCGGCCCGCAACCGCACGATTGAATGCCAGCGAGATGCTTTGGCTCTTCGGCATTTCACAGAGCCTCAGCGACAAGCGCTGAGACGAAGATCAGCCGTCCCATGTCTCGAAGCTTGCCGTGCGTCAGACCAAAAGAAGCCTGAGATGGCAGCGCGCATCAAGTGCGTTCGATGGAAATCTGGAACAGGATTGAAATTCGCTCAGGTGAACTCTCGTCACCTGTATCGCAGGGATAAGCTGCTGCGTATGCCTTTGGGCAGGAACACGGCTTTAACGCCTAAACTGCCGGGGAAATTCGCAAAGCCCGAAGACGGATCATCGAAACAGCCATAGCGCGGCCGGTTTTTGCGAAACTTATGGTCCGGTTTTTTATGCATTTTCGCTGATCTACAATCGCGGCAGCCCCTTGCTGGTGCGGCGATATTTGAGGCTACGATCAAAAACGACCACGCTGCGTGGGAGCTGCCGCCCTTATCTTTTCCTTATTGGCTAATGCCCAATTCGCAATCGAAATCCTACATCGATCAGCCCTAAATCAAGGTCTGTTCAACAGTAGCGAATTTCATGGCACGCGGCGAACTCTCACTGTTCGATCTGAATGATCGCATTCTTCTTGGCGGAAAAGTTCGGGAGGAGCATGTCTGGTCTTATGTCAAACTGAGCGAAAGTCCCCTCTCAAGCCGGCATCACCCATCCAGCAAGCGCTTTAGCGCCCTACTGGAAGCCGGCGCAATCTTTGAGGCCCTCCTTCTTCTGGCGCAGGACCTGACCCCGCCCGCAGAGCTTTGCTCGTTTCAACGGGTCTGCGATGGCTGGGTTTGCGCCGCGGCGGCAAGGCCGCTGTCGAAGCCGGTCAGGGCACTGCATCAGACGCTAGAGGGGGCAATCTTTCTCACCCTGTTGAAGCTATCCAGCGCGACCACCCGCCCCCGCATTCCTTCCAAACAAGGCGCAATATCGTGAGCACACCACTTCTGAACGGCGTCATCACGCCTCTCATCACTCCTTTTCGGGCAGGCGAAATCGATTATCTTGCCTTCGACCACCTCGTCAAATGGCAGGTGGAACAAGGCATAGCGGGCCTTCTTCTGCATAGCCTGACAGGCGAAGGCCCTACGCTATCGGCCAGCGAAGGGCGCGCGCTGATAAGCCGCGCCGTGCAACTCAATAGAGGCCGCGCGGTCATCATCGTGCAGACCGGCACCTATTCGACGGAAACGACAATACGCCAGACCGAAAAAGCGCATGAGTTGGGTGCAGATTTCGCACTCGTGGTACAGCCCTATTACAACCGGCCAACGCAGAAAGGCATCATTCACCACTTCGAGCAGATCGCCCACGCGACCCGTATCCCAATCATTCTTGACAACGACTCGCAGCATGCAGGCGTTGCGCTGAAGGATGAGACGATCGAAACGCTCCTGCAGATCCCGAACATCGTCGGCATTCTGGAGGATACGTCGGATGCGCGCACGGCGCAGTCTCCGTACCAAGCCATATTTGGACGGCCCCTCCATATGACCGGAGGAGAAACGAGGTCCCCCCTCACGCACCAACAGCGCGCCTGCTGCATTTCGCCAATGGCGAATGTGATACCCGATCTGACCGCGCGTATGCATCAGTTGCGTCAGGAAGGCGACGCCACTGGTTTCGGCGCCCAGATGAAACGGATCATCGAACTCGCCAATGCTTTGGAAAATGGTGGCGATGTAGCCTCACTGAAATATGCCGTTTCCTGTCTTCGCGGGATCGATAACGCGGTGCGGTTGCCATTGACGCGGGTCAATCCCGAGGCTGCCAGATCGATCGAACGCGCGCTGCGCGGTCTTCGCGTCCTGCGGCGTCGGCGCTATGCCAGCTCACTGGTTCAGGAAGCGCGCGTTGCAAGAGCCGGCTTGCAGCCTGCCATCTCGGCCGAAGCCCTGATCTCGAAATTACACTCATCGATCCTGTGAGGACAACATGACCCTACCGCTTGGAATGTATTACCGGCTTCGTGAAGAACGGCAGAAGAAGGAAAGCGAAGCTTCGCGAAAACACAGTCGCCCTCGCGCAAGACGCGCATCCGAAGGCACGATGTTTCTTCGGCTCATCGCCGTGACAGGAGGACTGCTGCTTGCGGTCTCGCTCATCATGCAATCGGTTCAATGACCACCCCAAACAGCAAGCCCACTTAAAGCATCAGAAAGAAGATGTCGCAAATGCTGCGCAACGCAACACTCATGCAGAGAGCTCGACCCTTGCCGTGTCGTTTCCTTGTCGGCCAAAGTCGCAACGGTCGCTGGATCGTCGCTGACCGTATGGGCCTTATCGGAGGTCTCTTTACCAATCGTGAAGCCGCCTTGCACTTCGTTAAAGTCGAAAGTGCCGACGTTGAGCCAGTCGACATATCCGTCGCGGAAGTCTCGCGACTGGAGTTAGCCGACCTCTTCTCCCTCGCCGAGGAGCTGAGAGGAGCACGGCAGTGACCATGATTTCCGGCGGAAAAATACCGCCCGATCACAAGAGCATTCTAGCGCTGACCGTCCATGCCTTAGCGGAGATCTTCGTGATGGCGGTGATCGCTTCGCTCGCCATCGGCCTCGTCGTCGCGCCGACGATCTATCTAGCGATGCGGTAATCCCATGAGACAAGACCTGATTGGTTATTGCCTCGAGAGCGGTCTCGTCGACTGGACGCTGCTGACAAGCTGCAGCGCCTACCGCAAGATGCTCTCCGAAAACTTCTACCGCGCTGAAGAGCGGCAAGAACGTGCTCACCGCCTGACAGCTATCCACGATTTCGAAAGCCTCTACTGGGATGCGATCGATATGGCCCGAAGCATGGGCTCCGACGGACACTTCCTCAAAGAACCTCACATCGGCGTCCTGCCATCATCGGGCCAACAGAGATACTATCTCATCTGGTCGGATGACGATCACGGCAGCATCTTCGTCATTTCACCGGTGGAGATGCAATGGCTAGGCAAGCCGCAAAAGCGCTAGGCCCCAGACGACTGGATATTGACGTGCAACGACGATAAATGCGTCCAAGACACGATAAGTTTTAGAGGCATTCTGATAAAAGTCTTCGTTGATTTGGGGAGTGTTCAGATCGGACACTGTCAAGCTGGTCGGAGTGAGAGGATTCGAACCTCCGACCCCGTCGTCCCGAACGACGTGCGCTACCAGACTGCGCTACACTCCGTGACCAGCGGCGTTTCTATAGACCAGCATCCAGTTCTCGACAAGCGGCGGTTACGAATTTTTTGTGACAGGACGAGTTGCATCGTAACGAGGATATACGCGCGCTGAAATCGTTACAAAAAAGCAATTGTGGCAGGAAATTTTAAACGAAGCCCCAGTTGCCGCTGCCCCTTCTGGCGAAATCTGTTACGGGAACGCATTCCCGGCGACGACGCCGGCCCGGCAAAAAAGGACGTTTATCATGCGTTTTCGCATCGCACTGCTCGCGGGTATCTCCCTTACCCTGTCTGCTTGCACCACCACACCTTCAATCGCCACGAAGAGCCCGGTCGAAACCCGTTGGGCCGGTCAGTCTGCTGGCATTTTCTTCGCCAAGTTCGGTCCGCCTTTGAGCGACGTCAGCAACGGCAGCACCACCACCTATACATGGCGTGGCGGCTACAAGAAGGCGAAGATTCCTGCGAAGTATGACGAGAAAGACGGCAAGCGTGGCCGTCAAATTTCCCCGGCCCGCAGTGCTTCCCTGTCCTGCACCGTTCAGTTGACCGTCGATTCGGCTTACAAGATCAGCTCGATCCGCACCGTTTCCGATCGCCCTGGCGTGAATGGCCCGAGCTACTGCGCTGAGTTCCTTGCTGGCGAATAAGGTCTGCAACTCGCAGTCTTACTACAAGGCCTGTCCGATCTATCGGGCAGGCTTTTTTACGGTGTTGTCATGGCATAGGCATCTTTTCTGAACACCGCATGTCAGCCATGCAAAAAACACATTCCTTGATCTAAAACGTTTGAATTTTGACATAGCTGAGACACGGATTCACGCCAGACATTGATTTGCGCGTTACTTATCACTTTGAATACACTTATAGAATTTTTTGATGCCGCGGGCGGTGCGTCACTCCCAACGCTGCTTTGAAACTATGCCGAATTGCGCGTTCCCGCATGAAACGAGGTTGGCGCGTGAGTTGTCGCCCGTTTCCCGATGATCTATTGCGGCGCACAAAATCTCACAATTCTCAAAAAATCGGTTAGCGATATGATCAAAAACAATAAGGGCAACAACCTGCCAAGCGACATTTCTCAAGGCACTCTCACCATGAACCGCCGTCAAGTCCTCGGCAGCGCTCTGGCTGGACTTGCTGCTGCTGCTCTGCCTGGGGTTCCGGCGCTGGCTCAATCTGCCGACAAAAAAGTCGATGTGCTGCTGATCGGCGGCGGCATCATGAGTGCCACGCTCGGCATCTGGCTGCGCGAACTGGAGCCGAACTGGTCCATCCAGATGCTCGAGCGCCTGGACGCCGTTGCTCTGGAAAGCTCCAATGGCTGGAACAATGCCGGTACCGGCCACTCCGCTCTTGCCGAATTGAACTATACGCCCGAAACTGCCAATGGCGGCATCGACATTTCCAAGGCGGTCGAGATCAACGAATCCTTTCAGATTTCCCGTCAGTTCTGGGCATGGCAGGTGCGTAACGGCGTTTTGAAGAACCCGCGCTCCTTCATCAACCACACGCCGCACATGAGCTTCGTTTGGGGCGATGAGAACGTTGCCTATCTGGAGAAGCGCTACGAGGCGCTAAAGGCAAGCCCGCTCTTTGCCGGCATGCAATATTCGACCGATCCAGAGCAGATCAAAAAGTGGGTGCCGTTGATGATGGAAGGGCGCGATCCTTCCCAAAAGATTGGCGCAACCTGGTCACCGCTCGGGACCGATATGGAGTTCGGCGAGATTACACGCCAGTTCGTATCTCACCTGAAAAGCACGTCGAACTTCGATCTCCAGGTCTCGAGCGAAGTCGATGCGATCGAGCGCAATGCCGATGGATCCTGGCGCGTCAGCTACACCAATTCTACCAGCGGTTCCGAACACACGATCGATGCGAAGTTCGTCTTCATCGGTGCAGGTGGCGGCGCGCTTCACCTTCTGCAGATGTCTGGCATTCCGGAAGCGGAAGATTATGGCGGCTTCCCCGTGGGCGGCTCGTTCCTGGTGAACGAAAACCCGGATGTCAGCATGCTGCATCTGGCCAAGGCCTATGGCAAAGCGTCGGTCGGCTCTCCACCCATGTCCGTTCCGCATCTCGATACCCGGGTCATCGGCGGAAAACGCATCGTTCTCTTCGGACCGTTTGCAACCTTCTCCACCAAGTTCCTCAAGGAAGGCTCCTATTTCGACCTTCTGACCTCCACCACCATGAGCAACATCTGGCCGATGATGCAGGTCGGCGTCGAGGAATATCCTCTGGTCGAATATCTGGCAGGCCAGTTGATGCTATCCGACGAAGATCGCATCGCGGCCCTGCGCGAATACTTCCCCAAGGCCAAGGCGGATGAGTGGCGCCTGTGGCAGGCGGGCCAGCGTGTTCAGATCATCAAGCGCGATTCGGAAAAGGGCGGCGTTCTCAAGCTCGGCACAGAAGTGGTTGCCGCCAAGGATGGCAGCATTGCAGGCCTTCTCGGCGCTTCGCCTGGGGCCTCCACCGCCGCGCCGATCATGCTCGGCGTGCTGGAAAAAGTGTTCAAGGACAAGGTTGCCACGCCGGAATGGCAGGCGAAGCTGCGCGAGATCGTTCCAAGCTATGGCACCAAGCTCAATAGTGACCCGGAGAAAGTTCAGCAGGAGTGGGATTACACCGCAGAACACCTGCAACTGCCAACACCACCGCGCATCGATGTGAGCGCGCTGAGTTCATCTGCTCCGGCGGATGCGCAGATTAAGAAGACGCCGGACATGGCGCTTTAACCACAGCAAGCACCTCGCTTTTCGATGGCCGTGCATCCCCGGATGCGCGGCTTTTCCTTTGGAAGCCGAAAAACGCAAACAGCAATCGTCTGGCGCAGTACGGTCGTTGGGATGGGTAGTTAAAAGATGGCTGGGGCGCCAGGATTCGAACCTGGGAATGCCGGTACCAAAAACCGGTGCCTTACCGCTTGGCGACGCCCCAACGAAGCAGGTGGGCGAAACGCCACTGCCTGAACGGCGCCTGATTAGCAAAGCATGGAGGCAGCGGCAATCATTAAGTTTCGAGCGGACCAGATTTCTTGTGGGTGCAGCGACTTCTTCATGTTAGTTCCGAAGACCAAAGCATGGCATGCGAAACGCCCTTCGCGGCTTTGCGTCAGCACCTGCTGAAAACAGCAGCTTGAAGCGCGGCACTTAACTGACAGAGTTTGTGCAGCACTTCATGGATTGTGAAGAGCTTTTGCATCATGGCAGACCCGGCTTTCGATCTCGAGTTTCAACCCGCCTATGGCACTGCGGTGAGCGTTGCGGACAACGTCCAGCGCCTTACGGTCAACAACCCATCGGCTTTCACCTTTCACGGCACCAATAGCTACATCGTCGGTAATCGCTCGGTGGCGGTGATCGATCCGGGTCCCGAAGATGAGGATCATTTTCGGGCGCTGATGCGTGCGCTGGATGGTCGCGAGGTGACGCATATCTTTGTCAGCCACACGCACCGAGACCATTCGCCGCTGGCTAACCGGCTAAAGGAAGCCACGGGCGCGATCACGGTCGCGGAAGGGCCGCATCGCGCAGCGCGTCCACTGCATATGGGAGAGCGCAATCCTTTCGCCGAGAGCGCCGATAGCGATTTTATGCCGGATCTGGTGCTTGGCGACAATGAGACCGTCACAGGCGAAGGCTGGTCCTTGACCGCGCTGCATACGCCTGGCCACACGGCAAACCATTCGGCCTTCGCGCTGGATCGTGACGGCATCGTCTTTTCCGCAGACCACGTCATGGCCTGGGCGACCACCATCGTGGCGCCCCCGGACGGCGCAATGAGCGACTATATGGCCTCGCTCGATAAACTGCTCGAGCGCAAGGACCGCGTGTTTTTGCCCGGCCATGGCGGACCGGTGAATGATCCGACAGCTTTCATGCGCGGGCTTCGAACCCATCGGCGCATGCGGGAAAAGGCCGTGTTGGCGAGAATAAAGGCTGGCGACCGGACGATCTTGGAGATGGTCAAAGTCATTTACCGCAGCACCGATCCGCGCCTGCATGGCGCCGCTGCCCTGTCCGTCCTCGCCCATATCGAGGATCTCATCGCAAAAGGCCTGGTTCAGACGGATGGTCCGCCTTCGCTTACCGGAATTTATCTGCCAAGATAGGAATGTCACGTATGACCAGTGCCTATAGCTATCGCGACGATCCTTCCGTGCCGAATTTTCCCGATGACAAGCCGTTGATCATATTCGACGGTGAGTGCGGATTCTGTTCGCGTGACGTCGATCTTGTTCTTCGATATGACAAAGATCGCCTTTTCCGTTTTACACCGGCTCAATCTGAGCTCGGCACCGCCCTTATGCGTCACTACGGCTTCGAAACGAAGGATTACGAGACCAGCCTGCTGATCGACAGAGGCATTGCCTATTCCTATTCGGACAGCGTTCTGAAGGTGTTCGAGTTGCTCGGCGGCTTGATTGGGTTGGCAGCCAAATTGCGGTTCCTGCCACGCTTCATCCGCGATGGCATCTACCGCGTGGTTGCCCGAAACCGAATGAAAATTGCCGGACGACGACAGACCTGCCGGATGCCCACCTCGGAAGAGCGGGAGCGTTTCCTGTCATAGGTCTCAGTTGTCGTTCAGTCCCTGCATTTGCGCATCGAGAGCATCAAGATAACTGTCGGCGATCTTCTTGGCCATGCCGAGATCATGCGGGCCAAAGCGTGAAGCAACCCGCACGTCCACCAGTGTCGTTTCGGTATCTTCACGCAGACGGATCAACACATCGAAGCGCGTTCCAAGAATCAGCGTGCGCGTATCGCCCTGCATCAACACCGTCCCGCTGCCGTTAAAAAATGTGGGCGCTGGCGCTTCCGCCGGACGCGCCAGCGGCACAGGTATGACAGATGGTAGATCTTCCACCGGCGTATCGGCCGCGCCCTCCTGAACGTCCTGTTTCGGTGCGCCGGGCTGCGCATCCGGAAGCGCGCCAATCAAGCCATCGGTATGCAGGATACGGATATGCTGCGCTTTGGCGACCTTTCTGGCGGCCGCATAGACGCGGTCGATCGCGCCCTCGTAGCGGTGGCCGAGAAAGCCGGGATAGGCTTCCAACTGCGCGCTCCGTTCCACTGGTGAAACCGCCGCCGAGCGCGGCAGCCATTGCTGGTTGGCGGTAGGAACGGAAAGCCAGCTTGGAATATCGGTCGTATCCGTCGTCACGTCATAAATTTTCGGGTTCTGCCAATAGAGAAACGCAGCGTAACCGACGACCGCAAGTGGAACGGCAGAAAGCAGTAGCGCATAGAGGCACCACAGGCCACCCTTGGCGCCAACCGACCAGAGCCGCTGGAGACCGATGAGTGCGAGCACGAGCGCAATCGCGGCAATCCCTGCCGAAATCAGAGTGAGCGCCACGAAATCCGGTGTGGTCAACGGCCCGAAACGGTGTAATGGCGCGGCAATAACGAAGAGAAGCAGCGCTGCAAAGCCGAGATAGCGGGAAAGGTACGCCGCATGAGAAACGGGCCTAACGAAACGCACTGTCATAAAGCAGCACCCGTGAACACATGCATTGCCAGAGAAAGCGCTTCAGGCGGGTATGACCGTCTGAATCACTGATACGGGGTCTTCATAAAGTGTTTTCGAAAGAATTGGAACGCTGCACCGATTTTGCATTCCACCCTACCGCAACCTTTCCAGAGAGCGGGTCTTTTACACATCACCAATTGGGCGTATCAGGATAACATAAGATGTCTCGCCGGTATTGTTTTGCGTCAATGAATGCAATGGCGCCTGAAGCTCCAAAGGGGTATGACCATGCGTGTTTCGATCGTTCTCGGTTCCCTCGCCGCCTTGCTGGCGCTTAGTGCCTGCCAAACGCTGACACCGGAAGAGCGCCGGGCGCGCGATGAGGCCACATGCCGCGGTTACGGCTTCCGTCCGAATACCGATCAGATGGCACGCTGCCTTCTCGATCTCGATCTTGACCGTCGGGCTGACAACAGGGCTTGGCAGGCGCAAGTCAACCGCGACATGTTCTGGTCACCCGTTGTTGTCGAGCGGCGCGTCATCGTCGAAAACCGCTAACCTTACAGCGAGGCGATCTTCCTAGCAGGTGCGGCTTGCCGCTGTTGCGCCTGCGACAGTGTCGCCTGAGCGGCGGCCAGGCGTGCAATAGGCACGCGGAATGGCGAGCAGGATACGTAATCCAGCCCCACATTTTCGCAGAAATCGATAGAGGTCGGGTCGCCGCCATGCTCCCCGCAAATGCCAAGCTTGAGCTCAGAGCGTGTCTGCCTGCCTCGCTCCGCAGCAATGCGGATCAGCTCCCCTACCCCGTCGAAATCCAGCGATACGAAGGGGTCTCGCTCAATGATGCCCTTGCGCTGATAGGTGTTGATGAAGCGGGCAGCATCGTCGCGCGAGATGCCGAAGGTCGTCTGCGTCAGGTCATTCGTGCCGAAGGAGAAGAATTCGGCAGCCTCTGCGATGACATGGGCGCGAAGTGCTGCACGGGGAAGTTCGATCATCGTTCCCGTCAGATATTCCAGGGCCATGCCGCTTTCTGTTGCGACTTCAGCGGCCACGCGGTCGATGACGCCGCGAACATAATCCAGTTCCGAGCGAAGACCGACGAGCGGCACCATGATCTCGGGAACGATGGGCGCACCCGTTCGCCGCGCCGCTTCCACCGCAGCCTCGAATATGGCGCGGGCCTGCATCTCGGCGATTTCGGGATAGGAGATTGCCAAACGGCAGCCGCGATGGCCGAGCATGGGGTTGAATTCGTGCAGCGCATCCAGTCTCTGGCGAAATAACGTCTGCGGCATGCCCATGGCTGCCGCCACTTCGACGATCTCGCCATCGGTCTTTGGAAGAAATTCGTGCAGCGGCGGATCGAGCAGACGTATCGTCACCGGCATGCCATGCATGATGGAGAAGAGTTCGGTGAAATCCTCCCGCTGCATGGGCAGCAACTGATCAAGCGCTGCGCGCCTGCCCGCCTCGTCCTCGGCAAGGATCATTTCGCGCATGACGTGAATACGCTCGCCTTCGAAGAACATATGTTCTGTACGGCAAAGGCCGATCCCCTCGGCACCGAAGGCCCGGGCAGCACGCGCATCGGCTGGCGTATCTGCATTGGTGCGAACCGTCATACGCCGCGCGCCATCGGCCCATTCCATCAGCTTGCCGAAATCGCCGGAAAGCTCCGGCTGCGTCATAGGCACCTCGCCTCTCAACACCCGGCCCGACGACCCGTCAATGGTGATGACATCGCCCTTGCGCAGCATGCAGCCGATACCGACCAGCACGCCATTGCGCAAATCCACACGCATCGAGCCTGCGCCCGTCACGCAGGGTATACCCATTCCACGTGCCACCACAGCCGCATGGCTCGTCATGCCGCCGCGCGTAGTCAGTATGCCCTCGGCCGCGTGCATGCCGTGAATGTCTTCCGGGCTGGTTTCCATCCGCACCAGAATGACGCGTCGCCCCTCAGCCTTGGCTGCGACAGCTTCTTCAGCGTTGAAGACGATCTCGCCGGAGGCAGCCCCTGGCGAGGCGGGAAGGCCAGAACCGATAATGGGTCTTTCAACGGAGGAATCGATCGTGGGGTGCAGTAATTGATCGAGGGACGACGGCTCTATCCGGCACACCGCTTCATCGGCCGTGATCAGGCCCTCCTCGACCATGTCGACTGCAATCTTCATCGCCGCGCGCGTGGTGCGCTTGCCGCAACGAGTCTGGAGCATCCAGAGCTGTCCGCGCTCGATAGTGAACTCCATGTCCTGCATGTCGCGGTAGTGAGTTTCCAGACGCCCGCAAATCCCGATAAACTCCTGGAAGGCTTCGGGCATCAGCTTTTCCATCGACGGCTTTTCGGAGCCGGATGCTATGCGTGCCGCTTCGGTGATGGATTGCGGCGTGCGGATGCCCGCCACCACGTCCTCACCTTGAGCATTGACGAGAAACTCACCATAGAGCTCCTTTTCCCCGGTCGATGGATTACGCGTAAAGGCAACGCCGGTGGCCGAAGTCGAGCCGAGATTGCCGAAGACCATGGCCTGCACGTTAACCGCAGTCCCCCAATCACCGGGAATGCTATGAAGATGGCGGTAGGTGACAGCGCGGGTATTCATCCAGCTTGCGAAGACAGCGCCGATGGCGCCCCAGAGCTGAACTTCGGTATCTTGCGGAAACGGCTCGTCGAGCTCGTCTTCGAGCAGTTGCTTGTAGCGCGACACCACATGCTGCCACTCGTCGGCTGAGAGCTCCGTATCATATTCATAGCCAAGGCGACCTTTTTCGTCCTCGAGTATTTCCTCGAAGACTTCATGATCGAGACCCATGACGACGTCTGCATACATCTGGATGAAACGCCGGTAGCTATCCCAGGCGAAGCGTGCATCGCCCGAATCTTTACACAGAGCCTGAACGGTCTCGTCATTGAGGCCGAGGTTGAGCACTGTGTCCATCATGCCAGGCATAGACGCACGTGCGCCGGAGCGAATGGAGAGCAAGAGGGGGCGTGGCCCTGCGCCGAACTTGCGGCCCGTCATCGCTTCCATGCCGGCGAGGCCACTCAAGACCTGCAACTTCAAATCGTTGAGTAGCTGGCGTCCGCCCTGATGGTAGCGCCCACAGGCTTCGCTGATAATGGTAAAGCCGGGCGGAACAGGCAGGCCGAGGCTCGCCATTTCGGCAAGGTGCGCGCCCTTGCCTCCCAATATGGCCACATCGCCAGCACGGCCTTCGGCAGCACCATTGCCAAAGGTGTAAACCCACTTCTTCATTATACGCTCTCCACCCAGAAGCGTTCTTGTTTTTCAACCCATTATAGCATTGTCACACTGTTGGGAACGCCAGAGAGCACAAGATGACAGTGCAGTGCAGCATAATTGCGGCGTTCAATGGTCGATATCCGGCGACGGAGGGATAAAATCTCTGGTAGCGGGAGCCAGGGCTTCAGACCGCTTCCGCCAGCCTCTCCGCCATCTGCAGATCGACCGACACGAGTTGCGACACGCCCTGCTCCGCCATGGTGACGCCGAAGAGGCGATCCATGCGGGCCATGGTGATGGGGTTGTGGGTGATGATGACGAAACGGGTTTCTGTGGATGCGGCCATTTCATCCATCAGGTTACAGTAACGCTCCACATTGTGGTCATCGAGCGGTGCATCCACCTCGTCCAGCACGCAGATGGGTGCGGGGTTTGTGAGGAAGACAGCGAAGATCAGGGCCATGGCGGTCAGCGCCTGCTCGCCGCCGGACAGTAGCGTCATCGTCTGCGGCTTCTTGCCCGGTGGACGCGCCAGGATTTCAAGACCGGCTTCCAGCGGATCGTCGGACTCGATCAGTTGCAGTTCCGCTGTGCCGCCGCCGAAAAGATGGGTGAAGAGCCGCTGGAACTGGGTATTGACCACATCGAATGCGGCGACCAGACGCTCACGACCTTCGCGGTTGAGACTTTGAATACCTGCGCGCAGCTTTCTGACGGCGTCGATTATGTCGTCCCGCTCCTTGATGAGAGCGGCGAGCTTTGCCGAAAGTTCCGCCTGCTCCTCATCGGCGCGCAGATTGACGGCGCCGAGACGCTCACGCTCGATCTTCAGCCGGTCGAGATCGCGCTCCACATCGCGAACTTCGGGCAACGGCACCCCTTGAGCCAATCCAGTGAGACGCAGCGCCATTTGCGGCTCCACATTCAAAGTCTCGCGAATGCGGCTCTCACTCTCCTGACGCTTCTCACGGGCAGAGACCAGCCGCTCCTCGGCGCGGCCGCGCTTTTCACGCGCTTCCGCCAGTTCGGAGAGTGCGGTTGCCGCCGCACGGTCGGCGTCGCGCTGGAGATTTTCCGCTTCGGCCAGGCGGTCCGCGGCGGCGCGGCGCGCCTCTTCCATCTTCTGGAGTTCAGTCAAGAGGTTACGACGCTTCTCGTCAAACTCTTCAGGTGCAATATCGAGCTCCACGAGTTCGTCGCGCGCTTCCTCCTCGCGCTCCCTGAGTGTGGCAATGTGGTCTGCGGCGCTTGCGGCACGGGCAGCCCAGGTGGCGCGTTCCTGAGCGATGGCAGTGACACGGCGCTGACGGGTTTCCGCCTCCCGGTTCAATCCCTCATGGCGCGCACGTGCTTCCGCCAGAAGGCTGCGATCGGTGGCAACCTCCAGCTGGCTATCTCGCAGCCGCTGATCGATATCCGGAAGATCGGCGCTGTTCTCAAGTTCTATTCGTGCATTTTCCTCCTGAACGGCGATCTCCTCGATCTGACCGCCGATCTGGTTCAACGCCTCGGAAACGACATCGCGACGGCGTAGAAGGTCGCCGGACGCACGCTCTGCCATGGAGAGCGCATCCCGTGCCTCGGTCAATTGTCTGGCGGCGAGGCGGCTGCGCTCACGCGCTTCGGTCAGGCCAGTTTCCGCCATGCGGATCGCATCCGTCGAAACAGACAGCCGTTCCTCCGCCTCTTCCAGTGCAAAACGGGCTTCATCGATTTCGTTTTCGATTTCCGCGAGACGATTTTTCTGTGCCAGCCTGAGAGCCGCACTTCCCGGCGCATCGGCGCTCGCCACATGCCCATCCCACCGGAAGAGAGCACCCTCTTTCGTCACCAGACGCTGACCGGCCTTAAGCTGCGGCATCAACTCCTGCCCCTCCTTCACACTCGCCACAATGCCGATCTGGCGTAGGCTGCGCATCAGTGCGTGAGGTCCTGACACGTGGGAAAGGAGTGACAGGACGCCTTGGGGCAGGACTGGATCATTCGCACCGTCACCGTTCGCCGTCCAGTAAGCGGGTGCTGCCGGATCGAGCGGGCTTTCAAGATCGTCGCCAAGGGCAGCGCCAAGAGCCGCCTCGAAGCCACGATCGACCTTCAGTTCTTCCGCCACAGGAGTATAAGAGCCGGAGGCGGCACCGGCTGCCAACATTTTAGAGATGGTGCGGGCTTCGGTTTCCAGCGCATTGAGGCGATTGCGGGCACTATCCACCGGCCCGCGCGCAAAGGATTCGGCAGAGCGCGCTTCAGCAACCGCAGTTTCCGCCTGTACAACGGAGCTCAGCGCATCTTCTGCCACCATTTCCGCTGCCTCGACGCTCTCACGTCTTTCGGCGGGATCAGGCAATTGCGACAACTTGTCATCGATCGTGTCGATCTCGGAGGTTGCCTCTGCAGACTGCCGTTCCAGACGCATTTTGCGGTCGGCAAGATCGCGAATGGAGCGCTCAAGCTGGGCGCGAGACGCGGCGGTCTCGGCTCGCTCTGCGGTCAATGCCGCAAAGACCCGTTCACTTTCTGAAAGCTTGGCAGCGGCCTCCTCGAAAGCCTCGCGTGTTTCTTCGGCGTAGCGCCCAGAATCGGCAAGAATGTCGAGAAGCTCTGCTTCCTCCGTATCGAGGCGGGCGAGAATGTCGGCATTGTCCGAAACAAGCCGCTCTTCGCGCTGAATATCCTCGCCAAGCTGCGACAGGCGGCGTGCCAGTTCATCGCGGCGGCGAAGCAAGCGGTTTGCTTCATCGTCCAGCTGCGTGCGGGCGATTTGCAGTCGCTGCAGCGCGGCGGCAACCTTCGCCTCGTTCTCTCGCAGTTCGGGCAGCTTGAAGGTGGCCACGCCCTGCTCTTTTGCGGCTTCCATTTGCCGCTGCGCCTTTTCAGCCACCAGATTGGTGGCAAGGTTCAGGGCGGTGTCCGCTTCGCGCTCGGCCTCAGCGGCATCCACCCAGCGGATGTGCAGCAGTGTGGCTTCACGCGCACGGATATCGGCAGATAGCAACTTGAAGCGGTTGGCCTGGCGGGCCTGGCGTTTCAGGCTTTCGATCTGACTTTCCAGCTGTGCGGTCACATCCTCCAACCGCTCCAGATTGGTTTCGGCAGCGCGCAGACGCAACTCCGCCTCGTGGCGACGCGAATGCAGGCCGGAAATACCTGCCGCCTCCTCCAGCAACTGACGGCGTGCCTGCGGCTTGGCGTTGATCAACTCGCCGATTCGGCCTTGCCCCACCATGGAGGGCGACCGCGCCCCGGTAGAGGCGTCGGCAAAGAGAAGCTGAACATCCTTGGCACGGGCTTCCTTACCATTGATGCGATAGACAGACCCGTTCTCGCGCTCGATACGGCGCGTGACCTGGATCTCGTCGGCATCGTTGAAGGCGGCAGGAGCCGTACGGTCGGAATTGTCGAGATAAAGACCGACTTCTGCGGTATTGCGAGCAGGACGGTTGCCTGATCCGGAAAAGATCACGTCATCCATGCCGGAGGCGCGCATGTTCTTGTAGGAGTTTTCGCCCATCACCCAGCGAAGCGCTTCGACAAGATTGGACTTGCCGCAGCCATTCGGACCGACAACACCCGTCAGGCCAGGCTCGATTATGAATTCAGAGGGCTCGACAAAGGACTTGAAACCCAGGAGGCGCAGCTTGTTGAACTTCATGCCGCGGCCTCGCCCCGTCGCGCCCGAGACACGAAAACGGGCGCACGGACATATCCGGCGCCCGTCAAAATGCGGTAGCTTCGATTACAGAAGGCTGTCGATAAGGGCCGACATGGATTCAACCGACATGTCTCCAGAATACTTCTTGCCGTTGATGATGAAGGTCGGCGTGGAATTGACGCCGAATTCCGTTGCGCCGCGCTGCATCGTTGCGTTCACATCATTCAGAAGTTGCTGGTTCGTCAAGCAGGCCTCGAAGCTCTCCTGTGAAAAACCGGCCATTTTCGACATTTGCAATAGAGCTCCGCGCGCATCCTGGGCAGCGGCCCAATTCTGCTGCTGCTTGAACAGCATGGAGATGAAGGGGAAATACTGCTGTTCCGGCGCACAACGAGCCAGCATGAAGGCGGCGGCGGCGCGTGGATCGAAGGGGAATTCGCGAATGACGAAATAGACTTTGCCGGTATCGATGTACTTCTTCTTGATCTCTTCGAATGTCGTGTTGTGGAAGTGTGCGCAGTGCGGGCAGGTCATCGACATGTATTCGACGATCTTCACAGGAGCGTTCTTGTCCCCCAACGCACGATCCGGCAGGGCACCGGGCTTCAGGACCTCAGCCATGTCGACGTTACCGGAAGATTCCGGCAGATCCTGTGCAAAGGCATTGCCAGCAACAACCGGCAGTGCAGCTGCGACAGAGGCCATGGCGACAGTGCCGAGAAGACCGCGGCGGGTGAGGTTCAGTTCTGGGACATGCATGGAAGCACCTGTTTGTGAAAGACGCAAATGTCTATGATTGCGATATAGCCACACATCGTTTCCAACAAGCGGCGAGTGGTGTTGTTCTTGTCAAAGAATTGTGACCAGTCAAGGACTGTTCGACAACATAGCCTGCTTCAGAGTGTCCTGCCCTTCGGTCGCTTTTGCATGACCGCGGTGCCGAGGCGCTCCACCGCCTTGCGCAGCGCCTCGCTTTCTATGCCCTGCATCATGTCGTCCAGCTTCTTTGCTGCCTCACCCCGCAAAGGCTGCGGCTTGCGGCGGCGCGTCGATGCCGCCGAAACCGGCTTTTGCACGATCCGGATTTGACGTACGGCAGGAAAGCCGAAGAAACCGTTGATGCGGGCAATCAACTCGCCCTGCGCGTGGGTCAGGAAAAGAGCGCGCGCGCCTTCGCACGCAATGGTCAAAACGCCCGGCTGATAACCGCCGCGATCCGGCCCCTCGTCGCGGCGTGGCCAGGTGATCTTCTCAGGGCGGGTGCAATCGGCGAAATCAGTGCCGGCAATCTCATCCCATGAACCAAGCAGCGCGGTGCTTATTCCTGCACGCTTTGCCAGAACGGGATCGATGATACCATTTGCCACTTCGGCAATCTGAAGGACACCTTTACGGGGTGGTCGCATAGTCACAACTCTATACTCGTGGCTTGATCGGGCGAAGCGTATGGACCAAGTATAGGACGTTTCCGTCTCGATTGGAAACGCCCTCAGCCAAATCGGAACAGACTTTACGTATGCTGCATAAAATCGAAGGGCCGGCTTATGCTCAGCTGCTGCTGGCATGGTATGACCGCCACCACCGCGACCTGCCGTGGAGAACCTCGCCGTCGATGGGGGCCAAGGGGTTGCGGGCCGATCCCTACCATGTGTGGCTTTCCGAAGTGATGCTGCAGCAAACGACCGTGCAAGCCGTGAAGCCTTACTTCACAAAGTTT
The DNA here is from genome assembly GCF_913777885.1 of uncultured Agrobacterium sp. NCBI lineage: Bacteria > Pseudomonadati > Pseudomonadota > Alphaproteobacteria > Hyphomicrobiales > Rhizobiaceae > Agrobacterium > uncultured Agrobacterium sp. The sequence continues at coordinate 53,696 of NZ_CAJYTV010000009.1, read as the reverse complement.
CTTGCCGCATGGCCGACCGTTGACGATCTTGCAGCAGCGCCGACAGAGGACGTCATGGCCGCCTGGGCGGGGCTTGGCTACTATGCGCGTGCGCGAAACCTGAAGAAATGCGCCGAAGCGGTCGCCTTTCAGCATGGCGGCAGGTTTCCCGATACCGAGGACGGTTTGAAGGCTCTTCCTGGGATTGGCGATTATACCTCGGCGGCTGTCGCTGCCATTGCCTTTAACCGGAAGGCTGCGGTGATGGATGGCAATGTGGAGCGGGTGATCTCACGCCTGTTCCTGATCGATTCGCCGTTGCCCGCCTCAAAACCACTGATGAAAGCAAGAGTTGCAGAGATTACACCTGGCGACCGCCCCGGCGATTTTGCCCAAGCGATGATGGATCTCGGCGCCACTATCTGTACGCCGAAGCGCCCCGCCTGCGCGCTCTGTCCGTTTAATGGCCGATGTCTTGCCCTGGCGCAGGATGAGCCGGAGCGCTTTCCGGTCAAGGCCAAGAAGAAGGACAAACCCGTCCGCGTTGGAGCGGCCTTCGTTGCCGTCAATGACAGGGGTGAGATCCTTCTGCGACGGCGCGTCGAAAGTGGTCTTCTCGGTGGCATGACGGAAGTGCCGACCACAGCCTGGACCGCCCGCCTGGATGGCGGCACCGAGACGTCGCATGCGCCTTTTGACGCCGACTGGGAAGCGGCAGGCACGATCGTGCATGTCTTCACGCATTTCGAGCTCAGGCTATCGATCTATCGCGCCAAAGTCGAAAGTGACCTTCGGCACGATGACGGATGGTGGGAGCCGGTCACAAATCTTGATTCCCAGGCACTGCCCACGGTGATGAAAAAGGCAATCTCACAGGCTATTCCATTGGCATTTGCGGCATCAGGCCGCAAATCTCGGGCGATTTGAAGTAACAGGACAATTTCATGAAAAAGATCAATCATATCGTTTTCGATATCGGCAAGGTTCTCATTCATTACGATCCGCATATTCCCTACAGCCGCCTGATCCCCGACGATGCGGAACGCGCCTGGTTCTTCGAAAACGTCTGCACCCATGACTGGAATATAGAACAGGACCGCGGTCGCACATGGGAAGATGCCGAAGCGTGGCTATTGGACAGACATCCTGATCGAGAATACCACATTCGCGCTTTTCGCAAGCACTGGCACGAGATGGTGTCCCACTCCTATGACGATTCCGTCGCCATCCTCAAAGGCCTGATCGACAGGGGCCATGACGTGACGATGCTGACGAATTTCGCGTCAGACACGTTTCGCGAGGCGCAGAAGATGTATCCATTCCTGACACTATCGCGCGGCGTGACCGTGTCAGGCGATGTCGGTTTGATCAAGCCGGATGTAGCAATCTACACTCTCCATGCGGATACGTTCGGGCTCGATCCAGAAACCAGCATCTTTATCGACGATACGATTGCCAATGTGGAAGGCGCGAAGGAGGCCGGCTGGCAGGCCGTGCATTTTATGAGTGCTGAAAAGCTGAAGGCGGATCTTGCCGACTACGGCATCAAGGCTTGAGAATCCCTGGCGCAGGCGGGAATGGCGGTCCCCGTCCTGCGCCAGTCCAGCCGCAAGCGGCCAGATCGAAGAATCGTCAATGTGGGGGAGCATTCCGTTTTCTTGGCTTTCCACATCAGTCACCAGCGGCGCTTCTAAAAGCCCGTGGATGGATGCGGCGGCGGTTAGCTGTCGTTCCCTTGGCGTGACTGATTAAAGAGGCTTACTTGCTCGAAGCTGTCCATGCGATTGAAATATTTCATGAAAATTCGGTATTTCTAACATGATAAAACCAGGGCCCGGCGTCTGGTAAACGCCGAGCCCTGGTTGCTCTTCATCCGGGACTGAAGGTACTAAAACCGGATGAAGTATCTGGCTAAAGCAGCACGAGGCGGTGGATCGCAGACTACTCGGCTTTGGCCAATTCCATACGGATAACGCTTCTGAGATCATCGATGGGCTTGAGGACGTCGCCCTCGTGATAATGCCAGAAGGTCCAGCCGTTGCATGCATCGAGACCCTGAACCTTGGCGCCAAGACGATGGATCGAACCTGCATCGCCGCCAGACGAGACGGTACCGTCGGCACGAATGATTGCGGTGTAGCGACGTTTGGCATCCGTAAGCACCTGACCCGGGCGCACCAGACCGCTTTCAAGCAGAACGTTGAAGGCCACGCGTGGCTCTGCCTTCTTGCCGGTCATGACCGTCAGTTCAGCCTTGCCGAGCGGTTCGACCGCGGCAATGCGGGCAGAGGCTGCGTCGATGTAATCCTGCTCGCGCTCGATGCCGACGAAATGACGGCCAAGGCGTTTTGCCACCGCACCCGTGGTGCCGGAGCCGAAAAAAGGATCGAGCACGACGTCGCCAGGCTTGGTCGAGGCCATGATGACGCGGGCGAGTAACGCTTCCGGCTTCTGAGTCGGATGGATCTTCTTGCCGTCATCGCCCTTCAGCCGCTCCGAGCCGCTGCAGATCGGGAACAGCCAATCGGAGCGCATCTGCACGTCGTCGTTGGACGCTTTCAGCGCTTCGTAATTGAAGGTGTAGCTTTTGGCTTTCGCATCGCGGCTGGCCCAGATCATCGTTTCATGGGCGTTCTGGAAACGGCGACCCTTGAAATTAGGCATGGGGTTGGTCTTGCGCCAGACGATGTCATTCAGGATCCAGAAGTTCATGTCCTGAAGGATGGAGCCGACACGGAAAATGTTGTGATAGGAACCAATGACCCAGATGGTGCCATTGGGCTTCAGCACGCGGCGGCAGGCCAGAAGCCAGGCGCGGGTGAAGGCATCATAGGCATCGAAAGAGGCGAACTGGTCCCACTCGTCATCAACCGCATCCACGAGCGACTGATCGGGGCGATGCAGCGCGCCGCCAAGCTGGAGGTTGTAGGGCGGATCGGCGAAAATCGCATCGACTGACTGGCTCGGCAGCGCTTCGAGCGCGGCGACGCAGTCACCCTTGATGATGCTGTCCTTCCAGGCATCGCTTTCGCCTGCAAGATCAAAACCGGCGCGCCGAAAATCGGCCAGTGGAAACACTGATGCCATGGGTACTCGCTCCATACGCTTACTCAACTGAACTGGCCTTATGGTTACCGAAGATGGTTATCAAAGGCTGAACAAACCCCTGAAAAATCCCAAAAAGATGGGAATGGAACCGGATATTATTTTTAACGTTTTGATTTAGGAATTTTCCACGCTGGCGGTATTATGGTGCCAGTGACGGGTGCAGGGGTAAGTTGAAAATGCGCATAGCCTTGATGATCGCCGCGACGCTCTATGCCAGCGCCGCCTTTTCCCAGCAGGCTGCGCCGCAGGCGCCGAAGCCGCAAGTGAATGTCCGCACGAATGCCGTGATGTTCAGCGGCGGCCCGTCGCTTGGCGATAGCGACAAGGTTCGCTGGGATTTCTACAAGGCAGACAGCATGGGTGGCCGCAGTGACGAGAATGTCGGCGGTGCGTACGATGCGACCTTCGAGGAAAAGATCCCGCCCGGACGCTACGTTGCCGTTGCCTCTCTCGGCAGTATCAGTCGTGAAATTGCATTCGAAGTGAAGGACGGCGGCGTGACGGACCTTGCGGTCGATTTCGAGGCCGCGCAGCTGACGATCGTTCCCAAGCGCAGCCCGGAAAGCAAGGAGGCAGAGCCTCTTGCGCGCGTGACAGTCACGCAGGACGATTTCAACGATAGTGTCTACGGATCAAAGGAAATTTTCGTTCCCGCTGGCGAGTTGAAGCTTCAGGGCCGTATCGGTCCAGCTGAGGCAGAAGAAACGATTACCGTCAAAGCGGGCGATACGCTGACACACGACGTTATCATTCCAAGCGGCGTGGTCGTGGCCAATGCTGTCTACAAGGAAGGCGGCCGCAAGGTGGAGACGGACGGCATCCGCTTCGAGGCACTTGCCGAAACCGACACGCTGGACGGTACTCGTAAGACAATTACCGGAACTTATGGCCCTGGCAAGATCATGCAGATGCCGGCCGGAAACTTCATCATGAGGGCGCGCCTCGGCAAGGTCAGCGTTGAAAAGCCGTTCACTGTGACAGCCGGCCAGCGCACGGATCTTACTGTCGATCTCGATGCTGGCGTCCTTGCCGTTTCAGCCCCGAAAGCGGAGCGAATCGACATCGTCGAAACCACCAAGGACTTACAGGGGACGCAGAAGGAAATTTCCGGGCGCTACGGAACGACGCATCAGGAAACGCTTCACCCCGGGACATATTCGGTAAAAGTGACCTACGACAAGAAGACCAATCGCGAGCCGAAGGAAGTCAATGCTACGGTGACAGCGTCCGAACGCACCGAGATCAACGTCGCAGACTGACTTCCACTGCAAAGACGGTCACTATCCCACGATTGAAAAGGCATCGCGCGTCGAGCCGGTCGGCGTTCGAACCGCCGTGCGGCCGATCCATTGCACGTGACCATGCAATATCCGAATCGCTTCTTCACCACGTCCATCGCGAAGCGCATCGATTATGGCGCGGTGATCGGTATCTGTGCGTCGCTCCCATCCAGCTCGCCAGGCGGAAAACAGGAAGCGGGCGCTTGCAGCATGAAGCCCGTCTATGGCTTCCATCAACCTTGGCATGTTGCACGGTGCGATAATCAGCCTGTGGAAGCGACGGTTCGCCGCTTCCCAATGGCGAACATCCTGCGCGTCGTCGCCTTCATGGGTCGCAGCCTCGGCTTCGGTAAGAATGGCATCCGTCAGGTTCGGTATCGCATTGCGAAGTGCCAGAACCTCGAGTGCGGCGCGCATTTCCGCCACCTCGCGCACATCGGCCAGACCGAAATCAGCAACGCGAACGCCCCGGCGCGGAATGCTGACTGCAAGCCCCTGGGCCTCCAGACGGCGAAATGCCTCCCGCACCGGCACATGAGAGGCGCCAAATTCTTCAGCGATGTGGTCCTGTCTCAGTCTTTCGCCGGGCGCGAGCTCGCCGCGCACGATACGCTCGGCAAGCGTGCGGCTGATCTTGGCGGCAATCGTATCGTCTGGCTTGGGCTTTGGAATCTTGACCATGATCTGACATAGGGCGAGGTCACGGGATTGTCGAGCGACAGTGTAGCCGCAAAGCTCCATTGCATTCCAGCTGGTTGAGCTTCTCCAGTACTTGGTCTAAAAGCCAGCCACTCCATCAATTCCTCTACCGACATCAAGGAGCGCATATGAGCGGCTTCGACCTTATCATTTTCGACTGCGACGGCGTTCTGGTCGATTCAGAGATCATCGCGGCACAAGTCGAATCCCGCCTGTTGACAGAGGCCGGCTATCCGATTTCTGTCGAGGAGATGGGCGAACGCTTTTCCGGCATGACATGGAAAAACATCCTGCTGGAGGTCGAGCGGGAGGCGAGCATTCCGCTCTCTGCCACGCTGCTTGATAAGTCGGAAAAGCTGTTGGATGCGCGCCTGGCACGCGACGTCAAAGTCATTGACGGCGTGAAATTTGCCCTGTCGCGCCTGACGACACAGCGCTGCATCTGCTCGAATTCTTCCAGCGCCCGGCTCGACATGATGCTGACGAAGGTCGGCTTGAAGCCCTATTTCGAGGGCCATGTCTATTCCGCCAAGGATCTTGGAGCGGATCGCGTCAAGCCGAAGCCCGACATTTTCCTCCACGGCGCCAAGCAGTTCGGCGTCTCGCCTGACAAGGTCGTTGTGATCGAAGATTCGGTTCATGGTATCACCGGCGCGCGCGCGGCTGGCATGCGCGTCATCGGCTTCACCGGCGCATCGCACAGCTATCCGAGCCATGCGGACAAGCTGACCGACGCTGGTGCCGAGACAGTGATCTCCCGCATGCAGGATCTGCCCGCGACGATCGCCGCCCTTTCCGAATGGGCGATCTGAGCGCATGAAAAAGCCGGGCCGCTTGACGCGATCCGGCTTTTGAAAACGTCGACAAAGACCCGTCTGGTCTCAGCCCCTGCGACCGCTCTTCTTGCCGCCTGCCTTAGCGCCGCCTGCATCGAAGGAGATGAAGACATTGGTCTGCTTGGACGCACCGCCCGGAGCATTCGGAATAGCAACATTCGGGTTGTTGAAGATGAACTGCGTGCCTGCGTCACCGGCAGGAACGTCTACGCCGAGGCTGGTGACCTGCGAGAAGATTTCACCGTCGCCATCTTTCACAGTGACGCGGATCGGCAGATTGACGCGGCCAGGCTTCGAAAGAGGCCCGGGAACAACACGTCCCTGTGCAAAGACGTTTACCGTCAAGGTCGATTCGTTCATGCTGCAAGAGCGCGTCGTATCGGATATGGATGCCTGGTAGACGAGCTTGCTCGGATCACCTTTTGCGCCGCCTGCATAGACCTGATGCACTGCGTTGCTGTCGAGCACGGTGATGGGCGGGCAAGTCGCCTGCACGACGGGCGCCACATTGACCTGTTGTGCCGGAGGATTGACCGCCAGCGAGTCGGACGGATTGGAAGAATTGCAACCCGCAAGCACGGCAAGCAGCGATGCTGCGGCGGATAAACGCAAAATAGTCCCTGTCACTCTGTTCCACCCTCTAAAACAATTCCGCAACAGGCCGCTGATGCTGTTTATTGGCCTTTCTTGCCTGTCGGCGATGGTCTATAGCAGCGGCGCTGGGAAAAATCGATGGTTGCGTTGGGATTTGTGCCATTTTTGCGAAATGGGCGAGAAACCCCGCAGACACGGTTTGTCAGCCATGAACTGATGACGACGACGAAGGACGATTTCCGTGAAATATGTTTCGACCAGGGGCAGCGCCCCATCGCTTGGTTTTTCCGATGCGCTGCTTGCAGGCCTTGCGCGTGATGGCGGCCTTTATGTGCCGAGCGAATGGCCGAAGATGAAAAAGAAGGAAATTCGCGCCCTTCGCGGCAAGACTTATCAGGAAATCGCCTTCGAGGTTCTCTACCGCTTCACCGGCGGGGAAATTCCTGAAAAGGATTTTCGTTCGATGATCGATGACGCCTACGCAACATTCCGTCATCCAGCTGTCACCCCTCTGGTCCAGACCGGACCGAACAGCTTCATTCTCGAGCTTTTCCATGGCACGACACTGGCGTTCAAGGACGTCGCCATGCAGCTTCTGGCTCGGCTGATGGACTACACCCTGGCCGAGCGCGGCCAGCGTGCAACGATCGTTGGCGCCACGTCCGGCGACACCGGCGGTGCCGCCATCGATGCGTTTGCCGGTCGCGATCGCACCGACATCTTCATCCTGTTCCCGCATGGCAAAGTTTCGCCTGTCCAGCAGCGTCAGATGACGAGTTCGACTGCTTCCAACGTGCATGCGCTTGCCATCAATGGTAATTTCGATGATTGCCAGAACCTCGTCAAAGAGATGTTCAACGACGCGAAATTTCGCGATGGCGTGAAGCTTTCCGGCGTGAACTCCATCAACTGGGCGCGCATCATGGCGCAGGTGGTCTATTACTTCACCACCGCGATTTCGCTCGGAGCGCCCGATCGCAAGGTTTCCTTCACGGTGCCGACCGGCAACTTCGGCGATATATTTGCGGGTTATGTGGCCAAGCAGATGGGCCTGCCAATCGACAAGCTGGTGATCGCCACCAATGACAACGACATTCTGGCCCGCACCCTAAAGACCGGTCGTTACGAGATGCGCGGCGTTCACGCCACCACCTCGCCTTCGATGGATATCCAGATCTCCTCAAACTTCGAGCGCCTTTTGTTCGAAGCCTATGATCGCGACTCGGACGAGATCAAGCGCTCGATGGATGGCCTGAAGCAATCAGGCGCCTTCCAGATTTCCGAAGCGGCGATGAAGGTGATCAAGCGAGACTTCCGCGCGGGTCGCGCAACCGAAAAGCAGGTCGCGGCAACCATTCGCGACACACTGAGCGAGACCGGCTACCTGCTCGATCCCCATACCGCTACAGCGGTGTACGTGGCGAAAAAGCACGAAAAAACAAACAGTCCAATGGTGGTTCTTTCAACCGCGCATCCGGCGAAATTCCCTGATGCTGTAAAATCCGCTTGCGCAATCGATCCTGCCCTACCAGTATGGCTTGCTGATCTTATGAACCGGGAGGAGCGTTTCGACGTCCTGGAAGCAGAGCTTGAGGCGGTGGAGACCTTCATCGGCAAGCATGCTCGCGCCAAGGACTGACCGACGCGGAAAGACGTGGAAATGAATGTAAACGTAACCCGGCTTTCGTCCGGGTTGACAGTCGTGACCGAAAGAATGCCTCACCTCGAAAGCGTTGCTCTCGGTGTGTGGATAAAATCAGGTTCGCGCAACGAGACGGATGACGAGCACGGCATCGCTCATCTGCTCGAGCATATGGCATTTAAGGGCACGGCGCGCCGCACCGCCCGGCAGATCGCGGAAGAGATCGAGAATGTCGGCGGCGAAGTCAACGCTGCCACGTCCACCGAAACCACATCCTATTATGCCCGTGTGCTGAAGGATCACGTTCCCCTGGCAGTCGATATTCTGGCCGATATCCTGACCGAGTCCGCCTTCGACGAGGCGGAACTGGAGCGCGAGAAGAACGTCATCCTACAGGAAATCGGTGCTGCTACGGACACGCCCGACGACGTCGTTTTCGACAATTTTTCCGGTGTCGCCTATCGCGACCAAACGATCGGTCGTCCGATTCTCGGCACACCGGAAACGGTACAGTCTTTCACCACAGCCCAGATCCGCCATTATCTCGGTCGGAATTACACCACCGACCGGATCTTTGTTGTCGCGGCCGGTGCCGTCGATCATGAAACCTTTGTTAAACAAGTGGAGCAGCGTTTCTCCAGCCTCCCGCAGAAGCCTGAAACGACTCCGATCATCGAGAAAGCCATCTATACGGGCGGCGAAATTCGCGAGACGCGCGATTTGATGGATGCGCAGATCCTTCTCGGCTTCGAAGGCAAGGCTTATCACGCACGTGATTTCTATTGCTCGCAGATTCTCGCCAATATTCTCGGCGGCGGCATGTCGTCGCGGCTTTTCCAGGAAGTGCGTGAATATCGTGGCCTTTGCTATTCGGTCTACGCCTTCCATTGGGGCTTTTCAGACACCGGCATTTTCGGCATTCATGCCGCAACCGGCAGCAGCGATCTGCCGGAACTGGTTCCCGTTATCACCGAGGAACTGCGCAAGGCCTCTGACGTCATCCATCAGGAAGAAATCGACCGTGCTCGCGCGCAAATCCGCGCACAGTTGTTGATGGGGCAGGAAAGCCCGGCTGCACGTGCAGGTCAGATTGCGCGCCAGATGATGCTTTACGGTCGTCCTATTCCCAATGACGAGATGATGACGCGCCTTGGCGACATCACCCGTGAGCGGCTGACCGATCTTGCAGGGCGTCTGTTTTTCGATAAAGTTCCGACATTGTCAGCCATCGGTCCGCTGGAAAACCTGGCGCCGCTGTCCGACATCACGGCGGGCCTTTCAGTCGCGCCTTCGATGAAGATAACCGCAAACGGCTGACGGAACAGACTGCCCCGCAGCATGGTGTTGGACGACTAAATGCTGCGCTTTCTCTCCCGCAATAGCGATACGCCGGAACTTCGCAGCGCAAACTACCTGCTGAGACTGCCGCGTTATTCCGATTTCAAGCAGTGGCACAAGCTACGCTCGGAAAGCCGCGGCTTTCTTCAGCCATGGGAGCCGACCTGGCGCAGCGACGAACTGACCGAAAGTTCGTTTCGCGTGCGCGTTACCCGCAACAACCAGGAATTCTCGTCCGGCACGGCCGTATCTCTGCTGCTCTTCTTATCGGACGATACGCTGATCGGAGGCATCACCATCGGCTACATCCGCAGGGGTGCGGCGCAAAGCTGTATGATCGGGTATTGGATGGGTGAGCCATATGCTCGAAATGGCCATATGTCTGCCGCATTAAAACTGGTAATACCCTACATCTTCAATGGACTTCAGTTGCACCGTATTGAGGCAGCCTGTATTCCAGACAACTTCAAAAGCATCCGGCTGCTCGAAAATGCCGGGTTTCAGCGGGAAGGCCTCTTGCGCGAATATCTGAAAATAAACGGCGAATGGCGGGACCATGCCATGTTTTCGCTGATTGCCGACAAACGCGTTTCCGGCGGGACTCAGTGAGAGTGATGACATATATGAGCCTCGTGTCGCGTATGTTGAAACGCATACCGGCGAAAGCATGTGCGACGGCGCTTCTGTTTTTCTTTGCGCTGCTGTCAAGCCACGCGTCGGCTTTCGAGCCGGTGAAGATTTCTCGCGATGACACTGCGCTCGATCTGACGGCCACTACCGATATCTACGCCAATCAGGGCGAGGCGTTTCAGGTTTCGACGGCGCCTGGGCCGGACGGCATTCGTCGACGCATTGAAGTGCGGGCAAGCTCTCCCGCCCACCAGGGCGATTGGGCGGTGTTTGCGCTTGCCAACGTCTCGGAAGAACAGCTTGAGCGCGTCATCGTCGCGCCGCACTTTCGTCTCGTCAATTCCAAGCTCTTCTGGCCCGATCTCGGCTCGCAGCGCATCATCGCCATCACCCCGAGCGAAGGCTTCGCGCTGGATCGTCAACCGAGCCCCGATGCCGACGTCTTCCGCATCACCCTGAATCCGGGCGCTGTCATCACCTTCGTGGCCGAGCTTTCCACGCCGCAACTGCCGCAGCTCTATCTTTGGGAGCCGGAAGCCTACAAGGACACGATCAACGCCTTCACGCTCTATCGCGGCATCGTGCTTGGTATTGCCGGTCTGCTCGCTGTTCTCTTGACCATTCTTTTCGTGGTCAAAGGAACGTCCGTACTGCCCGCATCCGCAGCTCTCGCCTGGGCCGTACTTGCTTATATCTGCGTCGATTTTGGCTTTCTGGAAAAACTGATTACCGTAACGTCGAGCGACGAGCGAATGTGGAGGGCGGGCGCCGAAGTGGCGCTCGCCTCCAGCTTCGTGGTCTTCCTGTTCACCTATCTCAATCTGAACAGATGGCACGCGCATCTGGGCTATGCCACATTCGCATGGATCATCGGTCTCGGCGCGCTTTTCGGCGTCGCGATCTACGATCCATCCATTGCATCCGGCATCGCGCGCGTTTCCTTTGCGCTGACGGCGTCCGTCGGCATCGTGCTGATCATTTATCTCGGCTTCAACCGCTACGATCGCGCCATTCTGCTGGTGCCATCCTGGGCGCTGATCCTGGTCTGGCTCTTCGGCGGGTGGCTGACAGTGACCGGGCAACTGGACAATGACATCGTGCAGCCAGCACTCGGCGGCGGCCTGGTCCTGATCGTGCTTTTGATCGGCTTTACCGTCATTCAGCACGCCTTTGCAGGAAGTGCCTATCAGCAGGGTTTGTTCTCCGATCTCGAGCGTCAATCCCTGGCATTGACCGGGAGTGGCGATACTGTCTGGGACTGGGATGTCACGCGCGACCGTATCGTTACGACGCCAGACGTCTCGATCAAGCTTGGCCTTCATCCGGGCACCATGCATGGCGCTGCGCGCAACTGGCTGCCGCGCCTCCACCCCGATGACCGCGACCGCTTCAAGGCAACGCTCGACGTGTTGCTCGACCATCGCAAGGGCCGACTGAACCACGAGTTTCGCATTCGCGCCGAGGATGGTCATTTCCATTGGCTGCAAATTCGAGCTCGGCCTGTGCTCGGCTCCAACGGTGAAATCATTCGCTGCGTCGGCACCATTACCGACATTACCGAACCGAAGAATTCCGTCGAGCGACTGTTGCAGGACGCGCTGAACGACAACCTGACCGGCCTTCCAAACCGCCAGGTTTTCCTCGACCGCCTGCAATCGGTGCTGAACCTTGCGCCGGATGGCGATACGGTTCGCCCCACGGTCATGGCGATCGATATCGACCGCTACAAGCTCGTCAACGACACGCTTGGCATCGCTGCCGGCGACAATATTCTGATTGCCTTGACGCGCCGCCTACGCCGTCTTCTCAAACCGCAGGATACGCTGGCACGTCTGGGCGGAGACGAGTTCGGCCTGATCCTGGTGTCAGAGCGCGACCCGCAACGCGTGGCAGATTTTGCCGACGCGGTGAACAAGGCCATCATGGTACCCATCAATTTCGCCAACCGCGAAATCGTGCTGACCGCCTCCATCGGTCTGGTCTCCTGGATCGACCAGCAGGAAAATGCTCCGGGACTGTTGAGCGACGCTGAGCTTGCCATGTATCGCGCCAAGCGCGCGGGCGGCAACCGGGTCGAGCCTTTCCGTCCAGCCTTCCGAACGTCTGGAACCGATCGTCTGCAAATGGAAAGCGATCTGCGCCGCGCACTTGAGCGCAAGGAGCTTTCGCTCGCCTACCAGCCTATCGTCAAACTAGACAATGGCGATCTCGCGGGCTTCGAAGCCCTGATGCGCTGGGAGCATCCGAAGCGCGGAAACATTCCGCCGAGCGAGTTTATTCCGATTGCCGAAGCGTCGGGCCTTATCGAGCCGCTCGGCATGTTTGCGCTCGAGCGGGCAGCAAACGACCTGATGGACTGGCAGCACGCTATCGACAAGCTTCCAATTTTCATCTCGGTCAATATTTCAAGCTCGCAGCTGTTGAACAACGAACTTTACAACGACGTTCGCAGCATGCTTCAGCGAACACGCTGCAATCCCCAACAGTTGAAGTTGGAATTGACAGAATCCATCGTGATGGAAAATCCTGAACAGGCGCGTCTCGTGCTGGCCAAGCTCAAGCAAACCGGCTTAAGCCTTGCGCTCGACGATTTTGGCACTGGCTATTCTTCGCTTGCCTACCTGACACGTTTCCCCTTCGACACGATCAAGCTGGATAAGGCACTGATCGCCAATACCAGCGACAAGCGGAACGTTCTTCTACGCTCGATCATCGCCATGGCGCGTGCGCTGGAAATGCAAGTGGTGGCAGAAGGTATCGAAACGCCGGAAGATGCGGCAGAGCTTGCCCGTATGAATTGTCATTACGGGCAAAGCTTCCTTTTCGGTACGCCGGACACGCCGGATGCGGCGCTTAGGCTACTACGCGAGCGCTTTCAGGTCTTCAAGCGCGCCTGATTGCTGTTCGGTCTGAGGCTGAGCCCCGCCTTGCTGCTGCGCTGCGCTATCGGGCGCATCCGAGTTGGCTGGAATTTTTTCATGCAAGAGATCATGAAGGAATTGCAGCTTCTCCACCACCGCGGGCGTTAGTACGAAGGGGTAGAGGTCGGCCTCTCCCATGCTGCGCTGCATGGAGTTCAGCGCTACGCTCAGCGGTACCCAAGCGTTGACCAACCGTTGTGCGCTTCTGGCACGGTAAGGGTCAAAGGCAACTTCGGTTGCCATTTCCTCATGACCTTCCGGCTCGATGGCGATGCCGAAGGCATGGGCGGTTTCGAGTGTGTCAACGATGTGGAGATAGTGTGCGAAGCACTCGGCGAAGTCTTCCCATGGATGTACTGATGCATAGGAGCTAATATAGGTTTCCTGCCATCCCGGCTGCGGTCCCTGCTCGTAATTGCGTTTCAGGGCCTCACCGTAATCCTCTCGCTCGTCGCCAAAGGCGGCGCGGAAAGCGTCAAGTCTTCCAGCGTCACGCACCATCTTATTCCAGATGAAATGCCCGACCTCATGGCGGAAGTGGCCAAGCATGGTGCGATAAGGTTCGTTCATGTTGGCGCGAACCTGTTCACGCGTGACATCGTCGGCTTCAGCCGCACGGATCGCAATCAGCCCCTCGTCGTGACCTGTCATGGCCGGGATAACCGAACCGTCGGCAGCAATTTCATCCACCAGAAAGTCGAACACCAAGCCACCTTGCGGGTCGGAATCGCGGTTCGGATGAGGCAGTTTCAAGCGCAGCATGGAGTAGAAGAGGTGCCGCTGCGCCTGGCTAAGGCGCCGCCATTGCTCGATTCCTTCCTGGGTCGAGGCATCCGGCACCAGACGGTTATGGCTGCAAGCGGGGCAGAAGGGTGTTTCGCTATCGGCCGGGATAGCCCAGTTGCAGATGTCGTTGACTTCGTTTGCGCAGAAGCGAACCTGATGATCCGGCTTCGATACCAGCGTCCACAACGGGTCACCTGCTGGATCCAGCGCCTCCATCGAAAGCGTCTGCGGTACGAAGGCGAGCCGGTGGCCGCATCGAACACAGGACCGGTTATCAAAGTGAACGGGCTGCCCGCACGCAGCACACGAGAAAAGTTGCATCCCTATCTCCTGGGTATCACGACTGGTTGGGGAAATTGCTCGCACAAGCGAAAAGCGCATGTGCCGAACTTCAACACATGCGCTCAGGGACCTGTGAGGGTCATCAAGGTTGGACCGTCTTATCTCTAAGAGGTCGCGGTCGTCTTACATTCTGTCGACCGTGTCCTTGACGGCATCCTTGGCCTTGCCGGCAGCGACCTGAACCTTGCCCTTGGTTTCCTGCGCAGCACCTTCGGCGCGCATGCTGTCGTTGCCGGTAGCGGAACCAACGCTCTGCTTCACCTTGCCAGCAACTTCGTTTGCCTTACCAGCGATCTTGTCGGACGTGCTACCCATGATCATTCTCCCTAGTTTCATGCCAGGCTCGGTGCTGGCTACCGGGTAGAAAACGTCACCACTATAATTTTGTTCCTGCTGATCTCAAGCTTTCAATCTCAAGGTCAAGCGTGCCCTGCTTCGGCTGAGAGCATGCGCGGATCGACCCCCATCAAAGCAAGGGCTCGCTCATATTTGTCGTCCAGAGAACGATCGAAGATCAGTTCTTCCGATGCCGGGCAATTCAGCCAGCCATTATTGGCGATCTCGTTTTCGAGCTGTCCCGGTGCCCAGCCAGCATAACCGAGCAGCATCGTGGCGCGCTGCGGCATACGGCCGTTGGAAATTGCCCGCACGATATCGAGCGTCGCCGTCAACGAGATATCGTCGCTGACGGGAATGCTAGATTCGCTTGAGTAATCATCAGAGTGCAGCACGAACCCCCTGCCGGCTTCCACCGGTCCGCCGAACTGGATCGGAAAATCGCGGGTGCGATTGGGCAGCATGATCGCGTCGTTGCTATCCATGATCTTCAAATGCAGGAGAACATCGGTGAAGGTAATCTGTTGGCCTCGATTGATGATGAAACCCATGGCGCCGGCCTGAGAGTGCGCGCAGATGTAGATGACTGAGCGCTCGAAGGCGCTGTTGTCCAGACCTGGCATGGCGATCAGAAACTGACCATCCAAAAAGCCTCGTTCCCTTTTGTCCATGAGGGTCGAAAAAGCCAAGAGCACCTCCCCTTTTCAGCGCCCCGTAGCGACGCCGGTTTGGTTTCACCATTTGGCAAGGATGCTGCATAGCGGCCCATCAATCAACCGAAAATGATAAGTGGGACAAAATCGTAACTGGTGACTTCTAGCCTGTTGCGCTAGACGAAGAGCATGACCCGTTCGATTTACCTCCCCTTTCGCACATTTCTGATCGCCCTCTTCACCCTCGTCGCGATGTTTGCCAGCGGGCAAATCGCCAGGGCCGATACGAGCGAATGGGCGACGAGCGAGGGCGGGCGCATGCGTATCGTCAGCCTGCCCGCAGACCCTAGCGGCAAGATCGAAGCGGTTCTTCAAATCGAACTTAAGCCCGGCTGGATCACCTATTGGCGCGAACCGGGAGAAGCGGGCATACCACCGCAACTCAAGCCAGATCCGACAAGCGGCGTGACGTTGGCCTCCATGGCCTTCCCCGTGCCCAAGCTGATCAAGAACGATGATATAACCGATATCGGCTATGACCAGCCGGTGAACTTTCCCTTCACCCTTCATTCCAGTGCAGGGCACGACGCAGATGTGGTTAAGTTGACGGCCTTTATCGGCGTCTGCCTCAATATCTGTATTCCGTTTGAAGCGGGTTTCGAGATCGATAGAAGGGCACAGGCGACGCAAGAAGAGCTTGCCTTCATCGAGGCAAGCAAGGCAAGCCTTCCAGAGGCACCAACAGACGACTTCAAAGTTGTGAACTTTCACATCACTCCCGACAAGACACTGCTCGGCGTGGAGTTACACCTGCCTGAGGGTGCTCCGAAAGAGGCCGATATCTATGTCGCCGGCCCGTCCGGCTATGCCTATTTCGAGCCGCAGAATTTGGTGCGCGACAAGCGCAAGCTTTCCTTTTACATGAACATCAAGGGCCTGCCGAAGAGCTATAACCCGAAAGGCCAGAGCTGGCAGATTCTGGTCAAATCCGGCTCCCGGGCCATGGAAGCGCCGCTAGATTTCCCAGCACAATAACGCCCGTCAGGGATCAAGAAACGACTTCACAGTTTTCTCGATGATGCTCTATAGTCGCGCCGTCATTGCCACAGGAGCGATATTATGACCATCAAGATCGGCGACAAGCTGCCCTCCGCAACCTTCAAGGAAAAAACAGCGGACGGCCCTGTCGAAACCACGACCGACGAGCTTTTCAGCGGCAAGAAGGTTGTCGTCTTCGCCGTTCCCGGAGCATTCACGCCAACTTGCTCTTTGAACCACTTGCCGGGTTATCTGGAAAATCGTGACGCCATCCTAGCGCGCGGCGTGGACGACATCGCCGTCGTCGCCGTCAATGACTGGCACGTCATGGGCGCTTGGGCGCAATCGAGCGGCGGCCAAGGCAAGATCCATTTCCTAGCGGACTGGGACGCCTCCTTCACCAAGGCGCTCGGTCTCGATGCCGATCTTTCCGGCGGTGGCCTTGGCGTACGCTCCAAGCGTTATTCCATGCTTGTCGATGACGGCGTGGTCAAGTCTTTGAACGTCGAAGACAATCCCGGCCAGGCAACGGTGTCTTCGGCTGCCACGATGATCGAACAGCTCTGATCTTCCAGTCTATACGTGAACTCTAATTGGCCCGGCATCGCGTCGGGCCTTTTCCATGTAAAGGGATATCATCAAGCCTAAAGAAGCGGCCGCTAGCCGCCTTTCTTCCGCCTCAATTGTTACACCATAACAGTAACGGTATAACATTTTTGTGAGCGCGCTATGCGTTTGTCGACCCTACCTCCCCTTCTGCGCCAGTCTTCGGCTCAACGCCTTCTTCTGGCTCTCCTGCTTCTCTTGCCCCTCTGGGCCGCGATATATTGGGCGGTTGTGTTGCCATGACGAAAGTCCCCATTCTTCAGGTCGAAAACCTTACCGTCGCTTATGAGCGGCACCCGGCGGTTCATCATGTTTCCGGTGCTTTTCATGCGGGAAGCCTGACGGCCATTGCCGGACCAAACGGCGCAGGCAAATCAACGTTGCTGAAATCCATTATCGGCGAGTTGCGGCCATCTGAAGGTCGGATCATCCACGCTTTGAATCGGACTGATTTTGGCTATCTACCGCAGGCTGCGGATATCAACCGGCGTTTTCCGATTTCGGTGCTAGATACGGTTCTGCTCGGTGCATGGAAATCAGCAGGCGCATTTGGGCGCATCACGACCGCGCAACTGGAGGCAGGTCGCCACGCATTGTCGGCCGTGGGTCTTGAGGGCTTCGAGAAGCGACCGATTGGTTCGCTCTCAGCCGGGCAGTTCCAGCGTGTGCTTTTCGCGAGGCTTCTGGTCCAAGATGCCAAGGTCATTCTGCTGGATGAGCCTTTCACTGCTATCGATGCCAGAACGACGCGCGATCTGCTCGACATCGTCGCGCGCTGGCATGGCGAGGGCCGCACCGTGATCGCCGTGCTGCATGATTTCGATCAGGTACGGGCGCACTTTCCTCAGACCTTGCTGATTGCCCGAGAACTGGTTGGCTGGGGTGCGACCGATGACGTCATGTCGTCTGTCAATCTTCTGCGTGCGCGTGCCATGGCCGAGCGCTGGGATGAGAATAGCGTCATCTGCGAGCCAGCAGCATGACGGCCTATGATCTCTTCGTTGCGCCGTTCCAGGATTACGGCTTCATGCGCCGCGCACTCGTCGCCTGCCTTTGCCTTTCGGTTGGGGCAAGCCCCATCGGCGTTTTACTCGCCCTGCGACGGATGAGCCTGATGGGCGATGCGCTGAGCCACGCCATTCTGCCGGGGGCTGCCATCGGCTATCTTATAGCAGGTTCGCTCTCGCTCACGGCCATGGGCCTTGGCGGTCTCGTTGCGGGGCTATCCGTCGCGCTTCTTTCCGGCATCGTCAGCCGCGTGACACCGCTCCAGGAGGACGCAAGCTTTGCGAGCTTCTACCTGGCATCGCTGGCGCTAGGGGTGTTGATTGTTTCGCTGCATGGCTCGAATGTCGATCTGCTGCATGTGCTTTTCGGCACGATCCTCGCCATCGATGCGCCCGCACTTTTTCAGATTGGCGCGATTACATCGCTGACGCTGGTGGTGATGGCGTTTATCTATCGCCCGCTCGTGACCGAATGTTTCGATCCCGGCTTCCTGCGCGCCGTGGGCGGCCGCGGACCGATCTATCACGTCGCTTTCCTGTTGCTGGTCGTGCTCAATCTCGTCGCAAGTTTTCAAGCACTCGGAACGCTAATGGCAGTGGGCCTCATGATGCTTCCGGCGGCGATCGCGCAATTATGGGCGCGCAGCCTGCCTGCGATGCTTGCGATCGCCGGCGGCAGTGCCGCAGTCTCGGGCTATCTCGGCCTCGTTGCCTCCTACCATTTCGAAACGGCGTCCGGCCCCACCATCATCATTGCAGCCACCTGTCTTTATGGGCTCTCCATACTGGTTGCGCCTGCGGGCCTCGGTTCGCACCTTTTCACCCGCCCTCATCTGAAGGGCTAATTTTAGGAGAATGCCAATGTCACCACGCCTCTTCCTTTTCTCGACAGCTCTTCCAATCGTCATGGCCTTTTCTACCTGCGCGTCTGCTGGGGAAGTAAAAGCCGTGGCTTCGTTCACAGTGCTTGCCGATGTGGTGAAGCAAGTTGGTGGCAAGCATGTTACGGTCAGCAGCCTCGTCAAGCCGGATGGCGATCCGCACGAGTTCGAGCCTTCGCCGACAGATGCAAAAAAGCTTAAGGCTGCCGACGTTGTCTTCGTCAGCGGACTGGGTCTGGAAGGGTGGATGGACCGGCTTATTTCCGCTTCAGGCTACAAGGGCGCGCCCGTCAATGTCTCGGAAGGCATCAAGACGCGCGAGATGGACGAGGACGGCAAGACGGTGACCGACCCCCATGTCTGGAACAGCCCGGTCAACGTCAAGGTGTGGGTCCATAACATCGAGACGACGCTTGCCGCTGCCGACCCGGCGGATAAAGACGACTTCAAGGCAAATGCTGCAGCCTACATCCAGAAACTCGACGAGTTGGATCGTTACGCTCACCAGAAGTTCGATTCCGTCCAACAGGATCGCCGCAAGATCCTGACAAGCCATGATGCGTTCGGCTATTTCGGACGCGAATATAACGTCACGTTCCTGTCGCCGCTCGGCGTTTCCACGGAAACGGAAGCCTCTGCCGGAGATGTGGCAAAGCTGATCGAGCAGATCAAGGCCGAACACGTCAAAACCTATTTCTTCGAAAACTCGAACGATCCACGGCTGGTGAAGCAGGTCGCGAAAGCAACGGGTGCTGCACCGGGCGGAGAACTTTACGTCGAGTCGCTATCAAAAGCGAACGGCCCTGCACCGACTTATGAGAAGATGTTCCGCTACAATGTCGACAAGATTGCAGACGCTATCAACAAGTCAAGTTGATGAAACCAAGTGGCCTTCGTCCCCCTGAAGCTGGTGACGAAGGCAACCTATCGAAGACATTGAGAATTGCGCTGCTGGTGTCAAACAGCCATGTCGAAAACGAGGATGCCAGCCAGGCCACCATCGGTCAGACCGGCCAGGCGCTCTCCGACATCGACATGGTCGGGGTGCACGAGATAGTCGTCGCGCGCCTCCGTGCTCTCGAAGGTGACGATGAAGCCATCCAGGAAGCCGCCATTCAACCCTTCGGATGAAACGTTCTGGCCGCACTTAATATCGGAAATGCCGGGAATAACATCCTTCAGCGCGGTGATCGCCTCATAGATCGCCTGCTTTTCGGACGTGGTGGTCGCGGACTTAAACCGCAGAAATACGCAGTGAAGTATCGTCATGTGTCCCTCCTCCTTGATGCTGCAGCACTCGCTTTGAGACTACACCATCGCTTCATGACCGTCGTTTGAACGGTTCCATGCCTTTGCGCGCCAGTTCGTCGGCGCGCTCGTTTTCGGGATGTCCGGCATGTCCCTTGACCCAGTGCAGCGTCACCTTATGGCGCTCACGGGCTGCTTCCAGCGCCTGCCACAATTCCACGTTCTTGACCGGCTTATTGTCGGCGGTCTTCCAGCCTTTTTTCTTCCAGCCGAAAATCCACTTGGTGATGCCATCCTTAACATAGGCGCTGTCGGTGTAGAGATCGACCTCACAAGGGGCCTTCAGCGCATTCAACGCTTCGATGGCCGCCATCAGTTCCATGCGGTTATTGGTGGTATCGGCCTCGCCGCCGTTCAGTTCCTTCTCAACCTCCCCGTAGCGAAGAACGGCACCCCACCCGCCGGGTCCGGGATTGCCGGAACAGGCGCCGTCAGTAAAAATATCGACATGCTTCATTATTGCGCCAATCCATACTCGGCCACGTTGCCGATGGAGCGGTGGAACCGCAGCTTGCGCAGATATTCGAGCGGATCCTTCTTCACCACAAGAGCGCCCTCTGGCGTCGTCAGCCAATCATAGAGCCTGGTCAGGAAGAAGCGCAACGCCGAACCACGCGCCAGGATCGGCATGGCATCCAGTTCGGCTTCACTCATCGGGCGTATCGACTGATAGCCTTCAAGCAATGCCTTGCCCTTGGTGACCTTATAGGATCCGTCTTTCTCAAAGCACCAGGCGTTGAGGCAGATCGAAACGTCATAGGCGAGAAGATCGTTACAGGCGAAATAGAAGTCGATCAGCCCGGAAAGCTCGTCGCCCAGAAAGAAGACATTGTCCTGAAACAGATCGGCATGGATGACGCCAGACGGCAGATCGCCCGGCCAATTGGCCGCCAGAAACGCGATCTCCGGATCGATCTCGCCCTTCAAACCATTCTCCACCTCATCGGCGCGGGCTTCAGACTTCTCCCAAAGCACCTTCCAGCCTTCGAGCGAAAGTGCGTTAGGCCGTCTGATGTCAAAACCTTCACCCGCCAGATGCATCGCCGCCAGAGCTTTGCCAACTTCACGACAATGCTTCGCTTCAGGCTTTCTCAGCCACATGCCTTCGAGGAAGGAGATCAGTGCTGCTGGACGGCCGGACAACTCTCCAAGCAACTCGCCATCCTTACGCGGCAATGGCAGCGGGCATGACAAGCCCTTATCGGCCAGATGCTGCATCAACCCAAGAAAGAACGGCAGGTCGGACTTTTCCACCCGCTTCTCGTAGAGCGTCAGGATCAGCGGATCTTTGGTGGTGTGAAGCAGAAAATTGGAGTTCTCGACACCCTCGGCTATGCCCTTGTAAGAGGTCAATTCGCCGACGTCATATTGGCTAAGAAACTGTCTCAGCTCATCTTCGGTGATGTCTGTGTAAACTGCCAATGGAATTCTCTTGCAAGAGGATGGATAGGGTCAGACGTTCAGCACGGCCTTCGGCGGAAGCGCATCGCTTGCGCTGCCATTCACGAATGCCATGTCTTGTGTGGTGAGTTCAATATTGCGCAGTTCGCGATTCACCAGAAAATGTTCAGTCTCTTCTACGGTGACGGCCAGATCGAGCGTGGTGTCGAAGCGCTCCTTGAAAGCCTGGATGATCTCGTCGACGATGACTTCGGGTGCGGATGCACCTGCGGAAAGACCGATGGTGCGCACATCACCGATGTCATCCCAGTCGATCTCGGCAGCACGCTGAACCAGAACAGATCGCTTTGCGCCAGCGCGCAACGCTACTTCCACCAGACGCTTGGAATTCGAGGAGTTGGGCGCGCCCACGACGATGAAAAGATCGCAGCCGGGTGCCGCCTGTTTCACTGCATCCTGACGGTTGGTGGTGGCATAGCAGATACTATCCGCCGCCGGCGCCTGCATGGCCGGAAAGCGCTCCTGCAGCTTGGCAATCACGCCCGCAGTATCGTCGACGGACAGCGTAGTCTGCGTCACAAAGCCCAGGTTCTCCGGGTCGATAGGCTGATAACGCGCCGCATCTTCGACCGTTTCGATGAGAGATACCGTCCCCTCGGGCAGTTGCCCCATGGTGCCGATGACTTCCGGGTGGCCCGCATGGCCGATGAGAATAACGTGGCGGCCAAGGCGCTGGTGGCGCATGGCCTGCTTATGAACCTTGGAGACAAGCGGGCACGTGGCATCGAGATAGAAGAGGTTGCGCGCCTGCGCGTCTTCGGGCACCGATTTCGGCACGCCATGAGCGGAAAACACCACGGGCTGCTGGCGATGTTCGGCCGGAATCTCGTTCAGTTCCTCGACGAAGATTGCACCCTTCGCCTCAAGTCCTTCGACCACATAACGATTGTGAACGATCTCGTGGCGTACATAGACAGGAGCGCCATAAGCTTTGAGCGCCAGCACCACGATCTGGATGGCACGATCGACCCCGGCGCAAAAACCCCGCGGGCCACAGAGCCTGATGGTGAGAGGCGGCTTGGAAACGGCCATATTCATTCCTGCTCCTTTGCCTCCCATTTTACGTAAAACCGCTCGCTTCGGCGCAATTGGATGCGCGTGCGCGATGTACCCTACTCCCTTGGGCCTTTCAGGCCCCGCACATAGGCAAAACCGGCCACGAAGACAAGGGCAGCGGCAAGACCATACCAAGTAATCGCATATTGAAGGTGATTGTTGGGCAGATCAATAAGCGTCACGCCGCCTTTGGGCCAGCCGCCGGGATTGGCGGCGCCATTGGCATCGACGAAAAACGGCACCAGCGTGCCGGGAGAGAGACCAACACTTCTCGCCATGGCGCGGATATCTTTCCAATAGAAGATATTCTTGGCGACGTCATTGTCAGGCAGCATGATGGATGGCTTTGCCGCAAGCTGCGCACGCGCCAGCCCCTCGATGGTGACACTCCCCGTGAGCTGCCCCTGCTCACGTTTTGCCGGGTCCTTCATATCGTAAAGGACGAAGCCGCGATTGATGAAGATCTCCCGTCCGTCGTCAAGCTTCAACGGCGTATAGACGTAGTATCCGGTCTGTCCCTGATGCGTGGCAAAAAAGTGCCGCTCCTTCGAATGATCGAAGACGCCAGAGAGCCGAACGGTGCGGTATTCGATATCGCCACCGGAGGCGGCAATCCTTTCGATCTCAGCAAGGTCAACAGGTGCGGCGTGAACGCGCAGTTCGATCTCGCTGAGAAGGGCCTCCTTCCAATATAGCCGCTTCACCTGCCATGTGCCGAGCGCCAAAAGAATGACGAGCAAAAGCAGCACCAGAGGACCAGCAAACCACAGTCGCCGGTGGGCAGGCTTGAGGGGACCATGCTCAACCATGATCGATGCTGCCTTCACTGGCGTTGCTGCGATATTGGAGCGCCACCATGATGCCCTTCAGCTTGCGCAAAAGTACCAGCGAGAGGATGACTGTCAGGGGTAGCCAGATCAAGGCGTGAAGCCAAACGGGTGGCGCGAAGACGGAGTCGAACCAGAGGGCGAGGCCAATGATCAGAAACCCTACGATCAACATAACGAAGACAGCCGGACCATCGCCAGCGTCTGCGAATGCATAATCCAGCCCGCAGGCACTGCAATGTGGCTTCAGTTTCAGAAATCCGTCGAAGAGTTTCCCCCGCCCACAACGGGGGCAGCAGCCTTGCAGACCGACCTTGATTGGATCGACAGGAGGGAACTCGCCTGTATTCTGCATCATGGCTCCTCCGGCCTCATCAGATCAGTAAGCGCAGCAATCCGCCGCGCTTATACCAGTCGCTCAATCAGCGACGCCTGGTCTTCATGATCAAGTGGAGCGGAGCAATGCACCGCTCCTTTGCAAGGCTGGTCAGTGACCCGCCTCAGCCAGTGGCGCGCCCCAGCCGCCCCAGATGTAGATGGCGAAGAAGAGGAAGAGCCAGACGACGTCCACGAAGTGCCAGTACCAGGCAGCAGCCTCGAAGCCGAAATGATGCTTTGGCGTGAAACCGCCTGCGATTGCGCGGAACAGGCAAACCAACAGGAAGATCGTCCCGACGAAGACGTGGAAACCGTGGAAGCCCGTCGCCATAAAGAATGTCGCGCCATAGATCGAATTCTTGAAGTCGAACGGAGCGTGCATGTATTCGTAGATCTGCACCGCAGAGAAAAGAACGCCGAGCGCAACCGTCAGCGACAGACCGGCGATCATACCCTTGCGGTCATTATGCAGCAGAGCGTGGTGTGCCCAGGTGACGCAAGTACCCGAAAGAAGCAGGATCACGGTATTGTATAGCGGCAGATGCCATGGGTCGATGACCTCGATACCCTTTGGCGGCCACTGACCACCAGTATAGGCAAGTCGCGACGCCTGAATGGCCTCGTGCGGATAGAGGCTCGCATCGAAATAGGCCCAGAACCACGCAACGAAGAACATGACCTCCGAGGCGATGAACATGATCATGCCGTAGCGCAGATGCAGCGAAACGACCGGCGTATGGTGACCTTCGTTGCCTTCCTTGATCGTGTCAGCCCACCAGGCGTACATCGTGTAAAGCACGATGGCGAGGCCCCCATAGAAAAACCAGGGAGTGGCGAGTTCAAGACCGAACAGCTTGAATGAGCCGCCGTTCAAGTAGCGCATATAACAGACGCCGCCGAAGGTCAGCACGAAGGCACCGATGGATGCCAGAAGCGGCCATGGGCTCGGGTTTATGATATGGTAGTCGTGGTTCTTTTGATGCGTGTCTGCCATGTGATCAATCCCCGAAGGCTCTTCCCAATCTCGCTAAACCGTCTCTCTGAACTGAAGCCAGACGACCGTTTCATTCAATGGCGCGATCTTTCGACCACGCCTCCCTCTCTCAAAGTCTCGTCTCGTCACGTTCAGTCTTTGCCGGTAAGGACGCAACCGGTTTTTCCGTTTTCGACGGGTAAAATGTGTAGGACAAGGTCAATGTATGAATGTTCTTCGTTTCCCGAGCCTTGACGATCTCCGGATCGATGAAGAACACCACCGGCATTTCCAGCGTTTCACCCGGCTGGAGCGTCGTCTCGGTAAAGCAGAAGCACTGCACCTTGTTGAAGTATGCACCAGCCTCCATCGGCGTCACATTGAACACGGCGGTGCCCGTGGTTGCGACCGGCGAACGGTTGGTAGCCTTGAAGTTCACCTGGATCGTCTCACCAATCCGAGGCTCGACCATCTTGTTCACCGGACGAAAATCCCAGTTCAGACCGTTGGACGTGTTGGAATCGAACGTCACCTTCATCGTCTTATCGAGGATGACGTCGGAATATTGTTCGACGCGCTGGGTGGTGCCATTATAGCCGGTGACCTGGCAGAACAGGCGATAGAGGGGCACAGAGGCATAGGCCATGCCAACCATGCCGCAGACGAAGACAAGACACAGCACGAGGATCGAGCCATTGCTCGTCTTTCTGCTTCCGGTCATCTTTTGTGCTTCTGTCATATCTCCCCCTCCCTAGCTCGTTCGATCAATGACCGCCGATCTTGATGATGGTAATGACGTAGAACAGGACCACCAGAGCCGCCAGCGTGAGGCCAAGCGCCAAGTTACGCCCACGCCTCGACTTCTTCTGCGCCTCATTGAGCTTTACGGTCTCGATCATGCCGCGCCTCCAACCATCGTGACAAAGGACGGCACGAGATGATCGGCCAGAAGGGCGGAGAAAATCGCAAACAGGTAGAACACCGAATAGGCAAACATCTTCTTTGCCGGCATCATCTTGTCGTCGCCATCCGGCATGCGCCGAACGGAGATGGAACAGTAGACGAAGATAATGCTGAGGATCGCAGCGAAGATGCCATAGCTCAACCCTGCAAGTCCAGAGAAATAGGGGGCCACAGCGACAGCCATGGTCAAAATGGAATAGACGATCATCTGGTTCTTGGTCGAGCGCTCGCCGGCCACATTCGGCATCATCGGAATGCCGACAGAGCCGTAGTCGCGCATCTTGAAGAGCGCCAAGGCCCAAAAATGTGCGGGCGTCCAAAGAAAGATGATCAAAAACAGGATAGTGCTATCCAGCGAGACATTGCCGGTCACGCAAGCCCAGCCGAGCATGGGCGGGAATGCGCCGGCAGCACCGCCGATAACGATGTTCTGCGGCGTCGAGCGCTTGAGCCACATCGTATAGACGACGGCATAGAAGAAGATGGTAAAGGCGAGAAGACCGGCAGCAAACCAATTGACGGCCAGGCCCAGGATGGCAACCGAGAAGACCGAAAGCGTCAGTCCGAAGGCCAAAGCCTCACCCGGCGCAACCCGTCCGGATGGAATAGGACGCTTGGCCGTGCGCGACATGACAGCGTCAATATCGGCATCGTACCACATGTTCAACGCGCCAGAGGCCCCTGCCCCTACCGCGATGCAAAGGATTGCGATCAATCCGAGGACTGGATTGATCGTGCCTGGTGCGAGAATGAGCCCGGCAAAGGCCGTGAACACAACCAGCGACATGACGCGGGGCTTCAACAGCTCAAAATAATCACGCGCGCCAGCTTCCGAAAGCGAAGCGTATTCGATTGCCAGCGTGTCGCGATTGTCAATAACGGTCATTATTTCCTGCTTTCCCGAAAGACGCCCCATCCCAATGCGGCGTCTTTGCTCATCTCGTCCGGCGTAAAACTGACATTTATCATGTTACGCCGGACAAAACGCTCGGACAAAATGCCTCAGCGGATACGCGGAAGCTGCTCCCACTGATGGTATGGCGGTGGAGACGACAGCTGCCATTCCAGCGTTGTGGCACCCGGACCCCACGGGTTGTCGCCAGCGATCCGCTTCTTGGCGAAGGCTTCCCATACGCCGAAGAGGAAAATCAGGACGGCGACCGCAGAGATGTAGGAACCATAAGAGGAAACTAGGTTCCAACCCGCATAGGCATCCGGATAGTCGATGTATCGACGCGGCATGCCTGCAAGACCCAGGAAGTGCTGCGGGAAGAAGATCAGGTTGACGCCGACGAACATGACCCAGAAGTGCAGGTTGCCGATCTTCTGACTATACATGTAGCCGGTGATCTTCGGGAACCAGTAGTACCAGCCGGCAAAGATCGCAAAGACCGCGCCAAGCGACAGGACGTAGTGGAAGTGCGCCACCACGTAGTAGGTGTCATGAAGCGAACGGTCGAGACCGGCATTGGCGAGCTGAACGCCCGTGACGCCGCCCACCGTGAAGAGGAAGATGAAGCCGATCGCCCAGATCATCGGTGTAGTGAAGGTCAGCGAACCGCCCCACATCGTAGCGATCCAGGAGAAGATCTTAATGCCGGTCGGCACCGCGATCACCATGGTTGCGAAGACGAAGTAGCGCTGCGCTTCGAGCGACAGACCAACGGTATACATGTGGTGCGCCCACACGATGAAGCCGACGGCGCCGATTGCGACCATGGCGTAAGCCATGCCGAGATAACCGAAGATCGGCTTGCGCGAGAAGGTCGATACGATGTGGCTGATGATGCCGAAGCCAGGCAGGATCAGGATGTAGACTTCCGGGTGACCGAAGAACCAGAACAGGTGCTGGTAGAGGATCGGATCGCCGCCGCCTTCAGGAGAGAAGAAGGTCGTGCCAAAGTTGCGGTCGGTCAGAAGCATGGTGATGCCACCTGCCAGAACCGGAAGCGACAGCAGAAGAAGGAAGGCAGTGACAAGCACAGACCACGCAAAGAGCGGCATCTTGTGCAGCGTCATGCCAGGCGCGCGCATGTTGAGGATCGTGGTGATGAAGTTGATCGCACCGAGGATCGAAGAGGCACCGGCTACGTGAAGCGCAAAGATCGCAAGATCGACCGCTGGCCCCGGCATACCGCTCGTTGATAATGGTGGATACATCGTCCAGCCGCCACCGACACCATAGGCACCTGCCGGCCCTTCGACGAAGAGCGAAAGAAGAAGCAGGATAAAGGCAGGAACGATCAACCAGAAGGAGATGTTGTTGAGGCGCGGGAAAGCCATGTCCGGAGCGCCGATCATGATCGGAACCATCCAGTTGGCAAAACCGCCGATCATGGCCGGCATGACCATGAAGAAGATCATGATGAGCGCATGCGCGGTGGTGAACACGTTGTACATGTGCTTGCCGCCGTCGATGGCAGCGTCACCCTCGAAGCCGTAGACCATCGTTGCCAGACCGTGGAAGATCTGGATGCCAGGCTCTTGCAGCTCCATACGCATAACGACCGATAGGCCGCCGCCGATGATGCCGGCGATGATCGCAAAAATCAGATAGAGCGTGCCGATGTCCTTGTGGTTGGTCGAAAAGAACCAACGCTGCGCAAAGCTCGGCGTATGATCGTGATGCGCGTGATCGTCGCCATGAGCGTCATGGACGGCACGATCATGAGAGCGATGGTCGTCGTGTGCGGAATGTCCAGCCATTGTCCTCACTCCTTGCCTTAGTTGGTTTCGTTCGCGGCGACGCGAAGGGCGCTTGCGCCATCCACAGAAGCCATCAGCGCCCGGTTGGCACCGCTCAAGTCAGAAGCAGCGGCAGCAGCCCAGGTCTTGTATTGCTCTTCGGAAACCACCCGTATGGCAATCGGCATGAAGGCGTGGTCCTTGCCGCAAAGCTCGGAGCACTGACCGTAGTAAAGTCCTTCTTTTTCAGGCTTGAACCAGGTTTCGTTCAGACGGCCTGGGACGGCATCGATCTTGACGCCGAAAGCCGGCATCGCGAAGGCATGAATAACGTCCGTCGGCGCAGCGGTGACGAGAAGACGCACGGTCTTATTCACCGGCACGACCATCTCATTGTCTACGGCCAGAAGACGCGGGTAACGAGCGTGATCCTCCTTGCCGGCGGCAGCGCGATCTACATCCTTCAGCATGTAGCTGTCGAACGCCAAAGGCTCGGAGCCTTCTGCCGCCTGATATTCATAATTCCATTGCCACTGCGTGGCGGTCGCCTTCAATGTCAGGTCCGGATTTTCCGGCTGCGTCAGCTGCGCGTTGAGAAGATTGAAGGACGGGAAAGCCAGGAAAAGAAGAATGAGGACCGGCGCTAGCGTCCAGACGATCTCGATTGCCGTATTGTGGCTAGTCTTGGACGGAACCGGGTTTGAGGACGCCTTGAACTTCACAACGACGAGAATGAGCAGGACGAGAACGAAAATCGTCACGGGAACGATAAACCACAGGGTATATTGTTCAAACCAACGAATTTCGTGCATGATCGGCGTTGCGGCCTCCTGCAATCCCATCTGCCACTCTTTAGGCTGATCGGCGTTTGCGCCGACAGCCGAGAGCAGACAGATCGTGCCCGCCAACGCTGCGTTAATCCTAGTAATCACGGTACCTCTCCCTCACGCACCTGATTATGATCAATCCAAGGCGCAGAATCCATGCTTATAGTTTAGACTCAAATCATAGTTTGCGCGCCGCCGCAATATCGCCCAGCTTTCGTAGAGGGGCATTTTTAGTCCGTTACTTTGTCTCGGCACCCTGCGTCGGCGGCACATGGAAACTGAACTCCAAACATGCGCAGGCTCTCTGGCTGGCGGCAATTTGACCAACAGCAGGTCCTATTTTGGCCGCACTCACTTGGAAATGAGGAGCGCGGCTCTTTCATTTCCAGTATCGGAAGTCAAAATAACCGCACTGATTCGAATTCCAGAGGTATCCATGCGTCTGCCCCCGATTGCGCGCGCCGCTTTTGTCGCCGCCGGCTTCTCTCTTCTCGCGTCCGGCACGAGCGTCGCCCAGCAACCGCCTGGCACGCCGAAATCCACGCATGGCAACTGGTCGGTGATCTGCGACAAGCCCGCTGGCGCATCCGAGGAACAATGCGCATTGATGCAGAACGTAATTGCCGACGATCGTCCCGAAGTCGGGCTGTCGGTCGTCGTACTGAAGACGGCCGATCGCAAGTCGCGCATTCTTCGCATCCTTGCGCCGCTTGGCGTGTTGCTGAAGGATGGAATGGAACTTTATATTGATAACAACAATATCGGCCGTGCTTATTTCACCCGCTGCTTCTCCGAGGGCTGCTATGTGGAAGTGGATATCGACGACGAGCTGATGAAAGTTCTGCGCGCCGGCAAGCACGCCGTTTTTGCCTTGCGCGAGTCGGTCGATCAGGACCGTGTCGGCATTCCGATCGAACTGACCGGCTTTGCCGAAGGTTACGACGCGCTGCCTTGAGCTTGCAGACCGGCAGTCTTCGGACGCAACTATTTCCGCAATTCTCCGCGAGGCTATGATGTGTGGGTTGCGCCGTTAAACGCCAGCACCTAAATCACATTCACGATGATTGATGCTGACGCCTGGAGTACGCGATGACTGATGACCTTCTGACGCTTTTCGATTGCGATGAGGGCACATTGCGCAGCCGGGTGGCAGACGCTCTCGGCGGCGCCGACGATGGCGAATTGTTCGTCGAACATGCCCAAGCGGAATCGCTCACCTTTGACAATGGCCGCCTCAAGGGCGGCAGCTTCAATACCGACCAGGGCTTCGGACTTCGTGCAGTCGCTGGCGAGGCAGTCGGATACGCCCATGCAGGCGAGCTTTCCACCGCAGCGTTGCAGCGCGCGGCAGATGCCGTGGGTGCCGTAACAAAGGGATATTCCGGCTCATATGCAGCAGCGCCCCAGCGCACCAACAAAAAGCTTTATGGCGATGAAAACCCGATTGGCTCGCCCTCTTTCGAGGAGAAGGTGAAGCTTCTGACGCAGATCGACGCTTATCTGCGCGACAAGGACCCCAAGGTCCGCCAAGTTACAGCATCGATTGCCGCCAGCTGGCAGATTGTCGACATCCTTCGTGCCGATGGCCATCGTGTCAGCGATATTCGCCCCATGACGCGCATCAACATTTCCGTTGTGGCTGGCGAAGGCGACCGCCAGGAAACCGGCTCCTATGGCATTGGTGGACGGGTCGGCTTTGGCGACTTCATTTCCACGGAAAGCTGGCAGCGCGGTGCGGACGAAGCATTGCGCCAGGCACTGGTCAACCTCACTGCCATCGACGCGCCCGCCGGTACAATGGATGTGGTGCTGGGCGCAGGCTGGCCTGGCGTGATGTTGCACGAGGCCGTCGGGCATGGTCTGGAGGGCGACTTCAACCGCAAGAAGACATCGGCCTTTGCCGGTCTGCTTGGCGAAATGGTCGCGGCACCCGGCGTCACCGTTGTTGATGATGGCACCATAGACAATCGTCGCGGCTCGCTGACGGTGGACGACGAAGGCACACCTTCCGGCTATAATGTGCTGATCGATAACGGCAGGCTCGTCGGCTATATGCAGGACAGGCAAAACGCGCGACTGATGGGAATGCAGGCGACAGGCAATGGTCGTCGCCAGGGCTACTCGCACGTTCCCATGCCGCGCATGACCAACACTTACATGCTTGGTGGAGACAAGACGGCGGAAGAGATTATCGCGTCAGTCAAGAAGGGCGTCTACGCTGTGTCCTTCGGCGGTGGCCAGGTGGACATAACCTCCGGCAAATTCGTTTTCGGCTGCACGGAAGCATACCTCATCGAGAATGGCAAGATTGGCGCGCCGGTAAAGGGCGCTATGCTGATCGGCAACGGACCGGACGCAATGAAGCGTGTCACCATGATCGGCAACGACATGAAACTCGACACCGGCATCGGCAATTGCGGCAAGGCTGGTCAGTGGGTTCCGGTCGGCGTCGGGCAACCGCATTTGCGGATGGACCAGATCACTGTCGGCGGCACCAAGGCTTGAGGTTTACCAATGGGAACGCTCGTTAAGATCGTTCCCTACGATTCCGGCTGGCCGAGCGTTTATTCCGCTGCACAGCACCGCCTCGAAATTATATTAAAAGGCATGTTCGACAACATCGAGCATGTCGGTAGTACGGCGGTCCATAATCTTTTTGCCAAGCCCTACGTCGATATCGATGTCGTCCTGAAGCACCTCGATTTCATGCAAGACAGCAGGGCACGCATGGAAGCTGCAGGGTTCGAGCCACGCGGATCTCGGCATGGCGATGGAGTATTCGCTTTTATGGTCGGGGCCGTCACGGCTCCGGATCCGTTGCCCGGTCTGCGCGTTTATCTTTGCCCGCCAGATAGCGCAACTCACCACGACAGAGTGCGTTTCCGTAATATTCTTCGTCAAAACCCCGCTCTTGCCAATGACTATGCCACACTTAAAATGACGCTCGCGAAGCAATACGAAGATAATGGCGATGCCTACACAGCCGCCAAGTCGGACTTCATCCGCAAGGCGCTGCATTCCACAACCTCTCCGGTATCCGCACAATAATTGCCCTCCCATTGATCAGGAAAAGATGACCTTTGTTTCCAATGCACTCGTTCCCGAACTGGCCGTCAGCGACTGGCACAAGAGCCGCTCATTTTATTGTGACCTGATTGGCTTTCATGTCGTCTACGAGCGGCCCGAAGAGGGCTTCACGTACCTTGCGCTCGGCGACGCGCAGTTGATGATCGACCAGCTTGGTGCGGGACGCACCTTTGATCTGGAAGATGCGCCAATCACCTATCCGTTTGGACGGGGCATGAACCTGCAACTCGCGGTCCCCTCCCTACAGCCTATCCTCGACAGGTTAGAACTGGCCCGCGTGCCGCTGTTTCTCCCAGTCGAAGAGAAATGGTATCGCAAGGCAGAGACGGAGGTGGGCAACCGGCAATTCGTGATCGCCGATCCGGATGGTTATCTCATTCGCCCGTTCGAGAGTCTTGGCGAGCGCGTCTTTCGTTTTGGGTGAGGCATACATATGACGTTACCCCGCATGCCGAAAGCGGTCATCTTCGATATGGACGGCCTCCTGATCGACAGTGAGACGCTCTACCGCGACTCCTTTCTTGCTGCCTCTCAAGAGGGGGGTCACGATTTGCCGGTCGAGCTCTACCAGCGTGTCTGCGGAAGTCCGTGGGATGTCATCAGCGGCACGATCATTGCCGAACATGGTGCTGATTTTCCGATGGCCGCGTTTCGCGACGCGTGGCTTCGCCATCTGGCAATCAGCATGGCTGGCGGCGTGGCATTGAAGCCAGGCGTTGTCGCGATGTTAGATCTGCTGGACGATCTCAAACTGCCGCGTGCCATCGCCACATCCTCGCGGCACGAATCTGTCAATCGGCACCTCGGACCGTATAATCTCCTGGCTCGTTTCGATCACATCGTGGCGCGGGAGGATTACGAGGAACCGAAGCCCGCTCCCATGCCCTACCTCACCGCAGCGAAACGTCTTGGCGTTGCACCGGAAGACTGCATAGCTCTGGAAGATTCTTACCACGGCGTTCAGTCCGCATCCTCCGCCGGGACGATGGCTGTGATGGTCCCCGACGTGGCGCCAGCGACCGAGATTGTGCGGAAGAAATGTGTTGCGATCTCCGCCGATCTTTCGGATGTCGCCGCTCTGCTTCTTGCTGCCAGTATGCGCAGCTAATTGCCAGCACTATCGAAGCGCCACTCTGGCTCGATTGAATTTCTGAGATCCAGGTGAGTGTGATAGGCAAGAAGAAGCACGTGGCCGTGCAGGTCTGCGACTTCGCCGGAGAGGTCTTGCCTCATCTCATCAATGGTCTTTTTCTTCGCACGGCCGCGAGCGGTCAGCGGTCCCAGGCCTGTGTCATCTTGCCGTGAGACTGAGTACTCTTCGGCCGCCGCTGTCGACGGCCGTTTCGCTTATGGATACATGCGAACTTTCGTCCAAGGGGCGTCAGCGGTTTCACGGCGGAACTCAACCCGGTCATGCAGGCGGAATTTCCGGTCATGCCAAAATTCGATGGTCAGTGGATTGATACGAAAGCCGGACCAGTATGGCGGGCGCGGAATGTCTCCCAAAGCGTATTTCGCTGTGTATTCGGCTACGGCCTTTTCCAGCGCAAAGCGGCTTTCGAGTGGCCGGGATTGCTTTGAGGCCCAGGCTCCGATGCGGCTGCCACGTGGGCGCGAGGCGTAATACTCGTCCGCTTCTTCGTCCGATACGACTTCCACAAGTCCGCGAATGCGAACCTGTCGCCGCAAGCTTTTCCAATGGAAGCAGAGACCGGCTTTCTGTTGCCCCAGAAGCTCGCGCCCCTTGCGGCTCTCGAAATTGGTGTAGATCACAAAGCCACGCTCATCTGCCGCCTTGAGCAGCACCATGCGCACGCTTGGCATGCCGTCCTCGTCCACCGAAGCAAGCGCTACCGCATTTGGATCGTTTATTTCGGACGCGGTTGCATCGCGCAACCATTCAGCGAAAAGCGCGAATGGTTCATTTTCTTCCGTGAAGTCACTAGATGTTAACCCCGTTTCCGACATATTGACTAAAATGCTCCAGAGCTGATTTGCACACCAGAAATGATATCTGGGTAAGAGATGGTGATCGTCATAGCAAAGTCGAACAGTCGCACAAAGAGCTTCCTGTCATCGGTTGTCAATGTCTTTGCCGCCGGCTTTATTGCCGTTGCATTGACCGGCTGTGTCAGTCTTGATCTTTTCGGTGGCGAGAAAGTCGACCGCTCGCTCTCGACCGCGTCTGTCCCGAACCAGCCGACCGCGCCGGTTCTGTCGGACGATGCGACGATCCGCAACGCGGTCACTTCCGCCGATCTGGTGAAAGTCGCCGGGTCGCCCGTTCCATGGGCCAATACGGCAACCGGCAGCGCCGGCGTCTTGACAGGCATTACGGAAGACCGAAGCACAGGCTTCGTCTGCCGCAACTTCAACACCACGCGCCATTCCTTCGAAGGCGTTGCGAGCTATACGGGTCAGGCGTGTCTTTCCGAGACAGGCGAATGGCTGATGACCCGCTTCGATCAGAAGTAAAGCATTTACCCTATCTCAAGAGATCAGATCTGCAATCCGCCTGCTAACCGGCGCGTAAAGGTCTGATTAGCAAGTTCTTGCCACAGTCCCTTCCAGTTCAAGACACTGATCGTGCAACATTTTCGCATGTTGGCACGTTCAGGTCTGGGTTTGTTCTGTTTCATGCCGCTTAGGCGCGGCTGGAGTTTCGGGCGTAACTGGTGGTTCGGATGCGTGATCCCTATTCTATTCTCGGCGTCAAGCGCGATGCCGGTTCGGACGAGATAAAGGCAGCCTGGCGGTCCAAGGCAAAGACCATTCATCCTGATCAAAATCGGGATGATCCAGATGCGAACGCACGCTTCGCTGAGATCGGCCAGGCTTACGATCTGCTGAAGGATCCGCAAAAGCGTGGTCTCTACGATCAGGCGCGTCGCGCCGCGGACGGCAAGCAGCGTGAACAAACAATCATGCAGAAGCGTGAGGCCGCGCGTGCCGCCGCCCGCGAGGCGGCGGAACGGGCAAAAGCAGCTGAAAGGCTGATGGAAGAACTTGCCAGGGCGCAGGCACGCAATGCAAAAGCCGCCAGCGAAACCGAGGCAAACGCCGCCGATCCTGTTAACTCCGCAAGCGCCAAGCCAGAATCGCCCGAGGATATGCTGGAGCGAATTTTCGGTGCGGAGGCAAAGGTAAAAGGCGGCGCGGATCCCATAAAATCGACAGCGGCGGAGGTTTCTGACGAAGCGCCCAATCAAGAAAAAACGGATGCGAGTAACTCGCTTGCAATCGGCTTCTTCAACGCGCTCATCCGCCGTTTCCGCGGCGCGCCACCGGCAATCGAAAAAGTACCCGACATGACGGCGGAAGCCATCGTGACCGTCAATGACATCATCGCCCAGAGACATGTGACGATCCGCATGCCGGATGAGCGCGACGTTCGCTTGCCACTGGCAGCGGGCACCACGGATGGACATGTGGTGCGTCTCAAGGGCCAAGGATTGAAGTTGCCGGAAGCTGCGCGTGGCGATCTCGTCGTGACCGTTCTCGTTGCCCGCGACGACGATTTTATCGTGAAGGGATACGATATCCACACAACTCTGCCACTTGCCCTTGCCGATGCGGTTCTGGGTTGTGAATCAAAGGTTCTTACGCCTCGCGGTGAACAGCCGGTGACCGTGCCTGCCTGGTCGGGTTCGGACAAGGCCATTCGCGTAGAAGGTAAAGGCTTGGAGAAGGAAGACGGCACATTTGGCGATCTCGTCGTCGAATTGCGCATCGTCCTCCTCGAAACGCCGGATGCAAAAGTAACAGATTTGATGCGCCATATGCGCGAAGGTCTTTATCTGTGACACTGCCGTGAAAGCGGTGAACAACGCACCCTTTGTTACGTTCCCTTACATGAGATGATCTGAGGCCTTCTTGAACAGTGGTTCTGCCTATGCCATAGGCAGGATCAATCTGGAATATGAGGGAGCACCAAATGGCTCAGACATCCGGCCTGATGGCTGGCAAGCGCGGCCTTATCATGGGCGTCGCAAACAATCGTTCGATTGCCTGGGGAATTGCCAAGGCATGCGCCGATGCCGGTGCCGAACTCGCCTTTACCTGGCAGGGCGACGCATTGAAGAAGCGTGTCGAGCCGCTGGCTCAGGAACTTGGCGCCTTCATGGCCGGCCACTGCGATGTCACCGATCTCGAAACAATCGATACCGTGTTCTCCAATCTCGAAGCGCATTGGGGCAAGATCGATTTCGTTGTGCATGCAATCGCGTTTTCCGATAAGGACGAATTGACGGGTCGCTACCTCGACACGAGCCGCGACAACTTCAACCGCACCATGGACATCTCCGTCTACTCGCTGACAGCCGTTGCAAAGCGCGCCGAGCCGATCATGAACGACGGTGGCTCGATGGTGACGCTCACCTATTATGGCGCCGAAAAGGTCATGCCGAACTACAACGTCATGGGCGTTGCCAAGGCAGCACTGGAAGCCAGCGTTCGCTATCTGGCGGTCGATCTCGGCAGCCGTGGCATCCGCGTCAACGCGGTGTCCGCCGGCCCGATCAAGACTCTCGCGGCCGCCGGCATCGGCGACTTCCGCTATATTCTGAAGTGGAACGAGTACAACGCTCCGCTGAAGCGCACTGTCTCCATCGAAGAAGTCGGCAAGTCGGCGCTCTACCTGCTCTCCGACCTTTCCACCGGCGTGACGGGCGAAGTCCACCATGTGGATTCGGGCTATCACACGATCGGTATGAAATCCGTAGACGCACCTGATATCTCTGTCGTAAAGGACTAAAACCGTTCAGGATCTGTGCTGTGCCGCCTCATTTTTGACGTGTGGCACAGTCAAGCCTTGGAAGGACAGAGCTTAAGAAGCAGGGGTGTTGCAGTGCTGGTCTATGTTATCCGCCACGGACAGACAGACTGGAACGCGATCAGACGGCTCCAAGGCCAAAAAGATATTCCGCTCAACGACTTCGGCCGCTCTCAGGCTGTTGGAAATGGTAAAGCGCTCTCTCGCGTTCTAGGACCAACCGCTACAGAATTCGATTATGTGGCAAGTCCGCTTGGCCGTACCCGCGAAACGATGGAACTGGTGCGCGGTGCTATGGGTCTCGACCCCATCGATTATCGGACAGACGATCGGCTCGTAGAAGTTTCCTTCGGTGACTGGGAAGGCTACACCCTCCCCGAACTTAAGCTCGCCTTTCCTGATCGTGTCAAAGCCCGCAAGGCAGCGAAGTGGGATTTTATTCCCCCTGGACAGGATGCAGAAAGCTACGAAATCCTCTCATGGCGCATCGGTGCCTGGCTGTCGTCCGTCCAGCGGAAAACCGTGTGCGTGTGCCACGGCGGCGTGATCCGCAGCATCTTCAGGCTGGTGTCTGGCATGGAAAAAGATGAGGCGGCAGAAATTCCCATTCCGCAGGACAGGATTTTGAAGGTGGAGACCGAGAAGAATCTGGCTGAGTGGATCGATGCCGCAGATCCGATCTGATAGCCGCTCCAGCGTGAATATGGATGCATCGGTCGTCGGTTTTATTTACGCAAGGCGTTAGGTAATCCTGAAAAGAGGCCGCAAGCTAAGGTACCAGCCGTCCTGCCCTGGTGAAGACCGATCGTCGCGACGTCGGCCTCAGGGCGCTCCGAAAGGACGCGATACGAAATCGTATCTTATTGAACAACCTCAAGATCGTCGACCACGCGCTTTCCGTCGACTTCCGTATAGAAGACCAGAACCTTCACACCGGGCTGAAGACCGTCGAAGTTGAACTCTTCCGGAACCTTGTAATTCTTGCCATCGGCAAGCGTAATGCTCAGGCCCTTCACATCCACTCTGCTGATGGTGGATTCCAAGTCCACGCTCTGTGAATAGGCGTTCAGAGGTGCAAACAGGTTGGCAGTGGCTAAAAGTGCGGCAATCATCAGGCGCATGTTTCTAGCCTCCTTCAGGCTGTTCTTTAGTTTTCCATGCATCAAGATTTCTCTCCGGAATGTGGCGGAATTTGCCCAGAACAATGTCATTTTCGGTATAATTGATGAATGGATTTTAACCAATAACAAACCCTTGAAGTTTTTTCGTTCCGGTTCCAGCGGTTACCTGCAGATCGTAACTCCGACTATACTATTTGTTTTAGATTATGTTTTAGGGTTGCACTCGAATATCATTATTGACCTTGGTTCAGAGGCTGTTTGAATTGCAACTAAGATCGTCGTCGTCGAGTGGCGTAGATAAGAAAAGCCGAAGAAAAAAAATGCTTTTCGGTGCTTCAGCGGGAGTATCGCTCACTCTTCTTTATTTAATCGACGTGGCGTCGTTCTGGATTGCCTTGCCGCTTACGGCAATCCTTCTTCTTGTTGCCGAGCGTAATCATCACCTCACAATGAATCATGTCCGCGAAAGCAAGGTTCTGGAGCTATCGCAGCGCCTGAAACTTGCAATGGATGCTTCACAGATCGGTATATGGCGGCTCAAGGCAGGCGAGACCTGCTACCTCGACGGGCGTGCGGCGGCCCTGCACGGCTTTTCGTTGACCGAGAGCGAGATTTCGCTGTCGGAATGGCTGGACACGGTCTTGCTGGAGGACCGGAGGCTTATCACTGATTTTCTGACACGGTGCGCCGAGGGAGCAGAGACGCAATCCGAGGTCTACCGGGTGCAATGCGGACTGCAAGAAATCCGCCATCTGCGAGCCGCTGGAGCGAGTTATCAGACACCGGATGGCGTCAGCCATATGAGCGGGATCATCTGGGATGTCACCTCGGATATGAAGGCGGCTGAGAATCTGAAGAGCTCCGTCTACAGCAGCCATGTAAAAAACGCTGAGCTTGAACTCGCCCTCCAGGAGCTATCCTCGCGCGAGCACGACTTGATGGAGCTGTCCAGGCGTCTGGATTTTGCGCTTCAGTCCTATAATTGCGGCATATGGGAAGCGAACCTCTCCAACAACACCGCCTACTGGGACCGGCGCATGCACCAGTTGTACGGCCTCACTTATACGACAGGCTATACGGAGCGAGATCAATGGCTGGATTGCCTTCATCCCGACGACCGAGAGAAGGTGGCGGCCGAAGCAGATCACTCGGCAGCGAATAACCTTCCTTTTTCCAGTGTCCAGCGCGTGCTCCTTCCCGGCGGGGAAATGCGCCATGTTCGATCCGTGGGCAGCATCCATACCGATCGCGATGGAGATCGAAAAGTTATCGGCATCGCCTTCGACATCACCGCCGACGTGCGGCTGGCAGAGGAGCTGAAGGCTGCCAAGGAAGAGGCTGAGGCGCGCAATGCTGAGTTGGTCGAAGCCAAGTCACGCATCGAGCACAATGCGTTGCATGATCCACTCACGGGGCTTGCCAACCGCCGCAAGCTCGATCTCGAACTCGACAGGCTGGCCTCCCTGAAAGCCAAAACCAGACGCTTTGCCATATTGCACCTAGACCTCGATCGCTTCAAACAGATCAACGATACTCTGGGGCATGCAGCGGGAGATGCGACACTGGTGCGAGCCTCGCAGATTCTCAGTCTCAACGTCAGCGACGAAGGCATCATTGCGCGTATAGGCGGAGACGAGTTCGTCATTCTCATTCCTCACGCTGATGACTGTCACGTCGTGACCTCCATCGCATCCAATATCATCGCCGCTTTTCGCCAGCCTTTCGACTTTCAGGGTTTTACCTATCGCTGCGGTGTTTCGATCGGCATCGCATTCGGGGAAAATCACTATAGCGACGCCCGCAAAATTCTCATCAATGCCGACCTTGCGCTTTACCGGGCAAAAGCCATGGGCCGGAACCGGTACGAATTCTTCACGCAAAATCTCCAGGCGGACATCGTCAACCACAAGCGGACCGCCGATGAAATTTTGGCCGGGCTGGAGCGCGGTGAGTTTGAGACCTGGTACCAACCTCAGCTTTGCGCGAGAACAGGCGAAATCGCCGGTATGGAGGCACTCGTGCGTTGGCGCCATCCGACGCGCGGTCTGCTGACGCCGGAGAAATTTCTCGATATCGCAGAAGAGTTGAACGTCGTTCAGAAACTCGATCGCCTCACGCTGCACACCGCACTGCAGGATCGACGGGTGTGGAGTATGAAAGGGCTGAATATCCCGCGCGTTTCGGTCAATGTTTCGATCCGTCGACTGCATGACGAACATCTGCTGGAGAGCTTGAAGGAACTTCAGATCGTCCCAGGTGAGGTTGCGTTCGAACTGGTCGAATCCATCTTTCTGGACGATAGCGAAGCAGCGGCCGTCCAAAATCTGGACAAGGTGAAGGAGCTCGGCATCGATATAGAGATCGATGACTTCGGCACCGGCCACACCTCTCTCATCAGCCTTCTGCGCCTGAAGCCGAAACGGCTGAAGATCGACCGTCAGTTGGTCATGCCCATCCTCGATTCGCCGCAGGAACGCGCGCTGGTTCGTTCCATCATCGAAATTGCGCGCTCGCTCGGCGTCGAGACAGTTGCAGAAGGTGTGGAAACGCCAGAACATGCGGCCATGCTGCACGATATGGGATGCGACATTCTACAGGGATTTGCCTTTGCAGAGCCGCTTCCCGCGCAGGATTTTTCCAGTTTCGCAATGCAGCGGGGATTACGCCGTGTCTCCTGACAAGTCAGGTCCGGCCTGCCTGAAGAAAGGCTTTTGCCTTCCAGGCTTTTTCCACTATGGAGATGACCGCGCATTATTCTGAAATCGCGTCTCTTTATGTGAAACGCCGCTTGATCTGGTTCTATTGTCATGTCGCATAACACGTTCGGTCATCTCTTCCGCGTTTCCACGTGGGGCGAAAGCCATGGTCCAGCGCTTGGCTGCGTGGTGGATGGCTGCCCGCCCGGCATTCGCTTCACGCTTGTGGAGGTGCAGTCGTGGATGGACAAGCGAAAGCCAGGCCAAAGCCGTTTCGTCACACAAAGACGCGAGGACGATATCGTGAAGGTTCTTTCCGGCGTGATGCTGGATGAGGACGGTGAAACGATGATTACCACCGGCACGCCGGTGTCGATGCTGATCGAAAATACCGACCAGCGCTCCAAGGATTACGGCGAGATCGCCAAGCGCTATCGCCCAGGCCATGCGGATTTCACCTACGATCTGAAATATGGCATCCGTGATTATCGCGGCGGTGGCCGTTCCTCTGCCCGGGAAACGGCAGCACGTGTGGCCGCAGGCGCGTTGGCACGGAAAGTCGTCCCTGGCATGAGCGTTCGCGCTGCCCTGGTACAGATCGGCAAGCACAAGATTGACCGCAACAATTGGGACTGGGATCAGGTCAACGAAAACCCGTTTTTCTGCCCGGATGCGGCGACGGTGCCTGTCTGGGAGGAGTATCTCGACACGATCCGCAAGGCTGGCTCCTCCATCGGTGCAGTTGTCGAAGTGGTGGCGGAAGGTGTTCCGGCCGGGATCGGTGCGCCGATCTATGCCAAGCTCGATCAGGACATCGCCTCGAATCTCATGTCGATCAATGCCGTCAAGGGTGTGGAGATCGGCGACGGTTTTGCTTCCGCCGAGCTGTCCGGTGAGGAGAATGCTGACGAGATGCGCATGGGTAATGACGGCCAGCCATTCTTCCTGTCGAACCATGCGGGCGGCATTCTCGGCGGTATCGCCACGGGTCAACCGATCATCGCCCGCTTTGCCATCAAGCCCACATCCTCGATTCTGACAGAGCGTCAGTCGATCGATGCCGACGGCAACAATGTCGATGTTCGCACCAAGGGCCGTCACGATCCGTGTGTCGGCATCCGTGCGGTTCCGATCGGTGAGGCCATGGTCGCCTGCACGATAGCGGATCATTATCTGCGCGATCGCGGCCAGACCGGCAGACTGAAATAAACAGGGAGATACAGCATGGCATACGATCAGAAACGTGTCGTGGAAGCGATCCGGGCCTTCGAGGCAGGCGAGATCGTGGTGGTTATGGACGACGATGGACGCGAGAATGAAGGCGACCTGATCGTTGCAGCCGTGCATTGCACCGGCGATAAGATGGCCTTCATCGTGCGCCACACATCCGGCATCGTCTGTGCGCCCATGCCGCGCGAGGAGGCCAAGCGCCTGAACCTCAATGCCATGGTGGCAGAAAACGACAGTGCACACACGACGGCTTTCACCGTTTCGGTTGATTTCAAGCATGGAACGACGACGGGCATTTCAGCCGACGATCGTACGCTGACGGTGCGCAATCTGGCGAATCCGAATGTCGGTCCTGCCGATTTTACGCGGCCTGGCCACATCTTCCCGCTGGTTTCCCGCGAGGGCGGTGTGCTGATGCGCTCCGGTCATACGGAAGCTGCCGTGGACCTTTGCAAGCTGGCAGGCCTACCGCCAATCGGCGTCATCTGCGAACTCGTCAATGATGACGGAAGCGTGATGCGCGGCCCACAGGTCTCGGGTTTTGCCGAAACCCATGGTCTGAAGCAGGTTTCTGTGGCCGATCTGATCGCCTACCGCCAGCGTAAGGAAACGCTGGTAGAGATGGAAAGCGAATTTACCATTGAAACGCCTTTCGGACCGGCAAAGGCGCAGACCTATTCCCTGCCCTGGGATCCGATGCAGCACATGGCGGTGATCTTCGGCGATATCCGCGATGGCGTCGATATCCCCGTCCGCCTGCATCCGGAAAACGTTGCCGACGACATTTTCGGCAGCAAACAGCCGGTGCGGCATTACATGCAGAAGATTGCCGAGGAAGGCCGCGGCGTCATCGTTTATCTTCGCGAGGGATCCGTGGGCGTCGGCAAGGTCGAAGGCCGTCGCAAGTCGCGCGATGCGGACGAATCTCATGAGCAGGCACGTTCGCGCGAAGAAGAATGGCTGGAGATCGGGCTCGGCGCGCAGATCCTGAAGGAACTCGGCATCAGTTCTATCAAGCTGCTCACCACCCGCGAACGCCACTATGTCGGCCTTGAAGGCTTCGGCATAAAGATCAGCTCGACGGATCTCTGCTGACATAAGATGAAGGAGCGGATCGTACCGCTCCTTCCGCTACATATCGGCCATCCAACCGTCCAGATAGCGCACGGTTTCGACGCCGGTGAATTTGGCCAGCCGGTTCAATTCCGCATCGAGCTTTTCCAACCGGCCTGCCGATGGCCGAACGCCCTTCTCAAGCCATAGCCTCCTCACGTCCAAAGAACCGTTTTTTCGGTCTGCCTTCATATCTATGCGCCCGACCAAGCGGTCTCCCTCCAACAGGGGGAAAACGTAATAGCCATATTGACGCTTCGGCTCCGGTACGAAGACCTCG
Organism: uncultured Agrobacterium sp.; assembly: GCF_913777885.1. Lineage (NCBI taxonomy): Bacteria > Pseudomonadati > Pseudomonadota > Alphaproteobacteria > Hyphomicrobiales > Rhizobiaceae > Agrobacterium > uncultured Agrobacterium sp. The sequence goes on along the minus strand of NZ_CAJYTV010000009.1, from coordinate 10,244 downwards.
ATGCGATAGAAGAAGCCGAAGAGGCGCTCTGTTCTCGCGCGATTGCGCAGTAGCGGGTCGAAGGGGCTCAGAACCCGAATGCGCTGCGGCGGCGTGACGGACGCCTCCGCTTCCATCTCATCGGAAAAGCGGGCGAATGCATAGGACGCACGCTCTTTTTCGCCGTTGGCAGAGACCAGGGAAACCTCGATCAGTTCACTGCGATGCGTCGCCACCCATTCCCTTGCCTCATGCGGCGTCACGAGATCGAAGAAAGCGGAGAGTTCTCCCGATGTCGCGAAACCGAGGCGAGACAACGCTTCGCGGCAGGCCCAGTCGATGAACGCCTCGTGGCTCACCTCACGCTCGAAATGCTCCTTCGAGATCACCCGCTCTGAGAGGTCGTATACTTTCTGGAAATTGACACGGCCGGATATTGCGAGCTTGCCTGTGTGCCACATATATTCCAGTGCCGTCTTGGATGGATGCCAGTTCCACCAACCACCAGACTGATGATCTTCAGCCTTCATGTCACGCGACATGACGGCGCCGTTTTCAGCTATGTGCCGGTAGGTCTGTTCAAAAGCCGCGTCAAAACCATCACCATGCCACTTGCGCCAGCGGTCCTGCATGATCGGCTCCCGGCGGCGAAACCGGTGTTTCCAATAGGGATAGAAGGCTGTGGGCAAGATCGAGGCATCATGGGTCCAATGCTCAAACAGCGTTCTGTCTTTTTCCAAAAGAGCGGACAGATGCTCCCGCTTGTAGGTCTGGTTTCTGGAAAAGATGATCTGGTGATGCGCCCGCTCCACCGTGGCAATGCTGTCCACCTGAACGAAGCCGAGAGCCGTGATGAGTTGCAGCAGACCATCCTTCGACAATGCTCTATTGGGAGCAGAAGCGAGACCCTGCCGCACCAGGAATATACGTCGTGCTGCTTCGTTCGAAACCAGAATCGCCATGCCGAACAGTCTAGGATCGCGTCGCCGCAAAATCAATGTTCTTTTTTTGTTCTTGATTTCGTCAACGCCTCTTTGCGTTTATAGAAGCGCGTGAACCGATAAGGAAAATGGCGTGGACATTCACTTCCAGAATGCGAGTGTGACTTTCGAGCGGCGGATGGCGCTTGCGCCGCTCGATCTTTCGCTTCACGAAAGACGCATCGGCATCGTCGGTCTGAATGGTTCGGGTAAGACGACCTTCGCGCGGATGATTAACGGCCTGACCAAACCGATAAGTGGCAGGGTCATCGTCAACGGACTCGACACGGTCAAGGATGCCGATGCCGTTTTGAAACAAGTAGGCTTCGTCTTTCAGAATCCACAGAACCAGATCATCCTGCCGATTATCCGCGACGACATTGCCTTTGGATTGAAGAACCGTGGCCTGCACAAGACTATCGTCGATGAGGCGGTGCGGGCGACGTTACAGCGCTTTAGCATCGACCACCTCGCAGATCGCCGCGCCCATGAACTGTCTGGCGGCGAGTTGCAACTCGCAGCACTTGCGGCCCTTTCCATCACCGGTCCGAAAATCCTCATACTCGACGAGCCTACGAACCAACTCGATTTAAAAAACCGGGCGCTGGTAGAGCGGACTATTCTGGGACTTGAGCAGGATGTGATCGTGATCACCCACGATCTTCCGCTTGTCGAGGCGTTCGACCGCGTATTGCTGTTTCATCAGGGTAGGCTTGCGGCGGATGGCAAGCCGCAGGATGTCATTGCCCGGTACCGGGAGATTGCCCTGCAATGAAAAGCCTTTACGCCGAAGGAACGGGCTGGCTTTATCGACTTTCGCCACGCATGAAGCTCGTTACGCTTGCGGTTTCCAGCGTCGGGCTTTTTCTCACCCGCGACCCTGCCCTGTTGAGCATAGCCGTCATCCTGGCAGTCCTCATCCTCTGGCAAGCTCATCTTGGTCTGCGCGGTACTTTCTCAAGGCTTCGTCCCGTCTTTCTCACCATAGCCTCTATTGCAGCTTTTAGCTTCCTTCTCGTCCCGCCGATGGATGCTTTGGTGACGCTTTTAAGATTGAGCGCGCTGACATTGCTGGCAACTGCGGTGACCGCGAGCGTCAGCATTTCGCAGTTCATGGATGAAATCACATACGCGCTGCGCCCCCTGGAAAAGCTTGGTCTGGCGAAAGCGTCAGACGTCGGGCTCGCGGTCGGTCTCGTCGTTCGGTTCGTACCGGACATTATCAGCCGGTATCACACATTGAGCGACGCGCATCGCGCCCGCGGCAGCCGAGTCAAACTGACAAGCATTCTCGTGCCGCTCATCATTATGACGTTGAAGGATGCCGACACGATCGCCGACGCCATTGACGCGCGCGGCTTCAGAGGTCAAACCTCACTCAGACAAAAGGGAGACGCCTCATGAAAACCCGTGACCTCGTTCTGATCTCGCTGTTTTCAGCCATCATCATCGCGCTCGGCTTGTTGCCGCCCATTACACTCGGCTTCATTCCCGTTCCGATCACGGCTCAATCGCTGGGTGTCATGCTTGCAGGCGTCGTGCTAGGCGCCAAGCGCGGCGCGCTTGCCGTGTTGCTGACGATCCTGATTGCGGCCATCGGCCTGCCTGTTCTGTCGGGCGGCAGAGGCGGGCTCTCCATTTTCATCACGCCGACGACGGGTTTCCTGATCGGCTGGATCGCTGCGGCTTTCGTGACCGGCACTCTTTCGGAGCACCTTGTAAAAGCAAGCCAGCCTGCATTGACCCAGGGCATCGGCTTCTTCTTGGCAAGCGTCGCCGGTGGCGTGATCGTGCTTTACGCCTTTGGGATTACCTATCTTGCCGTTGCAACCGGTATCGGCTTCAGCAAGGCCTTCCTCGGTTCCATGGCCTTCATTCCGGGCGATCTGATCAAGGCCGTGGTGGCAGCGCTTGCCGGTCGTGCCGTGATGGCTGGCTATCCACTGCTACCGCAGCGGGCCTAACTCAAAGTTTCACGCGTTTCAGGAGTAAGCCAATCATGGCCACCCGGCTTTACGAGCATCCGATCTTCCTGGAGCACATCACGCCCGAGGGGCATCCCGAAAGGCCCGACCGGCTGCGCTCGCTCAACATCGCCCTCGAACACCCCAATTTCGAGCGGTTGAACCGCAAGCAGGCGCCTCAGGCGAATGAAGATGCCGTGCTTCTCGCCCATCCCGAAAGCCACCTTCTGTCGGTGATGCGCCAGATCCCGGAAGAAGAAGGCGAGATCAACCGGGTCGAGGCCGATACCTATGCCTCACAGAAAAGCCTGCAAGCGGCTCTGACCGGCATTGGCGCAGCTATGGCTGCCGTGGACGACGTCTTCACCGGCGAGGCGGACAACGTCTTCGTTGCAAGCCGTCCGCCGGGCCATCATGCCGAAACCGAAAAGGCCATGGGCTTCTGTCTCTTCAACAACGCCGCGATCGCCGCGCGTCATGCGCAGAAGGTGCATGGCGCGGAGCGTGTGGCGATCGTCGATTGGGACGTCCACCACGGCAACGGCACGCAGGACATCTTCTGGAACGATACCTCGGTACTCTTTTGCTCCACCCACCAGATGCCACTTTATCCGTGGAGCGGCGAGAAGAACGAAACAGGTGTGAAAAACAACGTCGTCAACGCACCGCTATCCCCCAACACAGGAAGCGACCATTTCCGTGAGGCGTTCAAGTCAAGGGTTCTTCCAGCAATCGCAGATTTTTCGCCAGACCTGATCATTATCTCGGCAGGTTTCGATGCCCACCACCGCGACCCGCTGGCGCATATCAATCTGGTGGGCGAGGACTTCGACTGGGCAACCGGGCGAATTCTGGAGATGGCGGATAAATATGCCGGTAACCGGGTCGTCAGTCTCCTGGAAGGTGGTTATGATCTGGAAGGGCTGGCGGAATCGGCGGCCATGCATATCTTGAGAATGATGAAGGGTTGAACATGACGGAAAATGCCAACACAGCCGATGTCAGCGGTTATTCTTTCGAAAAGGCCGTGGCTGAGCTGGAAAGCATTGTTGCCCGCCTGGAACGCGGCGATGTAGCCCTGGATGAATCCATCGCCATCTATGAGCGGGGAGAAGCCCTGAAGAAACATTGCGAAGCACTGCTGACGACCGCAGAAAAGCGCATCGAGAAGATTCGCCTGGATCGCGCAGGCAAGCCGCAGGGCGTTGAGCCGCTGGACGGCGAATAAGGCTCTAACTGGCCCTAGCTCGCCGGCGATATATTGGCAGCCGTGCGATGACGATCTCGGCACCAACGAATGCCAGCCCGAGCGTTCTTGAGAGAACGCTCACGCATTGCATCAAATCGTGGTAGTCTGCGGGTGACCCATGATTGAGGAGCAATCCCATGTCATTTTTCCCAGGCAACGATCCCGCCGCTGGTGATGCCTTCGCGTGCGATGCGATTGAAAACCTGATCGTTCCGCGCTCAAGCGACATCGGCGGATTTTCTGTCCGTCGTGCTTTGCCAACCCGCGATCGTCGCCTTGTCGGCCCATTCATCTTCTTCGACAGAATGGGCCCCGCTATTCTGAAAGCCGGGGAAGCGCTCGATGTGAAGCCTCATCCCCATATCGGGCTTTCCACCGTCACCTATCTCTTCGATGGCGAGATCAAGCATCGCGACAGTCTGGGTACTGAAATTGTGGTACGTCCTGGCGATATCAATCTCATGACGGCGGGCCGAGGCATCGTTCACTCCGAGCGGACACCGGAGAATCTGCGCGGACACCCCTTCTCCATGTCCGGTCTTCAGACGTGGCTTGCGCTTCCCGACGATAGAGAAGAAATCGCACCGGAGTTCTCCCATACCGAGCGCGATGCCATGCCGCTTATCGATGCCACCGGCGCAACGGGGCGCGTCGTCATCGGAGACTTCGCGGGGCTACGCTCGCCGGTCAAAACCTTCACCGACACGCTCTATGCCGATCTTTCGCTCGAAGCCGGAGCGAAGTTCCCGTTTCCAGCCGATCACGAGGAGCGTGCGATCTATATTCTGTCCGGTTCGCTGGAAGTCGCCGGCGACATCTTTGCCTGCGACCAGTTGCTCGCCTTTCGCGCTGGCGATGATATTACGCTGAAGGGCGGCGCCGATGGTTGTCATATCATGCTCTTTGGGGGTGCCGCTTTGAACTCGCGGCGTTACATCTGGTGGAATTTCGTATCGTCATCAAAAGAACGCATAGAGCAGGCCAAGGAAGAGTGGAGAACCGGACGTTTCGATATCGTGCCGGGCGATGAAGACGAGTTTGTGCCTTTGCCCAAAGGCTGAAATTGGATAAAGCGTCGTCCCTACGGATGCGCAATGGACGCTCTTGACTGCTTGAATTGACCCATCGGGCTCTCCCGAAAATCGATTTCGATTTTCGGGCCGATGCTGTAGAACGAAGAACTGCTTGCCGAAGGCTGCACTCTCCCCCATCTAAAGGGTGCATTTAAAGAACACGAAGGCCAAACGATTTGACCGGAATGCCAGACACACCATTGCTTGACCGGGTGAAATTCCCGTCCGATCTGAAAGCAATCGAGGATCGCGACCTGCCGCAGCTTGCACGGGAACTGCGCGACGAGATGATCGACGCCGTTTCCAAGACAGGCGGACATTTGGGTGCTGGCCTCGGCGTTGTGGAACTGACAATCGCGATCCACAAGGTTTTCAATACGCCTGACGACCGCCTTATCTTCGATGTCGGCCATCAATGTTATCCACACAAGATCCTGACCGGACGGCGCGATCGCATTCGCACGCTGCGCCAGGAAGGGGGGCTTTCCGGCTTCACACGGCGCGCCGAAAGCGAATATGACGATTTCGGCGCTGGGCATTCTTCCACATCGATTTCCGCCGGTCTTGGCATGGCCGTCGCGGCGGAGCTGGATGGCAGCGACCGCAAGGTGATTGCGATCATCGGCGATGGCTCGATGTCGGCTGGCATGGCCTTCGAAGCACTGAACAATGCCGGTGCTCTGGACGCGCGGCTGATCGTCATCCTCAACGACAACGACATGTCGATCGCACCGCCGACCGGCGCCATGAGCGCCTATCTGGCGCGTCTGGCATCTGGCCGCACCTATATGGGCTTTCGCGATTTCGGCAAGAAACTAACCGCCTATCTCGGCAAGACGATCGACCGCGCCATTACCCGCGCCGTGACCCATGCACGCGGTTATGTGACCGGAGGCACGTTGTTCGAAGAGCTCGGCTTCTACCATATCGGCCCGATCGATGGCCATTCCTTCGACCATCTTCTGCCTGTGCTGCGCAATGTGCGCGACAATCAGAAGGGTCCGGTGCTGATCCATGTCGTGACGCAGAAGGGCAAGGGTTACGCGCCTGCCGAAGCCGCTGCCGACAAGTATCATGGCGTCAACAAGTTCGATGTCATTACCGGCACGCAGGCCAAGGCAAAGCCGAACGCGCCGAGCTATACCTCTGTATTTGCAGAAGCGCTGGTGCAGGAAGCAAAACTGGACGACAAGATCGTCGGCGTTACCGCTGCCATGCCGAACGGCACGGGTCTCGATAAGCTCGCCGAGCTCTTTCCCAAACGCACCTTCGACGTCGGTATCGCCGAGCAGCATGCCGTAACCTTTGCCGCAGGTCTTGCCGCAGAAGGCTACAAGCCCTTCTGCGCGCTCTACTCCACCTTTCTGCAACGCGGTTACGACCAGTTGGTCCATGATGTCGCGCTTCAGGGCTTGCCGGTGCGTTTTCCGATCGATCGCGCCGGTTTTGTCGGTGCGGACGGACCCACCCATGCCGGTTCGTTCGATACCACCTTCCTTGCCACCCTACCCGGTATGGTGGTAATGGCCGCCTCAGACGAGGCGGAATTGAAGCATATGGTCCGTACTGCTGCTGCCTATGACGATGGCCCGATCTCCTTCCGCTATCCGCGCGGCGAAGGTGTTGGCATAGACATGCCAGTGCGCGGCGAACTCCTGGAAATTGGTAAAGGCCGCGTCATCAAAGAGGGATCGAAGATCGCGCTTCTTTCTTTCGGCACGCGCTTGGCCGAGTGTTTGGCGGCAGCCGAGGACCTCGATGCCGCCGGGCTGTTCACGACGGTTGCGGACGCACGCTTTGCCAAGCCACTAGACCTCGAGCTTATCCGCCAGTTGACGAGCCATCACGAAGTTCTCGTCACAATCGAAGAAGGCTCTTCCGGTGGCTTTGGAGCGCAAGTTCTGCACTTTATGGCCGGGGCCGGTTTGCTTGACACCGGCATCAAGGTCCGCACGCTGACGTTGCCCGATCAATGGGTCGAACAGGCAAAGCCCGAAACCATGTATGCGGAAGCGGGCCTAGACCGCGCCGGCATCATCAAGACGGTGTTTCAGGCTCTTGGCCAGAAGCAGGTTGGCATCGGCTACGCCGGGTAATCTCATCACATTGAATGAGAGGTCCCGGCGATCCTGCCTCAGGGCTTCTGCCAAAGGCGTTTATCATAGGGAATAGGCGAATAGTCGTGCCGGTGCGCGAGCTTCTTGCGGTAACGATTGCGATAACTTTGCTCGTCCTCGAATTCGATATTCTCCAGTACGGATTCGACGCCCATTTCATAGTAGAGATCGAGATTGGTCAGGTCCGGGACCGGGGTCTCGCCGCGTTCGCATTCACCCTGCATCTGCCAGAATAGCTCCTCCAGACGCCGTGCCAGGGCAGGAATGTCACGCAATACGCTGGTTTCGCGTTGCCGTGCAATCGATTTTCTGACCGCGAGGAGGCTTTTCCGATCCCGCTCAAAACCGATGGCGCGAGCGACATAATCGTCCGGCGAGCTGCAAATCATTTCCGGAACACCTGCGGCGGTGACGATGCTGCCGCAGAAGCGGGCGGCAAATGTCTTGCCCGACATCGTGAGGACCGGCAGACCCGATGTGATCGCGTCTGCCGCGGTCGAATGAGCGCCATAGGGAAATGTATCGAGAAACAGATCCGCGACGCCGATGCGAGCGATGTGGTGGGGATTGGGAACTTTTGAGGCAAACACCAGCCTGTCGGCAGACACGCCGCAGTTTTGCGCAAACTCTCTCAGTCGCTGATTGACGTCCTCCCCACCTCCCAGCAGCCAAAGCAGGCTGCCAGATGTGTTTGAAAGGATCGTCATCCAGCGCGTGAAGCATTCCTCAGTAATCTTTTGCATGCCGTTAAAGCTGGCATAGACGAACGCATCCTCCGGCAGACCGACGTCGGCGCGGGTTGGTCGAGCAGCAATGGGACGCTTGCGGTCGAGCGGCTGATCGCAGGCGATGCGCAGAACTTTCTCAGAGTAATAGATTTCGTTTTCCGGCGGTATCATGTAGCCGTCTGAGATCAGATACTGGTGGAATGGACTACCCACCGACCCGGGATAACCGCAGAAACTGACGATGATCGGCGCAGGACGATACGCAAATATCCTTGCCCTTGCGTCCTTGGTATACCCGTTCACGTCGATCAGGATATCGATTTCATCGGCGATGATCAGAGATGCAGCCGCGGCGTCATCCAAAGAGTGGATATCCTGCCAGGTATGAACGGCTGCTTTTATGCGATCTTGCGTCGCGTCGCCGGTCCGTGCTGGCCCGCAGTAGTAAGCGAAAACCTCAAGATTGTTTTTGTCGTGCAGCTCCAGAACCTCGCACAGAGCGAAACCCACAGCATGGTCGCGCAGATCCGATGAAAGATAGCCGACCCGCAGCTTTTCGCCCGTTCCGGATTTTTGTTTTGGCGACCGACGCGGGAAGCAACCGGGATCGGGCGGCGTACCGACCAACATCTTGCTGTAGCGATATGCCTTTGCAAGCTGGAACATTGGATCATCGGCATAACAGCTTAGCGTCAGCGAAGACATGGCGTCCATCATCTTGCGCGGCGGGATGTGGCTGGAAGGAACAAGCAGCGGCCATTTGCACTGGCGCTGACGTAAAGACAGCCAGTGCTGGCCGGATTCCGGCGATTCCGGACGAAGCTCGAATGCGCCCAGCAAGGCGCTTTCCGCCTCCTCCATCCTTTCCGTACCCTCAAGAACACGACCGATGTTCTGTAATGCCATATATCGGTGTTGCACCGCATCGGCATCGACACTTTTGGTCGCTTCGGCAAATTTCGACCATTGCTCCACCGCATCGCCGATCAAACTTGCGTCCTCGAGCACTCGCCCGAGGTTGATGTGGCCCGGCGCAAAATTTGGCTCAGCCTTGATGCACGCACGGAAAGCCTGGACGGCACCGGCTCGATCTCCGAGCTTGTTCAGCGTCACGGCGTAATTGAAGTAGGCCATATGGATCGCAGGGTTGCTGTCGTTGAAGGCAACCCAGGTCTTATAGAGCTCCGCTGCCGCAGCCGACTGACCTGCAGCGTTCAGCGCCTCGGTTACAGTCAACAATTCCATCACGCCCAGTCGTTGGCTCCTCGCGAGATCGAGAGCGGATGGAGTGGAGACGTCATGCGGAGGTGAAACGGGGCTGGCTGTCATGACATCCTGCAACAGGGCTAAAAAGCTAATGAACGGCGTGGAGATGCACGGTTCTTTATTATCGCTAATAACTTGCCTGTGGCTGGATGTGTTTTACTTCACAAAACTGCCGGACTTAAAGCCATCTTCTGTCGGGAAAAGGTTTCTCTAGCGGCGAGTTTCTTGAGCGATAAAAGATATCGCCTTCAGACTGAAGAGAGAAGCGGCTACGATCCGGATCGCGCCGTCGAGATTGGCTTTCCCGAAGACGCTTATCAACGTGCAGCAGGGCCGCGAACATCTCAAGCGTCACGGACCTCCATAACGCACGATGCCTCGGAGCGTTTTGCAAAGAAATGGACGACGCGGCTTGCCGCCGCGCCGTTGGTCAATCTGCTACCCGTAAGTCGATACGATTTACGGACATGGATCGTTTGTCTTAGACCCCATTGTAGGCTGCGATGACAGCCTCGACCTGCGCATTGCTCATTGCCTGCAGCTGCTGTGCCGTCAGACCACGCGCCTGGTCCGTGCTCAAGCCACCGATGGCGGCCGTAGACAGACCGGCGATGGCACTGGCACTGAATGCAGTGACCTCGCTCGTCGTGAACAGGCCGAGTTCGGCACTGTCCAGTGTGCCGACCTGAGCTGCTGTAAAGCCAGCAACCTGCGCGGAGGTGAGCGCCTCGATCTGGTCGGTCGACAGAGCTGCAAACTGCGCCGAGGAAAGCGAGCCAACCTGAGCCTTGGTCAGAGCGGCGATGTTGTCGGTGCTGAGATTGGAGACATTCAGCCCAGACAGTGCCTTGGCGCTGATTGCCTTGATCTCATCGGAGGAGAAGGTTG
>NZ_CAJYTV010000008.1:0-357857 GCF_913777885.1 uncultured Agrobacterium sp. | reverse complement strand
GACGGCGCCCGCGGTTCAGCGATCTACCCCGAACCGTCGGATATTTGAGCGGGTGTAGCTCAGGGGTAGAGCACAACCTTGCCAAGGTTGGGGTCGAGGGTTCAAATCCCTTCGCCCGCTCCAAATTCTCCAGAAATCAGTTATCGCTTTCTTGCATAGCAGGTTACGCTCTCGTTACCCCTGCTTATGTGGCATCCCGGCCGTTTAGCTGATAAGGGAGCCGTCTTTGGATGACCACTGGAAAGCATGAAGATGAAAAGACTGATTGGCTCCGCCTTATTGGTATCGTTGCTCGCCGCACCATTTGCTGCAAGCGCCACACCAGTGCTTGTGCTTGATGCCGATAGCCATGAGGTCCTGGCTCAGGAAGACGCAGGCGTTCCCTGGTACCCGGCATCCACCACGAAATTGATGACTGCCTTTTTGACCTTTGAGGCGTTGCGTGAGGGGCGCATCACGCTGTCGACGCCCGTCACTATGACGAAGAAATCGGTCAGCGAGGCATTTTTGGAGTCTGGCCTGTCCCAAGGCCAAGCCATGACGCTCGAAGACGCGCTTTATGCCATGATCGTCGCCTCCGCCAATGATGTTGCCATGGCCGTCGCGGAGACAGTCGGTCACGGCGAGGCGCCCTTTGTGGAAAAGATGAATGAAGCGGCCAAGCGTCTGGGCATGACGGGAACACATTTTTCCAACCCCAACGGGTTGTTCGACAAAAACAATTACACGACAGCGCGTGATCTCGCGATCCTGGGTCTGGCGATCGAGCAGCAGTTTCCGCAGTTTCAGAACTTCTTTCAGGTTTCGGCCGTATCGATCAACGGTAAGGAAATTCCTTCCAACAATCTTCTTCTCACCCGTTATCGCGGCACGACCGGTTTGAAGACCGGGTTCTTGTGTGCCTCTGGGCGCAACTTCGTCGGCGTGGCCCAGCGCGACAACCGCCGCCTGATGGTCGTGGTGCTGGGGGCTACGACGGAACGTGAACGCAACGAGCGTTCGGCAAAGTATCTGACTGAAGGATTTGAAGGGCGCCTGTCGCCGAGCTTGGGTCGCGTCGAAGCCATTGCCAACCGTCCTGACGTCAAGCCAGAAGATATGCGACTGCGCCTTTGTACCAAGCAGAGCGAGCAGTATGAGGCGACGCGCGAGGCAATGTACCCGATGGGGCTACCGGGCCAGCCAAGTTATCTCAATGATGAAATACCCGGCATCGTTCACCGTGTAACGACATGGCAAAATGAGGCTGCCGCCGCAGATATGCCTGTACCGTCACCGCGACCGATCGAAAACCCGGTACCGCGCAACTGAGGCGTGAGCGTTAAACGGCAGCTAAGCTTTTTTACCCGGGCGCTGTCCTCGTATGCCCTGTCTGCCGGTCTATGATTGGCTCAACGTCGATGTCTTCCAGAGGACAGGAATAGATGTAGCCCTGAATGAGGTTGCATCCCATATCGGTAAGCATCTGGAACTGATGGGCGGTTTCCACGCACTCAGCGACGCAATCGAGAGAGAGATCACGCGAAAGCAACTGACAGATCGCACGATCTTCTGACTGGCTTCCCTGTCGGTCAGGTTGCGGATGAAGCTGGCATCGACTTTAATCTTGTCCAGTGGCAACCGCTGGATCTGGCTTTTAGGTTGGAGTGACCTGTTCCGAACGGTCATGGGGCATGCGCCCGCCGGTCGATGAGCGCTTTCATTTTGCGGCCCTTGGATACATTCCGCTGGTGCGAAATTCGCTAGGGTTGGTGCCATAAAGCCTGCGGAAAACCTTCGAAAAATAGTTCGGGTCATCAAAGCCGCAGAGAACCGAGACTTCCTTGATCGGAATGTTCGCCGCCGTGGTCAGCAACTTCGCAGCCCGCCTCAAGCGCCGCTGCAGCACGAATTCTGCTGGCGGAACGCCCTCATTGGCAGTGAAGATCCGTGAGAAATGCGCGCGGCTGAGCCCTGCCACGGCAGCCAGATCGTTGACGGACAAGCGCTCGTTAAGGTGTCCGTCGATATAGCTCAGCACCTGCTGCATGGTGCGGTACTCGCCGCCAAACGAGGCATGCGAGCCGAAGACATCATCATAGAGTGTCATCGCGGCCTCATAGGCGACCGCGGAGGCAGCCCCAGGTGTTTCGGCGCCATTGACTAAACGGGAGCAGCATTCTGACAAGTGATTGATCGTCTGCGGCTGAAGTTTGAGGATCGGCCCAGTGACTGCGAGGATATTGCGATGAATGCGCAGAGCCTCTTCCCCGTTCATGGAAATCCAGAAAAACTCCCACTTCTTATCCTGATCGAGCCAGTAACGATGATTGTGAGGAACGAGGACAAGCAGGGTTTCGCCTGGCTTGACGACGTAATGGCGGTTTTCATACCGCAGATTTCCAGCGCCGCTGATACAGTGTTGCAGGACCGTAAACGGCGTCTGTCCGCGCTTTCTTCCATCCCAGTCATAATTGCCATTTCGACGAACCTCATAACCACTGCTCGTCGGCATCGTGTGCAGCGTCTGACGACCGCGCGGCAAGGAAACAGTGCGCATACACGGGCCTTGATCGATCAAATCTCGCAGCACAAAATTACCCATGAAAGCATAATCCTTCTCTGGTCTAGCCAATCTTTATACGCATAATCGCCCGCAGAGGAGACGGCCAGCAGGATTTTTTCGGGATAGTTCGGTCAAGAATCTCGATTTTCCAGCGTGATGGAAGATATGGGGAGTTTTTGTAATCCAGCTGTTCTTTGGCCAGTTATGCCATTCAAATTTAGGGGAGAGGTGGCGTTATGAGTTTCAAAATTGCTATAATCGGTGCTGGAAGCGTCGGCTTCACAAAAAAACTATTTACCGATGTGCTGTGCGTGCCGGAATTCCACGACATCGAGGTAGCACTTACCGATGTCAGTCAACACAATCTGGATATGATCAAGGCAATTCTGGACAAGATTGTCGAAGCCAATCGCTTGAACGTCAAGGTGACTGCGCATACGGATCGCAAACGCGCACTGGAAGGCGCGAAATACATCATCAGCTGCGTTCGCGTCGGCGGTCTTGAAGCCTATGCCGACGACATCCGCATTCCGCTGAAATACGGCATTGACCAGTGCGTTGGCGATACGATCTGCGCAGGCGGCATTCTGTATGGTCAGCGCAACATTCCAGTCATCCTGGATTTCTGCCGCGATATTCGCGAGGTCGCCGCGCCGGGTGCGAAGTTCCTCAACTATGCCAATCCAATGGCCATGAACACTTGGGCTGCCATCGAATACGGGAAGGTCGATACCGTCGGCCTCTGCCACGGCGTTCAGCATGGCGCCGAACAGATTGCCGAAGTTCTGGGTGCGAAGTCACCTTCCGAACTGGATTACATCTGCTCCGGCATCAACCACCAGACTTGGTTCGTCGATCTGCGGCTCAACGGACGCAAGATTGGCAAGGAAGAACTGATTGCCGCCTTCGAAGCCCATCCGGTCTTCTCGCAGCAGGAAAAGCTCCGCATCGATGTGCTGAAGCGTTTCGGTGTCTATTCCACCGAAAGCAATGGCCACCTGTCGGAATACCTGCCTTGGTATCGCAAGCGGCCGGAAGAAATTTCCCGCTGGATCGATATGTCGGACTGGATTCACGGCGAAACCGGCGGCTACCTCCGCTACTCGACCGAAACGCGCAACTGGTTCGAAACCGAGTTCCCGCAGTTTCTCGCCGCCGCCGACAAGCCAATCGATCCGGCCAAGCGCTCCAACGAACATGCCAGCCATATTCTGGAGGCGCTGGAAACCGGACGCGTTTATCGCGGTCACTTTAACGTCAAGAACAATGGTGTCATCAGCAATCTACCGTCCGATGCGATCATTGAATCGCCAGGCTTCGTCGATCGCTTTGGCATCAACATGGTTTCCGGCATCACCCTGCCGGAAGCCTGTGCGGCAACCTGTATGGCGTCCATCAACGTCCAACGCATGTCGGTCCATGCCGCAGTAACGGGCGATATAGACCTGTTGAAGCTTGCCGTCCTGCATGATCCGCTGGTCGGAGCTGTCTCCACGCCGGAAGAGGTATGGCAGATGGTCGACGAGATGGTGGTGGCGCAGGCGCAGTGGCTGCCGCAATATGCCGATGCTGTTCCAGCGGCGCGCGAGCGGTTGAAAAATGCAACCGTGAAGACCCGCGAATGGGAAGGGTCTGCGCGTCGCGCCGTGCGCTCAATCGAAGAATTACGTGCCATCAAGCAGGCGAGCTGATCGCGAGGAAAAGGCTCGGCGGCCCTGAACGGGGCCGTCTGTGAAGCCGGGCGGGAGGTCCGGTTTCGATTAAATATGGCGGCGCGCCGCTGTTAAAAATGGGGAGTGAGGATGACTAACCGATATCTTGCAAAGACGGCTGCCCTTCTCGTTGGCGTATCCGCCCTGGCATATGGCGCGATGGCCTCGGAACTGACGGTCGTACCGCAGCCGCCGGATTTCCCGGCGCAGACCAAGGTGCAATATGTGGATGGCTCGGCCATTCTCGAATATAAGGCACTGCCGGAATATCATGAGCCTGACTGGGTGACGAAGCAGTTCGTCGACCAGAAGAAGCTGCCGCCGGTCAAGGATCGTCTTCCGAAAGAGCCGATGGTCTACAAGACTGGAAACATGCCCGATGGCGTTGGCGTCTACGGCGACACACTGCGTCACGTCATCGGCGGTCGTCCGGAAGGCTGGAACTACTGGGCCGGTCAGAACCAGGGATGGGGCGGTATCGATATCGGTCTCTTCGAGTGCCTGACGCGCACCGGACCGCTCTTCCAGGTCAAGGCCGACGACCTTCAGCCGCTTCCAAATCTAGCCAAGAGCTGGGAATGGTCCAAGGACGGTCACAAACTGACGATGAAGCTCATCGAGGGTGCCAAGTGGTCCGATGGTCAGGACTTCACCTCCGACGACGTGATGTTCTACTGGGACGACAACGTTCTTGATCCAAACGTGTCGCCGCTGAACGGCGCGACGCAAGAAACCTTCGGCGCTGGAACGACGCTGAAAGCCATCGACAAATACACGATCGAATGGACATTCAAGGACGCGTTCCCGAAGCAGTTCATCTACAACATGGCTTATGGCACCTTCTGCCCGGGTCCCGCCCATATGCTGAAGCCGCAGCATCCGAAATATTCCAAGAACACCTACGATCAGTACAAGAACGCGTTCCCGCCGAGCTACATGAACTTCCCGGTTATGGGCGCGTGGGTACCGGTCGAATATCGCCCTGACGACATCATCGTCATGCGTCGCAACCCCTACTACTGGAAGGTGGACGAGAAGGGCAATCAGCTCCCCTACCTGGATGAAACGCACTACAAGCTCTCGACCTGGGCTGACCGCGACGTCCAGGCCGTTGCGGGCTCCGGCGACATATCAAACTTGGAACAGCCGGAAAATTTCGTCGAATCTCTGAAGCGGTCTGCGCAGAAGGATGCGCCAGCACGACTTGCCTTCGGACCGCGTCTGATTGGTTACAATATCGAGATGAACTTCTCCGCCAATGGCTGGGGTGATCCGGATGCCCGCCAGCAGGCCATTCGCGAGCTGAACCGAAACGAGCACTTCCGTCGAGCCATCACCATGGCGACCAACCGCAAGGAGCTTGGGGATTCGCTCGTGAAAGGCCCCTTCGTCGCAACCTATCCAGGCGGTATTCTGTCCGGCTCGAACTTCTACGATCGTCAGTCGACCTTCTTCTATCCTTTCGATCTCGAAGGCGCAAAGAACGAGCTTGCTGCAGCTGGCCTGAAAGACACCGACGGCAATGGCATCGTCAACTTTCCCGCAGGCACCGCTGGCGGCAAGGATGTCGAGATCTCGATGCTGGTCAGCAATGACTACACGACCGACAAGAGCCTCGCCGAAGGCGTTATTGCCCAGATGCAGAAGCTCGGAATTCGGGTGGTTCTGAACGCTCAGGCCGCCAAGGATCGCGATGCGGCAAACTTCTCGGGCAGGTTCGACTGGTCGCTTCACCGCACTCAAGCCGAAGTGGCGTCCGTGGTGCAGAATACGCCACAGTTGGCTCCCACCGGTCCGCGGACCAGCTTTTTTCACCGCGCCAATAACAAGAATGAGATCGACCTGATGCCGTTTGAAAAGGAGCTTGTCGATACCATCAACAAGTTCACGCTCTCAAGCGACCCGAAGGAACAGGCCGAGCTGATCAAGCAATATCAGAAGATCGCCACGACCAATGTCAACACCGTCGGCCTTGTGCAGTATCCCGGTGCTTTGATCATCAACAAGCGTTTCAAGAACGTGCCGAACGGTACGCCGATCTACATGTTCAACTGGGCCGAAGACTCGATCATCCGCGAACGCCTCTATGTGCCTGCGGCCGATCAGGGTGACTACCAGCTCTTCAAAGACATGCTGCCTGGCAAGCCTGGCGGCGATGGTCCGCAGAAGTAAGCGATCCTCCCGGATCCGCGTCCCGCAGCATCAGGCGGGGCGTGGAACCCAAATGGTGGCGGTTTAGCGGCTTATAGCCCTGGACCGCCACCGTCCCCTCGAGGAGAAGTTCGAATGTTGAGGTTTCTGGTTACCCGCCTCCTGTCGGCAATTCCGTTGCTTCTGATCCTGAGCATCGTGACATTTGCGATCATCCAGGCGCCGCCCGGCAACTATGCAGATTATATCCGTTTGCAACTCATGAATCTCGGAGGCGCGTCCTTCGAGCAGGCGGATGCTCAGGCGAAGGCCTACGCCGTTGCGCATGGTCTCGATAAGCCGCTTGTCATCCAGTATTTCAACTGGATCTGGAACATGGTGGCCAAGGGCGATTTCGGTTACAGCATGTATTATAATCGGCCCGTCGGCGAAATCGTCGCCGAGCGCCTGCCACGAACGCTGATTCTGGCGCTCGTCTGCCACATCTTCGCGTCCATACTCGGCATCACCTTCGGCATCCTAGCCGCCACTAGGCAATACAGTTGGGTCGATACGATCCTTTCCGGCATCGCCTTTCTCGGCATGACCATTCCGCGCTTCCTGATGGCCCTGATCATGGTCTATCTCCTGGTCTTCCATTTCAATATCAGCGAAATCGGTAACTTCTTCTCGCCGCGATACGGCGGGGCGCCCTGGTCTTGGGACAAGTTCGTCGACCTGGTAAAACATGTCTGGCCGGTGGTCGCCATCGCGACGTTCGGCGGGCTCGCCTACAATATGCGCGTGATGCGCGGCAATCTGCTCGATACGTTGAACGCCCAATACATCGAAACGGCCCGCGCCAAAGGCTTGCGCGAGAGCGCGGTCGTCATGCGCCATGCGGTGCCAAACGCCTTGCATCCGCTCATCATGTATCAAGGTGTGGTTCTGCCCTACATGCTGACCGGCGAAATCGAGGTCGCAATCATCTTCGCGCTGCCAACCGTTGGACCGGCCATCGTTGGCTCCATGCATGTGGGCGACGTCTATGTGACAGCAACCTTCATGCTGGTGCTGGCCGCGACGCTGATCATCGGTAACATCATCGCCGACATGCTGCTGGCAGCCCTTGATCCACGTGTCAGACTGGGAGGAGCGTGACCATGTTGGTTCCAGCCGAAACCACAATCGAGCCGACCTTAAAGAGCATATCTTCCGGTAACGAAAGCTACCAGGCCCTGGTATGGCGTCGCTTCCGTCGCTCCTTCACCGGCATGCTCGGCCTGGTGCTGGTTTGCACTCTTCTGATCATGGCGGTCTTCGCAGGCTTCTTCGCCCCCGTCGATCCGATGGCATCGGAAGATTCCTTCATGCCGCCGGAATCGATCTCCATTCACGACAAGGACGGCAACCTGGCGATGCCCCGCGTCTATCCGATGGTCGATTCGGAAAAGCTCGATCCCATTACGTTCCAGCCCATCAGCGGCCCGGATTTCGACAATCCTCGCATGCTCGGCTTCTTCGTCACCGGTTTCGAATACAAGCTCTTTGGCTTCATTCCTTCCACGATCCATTTCTTCGGATCGACCGATGGCAAGCCGGTCCATTTTCTTGGCACGGACAAGCTGGGCCGCGACATTCTCTCCCGCGCAATCTACGGCTCGCGCATTTCGCTGATGATTGCGTTGACCGTGGTCACAATCGTTACCGCGATCGGAACGACTGTCGGCATGGTCTCCGGCTATCTTGGCGGTGCATTCGACACGTGGACACAGCGCTTCGTCGAACTCGTGCTCGCCTTTCCACAGTTGCCGCTTTATCTGGCGCTGACATCACTGATTCCGGTTACTGCGCCGACAAACGTCTTCCTGGGCTTTGTAATCATCGTCATGTCGGCGCTTGGTTGGGCGCAGATGTCGCGCGAAGTGCGGGGCAAGACGCTGGCGCTAGCCCGTATCGAATATGTGAAGGCGGCAATCGCCATTGGGGCGACGGACCGGCGCATCATCTTCCAGCACATTTTCCCGAATGTGATGAGCCATGTGATCGTAGCCGTGACGCTGAACATCCCGACCATCGTTCTTCTTGAATCCTTCCTCGGCTTCCTCGGATTTGCGGTGAAGCCGCCGCTGATCTCCTGGGGCCTGATGCTGCAGGATACGGCCAATTATTCGGTCATCGGCTCCTATCCCTGGATCCTCGCGCCCGTCGGCTTCGTGCTGGTCACGGTCTTCGCCTTCAACGCGCTGGGCGATGGTCTGCGCGATGCGATCGATCCCTATTGAGCCCGAGAAAGAGATCACGATGACACAAAACCTCATCCCTGAAACTCGTCTCGACGCAACGCTTCACACGGACGAACCGCTTCTCGATGTTCGTCATGCCGGCGTGAACTTCAAGACGGAGCATGGCGAAGTCTCGGCCGTCCAGGATATTTCCTTCCAGCTATACCGCGGCGAAACGATTGCCATCGTTGGCGAATCCGGGTCGGGAAAATCGGTCACTGCACGTCTGGTCATGGGGCTGTTGTCCAAGCGTGCCACGGTCAATCCCAATACGCGGGTGAAGTTTCGCGGCGAAGAGATTTTAAAATATTCGCGTGAGAAACGCCGCTTACTGCGTGGTAGCCGGATATCGATGATCTTCCAAGAGCCGATGAGTTCGCTCAACCCGCTCTATTCGATCGGCACGCAGATTGCCGAAGCGATCCGCGCACATCGCAGGGTCGGCAAATCTGAAGCACGTAAACAGGCTATCGCGCTTCTCGCCGAAGTGCGTATTCCCGACCCCGAATTGAAGATCGACCAATATCCGCACCAACTGTCCGGCGGCCAGCGTCAGCGTGTGATGATTGCCATGGCGCTTGCCAACAATCCGGACCTCTTGATTGCCGATGAGCCAACAACTGCGCTCGATGTCACGGTTCAGGCGCAGATTCTCAATCTTCTGCGCGACTTGCAGCGCAAGCACGGTATGGCCGTGATCCTGATTACCCATGACCTGACCGTGGTGCGCCGCTTCTCGGATTATGTCTATGTCATGCAGAAGGGCCTGCTGCAGGAACACAACACAACGGCCGCACTCTTCGAGGCGCCGCAGCATCCCTACACGCGACATCTCTTGGGCTCTGAGCCTCGCGGCCGTGCGAAGCCGCTGTCGGATAGCCAACCCATCCTGCTGGAAGGCAAGAATGTCCGTGTGTCCTTCGGGCTGCGCAGTGGCGGTCTTTTCCGTCCGGTGTTTCACGATCTCGTTGCGGTCGACGGCTTGTCGCTCGATCTGAGGCGACATGAAACGCTTGGGCTCGTTGGCGAGTCCGGCTCCGGTAAGACCACATTCGGCCAGGCGCTGGTACGGCTGATCAGCAATGAGGGTGGGGAAATCTTCTTCGACAAGCAGCCGATCCATGACAAGGACCGAGACGGGATGCGCCCGCTGCGTTCACGCATGCAGGTGGTGTTTCAGGACCCGTTCTCCTCGCTCAATCCGCGCATGACGGTGGGCCAGATCATAGGGGAGGGGCTGGTCGTCAACAACATCGGCACGACCAGCGCCGAGCGGCTGGATCGGGTGCGCACGGCTCTGAGAGACGCAGGTCTGCCCGACAATGTTACCAACCGCTTCCCGCATGAGTTTTCCGGTGGTCAGCGGCAGCGCATCGCCATTGCCCGCGCGATCGCGCTTGAGCCCGAGTTTCTGCTGCTGGACGAGCCGACTTCGGCACTCGATCTGTCGGTGCAGGCACAGATCATTGACCTGTTGCGCAAGCTGCAGGACGAAAAGGGATTGAGCTATCTCTTTATCTCGCATGACCTGAAGGTCGTGCGCGCTCTTTGCCACCGCGTCATCGTCATGCAGCGCGGGCAGATCGTGGAGCAGGGCTCCGTCGAAGAGGTGCTGTCCAATCCCAAGACCGAATACACGCAGCGGCTGGTCCGGGCCGCGTTTGAAATCGCATAATTTCCAGACTGGAGAGAGAAATGGCAAGAAATCCCAAGATCGCTTTTATCGGGGCAGGGTCCACGGTGTTCATGAAGAACATAATTGGCGACGTGTTGCAGCGCCCAGCCCTGTCCGGTGCCCGCATTGCGCTGATGGACATCAACCAGCAGCGGCTGGACGAAAGCGCCATCGTCGTCAACAAGCTGATCTCGACGCTCGGCGTCAGCGCCAAGGCAGAAACCTTTACCGATCAGAGAAAGGCGCTGACGGATGCGGATTTCGTCGTCGTCGCCTTCCAGATCGGCGGCTATGAGCCCTGCACGGTCACTGACTTCGAGGTGCCGCGCAAATACGGCCTACGCCAGACGATTGCCGATACGCTCGGCGTCGGCGGCATCATGCGCGGTCTTCGCACCGTGCCGCATCTGTGGAAGATCTGCGAGGACATGCTGGCCGTCTGCCCGAACGCCATTATGCTGCAATATGTGAACCCGATGGCGATCAACACCTGGGCGATTGCGGAAAAATACCCCACGATCCGCCAGGTCGGTCTCTGCCACTCCGTTCAGGGAACGGCGATGGAACTGGCGCATGATCTCGATATTCCCTACGAGGAAATCCGCTATCGCTCAGCCGGCATCAACCACATGGCGTTCTTCCTCGAATTCGAACACCGCCTACCGGATGGCAGCTACAAGAACCTTTACCCGGATCTGGTGCGTGGTTATCGCGAGGGCCGGGCGCCAAAACCCGGCTGGAACCCTCGCTGCCCGAACAAAGTGCGCTACGAGATGCTGACGCGTCTCGGTTACTTCGTCACCGAAAGCTCCGAGCACTTTGCCGAATACACGCCCTACTTCATCAAGGAAGGCCGCGAAGACCTGATCGAGAAATTCGGCATTCCGCTGGATGAATATCCGAAGCGCTGCATCGAGCAGATCGAACGCTGGAAGGGAGAGGCGGATGCCTATCGCTCGGCGGACAAGATCGAGGTCAAGCAGTCGAAGGAATATGCCTCTTCGATCATCAACTCGGTGTGGACCGGTGAACCTTCGGTCATCTACGGCAACCAGCGCAACAATGGCTGCATCACCTCGCTGCCATATAACTGCGCGGCGGAAGTACCCTGCCTAGTCGATCATAACGGCGTGCAGCCAACCTTCATTGGCGAGTTGCCGCCGCAACTGACGGCGCTGATGCGCACCAACATCAACGTCCAGGAACTGACGGTGCGGGCGATGATGAGCGAGAACCGCGAGCACATTTACCACGCCGCCATGATGGACCCACACACGGCGGCCGAACTTGACCTCGATCAGATATGGTCGCTGGTCGACGATCTTCTCGTCGCACACCGCGACTGGCTGCCGGAGTGGACGCAGGCGCGTTGATGAAACAAGGCGCGGCGGCGCCAGGATGCCGCCGCCAATGCTTCAATATCTTAGATGAAGAAGCTGCACCTCTTTAGGTTGCGCGGCACATTATTGCCATTTTGACGCCTATGTTCTCACACGAGCCACTGCTTCCTGTGCGCATTTAGCTGGAGTCTCGGCGCTGTAGGGGATTTTGAGGAGAGCATATGCTTCGGATCGTGTCACTCACGCTTGCCTTGTCTATTGCGGGTATCGCGCAGGCGCAGGAACGCAACATCACCATCACTGGAGGCCAGGTCAGTGTGCCGATCGGCCTGACGGTTCAGGTCAAGTCCGTCTCTATCGGTCCCGATGCCACCAAAATCCGCCTTCTGGCAAGCTTCGATAATCCCGGCACTAACTTCGTTAATATGAATGATAGTGAAAACGCCTATCTCGCCTGGGGGGAGGGCGAGCAGGAACGTCTGCACATGCGCCAAATCCCCGACAATCGGTGGATGCGGATTGCCAATGGTAAGACGATGGAGGGGGATATTATCTTCCCTGGCACCATCCCCGTCAATGTCGAGAAGGTGTCTCTTGTTTTCAATCCCGGCAATAGCGGCGATGATCGCAGCGGCCCAGGTGTCACCATCCCATTGGACCTCAAGCAATGAGAGCGCTTGCGCTGGTCGGGCTTCTTCTCGCCTCACCCTTGAACGCCGCAGATTATCAGGTGACCACGAATGCCGCGCCCTTTGGCGAGCAACCGTCGAGCTTTCGTGAAATCGACTTTCCGGCCTCGCATTTCATCGAGAAAAGCCAGGAGAGCTCGGGTTCGTTTTCCAGCGAGGCCTCGTCCTTCGATTTGAAGCCGATGGATGAAGAGACGCGTCTGAAAACCGAGAACAGCCTTACGGCACTTGGCGCGCGACAAGAAGGCAAGCATATCGTCGTCAACCTGCCGGCGGACGTTCTTTTCGATTTTGACAAGTCGGATATCAGGCCAGATGCGAGACGCGTGCTCTCACAATTGTCCGAGACGCTGGTCGCGATGGAGCCGAAGAAAGTCCTGATCGTCGGCCATACGGATTCCAAAGGCAGCGATGATTATAATGACAAACTGTCAAAACGCAGGGCTGCTTCGGTCAAGAGCTGGCTGTCGAAAAATGGCGTCACATCGTCCATGGTGACGGAAGGGAAGGGGGAGCGCTTTCCCGTCGCGCCAAACCAGACTGCGCAAGGTGCGGATAATCCTGAAGGCCGGCAGAAGAACCGCCGCGTCGAGTTCGTGATCGGAGAAGATTGATATGGCACTCACCGTCTGCCCGGATTGCGAGGGCAAAGTATCCGACAAGGCCTTTGCCTGTCCTGCCTGTGGCTATCCGATGGCGCAGGAGAAAGGCACGAGCCCATGGCCGCGTGTACTTGGCGGCGTTGCAGGCACGTACATCTCCGCCCAGGCGTTGGTCACTATCATCGTCGGCAGCGTCATGTTCCTCGCCTTTGCTGCCATCATGATCGCTGCGATCCTCCGCAGCTAGCGACGCGCCATCTTCAGACAAATCAGGCATTCGGCTTTAGAGGGTATGACACGCGCCTTATCGATCTCCCCTGATTGGCGAGCTGTAGATAGAGCGAAATTGAGACTGTCCCGTCTGCCGACCTTCGTGCAGACGGCACGCGCTTGCGCATTTTAGGCCTGGAAGTACGGCTTCGCAAAAATATGAAGTAAAAGGTCTTGTTTTGTGCGGGCAGAGGTGATTATAGGCGCATACATTCGCGGCATTTGCCGCCCTCAAAAGGATTTTTGATGATGATGAAGCGTCTTTTTGCGACCGTTGGATTTTGCGCATTGGCCAGTCTTGCAGCCACCTCCTCGATAGCTGCTCCCACGACCTATCCCCTGACGATCGAAAATTGCGGCGCGACCGTCACCTTCAACAAGGCGCCTGAACGCGCCGTTGCGCTCGGACAGAACAGCGCGGAAATCATGCTGCTTCTGGGTCTCCAGGACAAGATGGTCGGCACAGCTTTCTGGCCGAACAAGGTCCTGCCGCAGGTTGCCGAAGCAAATGCCAAGGTAAAAGTTCTGACCGTCGAATTTCCGACTTTCGAATCCATTCTGGCGCAGAACCCGGACTTCGTTACCGCCGCTTTGCCGACGCTTGTCGGTCCCACCAGCAAAGTGGCAAAGCGCGAGGATTTCGATAAGCTCGGTATCTCGACCTATCTCTCCCCAAGCATGTGCGCACTGGATGATGTTTCCAAGGACAAGTCCGGTTACGGCAATCGCGCGAAGCTGTGGAACATGGACACTCTTTACAAGGAAATCGACGACCTCTCGCAGATTTTCGACGTGGCAGACAAAGGCCAGGCCGTTATTGCAGATCTGAAGAAGCGCGAAGCGGCGCTGCGCGCCGATGCGCCGAAAGACGGCAAGAAGCTGTCTTACGTCTTCTGGTTCTCCAGCCCGTCGCCCTCGGCCGACGCTTATCTCGGAGGTAAGAACAGCCCTTCAGGATACATTGCCGATTTGCTCGGCGGCACGAACGCCATCACGACCGAAACCGAATCTCCTGCTATTGGCTGGGAAACGATCATCGCGGCCAATCCTGATGTCATCGTGGTGACGCAGGTTGATCGCAATCGCTGGGAACTCGACAAGGCAGAGGCCAAGATCAAGTTTCTAAACACCGATCCGGCTACCAGCCAGATGAATGCCGTCAAGAACAAGGCGCTCGTCATCATGCCGGCGCAGGCCATGAACCCGAGCGTCCAGACGATCTACGGTGCCGAGCAGATCGCTCAGCAATTGAAGACTCTCGGCCTCAAGTGAGTTCGTTGGCGGCACACGATCAGCGGGGAAAAGCGATGCGGCGTTTCATAGCCTCCGCAGCGCTCTATCTCGCCTGCTTCGTGACGATTGCCTTCGTGGTCGGTATCAGTGTCGGGATTGGCGATCTACCGATCCCGCTTTCAACCACCTATGCCGCCATCACCAACAAGCTCGGTTGGACCTCAGTGGAAATTAGCCGCATTCAAGAGGCGGTAATCTGGGAATACAGGCTGAGCCGCGCGCTGGTCGCGGTCTTTTGTGGCGCGGGTCTCGCCATATGCGGAGCGATCATGCAAGCGATGCTGCGCAACCCACTGGCTGAACCCTATGTGCTTGGCATTTCCGCCGGTGCCTCGACAGGGGCGGTGGCAGTGGTCATCCTGGGGCTCGGAGCGGGAGCGGTTTCACTTTCCGCTGGCGCTTTCGCCGGAGCGTTCGCCGCTTTCTTTCTCGTGGCTCTTTTGTCGAATGGCGCGCGCGGCGGTGCTGATAGAACGATTCTGGCCGGTGTTGCTGCCGCGCAGCTCTTCAATGCCGCGACATCCTATGTGGTGACCACATCCGGCAACGCGCAGCAGGCGCGCGATGTCATGTTCTGGCTTCTCGGCAGCTTTGGCGGCGTGCGGTGGCCGGATGTCGGCCTCGTTTCCATCGTTGTCGGTCTCGGCCTCGTCTGCTGTCTGTTTTATGCCCGCGTGCTGGATGCCTTTGCCTTCGGTGATGAGGCGGCAGCTTCGCTCGGTGTCAGCGTTGGGCGCACGCGTCTCATCCTGTTCGCGCTGACCGCTGTGATCACCGCCACCATCGTCAGCATGGTAGGAACCATCGGCTTCGTCGGCCTTGTCGTTCCGCATGCCGCACGTTTTGTTGTGGGTCCTCTGCATGCGCGGTTGCTACCAGCCTGTGCCATTACCGGCGCAATTTTTATGGTTCTGGCCGATATTGCTTCACGCACGCTGGTGCCACAGCAGGTTCTGCCCATCGGCGTCGTGACAGCGCTTGTGGGTGTGCCGTTCTTTTCCGTCATTCTCTACAGGCTGCAACGCGCGTCATGAGTATCACTGCGGATAATCTGGTCTGGAAGGTTGGAACGAAGACGATCGTCAACGGCGTTTCCCTGACAGTGGAGCCGGGCAAGGTCCTCGGTCTTCTCGGGCCGAACGGTTCTGGCAAGACGTCCCTCCTGCGCTTGCTCAGCGGTTTGAAGCAACCGCACTCCGGTCGTGTGCTGCTGGATGGCAAGGACATCAAGACCCTTCGGCGCAAAAGTCTGGCGCAGCGTATTGCCTTCATCGAACAGCACGCCAATACGAATGTGAATCTGAGAGTCATCGACGTCGTGAAGCTCGGGCGCTTTCCGCACAGATCGATGTTTTCGAGCTGGACGCGTGAGGACGACGCTGCGGTCGATCATGCGCTCGAACGCACAGAAATGGCCGCCAAGCGTAACGATGCCTGGCAGAACCTTTCCGGCGGTGAGAAGCAGCGCGCCCATCTCGCCCGCGCCTTGGCGCAGGCGCCGAGAGAACTCATTCTCGACGAGCCGACCAACCATCTGGATGTCCACCACCAGATCAGTCTTCTTCGACTTGTGTCAGAACTGTCGGTCACCAGCATTATTGCGCTGCATGATCTCAATCACGCCGCCATGTATTGCGACCAGTTGCTCGTATTACAATCCGGTCAGGTGGTTGCATCCGGAGCACCCGAACAGGTACTGACGCAAGAGTTGTTGAAAGAGGTCTTTTCAGTCGAGGCGTTTGTCGAGATCTCACGTCACTGCGAAAGGCCTCACATTCATTTCGTCCGCTAGGACTCCATTCTGCAACATGTGCCAGCGGGCAGATTTCTGAGGCTCTTGGCACAGAGGACTGTTTTTGAAAACAATGAGCGAAAATCAGACGCTTGGCATTGGACTTCGGGTTCTCTCGGGTTTCCTCTTCGCAGCCATGTCGATCTGCATCAAGGCCACATCCGGGCTCATCCCTGTCGGTGAGATCGTTTTCTTTCGGTCGGCCTTCGCGCTCATTCCGCTCGTCATCTTTCTGTGGTGGCGCAACGAATTTCCGCAAGGTCTCGCCACGAGACGTCCAGCAGGTCATCTGTTGCGCTCCAGCCTCGGTGCGGCGGCGATGTTTGCATCCTTCGCTTCCATTGCTCGGCTGCCCCTGGCTGAGGCGACGCTTCTCACCTACCTCTCGCCGACATTTACCAGCATTGCCGGTGTCGTGCTTCTCTCCGAGCGGCTGACAAAATGGCGTATCGGGGGCGTGGTTTTCGGGCTCGCCGGCGTCGTGACATTGGTATGGCCTGAGATCGGTCATGGCGTCATGGATGACGCGCGTTTGTGGGGTTACATCCTCGGCCTTTTAATGGGCGTGCTGACGTCTTTCGCCCTGATTATGGTTCGTAGTCTCAGCAAAACGGAAAATCCCGGCGCGATCGCCTTCTATTTCGTGATTGCATCGATGATCGGCGGTCTTTTCACCTTGCCATTCGGCTGGGTCATGCCCGACCACGCACAATTGGTGCTTCTTGTCCTTTCGGGCCTCTTCGGTGGCTTCGCTCACATCGCCATGACATTGGCTTTCCGGCACGCTGAGGCATCGTTGCTTGCGCCCTTCGAATATCTCGCAATCCTCTGGCCGGTGCTTGCCGACCTGCTGATCTTCAACTCACCGCTCTCCAGCACCTTTGTGACGGCGCTTCCTCTGATCCTTATCGGTGCCGCATTGGCGGCAATGGAAGGCAGAAGACGGCGCTCGGCCTAGCTGTTTGAGACCGTGTTACAGGTCAGTCGCGAAAATGCCTTCGGTTCTTTCCCGAACCGCTTTATTCCCCTTATGTTCTATTAGATTTAACTCATTCAACTAGAGTATGTACGCTGGCGTACGGCAACAAAGCGTGGATCAGGACATTTCCCTTAAATCAACGGAGGGGAATATGGACAAGGTAGACGCCAGCGCCACAACCGACGTGGCCATGAGAGAACAACAGCTTGCGGATCTTAGGATGGGCATCGCCAATCTAACCCCTGCGCTATCGGCCTTTGCACGCCGCTTCGTCCGTGCCGAAGAAGAAGTGGACGATCTCGTTCAAGAGACGATCTTGAGAGCCCTTCGCGCCGTCCACCGCTTCACGCCGGGAACGGCGTTGAAGTCGTGGCTCTTTACCATCCTGCGAAATACCTTCTGTACGCGCTACAAGGTCGCACAGCGAGAGCAGATCGGCTTACCGGCTGGCATCGAAGCCACCATCTCGACCCCTCCCGGTCAAGAGTGGCGGTTACAACATCAACAGGTCATGCGCGCCATTGGCGATCTGGATGTCGATCAGAAAAAGGCTTTGCTTCTAATTGCCGACGGTACGAGCTACGCGGATGCCGCTGACCTGTGCGGTTGCCGCATAGGCACGATTAAGAGCCGTGTCAGTCGCGCCCGAGAAGTATTGCGCCGCGATCTGGCGTTTTAGAACCACCGCGGATGCCGCGTAGGGCGTACGTCCTACTCCGCACCACCAGGCCCGTGCATCAAGACTGACTACTGCTGTGGCGAAACGCGACAGGAGTGTGATCACCCACGCACGTTGCGCTTCGCCGTCGGCTTCATCAATGGCTCTCGACTCGTTGTGGAGAGGCATGAGGCGCGGGGTTTAGGGGGCGTCAAACCATGCGGTATTATGCCACCAACGGCGGGCTGACCTTTGTACGATATATGACAGTGCATTGCTCAAAGTTTTCAAGTGTTTAGTTTCCCTCAAACGTCCGCTGGACGATCGAAGGGAATGAAGACTTCAAATGGATACTGATCAGCACGCCGTGCGCAATAAACTATTGAGATCGCTCAGTCCGGCCGATTTTGAAATTCTGCGGCCAGCAATGCGGGTGGTTAAATTCGATGTTCACGAGGTGATAGAGCGACCCGACACCACGATAGAACGGGTCATCTTTTTCGAGACAGGTCTAGCCTCCATTATCGGACATCTGTCCAATGGTAAAAGCATCGAGGTCGGGTTGACCGGCAGGGAGGGAATGACCGGCTCAGCTGTTATCCTGGGCAACGCCCGGACCGCGCATCGCACCCTGGTTCAAGTTAGCGGCTATGGAATCGCTCTGCCTTCGGCCACCGTGGTCGATGCCATGCGTTCGAGCGATACGATCCGTGACATTTTCCTGACGTACATTCACACGTTGCTTGTTCAGACTGCATCCACCGTCATCGCCAACGGCTTGTCCAGACTGGATAAGAGGCTCGCGCGATGGTTGCTGATGCTTCACGACCGGATCGACGGAGCAACGGTCGCAATGACACATGAATTCCTCGCCGTTGTTCTTGGCGTTCGGCGTCCTGGCGTGACAGTTGCGCTTCACATTCTTGAAGGAAAAGGACTGATCCGAGCTTCCAGAGGCCAGATTACGATCATCAATCGGCAGGGTTTGGAAATCGAAGCCGGTGGGTCATATGGTCGAGCGGAGACTGAATATCATCGTCTCATGGCAGAGATACTAGAGAAGCAAGTATCTTAATACCACACTTCTTTTCAAGAGCCCTCTGTACTTGTTTCAATTTGATACAGTCTGTCGATATCACACCAATGTGACCGTTTCTCGCGCTATATATTAGACATTATTCACGTAAGAATATTTCAAATTATAATTCTCTAATATACACTCTAAGATGGCATCTTAGATGCTGATATGGAGTGAGTATCGTGTGTGAGGAGAGAAGAATCATGACAAGACTAAGCAATGTTTTGTTTGTGAGCGCCTGTCTGGCGCTTCCTATGAATGCGCATGCCCTGGATGTCAGTGTGGGAGGAATAAGCGCCAGCGTCGGCGGTAATGGCAGCGGCGGTTTGAGTGCCGGCGCGTCCATCGGCGGAAGTGGCGGCGTCAATGCTGGAGCAAGCGTTGGAGGCCGATCGGGAGGTGGCCTTGGCGCGGATGTGAATGCCTCGGTTGGTGGCAGCAAAGGCATCAATGCCAACACCAGCGCGACATTGGGAGGAGGTAGTCTGACCAATGTCGACGTCGACGCGTCGGTCGGCGGCAGTCGTGGCCTCAACGTGAATGCCAATGTCAATGTCGGCGGCACGAAAGGCGTTGGTGTGGACGTTGGCGTTGGGACCGGACCAAGTGCCACCAATCCTGGTTCCAACCCTTCATTTCCGAGCAAGGGCGTCATAAGAGCCTATAACGAGATGTCGCGCACCGAGCAGCTACGGCTGGCAAAACGTTGCGTCGACATTATGAATGGTGGCTATGAGGCAGATCTGGTGAAACTCTGCCGCATGATCCGCACCGCTTCCCGTTAATAGCGAGGGTTCGGAGCCGCTTCATTGGAGCGGCTCCCGCCTTCATCCGGTTGAACGCGTTTCGTCGGCGGATGGACGCAAAACTGCTGACGCGCGAAACCTTGCAAAGATCCTGTGTCGCTCCTGTTCCGCCAGCCCGTAAATATCCCCGGCATAGTCTTCGAGTGCGTGGCGGTTACGGATGATGATCTTTGCTCTTTCGGAACGGATAAAGCCCCTTCCTTCGAGGAAATGCAGGGCATCCGTAACGCTCGGTCTTCTCACGGCAAGCATCAGCGACAGAAACTCATGTGTGAGGTGAAGCTGATTGCCGTCGACGCGGTCGTGGCAAACCAGGACCCAGCGGGCCAGCCGCTGGCTCACCGTCTGCGTTGTGTTGGACAGTAGCGTACACTCGATTTGGGTCTTCAACGCATGCGACGCGCATGTCATGAGCTGTTCCAGAATCCGATGCCTGTTGCGCATGGCCTGGACGGCGCCAATATCCAGGACCAGCGCCTGTCCTGAAACCTGCATGATCACGTCGGTGAAGCTGGTTTCCGCATCGACAAGTGCTCCAGAGGGAACGAACCCCTCCCGTCCCACAATTCCGGACTCCGTCACCTTGCCGGATCGCGAGGAGACGAGGACCGACGCAATGCCGCTGCATATGAAGAAGACTTTGTCGATCCGTTGTCCGGCTTTTATGAACGTGTCACCGGCCATCAAATCGGCGATGGTGGAGCGTTTCAGCAATTCGGCCCGAACGTCGTCCGGCAGAAATGCGACCAGCTGGTTCTGTTGTCCAAGCTTTTCCGGATCATCCATCTTTCTGCATCCTCTCTTTGCGCGTTCATTGAGATCAGCGCAGATGTGTCAGCATCGGTGGAACGTTCGAGCGGAGCAAAAGTTCTAAATGCGGCATGAGCCACACATATCAAACCTAGAACCCAACAGGCGGGTGTCTATTGACGTCAGCAGCAAGGGTTGGTCTGTTTGACCATGTGACGAAATCCGGAGCGGAGAAATTTGCACCCCTCCGCCGTGCATGTGTTGGTGAACATGATCGTATGGGTTACGCTTGTCCGCCTCTGTGAGAAGGCTGCTCCTGCCTGCTTCCGCCTGGCTTGACGTGAGCGGAATGATCTTTCTGACCGTGGCGCGCGCGTCGTGCAATTTCGTCTTGAAGCTTCTGCAATGCAAGGTGTCGACTGGGGTAAACCTTTGTCAGCATGCCATTGCGCAAAACGGCCCAGCCGCGTTCGTGGGGCATCAATACGGTGTCATTGTTCATTGTGTTTTCCTCCCGCTCGCCGCCTGTAAATGTTTTTCGATGGGGCTTGCGGCCCGCCTAACAATGTTTGATCAACCGGGTTCCAAAAAAAATAGTCTGCCCGGCCGTCGCGAGGGCCCGTTATATCTGAAACGGAATAAATATTTCATCGTTCTATATAATGGAATTTCTCTTTGATTTCATTGCCTGTTGATATAGGGTCTGCCCATCGTCATCAGCGAGAGATCGAGCGGTGACAGGACTGCGGCCTACTCCTGTGGCGGAGCAGGCCCGAGGAGGAATCAAGCGTGGAGCAAATAAGATGATCAGGTTCGGTGTGCTGGGCGCAGGCCGTATTGGTAAAGTGCATGCGGCAACGATTGCCGCCAATCTCAAGGCGAAACTTTCCTATGTTGCGGATGCCTTTCCTGCGGCGGCTGAGCAACTGGCGCAGCAGACGGGCGCTAGGGTTGCTTCCGTTGAGGATATTATCGCCGCCTCGGATGTCGATGCCGTGTTGATCGCAACCCCCACTCCCAGCCATGCCGATCTCATCGAAGCTGCGGCCAAGGCCGGCAAGCACATTCTCTGCGAAAAGCCGGTGTCGCTCTCGGTCGACCGCATCAACCAGTGCCTGGATGTGGTAGAGAAGAACAAGTCGACACTGATGATCGGCTTCAACCGCCGCTTCGACCCGAACTTTGCGACGGTCGAAAAGCGCCTGCGCAATGGCGATGTCGGCGAGATCGAGATCGTGACGATCATTAGCCGCGATCCCAATCCGCCACCGGCAAGCTATGTGAAATCGTCAGGCGGTCTTTTCCGCGACATGATGATCCATGATTTCGATATGGCTCGCTACCTGATGGGAGAAGAGTTCGTGGTCGTCAATGCGCTAGGCTCCGCTCTGGTGGACAAAGCGATTGGCAAAGAGGGTGACGTTGATACCGCAGCCGTGCAGATGCAGACGGCATCCGGGCGGATCGCGGTCATCACCAATTCCCGCCGCGCCACATACGGCTATGACCAGCGCATCGAAGTGCATGGCTCGACCGGCATGCTTTCGGCGCGCAACATCCAGAACTCGAGCGTCGAATTGTGGAACGCCAACGGCATTGCCGGGGATCCGGTGCAGAACTTCTTCATCGAGCGATACGCCCAAGCCTATGCCAACGAGATCAACACGTTCATCGACGCCGTCGATGCTGGTAACACCGCGCCGCGCCCGAGCGGCTTCGATGGTCTCCAGGCCCAGAAGTTGGCCGATGCCGCCACAGAAAGCTGGCAGACCGGCAGACCAGTTCAGATCGGCTGATCGGTTTTTTCAACGTAAAGCTCACACTTCCGTTGGGAGTGTGAGCGCGCCTCTTGATAGCGGCCAAGGCTCAGTTTGTTGCCGTTCTTCTTGCTCGCAGGACCGCACCAAAAGCTGCGGACCGTAAGATCGGAGCCAGCTTGCGTTACGGTCTTCTGCCGCAGCGGCCACCTTCCATTACGCTCCATACACTCAACGGGACACGTGGACTTTGAGAAGGGTCATGCACCTTGATCATATCTTGCTGAAGGACCTTGCGTGACTTCAGCAGGGAGAAAGTCATTGCTCGTTGTCTCCTGCCTTACATAAAACATCGTCAGAATTTTTATTCTAAAAAATATTCTGATGGAATTATCGCTTGATTTTCGTCGGGGCTGCGCTAGGCTCGACCCCGTTCACCCAAGCGTAAGAGGAGTTACGTTTGGGTTGTGAGGGCGCCATCGCCTGAACATTTAACGCTCCACGACGTGGAGATGTTTTCATCGGGAGGAAGACATGAAATTCGGATTCAAAGCTCTCTTGGCGGGGGCTGCGCTTCTTGGTGCGGCTGCCGGATTCGCATCGGGTGCTATTGCGGCGGATGTGAAGCTCGTTGCGGTGACACACGGTCAGGCAAATGATCCTTTCTGGTCCGTCGTCAAGAATGGTGTGACGGCCGCAGCCAAGGACATGAACATCACGGTCGATTACCGCGCGCCTGAAACCTTCGACATGGTGGCCATGAGCCAGTTGATCGACGCGGCGGTCAATCAGAAGCCTGCCGGCCTCATCGTCTCCATTCCAGACGCCTCTGCTCTCGCTCCGGCAATCAAGAAAGCCGTCGCCGCTGGCATTCCGGTAATTTCCATCAATTCGGGCTCGGATGTGTCCAAGGAGCTCGGTGCGCTTCTCCATGTCGGTCAGGATGAGTATTCGGCCGGTAAGGCCGCAGGCGAGAAGCTGAAGCAACTCGGCGGAAAAAAGGGTATCTGCGTCAACCAGGAAGTTGGTAACGTCTCGCTCGACCTTCGTTGCAAGGGCTTTGCGGATGGCTTTGGTGGCTCCAGCACCGTTGTTCCCGTCAGCAACGACCCCACTGAAATTCGCGCCAAGGTGAAGGCATCTCTGAGTTCCGACAGTGCGATCGACACGATCATGGCACTCGGAGCAGGCACTGCGGGTGAGCCGTCGGTCGCCGCCGTCAATGATGTCGGTAAAACCGGCAAGATCCACGTTGCGACCTTCGACCTTTCAGCGGACTTCCTCAAGGCCGTCTCTGAAGGCAAGGCCGATTTCGCGATCGACCAGCAGCAATTCCTCCAGGGCTATCTGCCGGTCGTCTTTCTCGCCAACTACGCAAAATATGGCCTGATCCCCGGTGGCAACGTTCCCTCCGGTCCAAACCTCATTACCAAGGACAAGGCAGCGCAGGTCGTGGAACTGTCTGCAAAGGGCATCCGCTAAGCGGAAATCTCTGAGCTCTTTTCATATCCTCCCCGAGAGATCGGGGAGGCCGAAAGCGGGCAAATTATGAGATGGACGGGGAGGAACAATGGCCAGTCTCGAACACAACAATCCGGCAGGCGCGAAGCCGCCGGTCCCTGCTGCGGCGTCAGCAGATGAACGTTTGCGCAAGGTAGGCGTCATCACTCAAATCATGCGGCGCCCTGAGCTCGGTGCCGTTGCCGGTCTGATTCTGGTTATGGTCTTCTTCTTCATGACCGCCGACCGGTCGATGTTCACGCTTGCCGGAGCAATGACAATCCTTGCACCGGCGTCGCAGCTTGGCATTCTCGCGATTGCCGCAGCACTCTTGATGATTGGCGGCGAGTTCGATCTCTCCATCGGCTCCATGGTCGCCTTCGCCGGTCTTATCTTCGGCGTTCTTGTGACGAATTATGACCAGCCGCTCTCCATCGCCATTCTGCTGACATTCCTCTTTTCTGGCATTGTTGGCGCCGTAAACGGCCAGATCGTCATCCGCACGCGGTTGCCATCCTTCATCGTCACGCTCGCCTTCCTCTTCATTCTGCGCGGGCTCACGCTCGTCGGCCTCAAATGGGCAACCGGCGGTTCGACGCAGCTGCGTGGGATCAGCTCTGCGGTGGAGGGGAGCCCGCTTCTCAAGATCTTTTCGGGTCAGGCTTTCGAAGGACTGTTTCTCTGGCTAGGCCAGAAAGGCATCATCGAGACATTCGACAACGGCCTTCCAAAGGTCACGGGTGTGCCCGTATCGGTGATTTGGTTCGTTGCGATTGCTATAGTCGCGACTTGGGTATTGCTGCGGACCAGAACCGGAAACTGGATTTTTGCCGCTGGTGGTGATCCGAATGCTGCCCGCAATTCGGGTGTTCCGGTCAATCGCGTCAAGACCAGCCTCTTCGCTCTGACGGCCTGTGCAGCCGCACTTGTTGCCATTATCACTGTTCTGGATGCAGGCTCCACGGATGCAAGACGCGGCTTTCAGAAGGAGTTCGAAGCGATCATCGCTGCGGTCATTGGCGGCTGTTTGTTGACCGGCGGTTATGGCTCAGCCATCGGCGCCTTCTTCGGCGCGGTCATCTTCGGCATGGTTTCCATCGGTCTCACCTATACCCAGTTCGATTCGGATTGGTTTCAGGTGTTCCTTGGCTCGATGCTGCTGCTGGCCGTCCTCTTCAACAATTTCATTCGTCGGCGTGTGACAGGGGAGCGTTGAACCATGACAGAGTCCCTACAAACCCCGATCATCGACGTTCGCAACATCGTCAAGCATTACGGCTCCATCATTGCACTCAACGGCGTCTCGATGACCATATCGGCTGGCGAAGTCCTTTGTCTTCTGGGCGACAATGGTGCCGGTAAATCCACCCTGATCAAGATGCTTTCCGGTGCGGTTCGCCCGACCAGCGGCGAGTTCCTGGTCGAAGGCCGACCAGTGGATTTCACGGCACCACGCGATGCGCTGGATGCCGGCATTGCCACCGTCTTCCAGGATCTTGCCATGATCCCGCTGATGTCGGTCACGCGCAACTTCTTCATGGGGCGAGAACCGGTGCGCGGCGTCTGGCCGTTCCGTTACATCGATATGAAGCATTGCAACGAGGTCACGCGCGATGAGATGCGCAAGATCGGTATCGACATTCGTGACCCAAACCAGGCAGTTGGAACGCTTTCTGGCGGCGAGCGGCAATGCGTGGCGATTGCCCGCGCGGTTTATTTCGGCGCCAAGGTGCTGATCCTTGACGAGCCGACGTCGGCGCTTGGTGTCGCGCAGACCTCGATGGTGCTGAAATATATCAATCAGGTCCAGCAAAAGGGCCTGGCCGTCATCTTCATCACGCACAATGTCAGACATGCTTATGCGGTGGGGAGCCGGTTCACCGTTCTCAACCGCGGACAGACGCTCGGCACATTCGGCAAGTCGGAGATTTCGATGGAGGAAGTCCAAAATTTGATGGCTGGCGGGAAGGAATTGCAGACACTGTCTGCCGATCTCAACGGCACGATCTGAGGCGTTCGGCGACTCATCCAGCGTAGGCTTCAGCTGCGGGATAGACGACGGCCCGATAGCCTTATCTGTCTTGCAGCCGCATATACGACGCGCTGATCTGTGAGTTCGCACGAACACGGTCTCTGTCGCTGCTAACGCTTGCCGATGCCAGAGCAGATCCAGCCCGAGTTCTAAAAGAAACGCCCGCTTCGAGAAGGAGCGGGCGTTTGCTATTGGGGAGGAGGTTCGGTTTTCAGGCGCCGATTTCGCTCGTTTCGATCCAGCGCTTGTCTTTGAAGGACTGCGCCATGGCATGCACACTTCGCTCGATGCCGACGCCCTGCTCGAAGGTGATGATATTCGCCTCCTGGCCATCCGTCGCTGCTATCAGCTCCCGGCATTCTATGACTTTCAGGTCGTTGAAGCCCAGACCGTGACCGGGTGCTGGAATGAAGCGGTCATAGGGGCGGTGGTGCGGCGCTGTCAGGATCGTGCGGAAACCCTGCTCTTCAGCCCGGCCTTCGGTGGTGTAGAGTTGGAACTCGTTCATCCGTTCCTGATCGTAAAGAATCGAACCCTTCGAGCCGTAGATCTGCACCGCGATGCGTCCCTTGCGCCCCCAGGCGGAGCGATTGGTCATCAAGACACCGGAAATTCCGCTTTCGAGGGTGAAGAGCACGCTCGCCAGATCGTGGTTTTCCACCTCGCGCGCGGTTCCGTCTTTCAACGGCCTAGTTGGGTAGGGCTTCTTCATGTCGGCAATGACCCTGCTCACATGACCGAAGAGGTTGAAGATCAAGGACAATGGATGAACGCCGAAATCGTCGAGCGCACCGTAGCCTGAAGAGGCTTCGCTCTTCCAGTAGAAGAGTGCCTGAGGATCGGCCATGAAGTCTTCGTCCATCTCGAGGCGGATGTGGTTGACCTCGCCGATAGTGTCTTCTGCAAGCAGCTTGCGAATGTGGCGGATGACGGGATTTTGAATGTAGTTGTAGCCCAGCACTGCCACGCGGCCGGAACGGCGAGCAGCATCACGCATGTTTAGAGCGTCTTTGAAAGCCGGTGCCATCGGCTTTTCGCACCAGACATGCTTACCCGCTTCGAGTGCTGCAATCGCCATTTCCGGATGAAAAGCGTTGGGCGTCGTCACCGAAATGACGTCGATTTCCGGATCATCGAGGAGATCATGCCAATTGCCGGTGGACTTGGCAAATCCGAACTCTTCTGCCTTTCTTGCGGCAAGGTCGTTGTTCACCTCAGCCAGCGTGACCAGGCGCGGACGAGGCACATCGCCGAAGACACTGGTCACGTTATTCCATGCGAGTGCATGGCACTTGCCCATGTAGCCAGTGCCAATCAGTCCAATGCCTAGGCTCTTCATGATTCCCTCCCAAGAATCGACGGATGAGGATATGCAAGGATCAAGGATTGTCGCGTTTGAAAATCCAGTCGTGATCCGGGTGGTTCTGGAAACGCCATTTGCGCATCGGGCCAGCCATGACGTTGAGATAGTACATCTCATAGCCATAGGGAGAGCCGCAGGGGTGATGCCCCTTCGGTACCAGCACCACATCGCCGCTTGAGACGGCCATGGTCTCGTCCAGCGAGCCATCTTCGGTGAAGACGCGCTGGAAGCCGAAGCCCTGCTCCGGGTTCAGGCGATGGTAGTAGGTTTCCTCCAGATAGGTCATCTCGGGATAGTTGTCTTCGTCGTGCCGGTGCGGCGGATAGGACGACCAGTGACCGGATGGGGTGAAGACTTCTGTCACCAGCAGGCTATCGGCCACGTCGCGATCTTCCATGGCAATCGGGAAGATGTAACGCGTGTTGCCGCCCTTGCCGCGCTCAGCCAGAGTAATTCCCGCCGGTCCAATGACTTGCGCTTCACGACCGGGCTTTGCCGGTGCGGTGCACACACCAAGCGTGCAGTCGGTGGTTGCCGTAACGGTCCAGGAAGAGCCCGCCGGGATATAGACGCAATGCGGCGGCTTGCGCTCGAAGACATTCATGCGGTCGCCGAGTTCGCCGAAATGTTTGTCTTCCGACGAGATTTCCGCCTTGCCCTCGACGAGAACGAGAATCACCTCCGTCTCGCCGGTTTGTTCGGTTGCAGTTTCGCCAGGCTTCAGATGGTAGAGCCCGAAGCCGACATAGCCCCAATTGGCGCTTTCCGGCGTGATCTCATGAACTTTGCCGGATGTGCCGGTGGGTTTGCGCAGCAGATCTGCCATGTCTTGACCTTTCTTTTCAGCCTTTGTCCAGGCCGGCTTCGCGGGCGAAGGCGCGCAACGATTTCAGGCCGAGGCTCTGATACTCGAAAGGATTGCGGACATCCGGATCCTGCTCCGCCTCGATTACCAGCCAGCCGCTATAGCCATGCTCGGCGGCAATCTTGAGAACGGGAAGGAAGTCGACGCCGCCCTCGCTGTCACCCGGAACGGTGAAGACGCCACGGCGCACACCTTCCAGGAAGGAAAGGTTCTCGTCGCGAACCTGCTTGGCGATGACTGGGCGTACATTCTTTGCGTGGATGTGTCCGACGCGACCCATATGCTTCTTCGCCAATCGCTCCGGGTTGCCGCCGCCGAACAGGCAATGGCCGGTATCGAGCAGCAGCTTGGCATGCGGGCCAGTGTTCTCCATCAGCCGGTCGATCTCGTCTTCACTCTCGACGATCGTGCCCATGTGATGGTGATAGACGAGCGCGATACCTTGATCGGCAGCATGTTTCGCCAGCGCTTCAACGCCTTCGCCAAAGCGCTTCCATTCGCTGTCGGCGAGCTTCGGGCGGTCGTTGACCGGCTTTGCATCCTCGCCGTGGATGGCATTGGAGGTTTCGCAGACGATGATCACTTTGGAGCCCATCGCCTTCAGAAGGTCGAGGGCAGGCTGCATGGCGGCCTTCTCGTCTTCGATGGAGTTGGTCAGAAGGTTGAGCGAATGCCAGCCGGAAACGTAGCGCAGCTTGCGGGGCTCCAGCACCGCCTTGAGGCCTGCCGGTTCCTGCGGGAACTTGTGGCCTTTCTCGATGCCGTCGAAGCCGATCTTGGAGGTTTCGTCCAGGCACTGCTCAAGGCTGATATGAGCGCCGAGCGTGCGGTCGTCGTCATTGCTCCAGGCGATGGGGTTTGTACCGTAAAGGATCATGATCAGCGTCTTTCTTTCAGTGCGGATTCATAGGCTGCACGAGCCTGTTTGACTTCATTGCGTTCAGAGACTTCCGGCACGGCGACATCCCACCAGTAGCCCCCGGCATTCAGTGTCGGATAGGGGTCGGTATCAATGACGATCACGGTCGGAACATCCGCGCTGCGCGCCGCATCGAGCGCCGTTTCGAGTTCGGCGATGGTCGAGACCTTGTGCGCATCCGCGCCCATGCTGGCTGCGTGCGCGGTGAAATCGATGGCGATCGGGTTCTTCTGGTTGGTGTGGGCGTACAGATTGTTGAACTCCGCCCCGCCGGTGCCCATCTGCAGCCGGTTGATGCAGCCATAGCCGCGATTGTCGGTGATGACGACAGTGATCTTCACGCCCATGGCAACGGCAGTGGCAAGCTCCGAATTCATCATCATGTAGGAGCCATCGCCCACCATGACGATCACGTCGCGCTCGGGCTCTGCCATCTTGATGCCGAGGCCACCGGCAATCTCGTAGCCCATGCAGGAGAAGCCATATTCCATGTGGTAGGAAAGCGGCAGCTTCGCCTTCCACAACTGGTGCAGCTCTCCAGGCATGGTGCCTGCGGCACACATGACGACGGTATTGTCGCGCGAGGCGCGCTGTACCGCGCCGATCACCTGCATGTCCGTGGGCAGGCTGTTGGCCTCCTTCGGTGCCGCGGTCACGGCGTCGGCCTTGGCGAACCAGTCCTGTTTCAGGCTGGCATCCGGTTCGGCATAACGATGGCTTCCCAAGGCTTCGGTCAGTTTTTCAAGGCCGACTTTCGCATCGGCCGTCAGGCTGATGGCATTGTGCTTGGCGCTGTCATAAGGCTGCACGTTGAGCGCCAGTAGTTTGCGCGCCGGGTTCTTGAACAGCGCCCATGAGCCTGTGGTAAAATCCTGAAAACGGGTGCCGACACCGAAGACCAGATCCGCCTTTTCGGCAATCGCATTGGCGCTGGACGCACCGGTGACACCGGCAGGGCCAAAATTCATCTCGTGGTCCCAAGCGAGCGCTGATTTGCCCGCCTGTGTTTCGATGACGGGGATGGAGTGGCGCTCGGCGAAGCTCTTCAGGGTCTCGGTAGCGCCGGAAAAATGTACACCGCCGCCCGCGACAATGATGGGGTTCTTCGCCGCTTTGAGCGCAGCAATCGCTTCTTCCAGCTCTGCTTTGTCGGGCTCGGGCCGACGCTGGCGCCAGACCTTTATGTCGAAGAAGTTCTCCGGATAATCATAGGCTTCGGCTTGCACATCCTGGCAGAAAGACAGTGTTACAGGACCGCAATCGGCAGGATCGGTCATAGTACGGAAGGCGCGGGGTAGGGCCGTCAGAAGCTGTTCGGGGCGCATGATGCGGTCAAAATAGCGGCTGACCGGCTTGAAGCAGTCATTGGCCGAGACTGTACCGTCGTTGAAGTCTTCGATCTGCTGCAGCACTGGATCCGGCCCGCGATTGGCAAACACGTCACCGGGGATCAGCAGGACGGGCAGACGGTTCACATGCGCAAGGGCGGCAGCCGTTACCATGTTCAGTGCGCCGGGACCGATGGAGGACGTCACCGCCATCGTCCGGCGGCGGCCAAGTTGCTTGGTGTAGGCAATCGCCGCATGCGCCATGGATTGCTCGTTCTGGCCGCGATAGGTCGGCAGTTCCTCGCGGATGCCGTAAAGCGCCTCGCCCATGCCAGCCACATTACCGTGGCCGAAGATCGCCCAAACGCCGGCGATGTAAGGCTCGCCATCCTCATTTATCTGGGCTGCCAAATAACGCACCAGCGCCTGTGCTGCCGTCAGTCGTACCGTCTTCACGCTGCCTCTCCCTTTACATGCGCGGCGCGCGCCTTGTCCCAAATCTGGCAAAGCGCATCATAGCGGGCTGCCATGTCGGCAACCGCCTCCTCGTCACTCACCTTGCCGGAAAGCCAGTCGCGCGCAGCCTCGGCAAAAATCGTGCGACCCACGGCAAATCCCTTCACCAGATCGAAACCTGCTGCCAGCCTGAAACTCTCCTCCAACTCGCTCTGCGGTGCCTCCAGGCCGAGAACCACGATACCACGAACGTAAGGGTCATGATGCTTCACCGCATCGGTCGCCTGACGCCATGCTTCCACGCTCTTCAAAGGCTCAAGCTTCCACCAGTCTGGATAGACGCCAATCTCGTAGAAGCGGTCTATAATGCGGGCCGTCGTGTTATCATCGATCGGCGCCACCTTGGAGGGGATCACCTCCAGCAGAAATTCCAGCCGGTTGCGGCGCGCAGCGGTGAAGAGACGCGAGACTGTCTCTTCCTGTTCGGCGCGCATCGCGGTGTCATCGTCCGGATGATAGAAGCACAGCACCTTGACCACGTGTTCGGCGGGCCATTCACTCAGTCCGCCGCAATCCGGCCCAAGATCCGGCTCCAGCGTCAGCGGGCGCGAGCCCGGCCATTCGGCGGGACGACCGATCCACAGGCCCGAACCTGCCGCCTGATAAAGCGCGTCGCGGCCAAGCCGTCCGTCGCAGAGAATGCCGTAACCAGCCTCCCCACCGGCAACCTGATGGGCGGCTTTCAGGCAAAGTTTCTTGAAAGAGCCGATCTTCTTGTCGTCGACCCCGACGTCCCTTGCAATGGCCTCCAGCTGCATGCGGTGGTCGAAGGCAAAGACGCGCATCGTGCTCCAGTCGCCCTTGCGATTGGTCGCCCAATGCACCTGTTCCAGCGCGTCGTCCTTGCGCAACGCCTTGT
Organism: uncultured Agrobacterium sp.; assembly: GCF_913777885.1. Classification (NCBI taxonomy): domain Bacteria; kingdom Pseudomonadati; phylum Pseudomonadota; class Alphaproteobacteria; order Hyphomicrobiales; family Rhizobiaceae; genus Agrobacterium; species uncultured Agrobacterium sp. The sequence continues at coordinate 326,114 of NZ_CAJYTV010000008.1, read as the reverse complement.
TGCGAATGCCGGTGCGGAAGAAATATTGCAGCTCCTCCCAGCTTGGGTAGGCTGGGGTACAGCCATGGCGCGATACGGCAAAGGCGCCGCAGGCATTGGCGTATTTGAGTGTCGTTGGCCAGTCTTCGCCACGCAGCCATCCACGGAACAGCCCCGCCATGAAGCCATCGCCGGCACCCAGGACATTGAAGACTTCGATAGGGAAGCCTTCGCCGCTTTCGCCATCATCGAGACTGTCTGGAATGGCGCCTGGAAATACCACTGCGCCCATCGGGCCGCGCTTGCAGACCAGCGTCGCGTTTGAGACTGCCCGGACGGCGCGCAGCGCTTCCAGCGTATCGGTGGAGCCGCCGGCGATGTGAAACTCTTCCTCGGTACCGACGATCAGGTCGAACAGATTGAGGGTGGATTGCAGCTTCTGTGTGACCTTGGCCGATTCTACAAAACGGCTTTCACCGTCACCATGGCCAGCCACACCCCAGAGGTTCGGGCGGTAGTCGATATCGAGCGCCGTCTTAGCGCCGCTTTCTCTCGCCAGGCGTAACGCCTTCAAAACAGCTGCTTCGGTGCGGGGATGAGAAAGATGCGTGCCGGTTGCGCAAACACAGCCCGCTTCGCCAATAAAGGCCGGATCGATGTCGTCTTCGCTTAGCGCCATGTCAGCGCAATTCTCGCGATAAAAGATCAAGGGAAATTGCTGTTGATCGCGGATGCCAAGAATGACGAGCGCCGTCAGACGCTCCTTGTCCGTCTGTACGCCGCGAATATCGACGCCCTCGCGCACAAGCTGTTCGCGAATGAAACGCCCCATATGTTCGTCACCGACGCGGGTGATGACGGCACTCTTCAGACCAAGCCGTGCAGCGCCTGCCGCGATATTGGTGGGCGAGCCACCGATATACTTGTTGAAGGACGACATGTCCTCCAGACGTCCGCCAATCTGCGCGCCGTAAAGATCGACCGACGAGCGGCCAATCGTGATGAGATCGAGTGTCTTCACGATCTGTCTCCTCCGCGCCGTGATGCGCTACAAAGGACGGAACTGGACGCCCGTCGCTCTTCTCCCTAATTCATATTTGGATCATAAATTCTATTTTTTCTATTTTCAACACGAATATTCAATTTTGTCTGTGTGTTCCCACACCCACTGCAAGCGCAATCGCAATGCAGAGGGTCGCCGACAGAGAACGGAATGCACCGAAATCGACCTCTGACACAGTCAGCACTGTGGCATCGAATTGGCGCAGCGGATTTACTGCGGTATCGGTGATCGCCACCACCGGTATCTTGCGGGCACGACTTGAGGAAACAATATCGATCGTCTCTGCGGAATAGGGCGCAAAGGTGATGGCGAGGACGACATCGCCCTGACGGATTGCGCTTGCGCTCTGCAACTGGCCGACGGAGGCATGCAGCATGGAGGGCACCTGCATTTTCTCGAACGCGTAGGCAAGATAGCTTGCGACAGGAAAGGAGCGACGCAAACCGACGATATGGATCATTTGTGCGCCAGCCAGCACCTGGACCGCGGTCTCGAAAGCAGCCTGATCGACGGTTTTCAGCAGGTTTTCCAGCGATGCACGCCCGGCCTCGACGAATTCCGCCAGAAGCCGACCGCCGCTGTCTTCTCCCTTGTCGCGCAGGTTCGTTAGCCGCGTGTCGTAATCCGGCCAGCGACCGGAATAGCTTTCCTTGAACAGCCGCTGCATCTCGGAAAAACCGGAGAAACCGAGAATCTGGCAAAAACGCATGAAGGCAGAGGGCTGGACACCGGCGGCCTCGGCCATCTCGGCTACGGTGGAAACGGCGATGCGGTCGGTATTGGCTGCCACATATTCCGCGCACTGCCGCAATCTCTTCGGCAGTTTCGGGGCAACTCCGACAAGTCTTTCCTCGAACTCCTTCACCGTTGCCGGCGCGGCAAGACCCTGCATCTCGTTTCACTCCCCCACAAATGAAATCATCTCTCCTGGATTGGAATATCTATTCCAGAAAAGGCATGACAGGGAAGCGGAATTTCTCAATCCTTAAATAGGCTCACTCGAATTCCAGGATCACCTGATCCACGGCGAGGCTGTCGCCAGCCTTCACCGCCACTTTCGCGACCCGCCCCTTACGCTCGGCCCGCAGGATGTTTTCCATCTTCATGGCTTCCACCGTCGCAAGCGCCTGTCCGGCCTCAATCGCGTCACCCGCCGCGACCGAAATCGATGTAATGACGCCGGGCATGGGGCAAAGCAGCATCTTCGATGTGTCTGGCGGCAGCTTCTGGGGCATGAGACGCGCAAGCTCGGCGACGCGGGGGCTGCGCACGCGGGCGATGACATCCACGCCATGCCAACGTAATCGGATGGAGGATGGCGACAGGTCGACCTTTACCGCCAGAACCGCATCGCCCAGCCGGAACGTGCCAAGGCTGCGGCCAGGCAGCCAGTCCGTTTCGACAGCCAGCCTCTCGCCCCGCTCGACTTGAGTCACGATATGATTGCCCTCAAGATCAACGGAAATCCGGTGCTCGGTTTTGCCGAGTTGAACCACCCAGTCTTGGCCGACAACGCGGCGATGGTTGCCGATGGTGCCGGAGATCTGCGCTGCACGGCTCTGCACCTGATGGTGAATGACCGCAGCAATCGCCGCCAGTCGTTCAGCGGCTTGCGTCTGCGGCTCCACTCCGGAAAAACCGTCTGGAAATTCCTCGGCGATAAAGCCGGTGGTCAGATTGCCGGAACGGAAACGAGGATGCTGCATGACCGCCGAGAGGAAGGGCAGGTTGTGCCCGATGCCCTCGACCTCGAACCGATCCAGCGCCTCGCCCATGGCATCGATAGCGGAGAGCCGTGTCTCGCCCCAACTGCAGAGCTTGGCGATCATCGGATCGTAATACATCGAGATTTCGCCGCCCTCGAAAACGCCGGTATCATTGCGAAGGATCGTACCATCCTCCTTTCGGCCCTCTTCCGGTGGGCGGTAGCGGGTTAACCGACCGATAGAGGGCAGAAAGTTGCGATAAGGATCTTCCGCATAAAGCCGGCTTTCGATGGCCCAACCATTGAGCTTGATGTCCGCTTGAGAGAGAGACAGTTTTTCGCCCGCTGCGACCCGGATCATCTGCTCTACGAGATCGATGCCGGTTACGAGTTCGGTCACAGGGTGCTCCACCTGAAGCCGGGTGTTCATTTCCAGGAAGTAGAAGTTGCGGTCGCCGTCGACGATGAATTCCACCGTACCGGCAGAGAAATAACCGACCGCTTTGGCAAGTGCGACAGCCTGCTCGCCCATCGCTTTGCGCGTTGCCTCGTAGAGAAAAGGAGAGGGAGCCTCTTCGATCACCTTCTGATTTCGGCGTTGAATGGAGCATTCCCGCTCACCGAGATAAAGCACCGTGCCGTGCTGGTCGCCGAGAACCTGAATTTCGATGTGACGCGGTTGTGTGACGAATTTTTCGATGAAAATCCTATCGTCACCGAAAGATGCTTTTGCTTCGTTGCGTGATGACTGGAAGCCCTCGCGGGCCTCCTCATCATTCCACGCGATGCGCATACCTTTACCACCGCCGCCGGCCGAGGCCTTGATCATCACAGGATAGCCGATCTCGGATGCGATGCGGACGGCTTCATCGGCAGTCTCGATCAACCCCATATGGCCGGAAACGGTGGAGACACCTGCCTCGGCGGCAAGCTTCTTGGAGGTGATCTTGTCGCCCATCGCTTCGATGGCTCTGACCGGCGGGCCAATGAAGGCAACGCCTTCCTTTTCCAAAGCCGCTGCGAAAGCCGGATTCTCAGAGAGGAAGCCATAGCCCGGATGCACCGCGTCAGCACCCGTTTTGCGAATGGCCTCGAGGATCTTGTCGATGACGATATAGGACTTGTTTGACGGGGCCGGGCCGATATGCACGGCCTCGTCAGCCTCACGCACATGCAGCGCATTGGCATCCGCATCGGAATAAACTGCGACTGTTACGATGCCCAACTTCTTAGCGGTGCGAATGACGCGGCAGGCGATTTCGCCGCGATTGGCAATGAGGATTTTCTTGAACATAGGCTTCATCCTCACAACGGAATCGTATCGTGTTTCTTCCAATGCGTCGTCACCTGCTTGTTGCGCAGGGACGCAAAAGCGCGGGCAATGCGGCGGCGCGATGAATGCGGCATGATCACTTCATCAATGAAGCCGCGTTCGGCAGCGACGAAGGGGTTGGCGAAGCGCTCTTCATATTCGCGCGTCCGTTTCGCGATCTTGTCGGGGTCCGACAGTTCGGAACGGTAAAGAATCTCAGCCGCACCCTTGGCGCCCATGACGGCAATCTCCGCCGTTGGCCAGGCGTAATTGACGTCGGCCCCGATATGTTTCGACGCCATCACATCGTAAGCGCCGCCATAGGCCTTGCGGGTGATCAGCGTCACCATCGGCACGGTCGCTTCCGAATAAGCAAAGAGCAGCTTGGCCCCATGCTTGATGACGCCGCCATATTCCTGCGCGACGCCGGGCAGGAAACCTGGCACATCCACCAAGGTCAGGATCGGAATATTGAAGGCGTCGCAGAAGCGCACGAACTTCGCCGCCTTGCGGGAGCTGTCGATATCAAGGCATCCGGCCAGCACCATGGGCTGATTGGCGACGACGCCGACCGTCTCTCCTTCAAGGCGGATAAAGCCGGTGATGATGTTTTTGGCAAAGGCCTCCTGCAACTCGAAGAAATCGCCCTCATCCGCAATCGCGTGGATCAGCTCCTTCATGTCATAGGGCTTGTTGGAACTGTCAGGGATCAGTGTGTCGAGCCTAGCCTCAAGCCGGGCAGGATCGTCATGGAACGGTCGGGTTGGCGGCTTCTCCCGGTTGTTCGTAGGGAGGAAATCGAAGAGCGCCCGCACCGCTTCAAGTGCCTCGATATCGTTCTCATAGGCGCCATCGGCAACGGAGGATTTTTTGGTGTGGGTGGTGGCGCCACCCAGCTCTTCGGCGGTGACGATCTCGTTGGTGACGGTCTTCACAACGTCCGGACCGGTCACGAACATGTAGGAGGTATCGCGCACCATGAAGATGAAGTCGGTCATGGCGGGCGAATAGACCGCACCGCCGGCGCAAGGGCCCATGATGACGGAGATCTGTGGAACGACGCCAGAGACTTCGGCATTGCGGCGGAAGACCTCCGCGTAACCTGCAAGCGAGGACACGCCTTCCTGAATACGTGCGCCACCGGAATCGTTGAGGCCGATGACGGGTGCGCCGACCCGCACCGCCATGTCCATGATCTTGCAAATCTTTTGCGCATGGGTTTCCGATAGCGAGCCGCCGAGCACGGTGAAGTCTTGAGAGAAGACATAGACCTGCCGTCCGTTGATCGTTCCCCAGCCAGTCACAACGCCATCGCCAGCCACCTTCTGTTCCGCCATGCCGAAGTCAACCGCCCGGTGGGTCACGTACATGTCGTATTCTTCGAAGGAGCCTTCATCGAGCAGGACGTCGAGGCGCTCGCGCGCAGTCAACTTGCCTTTGGCGTGCTGCGTATCGATACGTTTTTGCCCGCCGCCAAGACGAGCTTCGGCGCGGCGGCTTTCCAGTTCTTGCAGGACCGAACGCATGAGACCTCCCTGTCGCATTCGCCGACCAGTCTTAAAGTCTTATTCGCTAAATGGAAATGCCGCCTTGGTCGCAGATGAAACGTCCAATCGGCTACCCCGATAGGCGACGAGAACCGCGCCGCAGCCGATCAGGATCACACCGAGCCAGTTCGGAAGAGAAAGCCGTTCGCCGAGAAAGAGGACCGCAAACACTGCGACAAAGACGACGCTGAGCTTGTCGATCGGCGCAACACGCGCCGCATCGCCGATCTTCAGCGCGCGGAAATAGCAGATCCAGGATGCGCCGGTTGCAAGCCCCGAGAGAATTAGGAAAAGCCACGTGCGTGACGTGACCGTCGCCGGGCTCTGCCAGTTTCCGGTGATGTAGACCATCAGCGCTGCCGCCAGGAGAATGACGATAGTTCGGATGAAGGTGGCGAAATCGGAATTGACGTTTTCGATGCCGATCCTCGCAAAGATGGCAGTCAACGCCGCAAAGCCCGCTGAAAGAAGCGCCCAGAATTGCCAGGACAGAAACAGATTTTTCATGATCGAGCGCCGGTGAGGATTGGATGAACCCATCATGACCGACCTTTGGCCATAAAAGAAGAGGCCCGCCTCGATCGAACGAAGCGGGCCTCTGCATGACGTGCGTCAATGATGTGGCTTACTCTGCCGGAACGACCGTTGCCGGAACGTCTGGAAGCATTTTCGGCTCGTCGCCTCTCAACGCCGCGGCCAGTTGCTCCTGATCCAGCTCGCCTTCCCAGCGTGCCACAACGATGGTTGCGACCGCATTGCCGACGAAGTTGGTGAGTGCGCGGCACTCGGACATGAAACGGTCGATGCCGAGGATCAAGGCCATGCCGGCGACCGGCACGGACGGTACGACCGAGAGCGTGGCAGCCAGCGTGATGAAGCCCGCACCAGTGATGCCTGCAGCACCCTTGGAGCTCAGCATTGCGACGAGCAACAGCAGAACCTGCTCACCGAAGGACAGGTGGATACCCGTTGCCTGTGCGATGAAGAGGGCAGCGAGCGTCATGTAGATGTTCGTGCCATCGAGGTTGAAGGAATAGCCGGTTGGAATGACGAGACCGACGACGGAGCGCTTGCAGCCTGCTCGTTCCATCTTGCTCATCAGGCCCGGAAGAGCGGCTTCCGAAGAAGAGGTGCCGAGAACCAGCAGCAGTTCTTCCTTGATGTAGCGGATCAGTGCCAGGATGGAGAAGCCGTTATAACGGCAGACGGCACCCAGAATGACGAGAACGAAGACGAGCGACGTGAAATAGAAGGTGCCGATCAGCATCGCGAGATTGGTAACCGATGAAATGCCATATTTACCGATGGTAAACGCCATGGCGCCAAACGCGCCGATCGGGGCGGCCTTCATCAGGATCGCGACCAGCTTGAAGATCGGATACATCAGGGCGTGCATGAAATCGACGACTGGCTTACCACGCTCTCCGACGACGCCAAGCGAAATGCCGAACAGGACGGAGAAGAACAGAACCTGAAGAATATCGCCCTCTGCGAAAGCGCCGACGATCGTCGTCGGGATGATGTTCATCAGGAAGCCGGTAATGGATTGCTCATGCGCCTTGGCGGCGTAGGTGGCAACGGCCTTGCCGTCCAGCGTGGACGGATCGATATTCATGCCAGCACCCGGCTGAACGACGTTGGCAACGATCATGCCGACGATGAGTGCCAGCGTGGAGAAGGTCAGGAAGTAGATCATCGCCTTGCCAGCAACGCGACCGACCTTCTTCATGTCGTTCATGCCGGCGATGCCGGTTGCGACTGTGAGGAAGATCACGGGTGCGATGATCATCTTGACTAGACGGATGAAGCCATCACCGAGCGGCTTCAGCTGTTCGCCAAGAGCCGGGTAAAAGTGACCGAGTGCGATACCTGCGGCGATAGCGACGATAACCTGGAAATAAAGGTGCCGGTAAAACGGCAGTCTGGCGTGGCTTTCAGCCACGGCTGTGCTGTCAATCATTGTAGTTCCTCCTCGGCTTAACCCTGCCCTGACGGCCTCCCGGGTTTGCCTTTACGTTTTGCTCGGCCCTCTGCCGTTCGAAACTACATGAGCAAATAGCATGCCAGTTTGTTTCAGTGCGGATAAGGTATTGTTATAAATCATCTTTATTTTCTGAGGATGCCGGAACTCTTTTTGCGTGTGCATTTTCCCGCTCGCTATCTCTTGTCTTTTGTGTGGAATTCCGCACAGTGAAGGCATGGTATTTCGAGCGATCAATGTCAGTATTCGTCAATAGCACCCGCTTCCGCTGGATGGCCTTCGCACTGATGTGGCTCATCATCGCCTTTGGCGCGTTTGTCGCAGCCGATAAGCTCGGTCGTGTCCAGGCCACCAAGCGGTTGATTGCCGATGCCACCACCGACGCCGAATTGAAAACGGCGTTGCTAAACGTGGCCCTGGAGCGCCCGCGTGTTTTGCCGCTCGTGCTTTCCCGCGACCGAGATATCACCGAGGCGCTTGAAAATGGCGGCGCTGCCGTCCAGCGGCTGGATGAAAAGCTGGAAGGGTTGATCGAGGGCACGCAGGCCTCGGTTATCTATGTGACGGATGCGAGCGGCGTCACCATAGCATCCAGCAACTGGCGCACTTCGGAGAGCTTTGTCGGCTCCAATTATGCCTTCCGTGACTATTTCCGACGGGCGATGGATGCCGGCATGGCGGAGCATTACGCGCTCGGCAATGTCAGCCGCCGGCCGGGGCTCTATATATCAAGGCGGGTCGATGGCGCAGATGGAAAGCCGCTCGGCGTCGTCATCGCCAAGGTTGAATTCAACCGACTTGAGAGCGACTGGAACATCGGCGGGCGTCCCGTCTATATCGTCGATTCCAACGGCGTGGTGCTGATGACCAGCATTCCCGAATGGCGGTTCAAGACTGTGGCCTCGATCGATGAAGACAAACGGCGGATGATTTCCGCCAGTCTTCAGTTCGGCGAGGAGGCGCTTTCTCCGATGCCGGTGCGACTTCGCTCGCAACTCGGTCCGGATGTGGCGCTGGTGGAGGTGAACTCTCCGCCCACGCTGAAGGGCGAGTATCTTCGTCTCGAACTTCCCGTCCCGACGACCAGATGGTCATTGCACTATCTTCAGCCCGTCACGCCGACAACGAATGCCGCAATCCGCGAAAGCCGGACCGTGGCTCTTGCCGCACTCATGCCCCTTTTTGCCCTCTCGGCAATCTGGCTTCGGCGCCGGTTAAAGGCGGAGCAGGCGCAGGCAGCTGCAGAACGGGACCGTGCAGAACTGGAACGCCGTGTTCAAGAGCGGACCGTCGATCTGACCATGGCGCGCGACAAACTTCAGGCAGAAATTCTGCGCCATGAACAGACGGGCAAGGAATTGCAAAGCGTTCAGCATGATCTGGTCAAGGCTAACCGGCTCTCTATCCTTGGACAGGTGGCCGCAGGTGTCGCGCATGAGATCAATCAGCCTGTAGCGACCATTCGCGCCTATGCCGACAATGCGCGGGTGCTTTTGAAACGGAAGCGCAGTGAGGAAGCGGACGAGAACCTGGAAAACATCGCGAGCCTGACAGAACGTATCGGCGTCATCACCAGCGATCTCAAAATCCTTGCGCGCAAGGGAAGAACCGCGGCTGAACCTGTCAGCATTCGTCTGGTTGTCGAAGGCGCGGTGATCTTGCTGCGAAGCCGCTTCTCCGGCCGCATGGATATTCTCGATCTTGATCTGCCAGATGAGGGCGTCAAGGTGATGGGAAGCCGCATTCGGCTTGAGCAGATCGTCATCAATCTCTTGCAGAACGCGCTCGAAGCCGTCGAGGAGAAAAATGATGGACGCGTCGATGTGAGGGCCGAGGAGAACGAGGACGATGTGGTGCTGAAGGTTCGCGACAACGGGCCAGGCATCGCGGCGCCTATTCTCGAGCAGCTCTTCTCACCCTTCAACACCTCCAAGGAAGGCGGCCTCGGCCTTGGTCTCGTCATCTCCAGCGATATCGCGTCGGATTATGGTGGCCGGATCGAGGTCGATACCGGCGAAAGTGGCACGTGTTTTTCAGTTTATTTGAAGCGGGCATGACATGACGGTGATGGGAACGGTATATCTGGTGGATGATGACTCGCAGCTTCGCAAGGCGATGCGGCAGACGCTGGAACTCGAAGGCATGACGGTCATGCCTTTCCCCAAAGCGGAACTCGCACTCGACGCTCTGGAGGAAAACTTCGAAGGCGTGATCGTGACAGACGTGCGCATGCCCGGCATGGATGGCTTGCAGTTTTTCGAACATGTCCGGAAGATCGACGCGGATTTGCCCGTCATCCTGATTACCGGCCACGGCGATGTGCCGATGGCGGTCAGCGCGCTTCAGAATGGCGCTTATGATTTTATCTCCAAGCCTTTTCCCGCCGAGCGCATGGTGGAAAGCGTGCGCCGCGCACTGGAAAAGCGCAAGCTGGTGATGGAGAACCGAGCGCTGAAGCGGGCGGCTGAGCACTCGATCGATGACATGCCGCTCATTGGCCAGACCCCGGCCATGGAGCGGCTTCGCAGCACGTTGCGCCACATCGCCGATACGGATGTGGATGTTTTGGTGGCGGGCGAAACCGGAAGCGGCAAGGAAGTGGTTGCTACGGCGCTTCACCGCTGGAGCAAGAAGCGCTCACAGGGAAATTTTGTCGCGCTGAACTGCGGCGCCTTGCCGGAGACTGTGATCGAAAGCGAGTTGTTCGGCCATGAGGCAGGTGCATTCACCGGCGCGCAGAAGAAACGTATCGGTCGCATCGAGTATTCCAGCGGCGGCACGCTGTTCCTGGATGAGATCGAAAGCATGCCGCCTGCTCTCCAGGTGAAGATGCTGCGCGTGCTGGAAATGCGCGAGGTTTCCCCGGTCGGCTCGAACGAGGAACGGTCCGTCGACATCCGTGTCGTGGCCGCAGCCAAGGTGGATTTGGGTGATACCGAGCAGCGCAAGGATTTCCGCGAGGATCTCTATTACCGTTTGAATGTGGTGACGCTGTCTATTCCGCCACTGCGTGAACGCCGAGCGGACATACCGCTCCTCTTCTCCCATTTCGTCAGCAAGGCCTCCAGCCGCTTCGGCATTCCTGTGCCGCAGATCAGCACCTCCGTTTCTCGCCATCTGAACGAACATCAATGGCCCGGCAATGTGCGTGAGCTCGGCCATTTTGCCGAGCGTGTGGTCCTTGGTCTCGAGGGCGATCAGGCAACTGCCTCTGCGCCTGTGCAGCGAGGTGATGCATCGGGGACGCTTGGCGAACGGATGGATCGCCAGGAAGCGGATATTATTCGGGAGACTCTGGAGAAGCATCAAGGCGATGTGGCCGAGACCATTGCGGCGCTGGGAATTGCGCGAAAGACCTTTTACGACAAGCTGCAGCGCCATAACATAAACCGCTCGGATTACGTCCCCAGGTGAGGGCACTCCGAGCGGTTTAACTGTTCGAAATCAAGACTGTAGCGGTTATCCCGCTACGCAGAAGTGGCTATTGCCATCGTTGCCGATATAAGTTCCGCTGTTCGGGTTGAAGCTGCGGTAACGCTGCGAGCAATAGTTATACCAGGACTGCGACCACGGCTCGATTGTGCGGTAAACCTGACGCTGTCTGTAAACAGGCTGGGGCTCGTAAACCGGTTGGGCACGGTAGACCGGGCGCGGTGCGGGACGATACTCGCGATAATCCGGATCGTCGTAGCTGTAGCTCGGCTGATAGGTCTGGTAACGACGAACCGGAGGCGGCTCGACATAGACCGGCTCTTCCTCATAACGCGGCTGCGACATGGCAGAGCCGACGGCTACACCTGCGGCAAGACCAAGAACGCCACCGATGATGGCGGCATCGCGATTTCTGTGACGCCAGTCGCCTGCAGATGCCGTATTCAAGGGTGCCAGAACGGTTGCAGAGACCGCAAGCGCCAGAAGAGATTTAGCTGCAATCGAAGCCATGTTCATTTTCCACCAAAACGGCGGTTACCCGCCAGTTGTTATCTGATGGTTAAGAAAATAGCGTCAGCAGGCTGAACGGGCGCTGAATGAATTGTGGCAGGACCGAGACGTTTGAATCATAGCTCCAGACCTCAAAATCTGCTTCTGTAGGCACGATCTGCAAATTCCAATAGGCAGAGCGCGACTGTGCCCAAAAGGATCGACAGCGCTTCAGCCTGCCGCCATCTGCACAGGCGAAAACGCCTTCATCAATCCAAGATAGGGCTTTTCGACAGGGGCCGCATAGGCTCCGCGCTTTGCCGTGGTTAGCTTGAGAGAGATCAGCGTCTCGGCGTGTTTAACCGCCGCCGACACGCCATCGATGACCGGAACGCCAAACTCGTGCGAAAGCTCCGCCGCCAGATCCGCCATGCCGGCGCAACCTAAAACGATGGCTTCCGCCTTGTCCTCATTGAGGGCAGATGAGATCTGGGCACGTAGCCGCGGCAGGGCATCCGAAGTCGGGTCTTCCAATGAAAGAACCGGAATGTCAGCCGCACGCACCTTTGCCCGTGCCGCCATGCCATAGCGATGCACGAGATGTTCGAGCGGCAGGCGGGAGCGCTCCATAGTGGTGACGACCGTGAAACGTTGGGCGATAAAGGCGGCGGTTGCGACGGCTGCCTCACAGATGCCGATGACGGGAATGGTCGCGAGCGCGCGTGCCGCATCGAGCCCCGTATCGTCGAAGCAGGCAATCACCGCTGCCTGCGCGCCATTCTTCTCGGCCTTGGCAATCTCCAGCAGAAGGCCCGGAATGGCAAAGACCTCGTCGTAATAGCCCTCGATCGAGACCGGCCCCATCGAAGAGGTCACGGCCATGACCTCCGTCGAGGCAGAGGCTACGGCTTTTGCCGCCGCCTCGATCGTTCGGGTCATCGACTGGGTAGTGTTGGGATTGACGACGAGAATGCGCATGATCTGCGGTTCAGCCTTTCAGACGGCGACGGTTCATGGCGACGATGATGCCAAGCGTGGCGCCAATGACGATTAGGGAGAAGAAGGTGGTGACGGCGCCGAGCGCATAGAGGACCGGCGTGGTCACGTTGGTAGTCATGCCATAAATCTCGAGCGGCAGGGTGTTGTATGTGCCAGACGTCATTAGGGTTCTGGCAAACTCGTCATAGGACAGTGTGAAGCCGAACAGGCCAACGCCGATCAGACTTGGCGCGATCATCGGCAGGACGACATTGCTGAAGGTCTGCCATGAGCTTGCGCCCAAGTCGCGTGCTGCCTCCTCATAGGATGGCGAGAAGCGGTTGAAGACTGCGAACATGATGAGGACGCCGAAAGGAAGGGTCCAGGTCAGATGCGCCCCGAAGGCGGAAGTATTCCATGCGGGCTCGAAGCCGAGCTGTTGGAAGAGCACGCCGATGCCGAGCGAGATGATGATGGAGGGCACCACGAGGCTTGCGACGGCAAGATAGAAAAGCGGCGTAGCGCCGATGAATTTGCGACGGAAGGCAAGACCGGCCAGAAGCGAGACCAGAACCGTCACGATCATCACCATCACGCCCAGCATGAAGGAGCGGCGGAAGGAGCCGCCGAAGTCGCCGACCGCCTGCTGCTCGAAGAGATTGGCGAACCAGTGCAACGACACACCATTCAGCGGGAAGGTCAGGCCGCCATTCGGTCCCTGGAAGGCAAGGATCAGGATGGCCGAAAGCGGGCCATACAGAAACAGCACGAAGATGGCAAAGAAGATGGCGAGGATGTAGAATTCGCGACCGCGTGTTTCCGAATGCATGGATCAGAGCTCCTTACGGATATCGACGACCCGCAGGATGCCTGCGACCATCAGGAGAACGAGGGCGAGGAGCACGACGGCATTTGCTGCCGCCGCCGGATATTGCAGAAGCGACATCTGGTTCTTCATCATCAGGGCGACCGAGGCGCTCTGCCCGCCGGACATGACCTGCACGGTGGAGAAATCCGCCATCACCAGCGTCACGACAAAAATGGTGCCAATCGCCATGCCGGGCTTTGCCAGGGGAATGATGACGTTCCACAGCACTTGCCAGCTGGACGCGCCCGCATCACGCGCGGCTTCCACCAGCGACTTGTCGATGCGCATCAGCGTGTTGAAGATCGGCGTCACCATGAAGAGCGTGTAGAGATGCACCATGGCCAGCACCACGGCGAAATCGGAATAGAGCAGCCATTCGATGGGTGCGGGAACAATCCCCATATTGACCAGCGCGCTGTTTACCAATCCGTTGCGGCCCAGCACCGGAATCCACGAAATCATGCGGATGATGTTGGAGGTCAGGAACGGCACGGTGCAGATGAGGAAAAGCACCATCTGCATGGTGGTGGTGCGGATATGGAAGGCGAGAAAATAGGCGACCCAGAAGCCGAGAAACAGCGTGATGGCCCAGACGATGAACGCGTATTTCAGTGTGTTGAGGTATGTCTGCCAGGTCACCCATGAACCGAGCGTTTCGGTATAGTTGAAGGTGACGAAATCTGGATACATCTGGGCGAAGTCGTAATCCCAGAAGCTGACGACCGCGATCATCAGGATCGGCAGAAGCAGGAAGAAGCCCAGGATCAGCGCCAAAGGTGCGGCCTGGATATAGGAGATCAGCCCTGGCGGCAGGGCAAAGGGCTTGCCCGCTTTCTCTTTCTTTTCGCCAACGCCTATAAATCTGACCGTCGCCATTCCTGGAGCCCTTTGTTGTTGTCGTGACCGGCGGCAGCTAGCCGCCGGTCTCCTTACGTCATCAAGCAGCGATGAACTCGTTCCAGCGGCGGACCATGTAACGGTCCTCGTCCATGACGGAGTTCCAGCATGCGACCTTGCCCATGCGTTCCTCGAAGGAGCCGCCATCGCGCACAGCGCCGGCCTTTTCCATGACCTTGCCGTCTGGAGCGATGATGTCGCCCTGTGCAGGCTTGCCTTCCACCCAGTAGCCCCACTCGTCGGCGGTCATGAATTCCTTCGCCGTTTCCATGGCGGCGGAGTAGTAGCCCTGACGGTTGAGGTATGCGCCGACCCAGCCGGATGTGTACCAGTTGATATATTCATAGGCCGCATCGAGCTTGGCGCCGCTGAGGTGCTTGGCAAGGCCAAGACCGCCACCCCAGGAACGATATCCTTCCTTCAGCGGCTGGTATTTGCAGGCGATGCCCTTGGAGCGAACCGCGGCAACGGCCGGCGACCACATCGACTGGATGACGACTTCGCCGGATGCCATGAGGTTGACGCTCTCGTCGAAGCTCTTCCAGAAGGCGCGGAACTGGCCGTCCTTCTTGGCCTTAATGAGGAAGTCGATCGTCTTGTCGATTTCCGCCTTCGTCATGTTGCCCTTGTCGGCATATTTGATGTTGCCCATGGCTTCCATGATCATCGCAGCATCCATGATGCCGATCGATGGAATGTTCAGGATGGAGGTCTTGCCCTTGAATTTCGGGTCCATGATATCGGCCCAGGTGGTGATCTCACGACCGACGAGGTCCGGGCGGATGCCGAGCGTGTCGGCATTGTAGATAGTCGGAACCATGGTAAAGTAGTCGGTCTCACCCTTGGCAAATTTCTTGTCGCCGAGCTTTTCGACATAGCCCACCGTGTGCGGTGCCGTGCCTTGCGCAATCACGCTGTCGGGTGTCAGCTTGCCGGTTTTGAACAGCGGTACGATCTTGTCGTAATATTTCAGCTTCTTGATTTCCATCGGCTGGATCACGCCCGCCGGATAGACCTTTTTCAGGATCCAGTACTCGATATCGGCGATATCGTATGAGTTCGGCTGGGTGACGGCGCGCTGTGCGGCTGCGTCCGAATCCGTTGCCGTCATTTCAAGCGTGATGCCGAGGTCCGCCTTGCACTTTTCGGCAATCGCATTGATGTTGGAAACGCCTGTGCCAAACTGGCGAAGCGTGATCGGGTTTTGCGCCCAGATCGTGGGGAAGCCGGTGATCAGTCCGGAACCGACGGCAGCACCTGTGGCGGCAGCGCCCGCCTTCAGAAGACCGCGTCGGGTCAGACCTTTTTTCGTCTTGTTTGCATCGGTCATGCTAGTTCTCCTCTGGCTGTTTTTGTGGTCGTTATTCTACCCGTCCGAGCACGATGGCATCGGCCGCATTCCAGGAAAGAGGTATGGCATCGCCAACCTTGATCGGATTTTCGAAGAAGACCGCATCGGTCAAAATCACGTTGAATTCGTCGATGCCCGCACCCGTGACGACAAGCTTCACGCTGGCGCCGCGATATTCCACGTTGGACACGATGCCGGTAAAACCGAGGCCTTCTTCGCCTTGGCCGATGCGCACGCGGTCGGTGCGCACGGCAATATCGACGCTGTCATCCGGCGGGACCTTGCCACTGGCCTTGAAGGTGCCGCCGCCGGCCACCTCCAGCGTTACGACTTCTCCATCGACGAACTTCAGACGGCCGGAAATGACATTATGGTCGCCCATGAAGCGGGCGACGAAGGCCGTCGCAGGGCGCTCGAACACCTCGCGCGGCGCTGCGGCCTGCTCGATGCGTCCGTCATTCATGACGACGATGATATCGGCCAGCGCCATGGCCTCTTCCTGGCTATGGGTCACGTGGACGAAGGTGATGCCGAGCGAAGTCTGGAGCTTCTTCAACTCGGCGCGCATGCGGATCTTGAGGAAGGGATCGAGCGCCGAGAGTGGTTCGTCGAGAAGCAGGGCTTCCGGATCGGTGATCAGTGCGCGGGCAAGCGCCACGCGCTGCTGCTGACCGCCGGAAAGCTGGGCAGGGCGGCGGGTCGCATAGGGTTCCAGCTGCATGAGCTTCAGCATCTCAAGCGCTTTGGCCCGACGAGTCTCCTTGTCGACACCCTTCATCTTCAAGCTGAAGGCGACGTTGTCGATGAGATCGAGATGCGGGAAAAGCGCGTAGGACTGGAACATCATCGCTGTGCCACGTTGTGCCGGCGGCAGATCCGTGACGACCGTATTTCCGAGGCGAACATCGCCGCTGGAGATGGTCTCATGCCCTGCGATCATTCGCAGTGTCGAGGTCTTGCCGCAGCCCGACGGTCCCAGCAGGCAGCAATAGCTGCCCGCCGGAATCTTTAGACTGATAGCGTGAACGGCGGTGGTGCTTCCATAGACCTTGGTGACGGAGGCGATGTCTATCTCGGCAGCTTTGCTCATGCATGTTCCCCTGCTTGTTGATAAGGAACTTGCATATGCCGTGCCAGTTTTGGTTCGCCGTTGTTGAGCGTTTGAAACTGGACGGGTTTTATTTTAAGTGCCGCTGCTTTGTTCAGGGCATTTTATGTGCATGCACAAAAAAGAAGCTATTGTTGTCAATGAAGCGCAATATTGTATGCAATCTGCTTGGCCGCGATATGGAGTTGGAGTTTTCTAGCCTGCACAGTTTAGATATAGTCAGAGAGGAAAATCGGGAAACGCCAATGACGCTCTCGGAACTGCAGACTGACATGGAAAACGCGCCGGAGGATCGCGCGCAGGCTATTCGCGATACGTTGAGAGACGCGATTGCGGATAGACGTCTCACCCCGGGCACAAAATTGTCTGAAGCGGAAGTGGGGACACTCTTCAATGTCAGCCGCACTGTCGTGCGTGCGGCCTTGCAGATGCTGGCCTTCGAAGGTCTGGTCAAGATGGAGCGAAACCGAGGTGCTTTCGTTTCCAATCCATCGCCGGATGAAGCCCGCCAAGTCTTCGCCTCGCGCCGTCTGATCGAACAGGGCGTCGTGGCGGCTGTCGTGGAGCGGATCACGCCCGACGCCATCGCAAGTCTGCGTGCCCATCTCGGGCAGGAAACGCGCCATCAACATGAGCGTGGGCCTTCTGCCCGCCGTGCGGAAATCAAGGCGTCCGGCGATTTTCATCTGCTGCTGGCGTCGCTTGCGGGCAATGCCATATTGGAAAAATTCATGGGCGAACTTGTTGCCCGCTCGTCCCTCGTCATCGCGCTTTATGGCCGATCAGGCATCTCAAGCTGCGGTCACGGCGATCATTCCGCCATTCTCGATGCACTTGAAGCGCGCGATGTCGAAAAGGCCAATCATCTGATGATGCTTCATCTCGATCACATCGAAGCCGATCTAGACCTGCGCATCAAGGATGGTCTGGCGCTGAAAGAAGCGCTTTCGCTGTAATGGACAAAGGCCATGCGCTAAAGTCGCGCACGGCACTGATATGCTGTCCAATTATGCCGCGTAACGGCTGATACCAAGGTCGGCGGTTTCGATCTCCGGTCTTTCGCCGGACACCAGATCGGCCAGAACTCGGGCCGAGCCACAGGCCATAGTCCATCCAAGCGTGCCGTGGCCGGTATTCAGATAGAGGTTGGCAAAGCGCGTCGCGCCAATCACCGGAGTTCCATCGGGTGTCATCGGACGCAATCCGGACCAGAACTTGGCTTGGGACTGATCGCCAGCACCACCGAACAAATCTTCCACCGAATGCGTCAATGTGGCCTGCCGCTTGGCGGGTAGATCCTTGCTGAAGCCAGCGATTTCCGCCATGCCGCCTACGCGGATGCGATCTCCCAGGCGCGTGATCGCCACCTTATGCGCCTCATCCATCACGGTGGAGATCGGCGCCTTGGCCTCATCGACGATCGGCACCGTTATCGAATAGCCCTTTACCGGATAGACTGGCAGGTCGATGCCGAGATGCTTTAGGAAATGCGGCGTGTAGCTGCCAAGCGCTCCGACAAACACATCCGCTTCAATCAGGCCCTTACTGGTCTCCACAGCCTTGATACGGTTGCCCTCAATCACCGGCCGCATGATGCCGGTATCGTAGATGAACTTGACGCCTGCCTGCTCGGCAAGCCTTGCGAGTTCCGAGGTGAACATGAAGCAGTCACCGGTCTCGTCACCCGGCAGTCGTAGGCCGCCTACAATCTGGCTGCGGGAGGCAGAAAGGCCGGGCTCTGCCGCAACGCAGGCTGCACGGTCGAGGATTTCGTATGGCACACCACCGGCTTTCAAGACCTCGACATCCTTGCCGATGCCATCGAACTGCTTCTGGGTGCGGAAAACTTCCAGTGTACCCTGCATGCGCTGGTCATACTGGATGCCGGTTTCATCGCGAAGCGCCATCAGGCAGTCGCGGCTATACTCGGCAATGCGCACCATACGGCTCTTGTTGACGTTGTAGCGTGCGGCCGTGCAGTTGCTCAGCATCTGGATCATCCAGCGCCATGCGGCAGGATCGGCAGTCGGACGAATGATCAAAGGCGCGTGCTGCATGAAGAGCCATTTCAGCGCCTTCATCGGAATGCCGGGTGCCGCCCAGGGGGAGGAATAGCCAGGCGATACTTCCCCCGCATTGGCGAAGCTGGTTTCCAGCGCGGCCGCGGGCTGCCGGTCGATGACAGTGACGGTGTGTCCGGCCTTGGAAAGATACCAGGCCGATGTGACGCCAATGACGCCTGCTCCGAGAATGGTGATGTTCATGCTGGCCTCACTTGTCTCTGATGATGGTGGAAGAAGCGGCAGCCTGCTTTTCCGGATGAATATAGTGGCGGCGATAGCGCTGGCCGAGCCGCGTCAGGATTTCGTAAGCTATGGTGCCCGCATCCTCGGCAATCGCTTCGAGCGACTGATTTGGGCCGATGATTTCCACGAGGCTTCCATGCGTCAGCGTGCCTTCGGGAAGGGCGGAAATATCGAGCGTAATACTGTCCATCGAGACGCGCCCGGCAATAGGGAGCCGAACGCCATTGAAGTAAGCGGCTCCACGGCTGCTCAGCGAGCGCGGCAGACCATCCGCATAGCCTGCCGCAATCGTCGCCAGCCGGGTTTCTAGCGTGGTGCGCAGTGACGCGCCGTAACCGACAAAGCTTTCAGCAGGGACAGTGCGCGTCTGCACCACGGCAACGCTGAGGCTGACGACCGGCTTCATCGGGTTGGGATGAGCGGACGACGGCGCTCCGCCATAGAGCGCGATGCCGGGGCGCATCAGCGCATTGTGATAATCCGTGCCGAGGAAGATGCCGCCGGAATTGGCAAAGCAGATCGGTACGCCGGGGAAACGCTCGGTCGCCTTGCGCATGGCCGCAAGCTGCACCGCATTCGCCTCATGGTCCGGCTCGTCGGCGCAGGCCAGATGGCTCATGATGCAGGTGAGATCGATGCCCTTCAAAAGGTCAGGGGTCGCCAGCAGGGTATCCACCTCGTAAGGCGCAAGCCCGAGCCGCGACATGCCGGTATCGATCTGCAGTGCTGCGGGCAAGGTCTTTCCGAGTGCCGCGGCCTGTGCGCTCCATTGTGCGATCTGTTCCAGGCAGTTCAGAACCGGAATGATATTGAGCGCTGCGCAGGATACATCATTGCCGAGCTGAAGGCCGTTGAGAACCAGGATTTTTGCGTCGCTGCCAATGTGCAGGCGAAGGGATAGAGCCTCATCGATATGGGCGACGAAGAAATGACGGCATCCGGCATCGTAAAGCGCCGGTGCGACGATATCGGCACCAAGACCGTAGGCATCAGCCTTCACCACCGCGCTCGTTATCGAATGCGGGGCCTTGGCGGCAAGCGCGAGATAATTGTCGCGAAGCGCTGAAAGATCGATGGTCAGATAGCCGCTTGCGCCACCCTTAGCTTTCTGCGGCTGGAGGGTCATGTCCATTGTCGTTCCCCTTGTCTTATCGCAACAGGGTATTGCAATGATTGTTGAATTTAAGCAGTCTGAGTCGAAGAAAATTCGATAAAAATCTCGATCTCACAATTTTATGCGATTAATCGGAATGAAATCATGTCTGCACTCGACGCCACCGACCGTCACATCATCCGGCTATTGCGGTTGAACGCCCGCATCAGCAATGCCAAGCTCGCAGCAGAGGTGGGGCTCTCACCCTCCGCCTGCCTGCGCCGCGTCGATATTCTGGAGCGGGAAGGCGTCATTCGTGGCTATACGGCAATCACCGGAAGCGCTGCCGGGGGGGAGGCGATCTCGGTCATCGTCCAGATCACGCTCGACCGGCAGACGGAAGATTTTCTCAATCGCTTCGAAAATGCCGTGCGCCGTTACCCGGAAGTGCGAGAGTGCTACCTGATGACGGGCGGCTCGGATTATTTTCTCCGGGTCGAAGTGGAGACGGCGGGCGATTTCGAGCGCGTCCACAAGGATATACTCTCCAAACTGCCGGGTGTCTCGCGTATCCACTCAAGCTTTGCGATCCGCAACGCGCTGGCTGCTCCCAAACCGAGAGCGTCCGATCGCAAGTCCTAGGAATCGGTGCCGGTCAGGCCGGCCACCAGCGGTAAAAATGGTGAACGGGGCCGTGGCCGCTGCCGCTGCCGACATGAAGATCACGGCCTGCGGCGAGTGCGCCTTGAAGGTAGTCTTTCGCAAGGCCAACGGCATCGACAAGTGACAGGCCAAGTGCGAGATGAGCGGTGATTGCCGCTGCCAGTGTGCAGCCGGTGCCATGGTCGTTCTTCGTTTCGATCCGCGGCATAGCGAACTCCTGAACGGCCTGACCATCGAAGAGAAGATCCACACTCTCTTCCCCGCCACCGTGACCGCCTTTGATCAACACCGCGCGCGCGCCAAGCTTCACGATCAGTTCTGCCTGCTTCAACATGGCGTCTCGATCTTTGGCAATAGCGGTGCCGGTGAGCAGCGCCGCCTCGGGAAGGTTCGGCGTGGCAAGCGTCGCCTGCGGCAACAATTCCGTGCGAAGGGTTTCGATCGCGCCTTCCTGAAGCAGCCGGTCTCCCGAGGTCGCCACCATGACCGGGTCGAGAACCACAGGCTGGGGTTGCTCACGAAGCTTTGCCGATAGGGTTAGGATCGTGTCGATGCGCGATACCATGCCGATCTTGATAGCGTTGATGTCGAGATCGGAGAAGACCGCATCCATCTGTGCGGCAATCATCGTCGCGGAGATGTCTTCAACCGCACTGACACCCCTGGTGTTCTGGGCGGTGATGGCGGTAATGACGCTTGCACCATAGGCGCCAAGCGCCGAAAACGCCTTGAGATCCGCCTGAATGCCGGCGCCTCCGCCGCTGTCGGAGCCGGCGATGGTCAGAGCGATGGCCGTCATGATCGTGCTCCCACTGCGTTATCCACGGCTTTGCGAAAATCGTCTGTGGCGGCGGCGATATCGACGGCGCGAAACAGACCGGAGATCAATGCGACGCCGTCGGCCCCCGCCGCGATCACGTCTGGTACACGCGCAAGCGTAATGCCGGCAATGGCGCCGACGGGTAGATCCGGTCGCTCCTTGCGCAGGAAATCTCTCAGGCGCCCCAGTCCCTCAAGGCCCACGGGGGAATCTGGATTGAGTTTTGACGTGGTTTCGAAGACGCCGCCAATGCAGGCATAGTCTGCGGGCGCTTCGGCGACCTGACGGGCATCGGTCATCGACTTCACAGTGAGGCCAATGATGGCGTTCTGACCGAGAAGCCGTCTTGCCGTTGTTGCATCCATATCGTCCGCCCCGAGGTGAACGCCATCCGCACCGCTTGCCAGCGCCACATCCACACGGTCGTTGATCACTAGCGGCACGCCCGTTCCGCGCAGCGTCTCTACGATGGTTATGGCTTGTTCGATCATCTGGCGTGTGGACGAGGCCTTATCACGATACTGTATGATCGTTGCGCCATGTCGTGCCGCCACTGCGGCCAGTTGCGAAAGAGGCGCGACGTCGGTGAGAGAGGCATCGACGATGGCATTCAGCCGGTAATCAATCTTCGTCATGTTCGATCCTGGCATGGGAGAGAATATCTTCGCGCGTCAGATTGAACAGCGCGTCCAGAAAGGCGACCTCGAACGATCCTGGCCCGTTTGCGTGTCTCGCGGCCATCTGCGCGGAAACGCCCGTTATGGTGAGCGCCGATGCCGCCGCCAGCATGACGTCCTCCTCTACGGCCATGAAGGCCGCGATGACGCCACCGGAAAGGCAGCCCGTCCCTGTCACCTTCGCCATCAAGGTGTGACCGTTGACGATCCGAATCTTGCGGTCTGCGTCACTCAAGCGATCGACCGCCCCGGTCTGGATGCGTAACGCGCAGTCAATATCCTCAATGACCGCCATTTCCGCCGCATTACCCCGCACGATGGAGGGGGACTGGCCGCTCAGTTCACGTGCAAAATCCAAACGTGATGGAGAGTAGTCGCAGTGGACCGGATCTATGATCCAGGGCTTGCCGTGGCGATTGGCGATCTCCACGGCCATACGAATGACCTTGCGGCGGGCCGCGTCCAGTGTCCCCAGATTGATCGTCAACGCGTGGGTCTTTACGACGAAGCTTTCGATTTCCTCCTCGGAAGAGGTCATGGAGGGGATACCGCCAATCGCTGTGATGCCGTCCGCAGTGAACTTCTGGACCACCGTATTCATAAGGCAGTGAACACGCGGTCTGTGCTCCCGCACGCGGCTCAGGAGTTGCGCCGCTTGCTCCGCAGTGGGGATATTTGCCTTCAACAGTTCATCTCCAGATACGCGTTTTGCGGATCCGGATAAACTGCGCGCATGGAAAGAAAGCTGTGCCTGGCGGCGACCGTTCCGTTCCTACGCCGGTATTAACCGGATCAGGTTCAAGGGTCCGGCTCAGCGCCGTCTCAGCATCGTTCGATGCTCCCCTCGGAATGGATCAAGCTAAATGAGAAAAGCGATGGCGTGTCAAGATTTTTGAGAGAGGCGCGTATGGCTCCTATTCCGATGCTGCCGCTTTGAACTTCGTGATTATTATCGCGTTGAACGATCTGGTAGAATAAGCTGCCACCTGAGTGAACGGTTGGCGTCGGCGTGATGTTGAAGAGCTTGGACAGCATGTGTATGGAATATCCGCAAGATGTCTGACTGGTCCTGGGCCTCATTGCGTCAGAAATATCTGACCTTTCCCACACTGCTGCGATCAATCCCGGTGGGTGTGGTCGTTGCGGCCGGTATCCTTGCCACGAGTTGGACCCATGACCTTTTGAGCGACCACTACGATATGGTGGTGCATACCTACGAAGCCATCGATACCACGAAAGATGTGTTGATTGCGCTCGACGACGCCGAAACGGGGCAAAGGGGATATCTTGTCAGTGGCGACAAGCGCTACCTTGCCCCGTACGAAAAGGCGATGGAGCGCCTCCACTTGCTTCAAAATCAATTGATGACACGCATATCGGACAATTCCGGGCAGGTCGCCCGCGTCAAAGCGATGGATCAGCTGATCGAGAAGAAGCTTGAGGAACTCAAGCATTCCATATCGCTCTACGACGACGTGGGCGCCAATGCTGCCCGTACCAATGAGATCGGCTATATGGCAGTCGGTACGATGGATCGTATTCGAGACGTCATCGGCGAAATCACTGTTACGGAGCATACGCTGCTGGACACGCGTCATGCCGAAGTCGAGGCAGACGAGTTCCGCATTCGGGTGGTGGCGATCATCGTGGGCCTAGCGTCTTTTCTGACGCGCGCGGTGGTCGAAATGTATCTTGCGCGGCGATATTCGAAAGCGCCGTAACGCGCACACGCTCGCGAGACGGGGCAGGTGTGCTTATCCCCCCGCCATACCAGGGATCTGATTGACGGTGATCATCTGGCGGATCGTGCGGTCCGCAACGCGCTCGGCTCGTGCTTTTGATTCCTGTTCATCTTCCGGAAACGCGTAAGTCATGTAAGAGAGCGAGGTTTCCAGATCATTGTTGTTGTGGCCGAGGATGGCAGCAAAATAGCTGTTCTTCGTCACATTGGCAGGGGCGAAGTTGCGATAGGCGATTTCGGCATAGAGGTGGCGCAGGCCATACGGCTTTGGTGGCTCTTCTTTCGGCCAGATGTCTTCGAATTTCGCAATCATCGCATCGCGCAGCGGTAGCCGGGCATCACTCGAGAAGTCGTCGATCGTCATGCCGAACCATAGCTTTCCCTCGCTGCTGTTTCTCAGACGGTGATACGCATCGAGAACGATCTTCGATTGCTCCAGCACCGGGATCTCATAGGTAACGCCGAATTTTGTTCCTTCGCCCTGCTTGGTCTTCGCCTGGCCGTTGAACAAAACGCTCCATTTGGAAACGCCGTTTCCATAGGGTGCAGGCATCAACTGGGCCTGGGTAAAGACTTCGAACGGACGTCGCCCGGTGGTGCCGATCAGGCCGATGCCGATCGTCAACGCATCCTCGGAATGTAGATAGCGTCTGCAGCGTCTCATCACTTCGGAATAGTGTTCGAAGGTTATGAGCGAGCCGTGCTTCGTGGCGATCTTGGCCATCTTGGCTTTGCGGGCTTCATCGTAAAGCTGAGGCGATCCGGCTGCGATGCGCAGCATGGGATGCTGCTCACCGAATGCCTCACGGATGGCGTTTCGATATTTCGTGATGTAGGAAATTACCGTTGCCTGCGTTCGGTCGGCCATGGCATCCATCTCCCGGTCCCATAGCGCTTGCATCTCTTCCTTGCTGCTGACGCCATTGATGGCGGAGATGAAGTCAGAAACCCGCAGCAGGAAACGAGGTTTGCGCCCAGCGGTATTGTGCTCGGCCCGCTCGATTTTCTCAACGATGGACATCGCCACGCCGCTTTGCGGATAATCGCCACGCTGGATGAACGTATCGAGACGCTCGCGCAGTTTTTTCATGTTGCAAATAGCGAGCGGCGTCGTCTTCGGTCCGAAAGCGTCTTTCAACGCATAGCGATATTTGACGATGTAAAGCTCGAGCGTCTTGGCCGTTCTGCCATTCTCGAAATGAAATCGAACCTCGTCGTCCCAAAGCCGGCCGATCTTCTTGGTATCGAAGTTGCCATCGTCATTTCGCGTCGTTTTAATCTTCTCGACGAACTCCGCGATGCGGTCGACAAGGATTGGCGTTTTCGTTTTTCTTTTTTCGGTGGCGGGCATACGATTCTCTCCCCTAATCTGTCTGGGATAGAAAATATATAAATTTGAAGCAAGCTATGAAATATGATGATCGATAACAATCCGTGCTCACGAAAATGGCTCGGCTGGTGATTTTGCGGGCTGCGTAAACCAGCGCGGGCCGCTCGCGGCCATGTAAATATGGTCCTCCAGGCGGATGCCGAACCTCTGCGGGTAGACGAGCATGGGCTCGTTTGAAAAGCACATGCCCTCTTCCAAGACCTGTATATTTCCACGCACGATATAGGGTGCCTCGTGGATTTCCAGGCCCAAGCCGTGTCCTGCGCGGTGTGGTAGTCCGGGAAGGGCGTAGTCGGGTCCAAGGCCGTGTCTCGAAAGGACTGCCCGTGCCGCATGATCAAGGGTTTCGCAAGCGCTTCCAAGCTGAGCGGCGTCGAAAACCGCCTGCTGCGCTTCTCGCTCGATTGCCCAAGCATGGGCGAAATCGGCATCCGCATCGTCCAGAACATAAGTGCGGGTCAGATCGGAATGGTAGCCATCGATCCGCGTTCCGGTATCGACCAGAATGGCGTCACCCGCCTGAAGAATCTGCTCGCCGTCAGCGCCATGGGGTAGCGATGTGGCCTGTCCGAATGACACGATGCAGAAAGAAGAGCCGCCTTCGCCGCCAAGCGCGCGGTGCTGCTCATCGATGAAGCGCACTATATCGGATGCCCGCACGCCGGGCCTCATCATGGCATGAGCGCGCTTTTGCACCTCCAGCGTCAGGTTCATCGCGTGATCAATAATGGCGATCTCGGCCGCAGATTTCTTCAATCGAAGGCTGCGGATAACGGGCGCGCCATCGACAAGGCGCTGTTGTCCGACTTGGGCGGCGAGGCTGTGATAGATGAAAAGCGGTAGAGCGTCGTCCAGCGCAATAAGGCCGGACGAACCAGCAAGTCTTGCGACCAGTGCTGCCGGGCTGTCTTCCTCCTGCCAGATATGAATATCTCCCTCAATATGAGGCAGGGTATCGACACGGCTCTTTTCGAAACCGGGAACGATGTAGTGCAATGCATCCGAAGTGATTACCGCGCCCAGCAGTCGCTCGCTTTGATGCCAAACCAGACCGGTGAAATAGCGCAGGCTTTCCGTCGAGCCGAGAAGGACTGCGCTGAGATGCTGCTCCTGCATTTTTTCTCGCAGGCGCTGGAGCCGTTCCTGGCGTTCGGCATTCGAAATGGCGGCGGGCTTATTGGCAATTTGCATTGTTACACACTTCGGTTGCTTTGCCTGAATGCGCGCCACCATCAATGAGACAGCGCATACGCCTCAGGTCATTGTCACGTCCATGCGTTTTGCAAACAACTCATCTGCTTGGTGCGGCATGGCTTCGAGCGTCTTTTGGATCTACGCACCCTGAGTCCCGAAAATCGATTTCGATTCTCGGGCTGTTGCTATCTCAAGCAATACAAAGGCTGCACACTGTATTCAACATGTCGACAGCAATAGCGCGCGCGTTATTTTTGCAGCCGCTGTTTCAGTGAAGCGACGATCTTGCGGGTCAGAGCTTCGTAATCCTCGTCGAAGTGGTGCCCGCCTTCGATGGCGATCAGTTCGATCCCCTTGTCCTTCAGAGCAGGGCAGGCGCTTTCGTCATCTTCCGTGCCGTAGACGCACTGAACAATCTTGGGGTTGATCTTGGCAATGTCGTTGACGGGATCTTCGGCGCCATCGGACGACACGCCAAGCCATCCGCCAACGGAAATCTCGTAGGAAACTTCGTGGGAGAGCGACAGAAGGCTCATCTGCACCACGCGAGACTTCTCCTTCTCGGGCAATTGATTGTAGGTGGCGGGCAGGACGTCCGCGCCGAAGGAGTAGCCGATCAAAATGACGTTGTTGACTTTCCACTCTTTCCGGTAGGTATCAATAATTCGCGCAAGGTCGTCGGCGACGTCTTGAGGCTTCTTCTGTGACCAGAAGTAGCGAAGCGAGTCGACGCCGACCACGGGTATGCCGTCTTGCTGAAGAAAGTCACCGACGTCCTTGTCGATATCGCGCCAGCCGCCATCGCCGGAATAAACTATCGCCATCGTATCCAGAGAGGGCTTGGCTTCGAGAATGGTGAGTGGCAGTCCAAGTGGGCTGTCTGAGTTTCCGGCTGCGTCTACGCGGTCCTGCAGCGTCCGCACGAGAGCGGTCGTGGCATCGTCCTTCACGTCCTTGACGTCGATGTCCTCGTGATCCTTCACGAGGCTGTCGACATGCGCACGGCCCTTTTGATCGGCACTGGGCGTGAAAAGCACGCTGACGGGCGCCGGAAGCGGACCATCCGTCAGCCCATAGATCGTGCGCTCGCCGTCCTTATCCTTGGTGGCAGGGGTGCAAAGGATCTTTTTCAGCGGAATGCTGGCCACTGGGTCGACGGCCACGCCCTCGCCAATGGTTGCGGCCGGGCTCTGTGCGATCATCGCCAGCACCAGCGCGCCGCCATCACCTGCGCCTGCCAGAATGGGAAGGCTGTAGTTCGATACGCCCGCCTTGCGCTGGATTTCCTGCGCCAGTTGCTCGATGTCGGAGATCATATAGACGCAATCGTCTTCATCTGCCTCGAGCGATTTGATATATTCCGGGAAATCGATGCCGACGACGGCCGCACCTTTTTCGAGAAGGGCGTCTGCCTCCTTCTGCGTGTTCTCATCCCAGCCATTCGCGCCCGACACCAGAAAGATGGTGGAGGTGATGTCGCCATCGGGCAGCAGAATATGATCGGCCGGGATCATGCCCGTCTCATATTTTTGAGCGTCCTGCGCCGGCGCCTGAGTGGGCAGTAGAACTGCCGCTGTGAGCAATGCGCCTGTGAGGCGTTTCAAAAATCTCATTTACCGATCACTCCTCTCACGCCGCCGCTGATGAGAACCGTTGCGTCCATCAATGCCAGAGCGGCGCTGGTGCCGTTCGAGACGGCAACATATCGTGGCTCCCATTTGGGATGAAATTTAGACTTGAAGGCGCGCAATCCCTTGAAGTTGTAAAAGCGTTCGCCGTGCTCGAACAGAGTGCCGCCGATGCGATCCCAGACGGGAGCCGCGTCGCGCTTGGACATGCCGGATAGCGGCGCCATGCCCAGATTGAAATGGGAGTAACCCTGCTCGCGCATGTGTTCGATGATGCTGACAAAAAGGAAATCCATGGAGCCGCGCGGCGCATCGGGTGCAAAGCGCATGAGATCCACCGTCACCTCGCTTTTGGTGTCGGTCATCAGAATATTGGCGAAAGCGGTGATCTTGCCGTCCTTGTGCAGCACCGCGACAGGTTGTGAAAGTACATAGTCGCGTTCGAACGATCCGAGCGAGAAGGTCTTTTCGCGGGTGTTGTGATGCTCCAGCCAGGAGTCGGAAACGTGCTTCAATTCGTCGTAGATCGCCGGGACGTCGGGCGTATCGACAACGGAGAAGCTGAGCCCATCACGGGCGCCACGGCTAAGAGACTGGCGAAGATTGGCAAGCTTGCCGCCTTTCAGTTCAAAGCGCTTGAGGTCGATCATGGCGAGCTCACCGAGCTTGAAGGCCCGCAGGCCCGCATCGGTGCAATAGGGTAGCGAAACGGACGAGATCTGATAAAAGACCGCCCGGCCGCCGCTGGCTCGCACGGTTTCGACGAATTGCCAGATCAGATCGGAAAACTCGCTTTCATCTCCGACAGGATCGGCGAGCGCGATCCAGGATCGGCCCCGAATACCATACATGATGAAGGCATTGCCCTTTTCCGAGAACATGATGTGCTTGTCGCCCATGCGCACGAGATTGGCGTCCGCCACATCCTGTTTGGCAACGATTGCCGTGGCTTTCTCAATATCCTCTGGCTTGATCTCCTCGGGCCGATAGGTCACGGGGCGCAACAGGCTGAAGATGGCGATGGTGGAGGATGCAAGGACCAGGCCTAGAACGGCGCGCAGTCCGCGGGGTGCCTCTTCGGAAAACTCGAATTGCCACCACAATGTCTGGCTGTAATCCGTGTCTCGATAGACGAACAGCAGAATGGTTGCGGCACCGGCGACGATCACCGCCATCGCCGCAATCCATGTGGGTCCGAGCGCTTGGCGCAGAAGCGAGGCGTGGCGGGTAAAGGCGCGCATGTTGAAAACCAGCGCGACGATGAAAATGCCAAGGAAGATCGCTTCGAAAATAGCAATCGCCTTGATCAGCGAAAGGAACAGGCCGCCCGCCGCGGCCACAAGTGCCACCCACCACGCGCCGTCCAGTCGCTGGCTCAAGCCGCGTGATGCAACGACGAGACCAAGACCCAGAATGCTGGAGAGAAAGTGCGCGGCTTCGATAATGGGAAGCGGCACGAAGTTGGATAGGAAATCCAGGTTGCTGTTCGGTGTCGGCGTCACAGAGGAGAAGATCAGCATCGCACCGAGGATCAAGGCGAAGGCCGAAAGAAGCGATGGCGCCAGGCGTCCGGCCAGATTGCCGATGTCGGCCATCACCGGTTTGGCGGCGAACTGCTTCATCTCGGTGACCAGCATCAGAATGATGGCGAAAAGCAGCGGCAGCACATGATAAATCATGCGATATAGGACAAGGCCGCCCAGCAACTGATCAAGGCTGATGGCGTTGCCAAGACCCGCGACCATCACCGCCTCGAAAACGCCGAGGCCTGCCGGCACGTGGCTGAGGACGCCGAGACCTACGGCGGTGGCGTAGATGGCAAAGAAGCTTGGCCAGCCGACATTGGTTTCGGGAAGCAGCACATAGAGCACGGACGCAGACGCTGCGATATCGAGAGCCGAGACAAGAAACTGGCGCGATGATGTGCGGCTGTCGGGAAGGCGAAGCTTGAGTTGTCTGATCTGAACGACGCGACCGTTGCGACCGACATACATCAGCGTGGCGAGAACGAGGATGACGATGACCGCAGCACCCCGCAGCCAGATTGCGTCTACGTCCATGATGCTGGCCACCCGTGGCGCCACGATCAGGGTTGCAAGCGCGCTAACGGAGAGGAGGCCAAGGCCGAAGGAAAGGGTGACGAAGGCGATCACGCGTGCGATATCGCTTGGCGTCAATCCCATGCGCGTGTAGGCGCGAAAGCGGATCGCGCCACCACTCAAGGGACCGAAACCAGCGGTATTGCCGACGGCGTAAGCGATGAAGGCTGTGGCGATCACCGAAGGTTTTTTCAAACGCTTGCCGATAAATTCTATCGCATTCAGATCATAGCAGATCAGCGCGGCAAAGCTTAGCGCGGTGAACAGAACGGCCAGAAACGCCGACTTCCAGCTCGTGTCGAGTAGGGCGATGACGATGTCATCATAGCGCACCTCGGATGTCAGGCGGTATATCGTTACCGTCATCATGACGAAGACAGCGATGACGGCGAGCGACGTCAGATGGGGTTTGTAGCGTTCGAAAAAACCGGAAAGGCCGGCTTCAGCCTCTTCAATCGCCGTAACGTCGTTCTTCTCAGTCATTTACTATTCCACGTGAGCGGGGCTTTGTGTGCCAAACACAGGATTATGACAGTAATTCGTTGTGGTTTCACAATTACGAAGATTCGTAATACTCTTGAGATTATCTACAGTATGATCATTGGCTAAAATTGGCGCTAGAACACTCGTTCAAGCACCCCAGCTTTGCTCCAATACCCTTAGCCAGTTTCCGTGGCCGATTTTTTCGAGCGATGGCTGGTCGTAGCCTGCCTTGCGCAACTCATCGATGAGCAGCTGTAGATCCGACGCGTCGCGCATGGCGGCTGGAATGGTGGTTCCGTCGAAATCGGAGCCCAGCGCCACATGATCGATGCCGATCCGCTCGACAATATAGTTTACGTGACGGACCAGTTCGCGAATGTCGGTATCTGGATTCTTGATGCCATCCTGACGTAGGAAGAGCACGCCGAAATTGATCCCTACCAGACCCCCGGTATCACGAATGGCGTCGAGCTGGCGGTCGGTCAGGTTGCGGCTATGGTTACACAGCGCGTGGGCATTCGAGTGGGAGGCGACCAGCGGCGCATCGGACAATTTGGCAATGTCCCAAAATCCCTGCTCATTCATGTGGGACAGATCGATCATCACCTTGAGTTCGTTGCAGGTCTTGACGAGACGTCGTCCCGCTTCCGTTAGCCCTGGGCCGATATCGGGCGAGGATGGAAAGCGGAAGGGAACGCCATAGGCAAAGATGTTTGGTCTGCTCCAGACGGGGCCGAGCGTGCGCAGGCCAGCCTGGTGAAGAACATAAAGCGCCTCCAGGTCGGCATCGAACGCTTCGACACCTTCGATATGGAAGACCGAGGCGAAAGCACCGTGTCCAATCGCGTCCCGAATATCGGCAGCGCTGCGGCACACTTTCAGGCCGCCTTTCGACTGCGCCTCGATGCGAAACAGCAAGCCAGCCATCGAGAGTGTCGTGGCAAGTGCGGTCTGCTGAGTCGGCGCCAGGAAATCGCCATTGGCATCCGTGCCGCGGGGCGAGGGAATGTAGATGGCGCAAAGTCCGCCGGCCAATCCGCCTTTTTTGGCCTTGGGAAGGTCGATATGTCCCATACTGTCGCCTTCGATGAAGCGCGCTTCCGGATTTTGATAACCGGAGAGTTTCAATCGAAGCAGAACGTCATTATGCCCATCGAAGACAGGCAGGACGGTTTGGTCGGTCATGGGATCGCTTTCAACTGATGTCATCGTGTCCTGCTCTATCTCTGAGGACGGGGCAAAAGCAATGCAAGAATGGTGTTCGTTACACGGCACCAGGAAGAGGGTAAAAGCGATGCCAACGACAACAGGCAGAAGTGCAGGCGCGACAAACTCAACGGGCAGCAACGAGATGGACTGGAGTGCCGCTTCAAAAATCGCTGCGGATTTCGTTTCTCGCTGGGGCAGGGACGAGCCGGGAGGATGCATCGTCGGTTTCGATCTTTTAGGCATTCGTTTCGCCCATTCGGGTGGGCTTGAAAGTCTCGCGACGTTCGCTCCTTTTTCACCTGAAACGGTCGTGCGCTACGCTTCGCTGACCAAACATGTCTTCTGTGCCATGGTGCTTTCCCATGCAGACGTGATCGGCCTTGACGATCCTCTCGGGAAACATATGGAGGAGCTTCAACCTCCGCTGCGCGACGTGACGGTTGGGCAGGCGCTCGATATGAGCGCAGGCTTGCCGGACGTGCGCGAATGTCTCTCCTTGCTTGGCCTGTCTGTTTACAACGCAACCGACGCGAGATCGCTTCTGGCTTATGTGGCGCGCCAGAGGCGATTGAATTTTCCAGCGGGCAGCGAGGTCTCCTATTCGAACACGGGATACAGGCTGGTCGAAGAAGCATTGGCGCGCAAGGGTTTGCATTTTGACAATTTCGTCCGAGATCGTATCGCGGCACCCTTGGACGCTTCGCTCGCCGCACCCGAAGTATGGAACGATCCCGTGCGCGGCCTTGCGCCGGGATACTGGAAATCAAAAGCAGGTTGGCAGCTTTCCGCCGCCGGCCTCCATCTCTCCGCCTCCGGCAGTCTGGCCGGAAATGCCAGGTCTCTGGTTACATGGCTGCGTTGCCTGTTGAAGGGTGAGCATGGGTTCGCCGACGTACTCGGTCAACTCTCTGCTTTCCGCCTGCTTGGCGATGGCAGATTCAGCGAATACGGCCTTGGCCTGCGCTGGACGCATCTCGGCAACCGTCGCTTCGTCGGCCATGGCGGATCGCATCCCGGATACAAGAGTTATTTTCTGCTCGATCCTCAGAATGGTACCGGCTGTGTCGTGCTCTCCAATCGTGAAGACACCAACGGTTTCAAGATTGCACTCGAAAGCATGGCGGCGCTGACGGGATTGCCGCTGCCAAAGCCCGCGACGTATTTGCCGGACGGCCTCTACGTCACTGAGTTCGGGCCTTGGTGGCTGGAGATCAAAGGCAGCACCTGCAGTTTTCTCGATGCGGAAGAAACGCTCTATGACGATGGTGATGGATGGGTCTCGTCCCGCTCAGCGTCATCGCCAATTCGTCTTCGATCTGATGACGCGTCACTCGTGGGAGAGGTCGGCCATGCGACCCGACGGTTCCTGCCCATCGCGCCCGATGAAAAGGATCAGGCAAAGCTCGATGGACGCTGGCGCTCAGACGAAGGCGCGGAATTTGAGATTGTCGCAGGTACGCTCCTTATGGGCATCGGCCCGCTTCGCCAAAGGATGAAACTGACCACCCTTGGAAACGGGCGCTATCTGTTCACTCTTAACGATGGTCCCTGGACGAAGCGCGTCTTCCTCCACATGCTCAGTGACGACCATGTGGAGCTTGTGACCAGCCGCGCGCGAATGATAGAGTATCGGCGGGCGACTGGACCGGTCCGCTAGCTTTCAACGGACGTGCGGCTATCTCCGAAGATTGTGAAGCCAAGGCCAGGATCATCGCAGACATCGCACCGTAAAGAGTGACCCTGCCGATGCCATGCGCTAGCGCCTCTTGCGCCAGCGCGACGGACACGCCGTGGTTTTCGGTGATGGCTAGGTTTCCTGCCGATATCAAATCCGAAATGATCCCCAGCATGGCGTCCGAGGGTGCCTTGGGAAGTGCCTCCAGGACGTAGCCGGAGATGCTGCTCGACAAGATCAGGCCCATCAGCGCAATGTTGATGGATAGCGAGATCATTCGGGCGCTCATATCCATGCCCGAGGCCATCCCGCTGCGTTCCGGTGGCACTGCTGTTGTTGCCGTGTTGGTGACGGGCGTATTGGTGAGACCCAGCCCGATGCCGGCCAAGGCGCAATCTAGCAGCAAAATCACCCAACTTGCATACTCGCTGCTGATCACCAACACCAAGAGCATGAACCCCACACTGATGATGAGGAGGCCGAGCGGTATCACAAACTTCGGCCCCCGGTGAAGCAGTAGCCTTTCGGCAAGCGGCGGAGGCACGTCCGCCGTCACCGCGGCGCTCTCCGCTGGCCTTGCGGTGGTGGCATTCCCCCTGCCGGTTGGCAACGCCCGAAATGATCGAGATAGGCCAAGCGCTCGGTCTGCCGCCCAATCCCTCGCTATCGATCATGCTGCACTCCTCGCTCACCGACGCCAAAACGCGCGAGACATTGCGTGCAATCACGGCGGCCTTCAGTGAGCATCGCAAATCGAGCAACGCACGCATCAGCTGTGTGAGCGCTTGATCTTTTGAAGAATAGGCTAGTTCGCGACGGGAATGCCCGCAGCAAGCTGCTCATGGATATAGATTTCGAGCAGTTTGCCGCTAACCGGGCCCGTTTCGCCCGTGCCGATTTTCTCGCCATCAAGCCGAACCACCGGAGTTACAAAGCTGGTCGCGGAGGTCACAAACGCTTCCGAAGCGGATTTGGCCTCTTGCGGCGTAAAGGCGCGCTCTTCTACGACGAGTTCGGCCTCTCTGGCCAGGTGGAGGATTGAGGCGCGTGTGATCCCATGCAGCAGCGCGTTCGACAAGTCACGCGTGACCAAAACGCCTTCCTGCGTGACGATGTGAAAATTTGCGGAGCTCGCCTCGGTTATGTGGCCGTTTTCGACGAAGAGCACGTCGTCATAGCCTTCCCGGTTGGCTTCTGTCTTGCGAAGCGACGAATAGAGAAGTTGCACGGTCTTGATCTGCCTGTCGGACCAGCGGCCCTCAGCCACGGTCTTGACGGAAAGTCCCGTCTTCCATTTCGGATTGTCCAGCACCTTCTTTTTCTGGGTGAACATGACAAAGGTCGGCTCCATCGTTTCGGGGAAGACGAAGTCGCGATCCTGGACGCCTCGGGAAATTTGCAGGTAGATGAGCCCATCTTCGACGCCGTTGCGTCGTGCGATCTGCTTGTGCAGTTCCAGCAAGACCTCTTCTGCAACCGGCATGGCGATACCAAGCGCACCAAGCGAACGCTTCAGTCGCGCTACGTGGCCCGGATAATCGACAAGCTTGCCTTGAATGACCGCCGTCACTTCGTAAATGGCATCCGCGAAGAGGAAGCCGCGATCAAAGATCGACACTTTCGCCTCACCTTCCGCAACCCATGCGCCATTCAAGTAAACCGTTCTATCCATGATTCCGCCTCTGTATGCCTACCAGCTTTCCAATTCTGTCTGGCACTGCGGAGGGCAGGATGCAAGCCTGGCAAAGACGTCGGACTGGTTGCTGGAGACTGGCGCACGACATAACGTCGCTGACACAATTATGTATTTTCGTTCTAGAGTTGATCTTCGTCTATTGGCAGCGGTGCACCGCACTAGTCGCCGAGACGACCGTTTATCCCGGAATCGCGCGCAACACATCATTTGACCGCCGCTCCAAGCCGAATTGGACTGATGTGAATACTTGATTTGAACCTAAGATGCCCAGTGCTGCAAGCATACTACTCGTTGATCGTGAGAAGGCCGCAACTTTACTTGTGCAAGTCGATCACGCTAAAATTCGTCTATGTAATCATGGCAACTTCGGATTGTCGTTACATTTGGTTTCTCTAAAAAACAGCAAGCATAATACCATGCCAATAACTCACAGCGAGATGTATATTGTGCGTTGCAATAAACAAGAAATAAGATATTGAATTTCAATTAACTGGATTTACTCGCCGATATGAGGGGATAATATGCGCATAGTAATGGTTGGATCGGGTTATGTGGGCCTTGTTTCTGGCGCTTGCTTTGCAGATTTCGGACATGACGTCATCTGTGTCGATAAGGCGGCGGAAAAGATCGAAGCTCTGAACAACGGCGCCATTCCAATCTTTGAGCCGGGTCTCGATGCGCTGGTTGCCACGAATGTGGAGGCAGGCCGCCTCTCCTTTACTACTGAGCTCGACTCTGCCGTTGCCGATGCGGATGTAGTCTTCATCGCCGTCGGTACGCCGTCACGTCGCGGTGATGGTCACGCCGACCTCGGTTATGTCTATGCAGCAGCCCGCGAGATCGCTCTGTCGATTAAAGGCTTCACGGTAATCGTGACCAAGTCGACCGTTCCTGTGGGTACGGGTGACGAGGTCGAGCGCATCGTTCGCGAGGCAAACCCAAGCGCAGATTTCGCTGTGGTGTCCAATCCTGAATTCCTTCGCGAAGGTGCCGCAATCGACGACTTCAAGCGTCCCGATCGTATCGTCGTTGGCCATTCCGATGAGCGCGCCAAGGCGGTCATGACCGAAGTTTACCGTCCGCTTTACCTCAACCAGTCTCCGTTGCTGTTCACTTCGCGTCGTACGTCCGAATTGATCAAGTATGCAGCGAACGGTTTCCTTGCGATGAAAATCACCTTCATCAACGAAATCGCCGATCTATGTGAAAAGGTGGGCGCCGATGTTCAGGATGTGTCGCGCGGTATTGGACTGGATGGTCGTATCGGCTCGAAGTTCCTCCACGCCGGTCCCGGTTACGGCGGCTCCTGCTTCCCCAAGGACACTCTGGCACTGGCGAAGACCGCTCAGGACTATGAAGCGCCCGTGCGACTGATCGAAACAACGATTGCGATCAACGACAACCGAAAGCGCGCCATGGGCCGCAAGGTTATTGCAGCCGTCGGTGGCGATGTGCGGGGCAAGAAGGTTGCGGTACTCGGTCTTACCTTCAAGCCAAATACCGACGACATGCGTGACAGCCCGGCAATTGCTGTTGTCCAGACCTTGAAGGATGCTGGCGCTATCGTTTCTGGCTACGATCCCGAGGGCATGGAAAATGCCAAGCCTATGCTAGATATCGAATTTGCCCAGGGCCCGTACCAGGCGGCTGAAGGCGCAGATGTCGTCGTTCTGGTAACGGAATGGAACCAGTTCCGCGCATTGGATCTCGACCGCTTGAAGTCGCTGATGAAGAGCCCGGTTTTGGTCGATCTGCGAAATGTCTACCGTGCAGCCGAAGTCGAGGCGCACGGCTTTACCTATTCCGGCGTAGGCAAGGGCGCGTAATCACGGCAAAGCAGGGGGTGGAGAGCCCATCCCCTGTATTTCGACATATCGATGCCCGATGGAATTTTGCTCCAACGCCCATGATGGGCTGAAAGAACAATCTCCAAAATGAAGCGTCTGTACCAGTCATTCTTGGTTTTGTTTGGAAGTGTTACGATAGCGGCGACGGCGCAGAATTTCGACAGCCAAAAACACCCCTTAAAGATTGTCGCATTTGGCACCTCCCTAACCGCGCGAGGCGGCTGGCAAGGTCCTCTGGCTGAAAAGCTTTCCGCCTGTCTCGGCTGGTCTGCTACGGTCGAAATGGTTGCCAAAAGTGGTGCGCCATCGTCCTGGGGACTTGAGCATACCTCAGAGGTGATCCGTCTGAAGCCGGACGTGGTTCTTGTCGAATTTTACGCCAACGATGCTGCTCTCAATCGCTTCACCTCCGTTTCAACGAGCGGCGATACGATCGGCGCCATTTTCTCTTCACTTCGGCGCGGTCTGCCAGATGCGAGGATCATCATGCAGATCATGAACCCTGTATCGGGAATGGCCGGAATGGCCCGTCCCTATTTCAGCCTCTACATCGACGCCCATATCCGGCAGGCGAAGGCAAATGGTGTCGAGATCATAGATCATCGAAGCCGATGGATGTCGCTGTCTCAGAATGAGCTGGCGAAAGCGATACCGGACGGCCTTCATCCCTCACCCAAAGCCGCGACGTCCATCATGGTCGGGCCGCTCGCTGAGAAAATTGGCGGAGTAAACTGCTCGTCATAAGATGTCGTGCTGGCAAGACTTGAGCTGACTTGCTTGGGACAGTCTGCAAAAACAAGAAGGAAGCGTGTCACCACATTATCTCCGTTGTCCCTAAATTCTTTGTTGTTACATAAAATGATGATAGAGATTGACGTAATTGGTGCGTAACAGGTGGAAGATGACGACCAGACGCAAGTTGCTTCTTGGCATTTCAGGTTTCGTCTCTGCCGGCATAGTCCTGCGCAGCACGAGCCCGGCCATTGCAGCAGCGGATCGTTTAAAGCTTTCCGAAGAGGCGTGGCGGCAACGTCTCGATCCGGATGTTTTTGATGTGATGCGCAACAAGGCCACGGAAAGTCCCGGGTCGAGTGCTCTCCTTTCGGAGGTCGGCAACGGCGTATTCGCCTGCGCTGCATGCGACGCGCCATTATTTCCATCTCACCGTAAATTCGACGCAGGGTCTGGTTGGCCAACGTTCCTCGCTGCTGTTCCGGGTGCGGTGACAGAAGCAAGCATTGGTTCCCAACGGGAAGTAAGCTGCTCTCGCTGCGACGGTCATCTGGGTTATGTCTTCAGTGATGGACCCAAGCCAGCCGGTCTTCGTTACTGCATCAACGGTATTGCAATGAGGTTTTCTGCAGGAGTCAGAATGTCGTCCGAGGTATGACGGCCTTCATGACTTTACGCTGGAATTGTTATATCGCTTTTTCAATTACGTTATTCCCATCGTGCTCATCTGGCCTTCTAAGGATAGTTCGCAATGAAGATTCAAGTTCGCAAGCTGCTGGTCGCGTTCGCTTTCACCAGTCTGGCAGGCACAGTCGTGGCGTCGGCCGCCGATCTGGTGACCTCGCACCCCCATTACCGCGAATTGCCGCGTAAATCTTATGCTTATCAGCCGGCACCCCGTACGGCCTATTATGTTCGGGAGTGTTCGGTTCTCGTCGTCAGCGGACGCGATGGCAGCAGGTATACCGATATCTGCCATCCCGTGGTCAATATGTCGCCATTGTCTCCGGTCGTACCCGGTTCCGGACACTATGAAGGCGGAACTATCGTTTCGTTTCGTGCGCAGTAGAGCACGGCTTCAAATCTCCCGCTAGCTTTTCTGCTGCAAGACCACGCAGTGGGCTCCACCACGAGCCGTTCTGATCAAGCTCCTGTTCTCGAAGGCTTCTGCCATGAATGACATACTGAAGAAGCGCGTGCGTGGAGATGTGGTCGCGCACCAGTCCATTAAGGGGCCGTTCACTCAAGGGTTGCGCTATCAAGACTTTTCAGATGTCGAAATAATAGATGTGTCTCTGTCGGACGCGCCGGACGCCGAACAGGGGTTTCGGTTCCACGGTGCTCGCCATCCGCCGTCTTTGAAGGTTGAAAACCAGCTTTTCAACCTGATCATGCGTGGATGCACAGTGGAACGCGTCGGCGGAGATGGGATTTATGCA
Organism: uncultured Agrobacterium sp.; assembly: GCF_913777885.1. Lineage (NCBI taxonomy): Bacteria > Pseudomonadati > Pseudomonadota > Alphaproteobacteria > Hyphomicrobiales > Rhizobiaceae > Agrobacterium > uncultured Agrobacterium sp. Next base: position 286,712 of record NZ_CAJYTV010000008.1, on the reverse strand, counting down.
ACCGGGGTCAATGGTGCATTGATCGAGAATTGCAAGGTTGTGGTGAGCAGTGGAAAAGTCGCCGATGGTTGTCAATTCGCCTATCAGAATGATGATCGTTTCATCAGTCGCGATGTCTGGCTGAGAGGAAATATTTTCACTTACGCGACGGACACGGAATCAGCCAAGGGCGCTCTGGTGTGCGCCGAGACCGAAAATTACAAAGCTGAATACTGCCTGTTGGAAGGGCATAACTTCGCCTACTCATCGATCGGCAATAATGCCATGACCCGTAGCTGCCTCATGCGGACCGGCGAGATGAACAACTATTCTTTCGGCTATGGCGTCGGCAGTTTTTCTCATCTTCATGACCATCATCTATATGATTGCTTCATTGAAAATGCCCGCCGAGCTGTTGCGATCACCGGCTTCAAGGATAAGGATATGGTGCTTGACGGCATCACGGGCGCTCAGCGCGGAGGTATGGTCATCCATGACAATATTCTGTCTGGCTGCGATATTGGCTTTTTCGCAGATCGGCCTTGGTCGGGGTCGGTTTATCGAAACATTTTCATGAAGTGCAAAGAGCCTGTCGTCATTCGAGCGTTCGGCACCCAGGTGGTGACTTCCAATGCAAGGCGTGGTCAGGTGATGGGGCCGATCTACACCAATGACGGTTCGTTTCTCTGCACGGAGGTTCCTGAGATCAAGCGGTCCGAGAACGGCGTTCTGAGCGTCACCGGGGGGCGCTGGAGCTCGCAACCGGAGCAAGTGAGCTACATCTGGCGTGAAAGCGGTATCGATCTCATGGTTCCGCAAACGCCGACCTTCAAGCCGGACAAGGCAGGAGAATATTCCTGCGTCGTTCTCGCCCGCGCCGGGTCGAACTGGATGCTTGCGGTTGCTGAAGCATCCTGGCCGAAAGATGGCTTCATTCCGAGATCCTGGAAAGACGGCAATCTGACATGGGGCAATCGCTATCACATCATTCATTGATCTTTAGCGGTTCCGGCCAGACCCGGATCGCGATTTTTCAGCGTCGCTCACGCGCCTCGGTTGCCTGTCTCACCACATAAATCGCTGTGAGGTGTTGCTCGACATGCGTTAAGCAGCCCGATCAGGATGCATCTTGCTTGGTCCGGCTCCTGTCATGGACGTATCCGAGAGAAACCAGCATATCGTCTATTTCCACCTCGCTTATGGTGGTGTGATTGTTTCCGCCCGCTCTGCGCCAGAGCCGCTCCCTGATCAACGCCTTTTCCGTGGCAGAGAGTTCTTCGTTCAGGTCTGCGGTCAGATGCTGCAGCTTTTTCTGCCGCCAAAGAAGAACAACGATGAGCATCAGCTGCACTGTGACGATCGCGCTCGCTGCGAGAAGCAGCTCATCTTTGCTCAACTGAAGCATTTGCGCGATGCCGTCACCCCAAGTGTCTGCGACGCTTTGGGTAAATTTTGTCCACGCAACATGCAGGAATTCTAAAGTATCCACAGGGCACCTTGCTGGCTTAACCGGGCGATATTCACTTCACTCGGTGTACTCTTTAATAGAGATAAATGTCATTAATAGTTAACGTCAAATCAACAATTGACATATTAAATTCTTTTGCAAAAAGAAGTTCATTACCTTTATAAAGCAAGGAATTATCGTCTTCGTAGCATTGCGCGGGCAGGTAGCCTGGGGTGAATTCTCCGGTTCAACTTGGAGATGGCGAAAATTGACGCATGCTATCATGGTTAATGCCCGAAAGTTAATCTATACGCGCCACACTGTTGCCAGACTACAACAAGCTTTCATCTGCCGAGAGATATAAGCATTGGATAGAAAATAGTTGGGTGGATTTTTTTACCGATTTGAGCGATTGGTGCAGAAGTAGACGGGGACGGATGTAGTGAGAGCCGAAAAAAGACAGATAATAGCTTTGGCGTTATCGATGATCGCCTTGAGCGGTTGCACGAGTACTCCTCAGTCGGGGCCCGGGTATAGAGCGGTTGAATCCAGTGCTGCAGTCACCGTTTCTGCTGCCAATAAAACCGTCGGTATCGATTACGCGCTGGTCGATATCAACAAGGCAGTCCTTGCCTACGCCAGCGAAACGCGGGCGCTCGCGAGTTTTGGCAGCTTTGGCGCGGCAAGCAATGTCATTCCCAATATTTCGCTGGGTGTGGGCGATGTTGTGCAAGTGTCCATTTTTGAATCGCAGCCGGGTGGATTGTTTATTCCTGCAGATGCGGGAAGCCGACCGGGCAACTTCGTAACACTACCGTCGCAGACCATTGGTCGGAACGGGTACATCAGTGTTCCCTACGCCGGCCTTGTGCGGGCCGCAGGACGTCAAACGATCGATCTGCAGCGGGATATCGAAAAAACGTTGGCCAATCGTGCGATCGAGCCACAGGTTCTCATCAACAAGGTCTCTTCCAGATCGGCCCGTGTGGCTGTGTTGGGAGACGTGAAGGCGCCGGCAAAGGTCGAGTTGAGCGAAGGCGGGGATCGCATCCTCGACGTCATTTCCCAAGCTGGCGGTCTGAATGCGCCAGGTTCGGAAACCTACGTCACGCTGCAGCGCAAGGGACGCTCTGCAACGGTGCTTTATGAGCGCCTCGTCAATACCCCAAGCGAGAACGTATTCGTCGCGCCCGACGATACGATCATCGTCGATCGGGAGCGTCGGACCTATTTGGCCTTCGGCGCATCCGGCCTGAACGGTCGCTTCGATTTCGAAGAAACCGACCTGACGCTCGGCGAGGCGCTTGGCAAGGCGGGCGGACTACTCGACTCCCGTGCAAACCCGGCACAGGTGCTGCTGTATCGCGTCGTGCCGAAACAGTTCCTGCAACGCTTGAGCGTCAACGTCGACAAATTCCCGTCCGACATGGTGCCGGTTGTGTTCCGTGCGAACCTGCGTGACCCTTCCGCATTCTTCGCGGTTCAGAAATTCCCGATGCAGGACAAGGATGTGATCTACGTCTCGAACTCGGATTCTGTCGAGATCATCAAGTTCCTCAACTTGCTTAACTCCGTAACGTCAACCGTGTCAGGTGTGGCGGGTGATGCTGCATCCACGAAGACAAGTGTTCAGCGTCTGAACTAATTTCAGTTCAGACTGCCTTGAGACAAAACGACTTTTGCAGGCTGCCGCGTTGCGGCCTCCTGCTCCACGCACCACAAGAGGTCAGCAGTTGCTCCACAATCGTAATTTATCGAACGATTTTCGTGAGGAAAGTGGCGAGAAAAGCGCGTTGAGCGACGTTCTCGACATTGACGCGCTGATCAGTGCTGCACGTCGCCAATGGCACGTGGTCGTGCTTTGCGGCGCGATCGCAAGTGTGCTTGGACTGATCTTCGTCTTCACCGCGACCCCGTATTACACATCGACAGTCAATGTCCTGATCGATCGAAACAACAGTCAGGTCGTGGAGCAGATGTCGACCATCGGCACTGTTCCGGATGACGAGACCTCCATTCTGAGCCAGGTCGAGCTGCTGCAATCCGACACGATCGCCCTTGCAGTGGTCGACAAGTTGAACCTGACGAACGACCCAGACTTTAATCGCTCCGGTTTTTCACTGGTTGCGACCATTCGCCAGACGCTGCGTGCGATCGGCTCGTTGTTTTCCAGTGATGGCGCTTCTGACGCTCAAAGCACGGATGCCGCACGGCTTGCAGCTGCCGCCCAGCTTAAGGCCAACCTGAATGTCTCGCGCGTGGGCAAAACCTACGTGTTGGAGATCGATTATCAATCGCCTTCTGCCGAACTTGCGGCCAAGATTGCAAACGCTATCGGTGACGCCTACCTCGTCGACAAGTTGAGCTCGAAATACGACGCGACCCGCCGGGCGAGCGATTGGCTTCAGGACCGCATTGCGGAACTGCGGCAAGACTCTCTGAACGCGGATCTTGCAGTTCAAAAGTTTAGAGCTGCCCATGGTCTCGTTTCGGTCGGCGATCAGCTTGTTACCGATCAGCAATTGGGAGAATTGAATACCGCTCTTCTGACGGCGGAATCCGATACCGCTAAGGCCCGCGCCCGGCTTGATCGCATTCAAGAGATCATTGCTAGCGGCCAAACAGATGCGATCGTGACCGACGTTCTGGGCAATTCCATTTCCACCGATCTGCGCAAGAAATATCTCGATGCCTCCAAGGTTGAGGCTGACATTTCAAGTCGTCTCGGGCCCGATCACGTCCAGGCTGTCCGGCTACGGCGCGAGATGAACGAATATAAGCGCCTTATGTTCGAAGAGTTGAACCGTATCGCGCAGAGCTATCGAAGCGATCTCGATGTTGCCACGGCACGCGAGAAGTCGCTGCGTGACAGCCTCGCACAGGCGACCGCGGTTAGCGCATCCGCTAGTGAAAATCAGGTCCAATTGCGAGAGCTTCAGCGCACTTCGGAAAGCTACAAAAATCAGTACCAGCTATTCCTTCAGCGCTATCAGGAAGCCATTCAGCAGCAGACATTTCCTGTGACCGAAGCTCGCGTTATCACGCAAGCAACAGTCAGCATCGCTCCAAGCTATCCGAGAAAGCCGCTGTTTCTGGCGCTCTTTGGCTTAGCGGGCGTGATGGTAGGTTGCGGACTCGGCGCGTTCAGAGAATTCCGGGACAGGTTCTTCCGCACCGGTGACCAGGTTCGCGACGTTCTCGGCGTTGAATTCATCGGAATTGCACCCGCGATCGATCCAACCAAATCGACTATGCGCGGAGGGCCTGCTGCTGTGGGTGGTGCGGTCGTTAATTACGTCGTCAACAATCCATTGTCGGCTTTCGCGGAAACAATGCGAAGTGGCAAGATTGCCGCCGACATGGCCTTTGTCGGCAAGCAATGCAAAATAATCGGGGTAACGTCTGCCATCCCCGGCGAAGGCAAATCGACAATCTCCATCAACTTCGCCAAATTGTTGGCGAGCCAAGGCGCGCGCACCATTCTGATCGATGCGGACCTTCGCAATCCCGGCGCTACCCGGGCGATGAATGTCACTGCTCAGGGTGGCCTGCTCGAGGTTCTGCTCAACGGCGAAGACCCGCGCAGTGTCATGCAGCATGACCCGGCCACCCAGCTTTCCTTCCTGCCGGCAATCATTCGCCACCGCGTACCGCATTCCTCCGAACTCTTGTCTTCCAATGCTATGGCCAATCTTCTGAATGTGCTCGGTGCCGAGGCAGACTACATCGTCATCGACTTGCCACCAGTAGGGCCGGTTGTCGATGCGCGCGCAATCGCCAGCCGCATAGACGGCTTCCTGTTTGTGGTCGAATGGGGGAAAACTGCGCGGCAAGTGGTTCGCCAAGTCATGACCAAAGAGGCACGCCTTTACGACAAGTGCTTGGGCGTTGTGTTGAACAAGGTCGACCAGGAAAAGATGAAACTGTACCGCATGTATGGCTCCAGCGAATATTACTCTGCCACTTACGCGCGCTACTATAAAGAAGGAAACGAGGCGTAGCCTTTGGCTGGCTTTAGCGTCCGTCGGAGGCTCAAGCGGAAGATTCAGGCGAGTTCTTCCGCATGACTTGGCGTGTCGGATCTAGTTCCTAAAAGCATTTCGGCCGAAGTGCCATTGCTTCGGCGCCTGCAACACGACGATATAGAGCCTCGGAAGTGATCCTGCGATCGCAGGAAATACGCTGCCTAGTGGAACTGATCGTGGCGAGGACGGCGAGCTTACGTCGATCTTCATGACGGATTTGCTTTGTGTTTTACACCGGTCTTTTCTCGACGGAGGAAGATCGAGATGGCATGCGGGCTCCATCATACGCTGTCAATTTGGGTGAAGTAAGGAAGGTACGTTCCTTCTGTTGCACCTTTCCTACATCATCGATGCAAATTCCTTGATGCCTCTATGGCGCGATCTGCGCGCTTTATCGCCTCGCCGACTGGCGTCTTTCGCTCAAGACTGCGCAGCGATCTTGCAAGAATTACACCCGCTGAGAAACAACTAGAACGTTAGCAACGAGTCAGTAAGATCGCTGCAGATTTGAGATGTGTTTGCAATTCTTTGGAATTTTTCCCGAATTCCATCCCGCGCCAAGCGTTTGAGGCAACTACCGCTCAGTTCCAGCCGGCATCTTTATTGAGTTAAACTGTAGGCAATTTCGGATCGGGCTCAAGGTGGCCCGGATGAGGATTGGTGGGAAACCACGTTTCAAGTCTGCGAAGGAAACTCGAATTAAAGTATTCCTATACTGGTAGCCCAAAATTAGTCACGGTCAATTAAGTAGAAAAAATGTACATTATATTTAAGTAAATAATAATATGATAAAAAGAGTACCGTAAAGATCAAAAATTTCACTTAAAACCATACATAAGTGTGCGTTTCTGCCTAATTTAGTAGCCTGGACTGGTGATATCCGGAACCTATGCGTGAGTTAACTATTTGTTAATTATGATAGTGACGTAAATGCGTTTTACCGCTATTGTACATTAACATTATTTAATCTGGGCTTGTGGGTTATGAATTCAATCACCGGACATGCAAACGAGAAATTCGTTGTAGGTACATTGAATAGCGCTGCAGCGCAGTCGATGGACTTAACTGACGCCTCCGCTTTACCCTTCGCTGCGCAGTCTATATCCAAGCGGACATTTGATTTTGCTTTCTCGCTCTTTGTTCTAATTCTGCTCTTTCCTGTTTTCCTCATGATTGCGATTGCAATCAAATTGGATAGTCGCGGGCCGGTATTCTTTAAGCAAACCCGATGGGGCTTTGGGCAGAAGCCGATCCAGGTCTTGAAGTTCAGGTCGATGGCAACGGATAAATGCGACGTCACGGGTGTTGCTCAGACCGTGGTAGGGGATGCTCGCATAACGCGTATCGGCGCATTCTTGCGCAAGAGCAGCTTGGATGAGCTGCCTCAGTTCATCAATGTGCTGCGCGGCGACATGTCGGTGGTTGGGCCACGGTGCCACGCTATAGGCATGCTGGCCGCTGGTCGCCCCTATGAAGACCTCGTGCCGAACTATCATGATCGTCACAATGTCCGCCCCGGCATTACTGGTCTTGCGCAGATCCGCGGTTGGCGCGGCCCGACGACAGATCCGGTTCATGCGCGCGCTCGTGTTCTATGCGACCTTTATTATATCCAGAACTACAACTTGTGGCTCGATCTCAGAATCATCCTTGCAACAATCAAGAACGAAATGACGGGCGGCACCGGTTTGTAAGTCGTGGCGATCTGTCAAGACGTTACGTGGCTGGGGCAAACTTGGTAAGCGCTACCGCACATTTTTTGTCCCAGGTGCTCGCACAGAGTGGCACTTCTCTGCTTTGGATAACCCGCAAGGTTGCCTGGTGAGTGTCACAGCACACTGTATGTCCACGTGCGAGTAAGTCGGGATCGGAATGGAACGCGGCGTCTCAATGATCTTGATTGGGTTGCGCCGATGCCGCGTTTGCTTCAGGAGGCACTTTCCCCAGCACCCTCAATGTCCAGCCATATTTCAGGCGAATTGATCTGGTTTCGGGGCGCTCCTTGACTTCGCGTCCTCCTCGCAAGGAAATCGCCAAGCTTTGGCCCGTATGAGTGAGATAACCATCGTCCAGAAACGGTTCTTCAATCTGATAGAGGCTAGTGTGTCCAAATGGCCTTTAGTCTCTTGAGAAAAGTTTTTGTCAAAGATCCGATCCACGCCGTACGGCGACCACGGCGTCGGATAAATCTTGCCGATCATCCTTCGCTCTATCCAATTTATGCAATCGGAGACGTCCACGGTTGCCTCGACCAGCTGATTGATGCCGAAGCGCGCATACTGCAGGATCTCGGAAGCAGCGGAAATAAGGGACTGGTTATTCTGCTCGGCGACTATGTCGATCGCGGCTCCAATTCTGCGGGGGTGCTGGCGCATCTTCGGCAACCGTGTGACCCCAGAGTGAAGCGCATCGCTCTTTGTGGAAACCACGATGACACGCTCTCATCGCTTCTGGACCATCCGGACAAACTGGACGCTTGGATCGCCGCAGGCGGGCGCGCAACGCTGATGTCCTATGGTCTGGATATTGACTACCTAACATCGAGATCCAGATCCAGCCTACCGAATGCGCGGCTTGCGGATCTGATCTCGGAAGCGATCCCTGAAGACGACTTTCTCTTCCTGAAAGCTCTCCCCGTAAGCGTCCAGATCGGTCGTCATCTCTTTGTCCATGCCGGTGTCCGACCGGGCGTGGAGATGGATTTGCAGAGCGACGAGGACATGATGTGGATCCGCGAGCCCTTCATCAGCAGCGGGCCGGGATTGGACATTGTGGTGGTGCACGGCCACACGGCAAGCCGCCAGCCATCGATGGGCCCAAATCGGATCGGAATCGACACGAAGGCCTATGCAACGGGCGTATTGACTGTCCTCAAGATCGATGGAAGCTCCACGGCGATATTGTAGGAAGAGGATCTTATACCTTACGATAGCGAGCGTATATCCGCTCGATGATGACATACGATGAAGTGTGTCGCCCGCTGCGTTCGCCGGCAGTTCAGGCAATTAGCAATATCGACCATAGAGCCGCTAACATATGTTCACCTTGAACTGAGTTAAGTTAGACCGCAACCCGCCGGCGCGCTTGGTCAATCGCTCACAGAGAAACGTATGTTTTCAACGCCTTGGTGGAGATCGATTCCGCGATCAAACTCGATGCCAGCCACGAATCTGCCCGCCCTAACTCGAAATATAAGTGGGAACGCAGAAACTCATAGATCGAATTTAGGAATGTCAGCGCCGACCATTTTAGTGCGATTAAGAGACCTCATTGAGGAGCAGGCGATGCCTCGTATCTATGTGATGATGTTAGGAGTGCTCATAGGTTGGACACTTCTGGTCGGTTTAGGCTGGGTCTTATGGCAACTGGTTGGTCGCATCTGGTAGAAGTGCTACCAGATGCTTAAGGTGACCGGTTCCAGAATGCGTGCAGTTACAGAACTCGGGAGTTGAAAATTCTGTTCGGCGCGCTCCGTTTCCAGCAGCGACAAACCTTGAGCGAACTTCAAAGCCGCCCGGCTATCATCCCCGCCACAAGCTTTGATCCCACATCAGTGAAATGGCCATAATCCGACTGAACCGGCACGCCATTGATGGCGTCTATGCAGTTGTTGTTTGGGCATACTGTTTTGTATAGTGAAATGTACTCAACCTTGTTCTTGTCCGCGAATGCTCGCATTGTTTCGTCAAGCTCGTTTCGCTGCTCAATTCTGTAGTCGGAGAGCTTTGCGGCGCTCCCCCATGCAATACGGGCAAGGATTAATGGTGCGCTTTGCGAATATTCTACAGTCGGGCCGAGAACCACAATTTTGCTGATTCCGCGTCCTCGCAGTTCCTCAATAGTCTTCTGCAGGCCTGGGAGATCGTCCTGTTGCCACCGCGCGCTAAAGACGACCGTATCAACTGTTTGCGGAGTAATGAAATCGCCCAGAACGCTCGTCATGAGGTTGACGCAGCGGCGCTCACCTTCAGTTTCGATTGTCGGCTTGCATCCTGATGCGGTGGCCTGCATGAGATCGATGTCGTCACGTGCGCTCTGGAGCGCGCCCCAAAGATGAGCCGCCTGGCTATCGCCTATCAGGAGATATCTTGGCTTTCCGTCCGGCTTAGCGGCGAGGCAAATGTCTCGCTTGAAAGCATTGGAGCCACCCGGAGTTCCGGATGTGATAAAGCACTGATCCTTACGATACTGCTGCTCGGCTTCAGGGGTCTTGTCGTATTCATTAAAAGCTGCAAGTCGCATGACTTCGGGAGGATAGTCATTGATCTTGTTTGAGAACTTTTGGAGTAGGACTCCCACCCCGATAAGGACCGCCAACGACACCGCTGCGCTGCCAAGAACCCGAAAATTTCCGATCCGTGCGGGCGTCCTGCGCAACGGCGTTTCGACAATGTGGTAGCTTGCAAAGGCCAGCAGAAGTGAAACAAGAGCGATGAGTAGGCCCGGCAGAAACGTAATTTCCGGCGCATAGAGCAGTCGATAAAATACGATCAGCGGCCAATGCCAGAGATAGAGGGAATAGGAAATCTTGCCGATAAATACGGGTGTCGGGCGAGATAGCCAACGACCAGCAATCCCGTTTCGCCCAGCTATGATAATGCAGCAGGCTCCAACAGTTGGCAGGATCGCGGCCGGTCCCGGGAATGGCACGCTCTCTGTCAACATGAACAGCGACGCTAACAAAAACATAACGCCGACAACTGAGACAGCGTCTGCCGCTTTGCCGGTGAACTTCTGATGCAACCCGTAGAGGGCGATGATCGATCCAAGACCCATTTCCCAGTAACGTGTGGGAAGCAGATAGAATGTGGCTTTCTGAGAGATAAATATCAAAGCGACGCTGAGTATGAACGATATCAATACTGACGCCACAAATATGATTTTGACGTGCGGGCGAAAAAATCGATAGCAGATGTAGAACAGTATCGGGACTACAATATAGAATTGCTCCTCAACAGCCAGAGACCATGTATGGAGGAGCGGGTTGAATTTTGCTTCCGGGTTGAAGTAGTTTATCTCCTTGAAGAAAAATATGTTTGAGGAAAAAAGAGCTGTCCATAGGACAGATTTTCCGTAATCCTTAATTTCTTCCGGTAGAAAGACGAGTGATGCCGCTGTAGTGACCGCCAATAACACGACCATAAGCGGCGGGAGGATGCGTAGAGCGCGTCTTCTATAGAAATTCACGATACTGAAGTTATTGTCCTGCATTCCCCTGTTGATAATGTCGGTGATCAAATACCCCGAGATCACGAAGAAAATATCGACCCCTGTGAATCCCCCGGTAATATAAGGGGAGCCAAGATGGAATACCAATACAGATAAAACGGCTACCGATCTGAGACCATCAATCTCCGGCTTATAAATCATATAAAACACCTCTAGTCTAAATATTGGTATCAGAAACCAAGGCAGCTGCTCAGATTGACGTCAAATTTGATTTTTCTCGCAGCGTTTTCATTGTCAAAGGCAACATGGCGACGATCAATGCCCATGCATCAATGGGCGCCATGAAGCGACCGGCCTCGGTAAAAGCGCCCATCATGACCAATGTAATAACAATGATCTCCACCGCCTGGGCGCGCCGGAGGCCGCTATCTGATACAACTTTGATGAATTTTGTGGCGAGCCGTATTAGGATGAATCCTACGAAACATGTCGCACCAACAATGCCTATATTGAGTGCCAACTCTAGATAACTGTTATGGACAGAGCGAACTGTCCATGTTGCGTTAACGTAGGTCGCAATCACATCGGGATCGCGGAACATTGCGAAGCCGTAACCCAGAAGGGGTCTCTCGCCAATCAAGGGCAGCAATTGTTCCCATATTCCGGAGCGGCCAGAGAGTGTCACATCCTTGTCGAAAGCAGCCGCGATAGCCTCGGCGATAAACATGTACACCGTTGAGAGCGCCGCTAGAGTGAAGAGCGTCATCACAAAAATGCTCAACCTCGCAAGGGGAGCCTTGATATTCTGGATATGCCTAAGAAAAAACACGCCACCGTAGCCGATCATGGCTAGCACAACGGCTGTCGATGATCGGGCGAGTAGAATGAGGGCAATACTGCAGACAACTGCAAACATGCCAATGATGCTTCTGTAGCGAAGGTCAAATCCCATCTTCCAAAAATTCAGGACGAAAATCAATCCGATTGCTGTTGTCTGCCCCAAGCCGTTTTTGTGGTAATGCATGCCTTTTACCATTCCCGCATAGGATCCACGCATCACCGCGTATTGCGGAAAGAGAACTGTATAAGCAACATTTGCGAGGGCCAGGATGACAAAGAAAGCCGCTAGCGTTTCCATTGTCTTCAAGGTGCCAAATTTTAGCCTATAGGACAGGGTTCCAGCTGTAATAAGTCCAGCTGCGAGGAGCCCTCGTATGGATCCTGCAGGGTCGATGGATACTAATACCGAGAGCAAGCAGCAGGCGGTGGTCAGAAAAACGAGAACCGGCATGCGCAAAAAAGCCGCCGCCACGTTTCGCAAATCCATGAAGACGTAGAGGCCGATTAAGGGAACGAGGCTGTACAGTAAAACCTTCATCGGGAGCGTGCCTTGGCCGCTCGATTCATCGAAATCTGCCGGATAGCCGTACCAGACACCCGTGGATCGCCACAGGCAGATGAAAAAGATCACCGTCAACAATAAGTTCACGCGTTTCTCGTGCAGGCGGGCATTTGAGCGGCGGAAAAGTGCGTCGCGGTTATTGTGAAGCGGCGTGGGACCGGCAGTATTTCCGGCCGTCCGGAATGCGTGTTCCATGACTGTGGCTCCCTGCTTTCTACTTCACCGTGCCCTTGGCATCCGGTCGATACTCCTCGTAAGCATGCCCCAACAATCCCGAGACTGTTCCAGCACCTCGCAACAAATGCGTAAGAGCCCGCATGCCGAGGCGCGGCGAGACAGCCAATGCAGGCAGCATGGTGGCGCCCAGTCCGACACGGGCCGCACCATAGGCAAAGCGAAAGGCAGCGCTCTTGCGGTTTCCGTAAAGCCTCTCGGCTACGGCAAAAGTATTCCCAAGCCGGTACTGGCGTTGGAGGACCCATTTCCAGTTCATTCGGCTCGCTGGCACTATGTCGTACACGAGAGCAGCATCGGCCCAGAATATCCGAACACCTTTGCGCACAGCCTGGTTGAAAAACACGAAATCTGTCCCGCCGGTGTATCGCATTCGTTCTTCGAAGCGCAGTCCAAGCCGAATGAATAAGGGATAATCGAACATGACATTGTTCGACGCGGCGTAATTGATCTGTTCTCGGTCTTGTCTGCGTTTGCGCTCGAAGACACCGGCACGGATGAAGTAATCGGCTGCGTGGTCGGGATAGACGGGTTCGACCGGACCATAGACGCAATCTGCCGACGTTGCTTCCCGCACACTAAGCATAGCGTCAAGCCAATGATCTACGGGCCATTCATCATCGTCTAGAAAGCAAAAAAGGTCGGTGCCATCCGGTGCTTCGTCCAGCGCGCGGTTCCTGGCAAAGGGGATGCCCTGCTGCTTTTCGACGCAATATTTCAGTCGAGGCCTACCGCCCGTTTCATCTGAAACATACGTACCATTTGTTATGAAAGGCTCAATGGTGTTCCAGCCGCTGCCAGCCGCGTCGTTGTCGACGACCAAAACCGTCAAAGCATAGGGACGCGCGGGATTTTGGTGCTGCCGCGTCAACACGTCCAACAGCTTCGAGATGCCTTCGGGCCGCCTGTAAGTAAGGACTGCTACGACGATCTTAACAGGCCGATGCGGGTTGGTGATGTCTCTCATGGAGACTTCGTTTTCATGGCTCATCGGATCTTCCCTGCAAGACGCTTCATCGCCACCTGGGCAGCAAAATGGAGAAGGGGAAATCGACCATCCTCAGCGCAGCGGCGTGTTTGGGCAATCAGCGCTGAGCCACGGTAATCGCTTTTGGCAAGCCCGCCTGCAGCAAGCTTCTGTCCCATCGCTCTCATGCCCTCATAACGACGGGCCAAAGAAATACCGGTCGCGACCATGATCTTTGAACGCAGTTGCTGTGCCTTGTCACTGTTCGTGTACCTGTTCGCGCCGTGAATACGCTGAAAGGTCAGTGGCGTCTCAACGATCAATCCTTTTCCCAGATAGGCGGCGGCAAATTTCAGGTAATTGTCGCTTAAGACCACATCGTTTGCTGTCGGCATCGGCAGGATATCCGACAGTATTCTGCGATGAAACGTCAGGCCGGAGGTTGGAACAGGCAGGCTTGGAAAGCCACCCTGACGCAGGCTTGCGCGTTTATCGACCTCAGAAGTCGAAATCGTCGCATCTACCGTCGCGCCCTCTTCTGTGGTGACATGATCGAACACCCAGTCGGCATTGTGGCTCCGGTAGAGGCTAGCGATTATCGATAACTTACCAGGCAAAAAAGCGTCATCAGCATCCAGAAGGCAAAGAATTTGGCCACTGGAAGCAGCGAAGCCGGCATTGAAAGAGGATGCCTGCCCCCCGTTTTCTTTCAGCACTGGCACGATCCGCGTGCCATAGGATGCGATGATGTCATGGGAATCGTCTGTCGAACCATCATCAACGACAATGATTTCGAAATCGGCATAGTCCTGTGCAAGCACGCTGTCGATGCAGGCAGGGAGGAAGCGAGCATAATTGTAGTTGTTGATCAGAACCGAGATTTTCATACGGCAATCCTTGTCCGCCAATGATGGAAAGGCGGGAGCGAACACACTATCGAAACACAACAGACGCACTTCAGCGAGACCGCAGGGAATGACACACTAAAGAAACCCAGTGCGTTGCATGTTTTCTCATGTCGACTGCCGATAATTTGAAAAACCGCGGTCATGGAAGCATCCGCATAAACCTGGCAGCTTTCATCACGGACGCCGATTTTTGAAGCCCGAGCACGAGCATGATCTCGCCGATCTCTCGGCGCGCGACGAGCAGTACAAACGCAGCGTTGAGTAGAGCACAAACAACAAAATTCAAGATTGGATTTAGCGTTAACCCGAAAGAGCCATAGACCAAATCAAGAAGCCAAAGACTTAAGAGAAGGAGTATACTTACAATTAGTGGCTTTTCCAAGGTCTTGGCGATATCTTTGAAAGTCAAGCCAATCGGCTTCATTATCGTGTAGTAAGCAATGGGCCAGAGGAGGATGACCGCGATAACACGAGATCCAGCTATAGCTTCGATACCCCAAGGGGCCACGATCACCATTAGAATGATACTGATTCCAACATCCATCAACGTAAACAGCGTGCTCCGTCTGAGAGCGCCTTGTGCTGATGTGGCGGGTCCTAACAGGATAAAGGTAATACGAAGCCCGGATGCGATGAGCAAAATGACAAAAGCTGGCACTGCTCCATCCCATTTGGTGCCAAACATTATGTGAAAAATGTCCGCCGAGAAATAGGCGACTCCCACATAGAGAGGTAGCAAGATTGTTTGAAGTGCTTCCATGAACTTCAAGAGCACCGATTTGAACTTCTCGGGAGTGTGAACCAATCGGCTGAGTGTTGGGAATAGCACTCTCATAATCGGTTGGACAGGTAGTTGGTTGACAAGATCTACTATACGATATGCCGCTCGGAAGAGCGCGACTGCGACCGGGGCAGCGAGCAGACCTATGACCAATTCGGTGGCCCTTGGCTGAAGTCGGTATAATATATTGATAGATGTTATGCCGCCACCGTAGTGTGCGATTTCCTTTGCTGCAGAAAGTGAAAAGCGCATAGGCGGCACAAGGCGCGCTGCCCAAATGGAGAGGCCCGCACCAACCGAGAAAATCACTAGACGTTGAAAGATCATCGCCCATACTCCGTATCCTAAAAACGCGAGTAGGATAGCGGTAACGGCACCGGCAAAACTGCCAATAACCTGACGGCGAGCGATGGCCGCAAAGGCCATTTTGCGAGCAAGAAGAGCTTCTCCGATCGCGCCGGCCGCCGCTATCGGAAATGCTAGTGTCATCGTTTGTAAGAGCGGAACGGTATCTGTAAGATCGAAAACGGCTCCAAAGGTAGGCGCGAGGAGATATAGCGTCCCGGCGATGACGATCGAGAGACCCATGTTCAACCAGAAACCCGTTCCCACAAGAGTTTCATTCATTTCAGGCGCACGGATTAGCGCTTCGCTCGTTCCTGACCGGACGAACGTGATGAAAATGTCGATGAGAGCAACGGACAGAATGACGGTTCCGAAGTCCGCGGGGCCGAGAATTCGAGCGATCAATACGAATGCGACAAGGGAACTTAGTTGTTCGCCAAATACGGCGATGAGGTTCCAACCAATGCCGCTTACGACGCTTTTTCCCTGACCGGCAGGCTGGGGTGGGACTTTCGCGCTGTCGGTCATTGTGCCGCCTTGGTATGTGGCATCAACCCGTAGCCTATCTTCTGGACGAAAATCTTGTCGCTTGTCTGAGACGTGGCCTTGAAACGGTCCTTTATCTTACGACAGGTGTCAGGGATGCGACCACATGAAAGAATGACAATGTCGACGACAGTCTCAGTGTTGTTCAAAGGTGTTCTCCAGGCCGTTAGGGATTTTCGAGCCTTTCGTGTCGGGAGCCTCGTCGGGTCGCTCCATGCGCCCGTAACGCGCGATGATCTTGATGTCGCTTTTGAGGATCCTTGCCGGATTGCCAGCGACCAGCGAGCGGGACGGAACGTTCTTCGTCACCACCGAGCCTGAACCAATGACGCATTCGTCGCCGATTTCAATACCAGGTAGAATGATGCTGCGTGCGCCAATAAAGCAGCGCTTGCCGATGCGCGTGTCGAGATAAAGACCGCGGCTTAGATCATGTGTCAGTATCGCTGCATCAAAAGCAATATAGGTTTCAGCACCGATATGAACGCCTTTGGGATTGGTACGATCAAGCTTCGCGCTTAAAGAGAAGTTCGCAGTGGGGTGGATATCCATGCCCCAGATCTTGGTGAAGTACAGCCATTTGACCTTGACGATCGCGTTGCGCAGGGGTTTGAAAGCGTTCAGTCCCCATTTCGGCTTTCGGACACGTGGCGTCATAATGTGTTCCCCAATTTTTTATAGTACCCGAGAACCGCGTCGTAATAGTCCTCCAGTAGTGCCGTCTGCCGGTTCAGGTCAAAGTTTTGACTGACGAAGATCGGCGCGCGCCTGCTGAATTCATTCCATAGGGCCTGGTCGCTTAGAAGATTGCCGATGGCGTTCGCCATACCGGTGACATCGCGTTCTGCAAGAAGGAAGCCGGTTTCTCCGTCCTTCACTGCCTCACCAACTCCGCCCGATCGAAACGCAACAACAGGCGTTCCGACAGCCTGCGCCTCAAGATTAGCGAGCCCGAACGCTTCTGCGTGTCCGTTATCGAGTGTTACGCTGCCATGCAGATAAAGTTCTGCCTCACTCAGAAGTTCGCGGATACCGTCTTGAGACAGGTTCTCATGAACGGTGACGTTCGGAAGCTTGCGTTTCGCCAGTTCCATTATTCTGTCGCGTTCCGGCCCTTGGCCCACCATTGCAAACTCAAGGTCGATACCTTGCTTTGCAACCCGCTCCAGGGCTTCGATCATCAGCCTGTGCCCTTTATATTCTACAAAGCGGGCAATCGACACAACGAGGCCTTTGCGACGTGGTGTGGCTGCCGGGCTGAAGCGCGATGTATCGATGCCAATGTAATGCCTTTGAATACGCGCCTCGGGAAAGCCCTTCTCCAGCAACTTTTCTTTGATGAAGTCGGAGACGGCAATCGACCAGTTAAATGGCCACGAGGCCATCTGCCGTCTGCCGTGCGAAAAGAAGCGCACCTGATTGAAGCCGCCAGGTTTTTTGGGGTCGCCATCATATGTGGCATCGAAACCATGAAAGGTCGTGATCAACGGCTTGTTGGCCCTTCGAGCCAATGGACCCACGACATAGCCATTCTTGCCAAAATGGGCATGGATCAAATCCGCATTATGCACAGGCGGGAAAAGCGATGGCACTGGCAGGCGCGGAACCTTCAGGAGCAACTCACCTGCACGCATCCTACTGGACGACCTAATATCATGCACACGCAGCCCGCTATTCTTTGTATGAGCGGAGTTTATACGCTTGCCAGCCATTATTTCCGTGTCGAAATGATGAAAACCTTCCGCCTGATTTATAATAAACGCCTGAGATGACGGCAAAAAATTCTCAAGATAAATCAACAGCTTTTTCATGTAATAACCCACATGGTCGGTATTTCGACGGCCAGCTGAGGTCTAGTCGATTTTTTTTATTATGACTATATGAGGATGGCCGTTTTATCGCTACGCATTTGTTCGACGCATAAAAATACAACTAGGTGATAAATTTGTCTCACATGAATGATGTTGTACGCTAGGTGTTAATTTAAGAAATTACGAATATACGCTTGAATTACCGCGAAATTAATTTGCAGAATTCAAGGAAAGCACAATAATGGAGGTTCTTACTGTTTCCGCACCTCCACCGGTAATTTCAATTATTAAGAGGCTACTTAGGCCAGCGGTAAATATTCGCTCCGACGAAAGCATAGCTCTTAAAAAAGAACTTCGTTGGGCTTTGTGATTTTGTGAATAGGTCGGCAAGCTTCGTTCACGTGATTAGCCTTGAGACGGAAACGCTGAAATCGTTAGAGGGATAACGACTACTCAAACGAGAAATCCGTCAGTAATCACCTCAGAATGGCGATTAATGTTGTTCTATTAATCGGTTGACGTGGGTGCGTAGCGCCGAATTCCAGCTCGAATGCCTCGCATGTAACGCGACCGCCAGATAGCCCAGAATCGCAACTTTGAGTTGCTAAATGGCGACAGAAGGAATGCTCGTAAACTCCAATATCCACTATCCAGCCAAGTCTGCAACGGAACACCTAAAAAACGCATTCCCGATGGAACTCGATCCGGGAAAAGCGCTGGAATTCCGTATCCCAACCTTTCAGCCCGCTCCTGAACCCAAACCTCGTTGACGCTCGACGCCGGTATCCAGTGGTGTACAACCGCGTCACAGCAGCGCCAGCACTTCACACCTCGCGCAGCTACGCGCATAGCGATGTCCTGGTCTTCTCCCATCGCGAATATTGGACTTGGCGACGGTCCGAGGTCCTCGCGATAACGAATGTCGCCAAGAACAGAGCGCCTAACAAACGTGTT
Source organism: uncultured Agrobacterium sp. (assembly GCF_913777885.1). NCBI lineage: Bacteria > Pseudomonadati > Pseudomonadota > Alphaproteobacteria > Hyphomicrobiales > Rhizobiaceae > Agrobacterium > uncultured Agrobacterium sp. The sequence continues at coordinate 268,144 of NZ_CAJYTV010000008.1, read as the reverse complement.
AGGCCCCCAAATCTTAGTTGCATCGCATGGCTCACTTTTGTTGGATTCAATGATAGCAAAGGTTGATCCCATCGGGATCCACTTTATGAAATCCGCAGTAGGGCGGGTCTCCCAGTCAGGAAGGATGCATCCCCCAAAGAGGCCATAGTTAGGATGCCGATCCGCGCAATCAGAGATAGCTTCGAGCCAGCGCGGATCGGCCCTGATGTCGTCATCAGTGAAAACGAGGATTTTGCCCGACGCTTCTGCCAGTGCGCGATTCATAGCTCCAGATTTTCCTGGCACCTTGTGGCGCAGTATTTTCAAGGGCAACCGCGGAGCGTATTCGCTGAGCAAAGGAAATGTGCCATCAGTGCTATTGTTGTCGACAACGATTACTTCCCAACGATCTCTCGGCAGCGTCTGTTCGATCAGCGAATCGAGCATATAGCGTAAGCGGCGGCTTGCGCCGTTGTACGAAGACAAAACTACGCTGACATCCATCGGAAATTCCTATCTTGGATCTACTCGAACTTAATTTCTTCCTAAGTACCTTCAATGAGTTATTGAATAGGTGGCTATCTCATGCTCGGCGCCTGTCGAGGTTTTCCAGAAGACAACCCATAAAATGTAATGAGTTGAGTTCTGTCCCGCTCTGAAGTCCGCGAATGCGGTCTTGAGACATGTTCTCATGACCGCTGACACGCAGGCTGCTATTCTTCGTATGAGCGGAGTTTATACGCTTGCCAGCCATTCTTTCCGTGTCGAAACGATGAAAACCTTCCGTCTGATTGATAATAAACGCCTGAGATGACGGCAAAAAATTCTCAAGATAAATCAACAGCTTCTTCATGCAATGACCCACATGATCGGTATTTCGCCAGCCAGGCGACGTTTAGACGATTTTTTTTCTTATGCCTATATAAAGCTCGTCGATTTAACCCCTGATAGTTGCTCGATACGTGAAAATGGAATTGGGTGGCAAATTTATCGCACATAAAATATGTTTCATATCAAGTGTAAAGGGCGAAAAGGTTGAGCAGGAACTTCAGATTCGTCAGAACGCAATAAGTCCTGTATTTAAGAGATCGATAATAAAAGAATCTAATATTTGGGCAGTCGCTCGTTTTGTCGGGAAATGTCACTCCTGAAGAGTTTTTAGCAACATTGATTTAGTGTGTTGCGCTAATAATATTGTTATCTTTTGGATTATGCTGTAAGTCAAAGTCGTGTGATCTTCTCTCGCAGGTCTGCTTGAACATTGTTGACGTCGTTATCTGGCCAGTAAGGCCAAGCATATCGCCATGTCCGCAAGTCGTCGGGAGAGTGTGCGCGCTGAGTTCATGCCGGCGTCGTGTTATGTATCTGTTGCAATGGAAACGAGGCGTATAAATCGTGTCGAAGTTTAATAAGCAAGCTTTGAACATCACCACCGGTGATGCATTGCGACGGTCTTGGTGGGCATTCGTAGGCGTGGGGTTGGCGAGCGCGCTGATCAATATACTTTATCTGACCGGCTCGTTTTATATGCTGCAGGTCTACGACAGGGTTCTTCCAAGCAAAAGCCTCCCGACGTTGGTGTCGTTGTCTATCCTCGCTCTGCTGCTGTACCTGTTTCAGGGTTGGTTCGAGATCATCCGTAGCCGCATTCTTGTGCGCATCGCCGCATCTGTGGACGAGTTGCTGAACGGGCGGGTTTTCCAGGCCATGCTGCAGATGCCATTCAAGGCTCGGATTCCTGGCGACGGGATGCAGCCAATCCGCGATTTTGACCACATCCGTAGTTTTCTGTCGGGTATGGGGCCTCCCGCATTCTTCGATCTGCCTTGGCTGCCTTTCTATGTGGCGATTTGCTTTATGTTCCACCCGGTCATTGGCTGGATGGCGATTTTCGGCGCCGTCGTTCTTGCTGGCTTGACCTACCTGACCAATGTAAGTTCGCGCACCCAGTCCAAGCTCGCAAATGAATCGTCCAACGTACGGAATGGATATGCCTCTTTGTCCCTGCGCAACGCAGAGGTCATCCGCGCTATGGGTATGGCCGGCAGGGTGGGGCAGATCTGGGAAGAAAAGAATGGTGCGCACCGCGTCCTGATGTGCTCTGCGTCGGATGTCGGCAATCAATATGCCGCGATTTCCAAAATCTTCCGAATGGCGCTGCAATCGGCTGTTCTTGCAGCTGGTGCCATTCTCGTCATGGACGGCAGTGCATCCGCCGGGATTATGATCGCTGCGTCTATCTTGACATCGCGTGCGCTTGCCCCCGTGGAGCTTGCGATAGCGAATTGGAAAGGTTTTGTGACCGCACGCGACGCTTGGCGGCGTACCAGCGATGTTTTGACTGCCACAGCTGAAAAGGCGCCGCCGCTCAAGCTCCCGCGACCAAGCCGCGTTTTGACTGTCGAAAAGCTTGCAGGGACCGCGCCTGGCAACAAGGGTTTGATCTTCATCGACGTCGATTTTACGGTTCAAGCAGGCAGTGCCGTCGGCATTATCGGCATGAGCGCTTCCGGAAAATCGGCAATGGCGCGTGTTCTTCTGCAGCTCTGGCCCACCGTTCGTGGTTCCGTACGCCTCGACGGCGCTGAGCTCAGCCAATGGAGCACGGAAGACCTTGGGAAGTATATTGGCTATCTGCCTCAGGACGTCGAATTGTTTAACGGCACCATTGCCGAGAACATAGCGCGTTTTCAGGAAGACGCTTCACCTGCCTCGATCATTGCCGCGGCGAAGGCGGCGCGTATCCATGATATGGTGATCCGCCTGCCCAACGGCTATGATACGGAAATCGGTGAGGGCGGAACACTGTTGTCCGCCGGTCAGCGTCAGCGCGTGGCACTTGCGCGCGCCCTGTATGGCGAGCCCTTCCTGATCGTTCTAGATGAGCCAAACTCCAACCTCGACGCCGATGGTGAAGAAGCCTTGAGCGAGGCTATTCTGAGCGTGAGAGCCCGCGGTGGGATCGTACTCGTCATCGCCCACCGCCCGAGCGTATTATCGAGCGTTGACCTCGTCATGGTGATGAATGGCGGCAGAATGAATGCCTTTGGCCCGAAAGATGAGGTTCTGGGGCGCGTTGTCAATAAGCCTGAGCGTCAGCTTCAGGTGGTTGTCGATACCACTAAGACGAAAAGCTAAGCGATCATGACCACATCCAAGATGCAGGAAAGAATGACTGCTGGCTGGGCCGAGAGATCCTTGCGCCGCCATTTGGTGGCAGTGCTGGCGGGGTCATTTGTTCTCGTCGGAGGGATCGGTGGCTGGGCCTATTCGCAGCAGATCGCGAGTGCCGTCATTGCCGCCGGTGTTGTTGTGGTGGATGGCAATGTAAAGAAGATTCAACACTTTAAAGGTGGTAATGTCAGCGAAATCTATGTGAGGGAAGGTCAGGAGGTCAAGGCCGGAGACGTTCTGTTCGAGCTTGATGGAACCAAGGAATACTCCTTGCGCGACCTGTACCAAGGGCAGCTGGTGCAGCTATATGTTCAACGTGCGCGGCTTATGGCGGAGATCAAGGGCGAAGACAAGATCGTAGCTCCTGAGGACATTCAGGGATTACCCGGGGTGGATGAGGTTCTGGCTCGGGAGCAGGATCTTCTGACGAGCCGTCGTCTTTCTCTCGAAGCCATGATCGAGCAGTTGAACTCTCGCCAGAGCCAGCTCGATGACGAGATCAGCGGTTATGATCTGCAGCTCAAGTCAAGCGATGATGCGGTTGCCTCTGCAAACCAGGAACTGGACATCCAGGAAAAACTTCTTGCTCAAAAAGTCGTCGGATCTCAACGCATGCTTCAATTGCGGCGTGAGAAAGCAAGCTACGAAAGCGACCGTAGCAAGCTTATATCCGCACGCGCATCAGCTCTGACACGTAAGGGCGAAATCAAGGCTCAGCTGATCAACATCAGCCAGACACGACTAACGGAAACATCCACCAGTCTTGCGGATAATCAACGTCAAATACTTGAGAACACCGAAAAGCTCAACTCGGTCAAAGACGAAATCGCTCGCCTTAAAATCACGACGCCAGTCAGCGGCCATGCTCTGCAACTGTCTGTGCACACGAAGAACGGCGTGATCGCACCAGGTCAAGATCTCGTTCTGATTGTTCCTGAAGATCAACAGTTGAACGTAGAAGCTCGCATTCAGACACGGGATGTCGATCAAATCCATCCTGGCCAAGAGGTGCGGCTCCGGTTTGCGGCGTTCAATCAAAGAACGACGCCAGAGGTCGAAGGTAAGGTCATCAATATCGGCGCAGATGCCATCACCGATCCGACGACGCGGCAGCTCTATTACCCTGTCAAAATTCAACCTGTACCGGAAAGCCTGGCAAAGCTCAAAGGCCTTGACCTCTATCCAGGAATGCCTGTCGAAGCGTTCGCTCACATCGAAGAGCGCACTGTTATGTCCTATCTTCTGAAGCCATTGCGTGATCAGATGGAACACGCTTTCAGAGAAGAATGACGATCAATCGCCAGCACGGCGAATTGTCAGTTTGAAAGCTTGTGACACATAGTCGCCTATTGGAGAGTAAGACAGCGTCTTAGCGTGCAACGCCTGCGGGAGCTTAGGCTTTGCGCGATGATGACAGAACGTTAGCCTTGCGGCAGTGCTCCATTCGATCCCAGCTAAGCCTCGCCGTCAGCCGCTCTCTTCATCTTTGACCTCAGACCCGAAGATGCTGGGCTGGGCATGAAATAGTAACTTCGGATGATCGCAAGCAACAGCTCATGCGTCTTATACAACGTTCGTCAGGCCGATGTTACGATAAGGTCTTCGCGTCGATAATGCTGGTGCAATATGCGCCAAAATTGAATATTTGGCTTTAGATTGCAATAACCAGTTCTTTTCACGGTAATTTTCGAGTTTTTGCTTAGGCTCTCATAAAAATAAAAATGATAATGGAGAGAAAAATGCAAAATCTATCGGTCAACTCTCGAATCGTAAAAGAAGTGTATTTTAGTCAGGAAGACGGGCAGTTGCGTATTCGCTTCCACAGTGGTGATGAGCGTCGATTCACCGGAGTGCCTGAAGCGGAGGTCATCGCCATGTGCGAGTCAGAGTCCCCCGGCAATTATTACATTGCCCGAATTCGGCGGCGTTTTCAGCCTCTCGCTGCATGAGGCATAGTCGCCAACTTCATTCATATAAATCCAGTTCGCGGTGTTGGGTTGGATCAATCCATCCTGATCAACCAAGCGGCATTGCCGCTCGGGTGATAAATGAACTGACCACCAGCTATAGTAGACTGCAGGCGAAAATCCACTGACGAGTACTTTGGATTTATTGTGGTCGACTACTGCTGCCAATGAATCTGCCTATTGGCCAGTGTCAACGGCAGAGGCGATAAGACTTATATCATAGTATCTTACGTAAAAGCCGCTTAGCGACGGCCATGGAAATCCCGATCCCAGTAATTCCAGCCGAAATAATCTCAGGTTGTATCATTAGGGTTATCAAATATTGTTAACGCAGTAGTCGCAATCAGAAAACTGCGACGATATATTATGTCAGTAAAAGACAGTATAGAAATTTATTGGAAATCGCTATATTTCTAGAAAAGACGATGATCTTGGTAATTGCCAAGAACAGCTCATGGCCTCTAACCGGTGTGGAATTAGTCGAAAACTAATTTTCCCAAAATGGCACATCTTTTCCCCTCTTAAGCGGATCTGTGGTAGGGTTGAAGAATATTATTCGGATAATTGTTAGATTATTCTAATGTATGTCCGCTATTTAGCTAATGTCGGTTAATGAATAAACCAGAAATAGTCAGGAAATCGAGTAGAGTTTAGCTTTGTTTCTTCAGTTTGGTATTGACATTTAGTAACCTCCGATAGATGGTGAATAAGAAGTTAACTGGCATTAAAAATTGCCGGACTTTTATAAAAAATGGCCTCATGGAGAGATTATTATGGCGAAGCCTGTAGCAACAACCGACTACGATACCATCTATATCAATGACCCTGATGCAACGATTTCTGGTAACATTACGGCGAACGACTCCACCGACAATGGTCAAATTTTCCTTCGCTCTTTGAACGGCGTTAGCGTTGGCGCGAAGCAGGGCCTTGATCAGGTCACCATCATCGAAGGCACCTATGGCACCTTCAAAGTTAGCCCGAACGGCAATTATACATATACCCTCAAGGCAGACATCGGCCCGGTACCTGCCGAAGGCTTTGTCGAGAGAGTAGGATACAAGATTTCCGATAGCAGCAAGCAGACCGACTACGATTACCTCGTCATCACCATCAAGCCGGAACACACGAAGCCTGTGGCCGTCGATCAGTCCGTATCGGTCAACGGCAACTCTGTGAGCGGTGACCTGACCGCTGAGGGTTACGTTTCCGTCAGCCGTGCTGGCGCTGAAAATCTTTTGACAGCAAACCCGAACGACTACAATTTCAAGTTCGTCCAGCCGGATGGCTCAACCGTCGTTTCTGGTCACTATGGTGATCTGCACATCCAGCGCGATGGTACATATACCTATGATCTGAATGATCTCGGCAAGGGTCTGACTGAAGCCGCAAGTGAAACTTTCCAGTTCCGTGTTTACGACGACGCATTTGGCGAGTTCCCGAACTCCCAGACAACCGATGTCGGCGTCTTGAAGATTTCCATTCCCCCTCACGGCGAGCCGGTTGGTGTTTGACGCCACCATTGCCTAGTGAACAGGGATTATCCCTTGTGAACGAGGTATGATATTTACAATTCAGAGATCGTGGGCCCAACTTTAGGTCGTTCGAATTTCTGAAGTGTATTGAAGGGAAATTGGGCAAGAGCCCGCCATTTTATGGCGGGCTCTTTTTTTCAAGTGTGCGCACTAAAGTGTTGTTTCTGCCAGTACGTACAGACTGAGGAGGCGCATCAACAATGGCCGGTGATATTAGCCTTTAGCTATATAAATTGGTCTGCTGCGATCGACTTCGTTATGTGATCGGCATTGATCTCGATTGAAATATATCCGGTATCCAGAACACTGCCATTCGAAACCTTATACTGGAAAGATTCTTTAAGAGTGCCGGAGAGATGGTCGATGCGATCGGTCTTGACCGTAAAGCTGTAGTCACCATCACTTTCAATATGTAGAACTCCGTATTTCCCCTCAATGTTCATTGTAGACCCGTTCTTGAACGATGTGCCATTGAGATTGCGGAGGGATAGCACATCATTATCCGAATGATCGTTGGCGAGAACATTGCCGGAAAGAGACAGATGATGGGCGTCACTAAATTTTAGCACGTCGTTTACTGCGACGATGGCTTTAGACGGTGCCGTTGTCGGAGCCTGGCTTGGGACCGGTACGGTTATCGCATCCGCTTTTGCGATGACGAGTGCGGGGGGAAGCTCGACCTTGACCGGGACAAGCACCTGACTCGCCGTCGTTAGAAATGTGCCGGAACTCTTGATCGGGGTTGAAATATAGATATCTCGACTGACGGTCTCGGTGATCTCATTTCCGTGAAAACTGCCGCTTGCAGGACGATCTACTTTCAGCGCTGCTTCGCTCAAGTCGTCGAAGTGGTTGCCCGAAATTTCAATGCCGCTGCGGACAAGTTTGTCTGTGCCTGCCGCGGTCACTGCGACACCCCAGACACCGTCATGAATGTGATTGCCGCTAATCACGTAGTTCTTAGCATCAACCGTTTGCCCAAGGCCGATCCCGTAAGACCAGCTGTAGCCCTTATAGTCAGAAATGTCGTTATTCTTAATCGTTATGTTCTGTCCCATGGCGCTGATGCCGAAGCCGCCACCTACGACGGTGTTTCCCTCGATCAGGGCGGTTTTCGCGTCGGCGATAACAAGAACGCCCTTCGCACTGCCATTCTCCCCCGTCATATCCAGTACGTTGTTTTTGACGACGATATCACTGCTGCCATTGATCTGGACCGCGTCGGCATTATGACCCTTTGCCTGGCCGATTGAATTGCCAGTCAGCACCGCGCCCTTGACGTTGAGCATCCAAACGCCATCGCCAGTGGTGCCGGAAATGTGGCTATTCGTGATGGTGATGTTGCTGCTGCTTTGGAAACTGATTGAGCCCGCCTTGGATGGCGTGCCAGTATCGGTGACCGTGACATTGTTGAGGGTCCAATTGCTGGCGCTACCGGCATAAACTGCGTTGCCCGCTGTCTTCTCGATCGCCAGATTTTCAATGACTATGTTGGATGTTTTGGAGCCGTAGATGCCCACGGAGCCGCCGGAAAGGACTGGCGGTTCGCCAGAGCCGTAACTGCCGAAGGTTATGGGCTTTTCTACTGTTCCTGAGTACTTGATATCGAGTTGACCGTGATATTCGGTGCCGGCGCTGAACAGAACGACGTCGCCCGCTTTCAGTTTGAGGTTGTTTACAGCTGCCAGAGAGGCGAGGGCGCTACCTGCCGATGTGCCTGCATTTGCGTCGGAACCGGTTTCGGAATTGACATAATAGGTTTTCATTGATGCCGCCCTTGCTCGCGTTTATGGGAACATCATCGCAAGGGCCGATTTCGGCACAGTAAAAAAAATAAATTGTATTTTACACAAGCCTAAATTTGTTAAAATCATAAAGCCAGGCCAGTAAAATTGAGAGATATAATCGATAATTACAAATATTTCTAAATCTGATTTTCTTATTTATAGATTTCGCCACGATAGGTCATGCGGAAATATTTTGATATCGAATTAATTATTTTATCCATCGGAATAAAAGTGCATTTCGGTGTTAATGGTTATCGAGTTTGAGAATGTATAGATATTTTATCTGTTTATTTATACTGCTGTGGGGGTTTATATTTTGCACGCCGCTGAAATTTATCTTTTGACCCGAGCACAGCAAAGCAGCGTGCGCGCCAACATTCGCTGCGCCATCAGGCGGGGACCGTTTGTATTATTCGCATTCACTTAATTAGTATAGATTAATATAAATGAAAACATCTGGTGATTTTTTCTATAACGATGTTCTGATCTTGAATATCTTTCAGGAATCTGTTTTTTATAAAGACCAAGAAATACGAGAACTTGAATCTCCGCGTGAAAATTAGACTTAGCGAAGACTCAGTGGCTTGCACGCGATGTTGAGAAATATCTTGAGCTATAGGTGAGTTTAAGTCTCGCCTTGAATTTGAGATGGGGCGAGTGGGCAGCAATTGGATACATTCCTTTTGAGATGGGTGATTTTCGTTGAAACGTAACGCTGAAAAACTCCATGTATTGGCAATTTCTTCGGGTGGCGGACACTGGGAGCAGCTTATGTTGGTTCTCGAGTCTTTCGAAAACGCAACATTTGCGTATGCCAACACGATCGAGGGGCTTGCCGAGAAGTCAGGTGTCTCACCTGCCTACATCGTCACGGATTGCAACCGCGACAACATGATGCAGAATGTGCGATGCGCTCTCGATGTGCTTCGGGTCATTCGAAAAGAGCGCCCTGATATCATCATATCGACTGGCGCTGCGCCGGGCATCATTGCACTGGCTCTTGGAAAGTTGTTCGGCGCGAAGACCATCTGGCTGGATAGCGTCGCGAACTCCGAAAAACTGTCGCTGAGCGGCAAGCTTGCGGGCAAGATTGCCGACCTTTGGTTGACGCAATGGAGCCATCTTGCCAGCGACAGAGGCCCGAAATATTTCGGGAGTGTTCTATGATCCTCCTGACGATCGGCACTCAGTTACCTTTTGATCGGTTGGTGAGGGCGGTTGACGAACTGGCGCTTCGGCTCGATGAGCCGATTTTCGGTCAGATCGGCAGTAAGGCGGAGTATGAGCCAAAGAACTTCGAGTATTGTCGGACCATGCGTCCGACCGAGTTTGATGGAAAGTTTCGTTCTGCACGGATTATCCTTTCCCACGCCGGGATAGGCACCGTGCTCTCGTCCCGTAAACACGGAAAGCCGATCGTCATCGTTCCGCGATTGGCGAAGTTCGGAGAGCACCGCAACGACCATCAACTTGCAACATGCGCGCAGCTTAAAAACAAGCAGGGGATTTACGTCGCTTCGGAGCTTGAAACGCTTTTTGACATTTTGTCCGCTCCCGCTCTTGATGTGCCTCTACACGGTGTCGTTTCGGCGGATAGAGCGCAACTGGTAAACGGAATCAAAGGTTTCACGCGCAGCATCCTCTCTCGCTGAGCGGGGGCTTAACGCGGGTCCAACTTGCGTCGTGCTCGGCTTTTGCTCTATCCGGGGCTAGATCTTGAAGAGCAGACGATACCAGGGCAACCATAAACGCCGATCATTACTGTCTTTCCGTGCGGCATTCCGTTCGGCCGGTGCTAGCGGTCCTAGAGTGGGTAGGCTTGTGTAAGGCGAAGCGGCCGACGCCGACCCGAATGTGACATTTGAACATATCGCCCGTTGCCAGGCTGCACTCAAATTCATGCCTTTTTGACGGGAATACTCGCCCCTTGCGTCTTCGAAAGAGCATCAAAATCCGCGAAAAAGATACTGCGGATCCGTTCAGCCGACATAGAGCGTATTTGCTTCAGCTCGAAATTTATATTTTATCGCGTGCTGGCAGTCTTCAGCATATCAGGGAGGGGCTCACCGGTATTTTGAGTCAATCGTGCCACGCCGTGAATTCCTGCTGACCAGACAGACAGCGAGACGACGACACTCAGTATCCAAATTTTGCTTCGATAAGTCATGTAACCCTCCTGGACCAGGAGAACTTGGCCAATAGAGGTTGCCATAGACTTAAAAACAGGAGAGTGGCGGCGGTAACGGGCGCCTGAATGCGATGATTTGCTCAGACGTGATGAAAGAAAGATTAACGGAAAGAATAAAAAGTGAAAAACTGAAAACTCTTTTTTTTCGCCTCTCAAATTAATCTAATCTTATTCGGTGCCGGTCATCGGAGGATATCATTTCGAGACAGGTTATCACCCCGGCTAGTACACAACGAAACTGTCTTGATGGGCGCATCTTAGTCTTCCACGTTATCGAACTCCTGGACGGGGGAGAGTAGCTTGGCAGCCGGCGAGAAACAATCAAAGCCGCTTGGCAAAAGCCGCTTTGATTCCTATCGCGTTGCAGACAAAACTGATCTGTTTTCTATGCTTCGACCGGTTCTCTCACGTCATCCAGCAGGAAATGGACCGTGACATAACGCGTCGTGATCGTTTTGCCGCTGTCGGAAACGCTGTCAACGCTACCCCCATCGGAAGGGTGCCACTGTTGGTAGTGCGGGTTGTTGGTAATCAACGTAATTGCCTCGCCGGTCCGTTCCCCATTCAGCCGGTAACGCGCCTCTGCCAGATGCCAGATTTTCTCGAAGTCGTCCTGCGTTATACGGGCCCGCAGGGCCTTTCTAGAAACCGGCTCTCTGGAGGTGCTGCCCTCCGCAGGCGGAATGTGCAGGTTAACCTCTTCGGCATTGTCCAGCAGAAACGAAAACTCCTCAGGCCACATCCGTCTCATCTATCTCTCCTCCCAAAGCCAATGATGAACAGAGGCTTGATGATAGCGCTTGCCCTGCCAGAGGCAACGACCGATTTGTCGATCGGCAAAAATCACGAGCGGCTTCATTTGGATTGCTGGCCGGACTTCGAGCGCAGCGCGTCCAGTTGGACGCATAGAGGACGCACTGTCTGTCTGGACCAACTATCGTGCTTTCCTCGATTGGTGATTCCGATTCGAGTCCCGATGCTGTGGGTAGCGACCAAGACATGAAGCTGATAAATCCGGCGCAAGACTGACATGACATCAGGAGTTCGCCATGATCCAGCCCGCCGCATCCTTCAAGGAAAACCTGCAACAGTTGCCGTCGATCGAAAGCCTTGATCGTATCAATCTTGTTGGCGCCGACGGCAAGATTGTTGCGTCCATCGAAAATCAGCCAGGCAAACAGGGCTCGCTGGCAGTTTACCAATATCTCCAGCAATGCTTCGGCACGCTCAACCGGGACGCGGCGAGCCATGGCCTTGCGATTTTCGCCGAGCATACCGCCGACGCTAAAGAGCGTCCGGGCGCTCATCCCAATATCGACCGCTTGCTGGATATTATTGGCGGTGCGGCTCCATTGACTATCGAGCTCGTAGCGCGCTGACAGAGATGGGCAGCCCGTACACGAGAGCTGGGCGTCAAACGGGGCATGTCGTTTTCCGGCTTTCATTCAATCATCCCTCGCAGGGGTAGTGGCAAGTTGCGGCCACGTGCGGCTTTGGGTGCGTTGCTTGGCGCAAGCTCGTTGGAACTTGCCGGTAACGCCTCCAAGTGGACCAGACCCTTCCCTTAAGTGATGTCCGCCGCGAAAATTCCAAACTTCTTGCTTGATCTCCTGTGCGATGCCGACGCGGGTGAACGACCGTCCTACCGCGGCGCCCGCAAGCCCACTTGGACTCATCATTTCCCGCTTAGGAAGCGGTTGCCGCCGATGACTGGCCGTGTGTTGCGGCACTATTTACTGGTGGAAGTTTAATTGATAAGTGAATAGAACTAAATCGCGTTGTGCGGTTTCGTCTTCACGTCACGCTTCAAGCCAGGGGCTTCAGTCTTTCGACAGAAGCAGTGCCAATGCCCGACTAAGGGGAGGAGGCATTCACGCGAGGTCGAGACAAGCCAGCAAATCATGCCAGGGAGGTTCAATGTCATGATAAACCCAAAGAGTGCGCCCGCGGGGGCCACGAAGGTTCGTTACTTTATTCTTTTCATGTGCTTCGTTGGTATTTCGATCAATTATCTCGATCGAGCCAATATGAGCGTCGCTCTTCCCTTTATCGATCAGGAGCTTGGTCTAAATCTCACCAACACGGAAAAAGGCCTGATCCTGGGCGCATTTTTCTGGGCCTATGACGGCATGATGCTATTTGCCGGTTGGATCACCGATAAGCTTGGCGCGCGCAAAACCTTTTCGCTTGCTGCCATATGGTGGTCGGTCTTCACGGCGCTAACACCTCTGGCAAATAGCTTCTGGACCTTCTTCGCAGTTCGTTTCGCACTTGGCGCTGGTGAGGCCCCGGCTTATCCCTCTGCCACGAAAGCGGCGTCGCGCTGGTTCCCGAAAAGCGAAAGAGCCTTTGCGACTGCGGTGATCGATTCCGGCTCTCGCGTGGGAACGGTGCTTGCTCTTCCTATCGTCACTGCCATCATTGCCGTTGCGACCTGGCACTACTCCTTCATCATCCTCGGAGCAGTCGGTATCATTTGGGCTTTCTTCTGGTATGTCAGCTACCGCGATCCCACTGAGCACTCCCGCGCTAACGATCTCGAGCGGCGCTACATCATCGAAAATGGTGGGCGAACGGTCGAGAATGACGATCCGGAAGCTGCCAAGATCAAGTGGGTGGATCTGTTCAGATACCGCACCATATGGGGCATGATGATCGGCTTTTTCTGCCTGAACTTCGTCATCTATTTCTTCCTGACCTGGTTCCCGAGCTATCTGAAAACCGCCCGTGGTCTCAACCTGGCTGAACTGGGTCTTTACGGAATGCTGCCGGGTCTCTCGGCCGTCGTCACAGCTTGGATCGCAGGTGCGCTTGCCGACCGAGCAATCCGCAACGGCGCCAATGTCACCACGGTGCGCAAGATCATCATGGTTGGGGGTATGCTTGGCGGCGCGGCCATTCTGCCGGCTTCGTTGACGCAATCGCTCTATATGGCACTGTTTTTCCTCGCGATTTCCTACAGCAGCCTTGCCATCGCGGCGACGGGCATATGGTCCTTGCCAGCTGACGTGGCGCCAAGCTCACGCCACGTTGCCTCTATCGGCGGCATCCAGAACTTTGCCTCGAATATCGCGGGCATCATCAGCCCGCTGCTCTTCGGTTATCTGCTGGACATGTTCGGCGGAAGCTACACGCCGTCCTTCATGATGGCAGCAGGCATGGCGCTGGTTGGCGCTTTCTCCTACGCCTTCATCGTCGGCCGCGCAGAGCCCCTCCCAATTCTGCCGCCGCGCTCCTGACGCTTATCACTCAAAAACTAATCGTGGTGGCTGTTTGGGCCGCCATGATTTTGGGAGCGGTGAATAGGCGGTCAGCGGGTACACACTGACGCCGCCTCCATGATGTTCATATCGTCACCCGCAAAGCGTACTGCGGTCATTCACCCTCCCGTCGTACTATCTGGGGCGCTCTCATCGTATAGGACAGGCATTAGCCGGAGACCGCCCCGTTTGCGCGCTTTCTTCGGAGGCGGAAATTCGCCTCAGCGGGTGGGGCCATTCCTTACTTCCAATGCGCAAGACACGATCTCTTTCATACTCTTGAACGAGACAATAAGCTTCAATGCGCATCTGCAACCACCGGGTAGCGGGTTGGATTTTTCTTGTGGCGCAACGAATTCCGCTCATTTAGAATTCCTTTGGTTTAGCTCGACCATAAAATGCAACTTCAGACCGTATTATTCTTGAAGTCACCAAAGTAGTGCTTTATAGTTTCGTTCATGGCTCATCCGTCCCACTCATCCATCATGCATTACAGGCTCATGCCTGACGAGGATGCCCAGCAGGCGCTTTGCGACACTTTGTCGGCCTATGCCGCGATGATGACGATGCTGGATGAGCTGACGCGCGGGAAGTCTGGTGCGAATCTCGTGGCCTTGCACGATCTTGCCTATGAGAAAATTCGGATAGCGACAGGTCTGCCCGCGCGGCTCGTCTCACTCGGTCTTCGTGATTTCGCCTCGGCGCGCGTGCGTCCAGCTAGCATCGATGCACTGCCGCTTGATGAAAAGCTATTCGCGATCAAAGGCCCTTCGACCCTGACCATCGCCACCGTGAGAGGACGTCACGCGGTTCATTACGAGGTACTGGGCTATTCTCGCGGCAGTCTAGACCTCTTCAACGCTCAACTCGTTGTGCGCGATGATTGTTATCAGATCGAAATCGGCGTCGATACGCGCGCCTGTCAAACGGAGGACACCATGACAGCGAATGAAAGCATTCTCTCCCGTATGGGGCGTCTGATTGCCGGTCTTGCGAACAATGCCGTCGATATGGCTGAAGGCGCGAACAAGATCGTGGTGGTGGAGCAGGCCTTGAGAGAAATCGATCAGGCTGCCGATGAGGCGCGCCTCGATCTCGGCAAGGTGAAGGCGGAAGAGTACCGCATTCTCCGACGGCGCGGTGAGATCGATCAGGACTTGAAGTTGCTGGACGACAAGATTCGCACGGCCATAGCCTCGGATCGCGATGACCTTGCCAAGGCTGGGGTGGCGCGTCAGATCGATCTTGAATCCCAGCTTGCGGCACTGGACAAGGCGTTGAGCGATGCCCATGATCAACTGGCCGAAGGTCAGCAGGCGCTTCAGGCCATTCTCGCCGCGCGCCGTGAGGCGGAGGCGAGACTCGCAGACTTGAAGCGGAGTAGCGCTCAATTTCCCACCGGTGCCGGGCCGTCTGGCGCCAAGGCCGGCTCCATGGAAAATGTTAGCCGGGCCGTTTCTGCAGTATCCCGCGTCACGGGCGTGCCAGGCGGGAGCGATGCAGGCAATAGCGCCGAACTCGACGAGCTTGACCGGCTGCACCGCGAGCAGGCGATCGCAGCAAGACTTGCAAAATTCAAGACCGGGCAGAGCTGACATCATGGAGCTCTTTCTTGCTCCTCATTCGCTGCCTTTTGCCATCGCGGCGGTGATGTTGATTGCATTGACCGTGATCGAAATGGCCTGTCTGCTGATAGGCTTTTCATTGGGTGAGGTGGTCGACAAGGCTTGGCCGGACGATATGGCCGGGCTGATGTCCTGGCTGAATGTCGGCGGGGTGCCGGTGCTCATTCTGTTGATGATCATCCTCGGCATTTTCGCCATGACCGGCTTCGGTTTGCAGGCGGTTGCGAGTGCCATCTGGACTCCGCTTCCCGCCCTCATCGCGATCCCGACCGCCCTTGCAGGATCCGTGCCGACCATCCGCGTTGCAAGCAGATGGGTCGCTCGCCTCGTTCCCCGCGACGAGAGCTATGCAGTCGATCTGGCAGACCTCGTCGGCCGGACTGCGGAGGTGACGGTCGGCCCTCTTGATCAGGCTTTGCCAGGGCGCGTGCGGTTGAAGGATCGATACGGCAACTGGCATGTCTTGCGTGCCAAAGCTGCCGCCGAGGAAGCCCCGATCGCCATAGGAGCCCAAGTCCTTCTCGTCGATCGCAACTCCGACATTTTCATTGCCATCCCGGTGCCGTCCGATCTCGACGTACCGCAGACTTCATAGCATTCTAAGGAGCTCGCATGTTTTACGATCTTTTGGTGCCAGCAGCGATAGGTGTCGTCCTCGTCCTTGGCGTCGGTTTTGTTCTGGCATCGCTCTACAGGCGATCCAGCCGCGACGAAGCCTATGTTCGCACGGGCTTGGGCGGCCAGAAAGTGGTTCTGGACGGCGGCTCGCTTGTGCTGCCGATCTTCCACTCCACTGCGCGGGTCAATTTGAAGACGCTCCGGCTTGAGGTTCGGCGTGGCGAAGGCGACGCCCTTATTACCAAAGACCGCATGCGTGTGGACATCGGCGCGGAATTCTATGTTCGCGTCAAACCGGACGCGTCGTCGATCGCGCTTGCCGCTCAGACGCTTGGCGACAGAACCAACGACGCAGAGCAGCTGCGTGTGCTGATTGAAGCGAAGTTCGTCGACGGCCTGCGTTCCGTGGCTGCCACGATGACGCTGGATGCTCTGCAGGAGCAGCGTATGGATTTCGTCAAAGCGGTACAGGAGGCGGTCGGAGCCGACCTGCAATCCAACGGTCTCGAACTTGAATCCGTCTCTCTTACACGTCTTGACCAGACCGATATCAAACATTTCAACGCCAATAATTTCTTCGATGCGCACGGCTTGGCAGCGCTCACGCGCATCACTGAGGGCCGCAAGAAGGAGCGAAACGAGATTGTCCGCGATACGGAAGTTGCGATCGCACAGAAGGATCTCGAGGCGCGCCAGCAATCCCTGTTGATCGAGCGCACGAAACGTGAAGCCGAACTCAACCAGGAGCGCGATATCGCCAACAAGTCCGCTGCCACGCGCGCGGAAACGGCCCAGCAGGAGCAGGCCGCCAAGCGTGCAGAGGAGGAGGCGCGAATTGCTGCGGAGCAGGCAATTGCGGAGCGTGAAGCTCTGGCTAAGCAGGCCCGCGAGAGCGCCAACATCGACGCCACCCGTGCCGTGCAGCAGCGCGAGACTGAGGCGCGCCGCGACCTTCAGATTGTGACCCAGGAAAGCGCGATCGCGGTTGCCAATAAGAGCCGGCAGGAATCGGAGGCCAAGGCATCCGCTGAAACGGCGCGCGCCTTGGCAATTGCCGCGGAAGAAAAAGTCGGCACTGCGAAAGCGGTGGAAATCGCCGAACGCGAAAGACAGATCGCCATTATTGACGCGCGCAAGACGGCCGAAACGGACGCGACGGCCATCAAGGTCGGTGCCGAAGCGGAAAAACAGGCCGCGATCGACCAGGCCGATGCCATCAAGACGCTCGCGACAGCCGAAGCGGAAGCCGCGATTATCAAGGCCAAAGGCGTGCTGGAAACCGGCAAGGCCACGGCAGAGAGCGAGGCTTTGCTCAATGAAGCGCGAAACAAGCTCAGCTCCGCCATTATCGAATACGAAATCCTGCGCGAACGGATCCGGATCATTCCCCAGGCGCTCGCCGAGGCGGTCAAGCCGATCGAGAAAATTTCCGATATCCGCATCTTCGATACCGGCGGCATGCTTGGCCGTGGCGGGGAGGCCGGTTCCACGGGCAATATCGGTTTCGGCGAGGGGCTGGCCGGCCAGCTTCTGGCCTATCAGGCAAACAAGCCGATCGTCGACCAGCTGCTGAAAGAGGCAGGCTTCGAAGGTGAGAACGCTGTTTCCTCACTGCTTGGAAATCTGCAGAAGGAACGCCAGAAGGACGTCAAAGAGTGAATTGATTGATCGTTGGCTGGCAACATTCGCCTGAAACCGGTTGCCACCCGGCATGTGCCAGGAGCCGAGGCTGGGCTGATCGGGCGCATCGCAGAACCCGTTCGGCTTGCCTGCCATCTTGGCGGCGGCATGCTTTGCGCTCTCCTCGGTGTGCGATTGTCAAGCCGGATAGGGTTACAGCCTCACACAAGGCTTCCTCAATAATCCTGTATCGACATACCAGCATGATTGTCGCGGATATCGAGATGCGAGTCCCAAACGGCTGGAAAATCCGCCAATCTTTCCGAGGACGATTCTGTCGATGAACATGTTTCCAAACAGCATGGAAAAAATTCGAGATGACTCTCGCAGAGACGGCGTTGATGTTGTCATACGAACCAAAGACAGGCCGTTGTTGCTAAGGAGAGCTCTCAGAAGCGTTCTCGACCAGGAATACGAAAACTGGCACATTCATCTCATCAATGATGGCGGTTCCGTCGAGACCATAGAGGCGCTGCTGGCCGACTTCATGGTGCAGATCCGCTCGGACAGATTGACGGTCGTTCATAATCCAACAAATCTCGGCACCAGTGCCGCAGCCAACAAGGGCGCTCGCCTGGGGCATCTCCCTTTTCTCGTGATCCATGATGATGATGACAGCTGGCATCCCGCTTTTCTGGCGTCCGCAACCTCTTTTCTCCTCGATCCGGAGAACTGGCGGTTTGGAGGATTTTTGAGCAAGTGGAACCAGATCGATGAAGTGATAAACGGGACCGACGTCATCGGGGTTGGATCGACGGTCAAAGGCTACGACGGATCCGCTCTCGATTTCCTCGATGTTCTGCGAAGGCCCGAAATCCCGCCGATCGCGCTGGTCTTGAGACGAAATGTTTGCGAGCGCATTGGCTACTTCAACGAAAACCTTCCGGTGATCGAAGACTGGGACCTCAATCTGCGCGCGTTACAGATTGCCGATATAGCTTTGACACCTGAAGCACTGGCGAACCACCACATTCGCCGGCACGATGTCGGCCATTACAACAACACGGTCACAAAATCTCTTCCGGCTCATTTTCTCTATAATACGATTTACAGAAATGCGCTTCTCCGACAGAATCTCAACCACAATCCCGATAACATCGGCATTGTGATGGGATTGGTTCGCGATACGGAAGAGGCAAGGCGAAATCTCAGCGAGCTTACCATAGCCTCCCATCAGGTTTTGCTGGCAAACCAGCAGGAGATGATGAGCAAGATCGACAAGCTCGATAACGATATTAGAGTGATCAAGGATGTTCTCGAGGCGTATATTCAGCGAGGCTAGACGTTGGCCGACAGAATGGGGCGTACGCCGATAACTCTCCATCCTCTGCTTTAAGGCGTAAATCCCGACCGGCAGCGCCTGAGCGATGGCTTGTGAGCCAACTCTAGCTGGAGGGAAGCTTTTCCTCATTCGATCGGTCTGGAACGGTCAGAAGCCAGGATAGAACAAGACCGCCGATCAGCCACGCCGTCACGACGTAGACATAGTAGAAGCTTGGCGTGAAGACCGTATTGAACATGAAGAGAAACGCGATGTAGCCGCAGGCCACGCGGCGTACACCGAGCGCATTGCGCGGCAGGCCGGTGTGAACCCACAAATGAAGCTTGCCGAAATAGAAGCCGAACAAAGTCGCGGCAAAGATCACACCGGGAATACCGAAATTCAGATAGGCCTCGCCAAAGAGCGTCGGTCGCAGACCCGCATGAAACTCCGGGTCGAGGCCTGCAAGCGTGGTGGTGATGACGCCGGTTCGGTAATCGTTTCTAAACTCGCTGATCGAGGCTGGTATGAGCGCGGTATAGCCGGCAAGATAGGTCATGCCGTGATAGAACTGCCCTTTGAAACCGCTCAAAATCCAAGCGTAGTCTCGAAAGTCGGAGAAGTTGTTACCGTAGAAGATTTGAGCCGTGAGGCTGTCGAGCAGGCCCGGTCCTACCTGCCCGTCCGCGCTTGAGCGCAATATGCCAATGCCAATTGCCACGAGGATGAAGGCAGTTGCCGAGAGACCGAACACCAGAAGGTTTCTATAGCGGTAGGCGATGATGACGCAAATGACAAAGGCGAAAAGAGCCTCGATGCTGGCTCCACGCGTGCCGATCATCAGACCAAACGCACTGCAGAAAACACCCATGGCGATAAACAGGCGACCGCGACCGAAACCGTAGACAAGCAGGCTGATCGCCGTAGTGGGCAGGATGACGGAGTAGAGATTGATGACTGGACGGATCGACGGGTTCTCGAAAGCAAATTCCCGCCCCTCGAATGGGCGTACTCCGAGACCGAAGAGGCCCGCCGTCGCCAAGAGAATGATTAGAAATGACAGCCACGCTCCGGTCCGTGTCTGCCAGAAAGAGTAGCCGCTCTCGATAAAGTCAAAGAGATAGCTTCTACCGGAACTGAAGGCCGCAAGAGCAATGCCGACGATCAGGAATACGACGCCGAGAACCGAAAGAAAGAACGCTTGGTCTATATGCTGACGGATGACAAAAAGCGCATTGCCAACCGCTTCCATATTCTTGTCCGATCCGGCGAAGATCGGCATGATGAGTACCGGTAGAACGGTGTAACGGAGCCAGAAGTAGGACGATAAGGTCAGGACGCCCCATTTGAAGAAGGAGCTGACGTAATAGATGAGAAAGATCAGCCAGCCGAGAATGAGGATGAGCCAGGCGAGATTGGACATTTCCAAACCTTGTTCACGTGTCTGGCACTGAGTGGCGGCCAGTTGAACCTGTGTTCACGGTTCAGGCTACGTCGTTGACCTCAACATGCCCGCAATCTCTTAAGATATTGTTGACCATGTTCGGGAGAGCTGCGGCAGAACGCATCTCGTCAAGACCGCATGGCGTTTTCACGCGTCACCGTGCCCATAGCAATCTGGGTGAGGATTTGTTCCAGCCTGTCGTAATATCCAGATTGTTCCGCCGTGCCATCGAAGCCGGCAATGCCCGGAAAGAGTTCGTCACGCCTTTGCCACCACTGCTCTGGCCCGATCGACACCGCCTTTTCAAGCATGTTCAAAAGAGCACCACGCTTGTGAGGGTCATAGCACCAGCCAGTTCGCCCCTCCTCAAGGATTTCAGGCGTTCCGCCACGGTTGGTGCCGATCACCGGAACGCCGTAGACGGCTGCTTCGACCAGAATCCGGCTTTGTGGTTCGTGCCATAGCGAAGGAACGACGATTGCATCGGCGATGCGGTAAATTTCCTGCGGCGTGACGAAGCCGCGAAACTCAATATTTCGCGAGGATGCGAGACGTTTGAGACAGTCTTCCTCTCCAGAACGTCCGCGACCGGCGATAACCAGACGCGCCTTTGCTCCCGAGGGCAGGCCGTTGAAAGCTCCGACGAGATCGGCAACTCCCTTTTCTTTTGCCAAGGCTCCCAGATAGCCGAACGTAAAAGTTTGGTCTGCGGGTCTGCTTCGCCCGATGACGCTCTTGTCGAAGGAATGGAGTGGTGTGTTCTTGTTATGCATCACGTGCCAGTCAGCTTTTGAAAGAACTCCGTTTTCGAGAAAGCGCTGCTTAACGAAGTGACTGACGGCAATCACCGTCATTCCCTCGCCCTGCATTTTCAGGCGACGGTTGATGAGGCTGCAATCGAGGCAAGGCTTTTCGCAATTGTCCTCTCTGCGAAACATGCTGGTCTTGGGACAGAGCATCGCATAGTCGCGCAGGTGAAGGCAGACGGGAATACTCGCATCTTCGGCCGCATGAAACAGAGCGGGCTGCATGGAAGACGAGTTTTGCGCATAAATGAGATTGAAGTTCTCGTTCTTGAAGAACTGCGTCAACCCCTTTACGCAGAGCGCACCGAGCGCTGTTCGCAGGTGCCAGCGGGCACGATGCGCAACACTGACCGAAGGCTTGCGAGGACCTGGGAGGTAACTGTTCTTCCAGGGGAGCCGGACGACGCGGATGTTGCTCGCCAGTCTTGTTTCTCCGGGCGGCACCAGCGGGTCGCCCTCTTTTCCGAGTGCGAGGACCGTTACGTCGTGTTTCTTGGCGAGTTCGATCGCTCCGGCGCGTGCCGACATCTCGGCGCCGCCCTCTTCCTGGGGGGCAAAAGTCTGCGACACGATGCAGATTTTCACACGCGTTGTCCCTCTCCGTTGGGAAGTGTTCGTTACGATTGAAACTAAATCGCAAATAACTCTTTAAATATGTTGAATAAACGTTCGTTGAGAAAGCCGCGTTACAGTCGCGTCATCTATCACCGGCTCCTTTCTTTCACGATGTGAGGGAGGCGTGTCCGGCAAAGCGGTGGCGAATTGATGAATTCTGTTTTACTTAACAGTTGGACGACCAACGTCAAGAAACTGCGCATCCGCGCCAAAGGCGGTCGTCCAGGGGAAGAGGAAATGAGGGTTCTGCACGTCTTTGAAACGCTACCGGGCGGGCCAGCAACCTATCTGAATGAAGTCGTGCCTCACCAGATCGCCAAATACGGCGCGAAGAATGTCCGTGTCCTCGTGCCCGATGCCCATCTTTCGCATGTGCAGAACATACCATCCTCGTGTATCATAACCTTCAAGAGACAGGGACGCTACAAATCGCTTCCCGCGCTGGCGCGTGCGGTAATGGCCGAGGTGAAATCGTTCCGTCCGGATGTGGTGCATGCCCATTCAACCTTCGCAGGTGCGGTCACGCGCGCCATCGGCGCGCTCAGCAGGCGTTTCCCGCCCATCATCTATTGCGCGCATGGCTGGTCGTTCGACATGGAGACACTCGGGCCTTTGCGTCTGGTTGCACGATGGGGTGAGCGATTGCTTGCGCCATTTTGCCAGAAGATCGTTGCCATCTCCCAGCACGAATATGACAGGGGCGTTGAAATCGGCATCTCGCCGAGCCGCATGGTGGTGATCGAAAACGGATTGTCGCGGAAAAATCCTGTCGCGGTTCCTGCCGAATGGAAGGATCCGATCACCAAGGTTCTGTTCGTCGGACGTCTCGATCGTCAAAAGGGCGTCGATATTCTGTTGAAATCCGCGGCCACGCTTGAAGGTAGGGCGAGCTTCAAAGTGATCGGCGCGACGGTCACGACAAAGAGCGAGCAGAATGCGGTCTCGTTTGTTCCCGACAATGTCGAGCTTCTCGGCTGGAAATCCCCGATGGAAATTGCCGGATATCTTGCCGCATGCGATGTGGTCGTCATGCCATCGCGCTGGGAGGGCTTCGGTCTCGTCGCGCTGGAAGCCATGCGTGCGAAAAAGCCTGTCATCGCATCCGCCGTCGGCGGCCTTCGTCAGATCGTCCGGCACGGACAAACCGGCTTTTTGTTTCCGTCCGGCGACAGCGCGGCTTTGGCCGAAGCAATTCTCGGGCAGGATGCTGCAGGCTGGCGGGATATGGGGTTAGCCGGGTATCGACGTTTCCACGCACGATATCAGAGCGACAGAATGAATGATGAGCTGATCGCCCTTTATGACGAGGTTTTGAGAAAAGAAACCGCCGGAGAGCGTGTTCTCGTATGACCGTCTTCATCAATGGCCGCTTTCTGACGCAAAAGACGAGCGGGGTTCAACGGTTTGCCAGAGCGATCGTTACGGCGCTCGACAAGCGGCTTGCTGAGCAAGCAGCAACGGACGACTGGATTATCCTGACGCCGGAAGGCGTTGTGGAGGAACTGCCGCTACAGACCATCGAGCAACGGACCGTGGGTGGCCTTTCCGGTCATGTCTGGGAGCAGACGAACCTTTATGCAGCGGCGCGACGGGGCAAACTCCTGAACCTTTGCAACAGCGGTCCCGTCCTGCATCCACGCGCGGTCACCGTCATTCACGATGCAATGATCTTTCGCACGCCCGAAAACTTTTCCCGCAAGTATCGCATGGCGCACGGCACGCTAGGGCGCGTCTTGGCGCGTCGGGGCAGGATTGCCACCGTGTCCGATTTCTCCAAGCGGGAGTTGGAGGCCACCATTGGCGCGAGGGACGTCGCCGTTGTCCACAATAGCAGCGAGCACATGGCGGCGATCGGAAAGGACGAGTCAGTGATTGCGCGGCTGGGGCTGGACGAGCAGCCTTTTCTTCTGTTTGTTGGCTCGCCGACACCGAACAAGAATATTGGTCGCGCGATCGAGGCGATCCGCATGATGGGGCCTCGAGCGCCAAAGTTCGTCGTTGTTGGAGCCGTTGCCTCAAGCGTTTTTCAGGCCGGGACCGATTTCGCAAGGCCGGAGGATGAGAAGGTGATTTTCACCGGACGCCTGTCCGACGAGGAAATCGCTGCGCTTTATTCCCGTGCGACGGCTCTCTTCTTTCCCAGCCTTTACGAGGGTTTCGGCATCCCGCCGCTTGAGGCGATGTTCCTCGGTTGTCCGGTGCTGTCTTCCAATATTGCCCCCGCTCGGGAAGTGTGCGGCGATGCCGCCCTGTTCTTCGATCCGCTGCGGCCTGAGGACATGGTGAGGGCTGTGGACGAGTTAATGCAAAACCCTGAAGGTCGCGTATCGATGATTGAAAAAGGCTATCGACGCGCAGCCGGGTTTTCCTGGGATATGAGTGCAAAGCGGCTCGTCGATATTATTGGGCAGCTTTAAATAAATTAAAGATACAGGCATGCAATAGTGGATCGCCCTTAAGAGGCGGTCTAAAGAAAGTGAACTAGTCGATGCGGATCTGTATCGTATCCCAGACATTCGCGCCCCAGGAAGAGGGCGGCGCAGAGATCGTCGCGCGTATGAGCGCCCAGGAGTTGTCGCGCCATCACGATGTTTTCGTGCTCTCGCTTGGTAAGCGCGGTGACAGGCTGATGCCCACGGGTGAACGCGTCGGTGATGACGGTATTCGGGTGGTTCGGGTAAACTGGCGTAACAGCTATCTGCCCGAACACAAAAAGCCTTCCGTTGGTCGATTGGAAAAAGCCCGCTGGCACATCAAGGCATCCGTAGGCGCCGTCTCAGCGAGGGACGTCAAAGAGATATTGAAGCGTGAGCAGGTCGATTTGATTTATGCGCATAATTGCGCGCGCATGCAGCCGGCACTCTTCGAGGCTAGCCGTGAGCTCAATATTCCCATGTGCTTGCATCTGCATGATTACGCGCTGATTTGTCCCAAATCGAGCATGTTCAAAGCTACGGGGAATTGTGAAAGTCCCTGCTTCAAGTGCCGCGTCCTGACATCGAGGTTGAAGTCCGAAGGTGACGGCATGACCGTGATTGCCGTCAGCGACGCCTTGAAGCAAAGCTACCTGCGTGCGGGCGTTCTCGACAAGGCAACGTGGCATGTCCTTAGAAATGAGAACATAAGCAAAGCCAGGCTCCACCAATCGCTCATAGGTCGCGACGAGGCCAGGAGCGATGTCTTCACCTTCGGCTATCTCGGTGCGCTGGCGGAAGAGAAGGGTATCGAAGACCTGATACGCGCCTTCGTCACCATGCCGAACAGGAATTCCGCCCGGTTGATCGTTGCCGGCCGGGGGCGCGACGACTACGTCGCTCACCTGCGCTCCATTGCAGCCGATGCGCCCATCACCTTTTTGGGGTTCAGACCTCCCGAGGATGTCTATGGTGTGGCGGACGCGATCGTGCTTCCTTCTCACTGGCGGGAGCCACAAAGTCTCATCTTGATCGAGGCTGCTGTGTATGGTGTGCCCGTAATTGCGACCCGGCTCGGTGGAACGCCGGAGATCGTCGAAGAGATGAGCACCGGTTGGTGTTATGATCCGGGCATTCCAGACGCGCTATCGGATAAGATGGAAAAGGCATTATCCATCGGCCACCAAACATGGTGGGCTGAGCGCGATCATCTGTTTCCAGGTATTCGCAACTTCAAGGGTACGGCAGAAGACTCACGCTATTACGAAAGATTGAATGCGCTTCTTCTGAAGACGCAAAGACCTATCGCTCATCACATGCAAGCATTTGTAAATGTTGCTCAAGAAAAACCATAGGTGCTTCAGGATTTCTTCAGCCGATTGTTCGATTTTAGCGCTGATGAGGTGGTGAAATAAGGGAAGTCGACCATGAATGCCGGTTTTTCGTTGGCCGATAGATCTTCGTCGGCAGAGCAGGCATCTGCTGACCATCCTGTCACATTCGCCAATACCGTCGGCCTTTACAGGCCACCAGATGCTGCATCGAACATGAACTCCGCGGATGTGGCTGTTCTGTTCCTGAGTTCGTGGGGGTTCGAAGAGCTCTGTGCGCGCAAGTTCTGGCGTTTGCTGGCCGCCGACCTGGCAAGCCAGGGCTTAGCGAGCATGCGGTTCGATTATCCCGGCACAGGCGATGCGCTCGATCCGCTTGATGAAAAACACGGCCTCGATACTTGGCTCGACAGCATTCATATGGCGGCATCGACTCTTAGAGAACTATCCGAGGCTCGTCATCTTATCCTCGTCGGTCACGGGCTTGGCGGTCTGCTGGCATGGAAGGCTGCTGAAACTTTGGAAAACGTGGCGGGGCTTGCGATGGCTGCCCCGGCTCTTTCCGGGCGCAACTGGCTTCGCGAGTTTGCGGCCTTGAGCCGTGTGGCCAATCCGGACGCCTTGCAGCATAAGGTGCCGTCCTCGGGCCCTGCGATGGGCGAGCAGGTTTTTCCAGACGCCGTGGCGAAGAGGCTTCGAGCGCTCAACATATCGTCTCCCGCCGAGGCGCCTTCTTCCGAGTTCCTCCTCTTGAAACAGAACAATCGCCCGGCGGATGCGCAGTTTGAGTTGCACCTTTCGAAGCTCGGAGTAACTGTTCATGCAGAGGTCTTTCCAAACTACAATGAGTTCGTGCGCGACGTGCTGTTTTCCGTTCCGTCGAAGAAAGCCATTGAATCAATCACGCGTTGGTCGGTGCAAGTTGCATCGAAGTATGCTGCCGAAACCGTGCTGGCGCAGAGGGCTCAAAGTTCAAGCGTACCTCCTGCCCAACCATTGGCTGGCGATGGGTTTCGAGAAAGACCAGTGCGGTTTGGCGAAAAGGACCGTCTTTACGGCATTCTCTGCGAGCCTCTTTGCCAGCGACGCGGCGCGACGGTGATCGTCGTGCCGACCGGTTATGAGCGCATGTCCGGCTGGGGCCGGATTTCCGCGCAACTTTGCCGAGAGCTTGCCCGCGATGGGATCGCATCATTCCGGTTTGATATGGCAAATGTGGCCGACAGCCCTTGCGTGCCGGGTGCGCCCGAGCAAGTGCTGTATCGTAAAGATCAGCTAAGGGACGTAAGCGCTGCCATCGACTTTCTCGAGCAGGAAAAGCTTCTCCCTGTCGTCGTCAGCGGTCGTTGCAGTGGCGCCTGGACTGCATTCAAGAGCGGCGTGATGGATAAGCGCGTCAGCGGTATCGTGCCAGTCAATGCCTTCGATTTCTACATCCCGGAAGACATCAACGTGGATGACTTCCTACGTTCCACGCGGCAATCGCTGTCCGGCTATGGCTCGAAGCTTCTCAGCGGATCGCTGTGGAAGCGCGTTCTCAAGGGGGAGGTGCGTGTTTTCCGTGGTCTATTCAATCTCAGCGTCACGCTCCTCAAGAAGGCCTTGGCATTCCTCACGCCGCTTGCAGTGAAATATCCGTATTTTTCCAAGCGCCACCGTTCTCTCAATGACGATTTTGCCTCCCTTCGCGCCAACCAAACAAAGGTGACGCTGATCTACACTCAAGGTGACGTCGGCATGAGCATGCTGGAGAGTAATTTCGGTGCTGGAGCACGTTTGTTGAGTGGTCAATATGGCGATCCGAAAATCGTTCTCATTTCGGATGCGGACCACAACCTCACGACGGCTGAGGCGCGCAGGGAATGGACCCGCGAACTCATGATCCTTGCGCTTCAGTTCCAGCCGCAAGCTTGAGGGCTTGGTGGGATTTTTCCTGACATCGCGCGCCGCAGCGACCCCATCGATTTATCCTCGAGACGAATAAAAAAGCGCGGCACCCGATGACCATCGGGTACCGCGCTTTGTATCTTATACTTGAAAAATTCAGGCCTGTTCGAACACGCCGTGGCAGTGCTTGTATTTCTTGCCGGAACCACAAGGGCACGCCTCGTTGCGACCGACCTTGCCCCATGTGGCAGGATCGTTCGGATTGCGCTGCTCCGGCGGTACATAGATGTCGGCACCGGCGGCTGAAGCGATGGCAAACTCGTCTTCGCCAGTGACGGGATCGAGGTGATGCGCCGTCATTTCCGGCAGTTCGGCTGGCGCAGGTGTGTCAACCATAAGTTCCACGCGCATCAGCTGGGCAGTGACCGCTTCACGCAGGTTGGCGAGCAAGGCCTGGAAAAGCTCGAAGGCTTCAGCCTTGTATTCTTGAAGCGGGTCGCGCTGTGCATATCCACGGAAGCCGACGACGGAACGCAGGTGGTCGAGGTTGACGATGTGTTCGCGCCACAGATGATCGATCGTCTGCAGAATAACCGAGCGTTCGACATAGGTCATGACTTCAGGGCCGAAACGTTCGGCCTTGTCGGCCATGACCTTGTCCGCAGCCTCGGTGATGCGCTGAAGAATATCGTCTTCGGCAATTCCCTCTTCCTTGGCCCAGTCATCGAGCGGCAGGTCCAGATTGAGGGACTGCTGAACGCCAGCCTTCAGACCTTCGATATCCCACTGTTCCGCGTAGGCATTTTCAGGAATGTGCTTGCCGACGAGAGCTTCGATCACTTCGTTGCGCATATCGGCTGCGGTTTCGCCGATATTGTCGGCTTCCATCAGTTCGAGGCGCTGTTCGAAAATGACCTTACGCTGATCGTTCAAGACGTCGTCATATTTCAACAGGTTCTTACGCGTTTCGAAGTTACGGGCTTCAACCTTCTTCTGTGCGCGCTCAAGAGCCTTGTTGATCCACGGATGGACGATTGCTTCGCCCTCTTTCAGGCCAAGCTTCTGCAGCATCGAATCCATACGGTCGGAGCCGAAAATGCGCATCAGGTCGTCCTGGAGCGACAAGTAGAACTTGGAGCGTCCTGGGTCACCCTGGCGACCGGAACGGCCACGCAGCTGGTTGTCGATACGGCGGCTTTCGTGGCGCTCGGTAGCGATGACGTATAGACCTCCACCCGCAAGCGCCTTTTCCTTCAGAACCTTGATCTCTTCGCGGATCGCCTGCTCCTTGGCATCGCGCTCCGGTCCAGGCTCCATGCCCTCCAGCTCGCGCTCAAGGCGCATGTCGACATTGCCGCCGAGCTGAATATCCGTACCACGGCCGGCCATGTTGGTCGCGATGGTCACAGCACCCGGCACGCCCGCCTGCGAGACGATGTAGGCTTCCTGCTCATGGTAGCGAGCGTTCAGAACCTGGAAGTTCTCAAACCCGGTCTGGCGCAGCATGGTCGCAAGCAGTTCGGACTTTTCGATCGAGGTGGTGCCGACGAGAACCGGCTGATTGCGCTCATGCGCTGCACGTATCTCTTCGATGATCGCCTTGAACTTTTCTTCGCCGGTCCGGTAGACCTCGTCGTCTTCGTCGATACGCTGAATAGGCAGGTTGGTCGGAACTTCGACCACGTCGAGGCCGTAAATATTGTTGAATTCTTCCGCTTCCGTTGAGGCCGTACCGGTCATGCCAGCAAGCTTTGAGTACATGCGGAAATAGTTTTGGAAGGTGACGGAAGACAGCGTCTGGTTTTCCGGCTGGATCTGCACCTTTTCCTTGGCTTCAAGCGCCTGGTGCTGACCTTCGGAATAACGGCGGCCCGGCATCATTCGGCCGGTGAACTCGTCGATGATGACGATCTCACCATTGCGGACGATATAGTCCTTGTCGCGCTGGAAGAGCTTGTGGGCCTTCAGTGCATTGTTGATGTGGTGAACGATCGCGACGTTTTCGACGTCATAGAGCGATTCACCCTTGAGAAGTCCTGCCTGGCGCAGAAGATTTTCGAGTTTCTCTGTGCCTTCCTCGGAGAAGTTTGCCGAGCGCTGTTTCTCATCGATTTCGTAATCGTCTGGTGTCAGCATCGGGATGAAGGCGTCGATCGTGTTGTAGAGATCGGAGCGGTCATCCAGCGGGCCGGAAATGATCAGCGGCGTGCGCGCTTCGTCAACGAGAATTGAGTCGACTTCGTCCACAATGGCGTAGTTGTGGCCGCGCTGGACCATCTGCGCCTTGTCGTACTTCATATTGTCGCGAAGATAATCGAAGCCGAGCTCGTTGTTCGTCGCATAGGTGATATCGCAGGCGTAAGCCGCGCGGCGCTCGTCGTCGTCCAGACCATGAACGATCACGCCGGTGGTCAGGCCGAGGAAGCCATAAAGGCGTCCCATGATGCTGGCGTCACGCTTGGCGAGGTAGTCGTTGACGGTCACCACATGCACGCCCTTGCCGGCAAGCGCATTGAGATAAACGGCAAGCGTCGCCACCAGCGTCTTACCTTCACCGGTCTTCATCTCGGCAATGGCGCCCTCGTTCAGGATCATGCCACCGGTCAACTGAACGTCGAAGGGGCGCATGCCGAGCACGCGGCGCGAAGCCTCACGCGCAACGGCGAAAGCCGGGATGAGAAGACTATCCAGCGTTTTGCCTTCGGCGAGTTGCTGGCGGAATTCCACGGTCTTTGCCGCGAGCGCCTCATCAGAGAGCGCCTTGGTCTGCTCTTCGAGAGCGGCAATGGCAGCGATATTGGAGCGATAGGAACGAACGCGACGATCGTTTGACGAGCCAAACAATTTGCGGGCGATTCCGCCGAGACTGACCATCCAACTGGCCCTTTCTGAAATTTCGTTTCGTCGGGCGGTTTTTGTCCGTCATCGGCAATAACGCACAAATGACGAACGACACCCCGAAACGCATCTGGACGCGAGATTGCGTGACAGATAAGAGGGGGGGCAAATGATGTCAACGGTTCTGCCCGTTACAGAATGGCCACATTCCGGTGTTTGGAAGATTTTTCAGCCGGGAAACCACGTCTGGAGCCGGCTTTGTCTCCGAAAGGTTCAATATGTTGCGCTACAATAGAATCGCCGCTGCTGTGATCGTGGCTGGTCTTGGTCTGCACCTCCCTGCTTTTGCGGCTGAAGACGCCGTGGTCGCCAAGGTCGGCGATCTCGAGATTCGTCAGTCGGAACTCGAGCTGGCTATGAACAGCCTCGATTCACAGCTGGCCCAGCTTCCCGATGAGCAGAAGAAGGTCGCTGCTCTTTCCAGCGCCATCGAGGTGAAGCTCCTGGTCAAGCAGGCGACTGCCGAAGGACTGGACAAGACCGACGACTTCAAGAAGCGCATGGCCTTCCTCTCCGACCGCGAATTGCACGGCGCCTATTTCCGCAAGCACGTTGCCGACTCCATTACGGACGCCGAAGTGAAGGCACGTTACGACAAGGAAGTCGCAGCCCTGCCGAAGGAAGAGGAAGTCAAGGCCGCTCACATTCTGGTTGCGACCGAAGAGGAAGCCAAGGACGTGATCAAGCAGCTCGACGCAGGCAAGGATTTTGCCGCGTTGGCGAAGGAGAAGTCGACCGATTCCAATAAGGACGATGGCGGCGATCTCGGTTGGTTCGGCAAGGGCCGCATGGTTCCGGAATTCGAAGAGGCGGCATTCAAGCTCGAAAAGGGCGCCTATACCAAGGAGCCGGTCAAATCGGAATTCGGCTTCCACGTCATCAAGGTCGAAGACAAGCGGGTCACGCCTCCGCCTGCATTCGAGCAGGTCGAGCCGCAGGTCCGTCAGCTGGTGATGCGTGACAAGTATTTCGCGCTGATCAAAAAGGAGAAGGCCGAGCAGAAGGTCGAAATCTCCGACGAGACGCTTCGCAAGGAGTATGATGAGGCGTCCAAGAAGCAGGACGAGCAGCTTCAGCAGTAAGCGTATTACATCAGGGCGGCGCAAAGCCGCCCTTTTTCCGTGTTAATTTCTTTCTTTGATGCAGGTCGATTTCATGTCCGCTGCCGTTTCCCCACTTGCCCCGAAATCCTATCCTGAGATGCCAGCCATCCGCGGTGTGCGCATGGCGACGGCCGCTGCCGGCATCAAGTACAAGAACCGTACAGACGTTCTTTTGATGGTGTTCGATCAACCTGCGTCGGTTGCTGGCGTCTTTACCAAGTCTCGTTGCCCATCCGCTCCTGTCGATTATTGCCGCGCCAACCTTTCTGGCGGCGTCGCGCGCGCCGTCGTGGTCAATTCCGGTAACGCCAACGCCTTCACCGGCAAAAAGGGCAAGGCGGCAACTGAACTCACCGGCCAGTCTGCTGCAGCCGCTGTAGGCTGCAATGAAAGCGAAGTCTTTCTGGCCTCCACCGGTGTTATCGGCGAGCCATTGGATGCATCCAAATTTGCCGGTGTTCTGAGCCAGATGAATGCCGATGCAAATGGCGACTTCTGGCTTGAGGCTGCCAAGGCCATCATGACGACGGACACCTATCCGAAGGTTGCGACCCGCACTGCAGAGATCGGCGGTGTTACGGTCACGATCAACGGCATCGCCAAAGGTGCGGGCATGATCGCACCGGACATGGCGACCATGCTTTCCTACGTCGTCACAGATGCTAATATAGCTTCTGCGGCGCTACAATCACTTCTCTCTGCCGGTGTCGAACCCACCTTCAATTCGGTGACCGTCGACAGCGACACCTCGACATCCGATACGCTGATGCTGTTTGCCACAGGCGCAGCTGCTTCGGACGGGCAGGCACGCATCGAAAGCGCAAATGATCCGAAACTCGACGCTTTCCGCACCGCCCTCCACGATCTTCTGAAAGATCTCGCCCTACAGGTCGTGCGCGATGGCGAAGGCGCGCGCAAGATGGTCGAGGTTAGCGTCGTGGGAGCTGAAAGCGACACTGCGGCCAAGAAGATCGCACTTTCGATTGCCAACTCCCCGCTGGTCAAGACCGCAGTTGCGGGAGAAGACGCCAATTGGGGCCGGGTCGTCATGGCCGTCGGCAAATCCGGCGAGCTGGCCGATCGTGACCGGTTGGCGATCTGGTTCGGGCATGTGCGCGTTGCCGTCGATGGCGAGCGTGATCCGTCCTATTCCGAAGCCGAGGCGTCTGCCGTCATGAAGCAGCAAGACATTTCCGTGAAGGTGGATATCGGACTTGGCAACGGCAAGGCGACCGTCTGGACTTGCGACCTCACCAAGGAATACGTCGAAATCAACGGCGACTACCGGAGCTGAACGGTGGAGGCCACACCGATGCATAACAGTGCCGTCAATCTGCCGCTGGTACGCCGTCTCGAGGCCGTGAGTTTTCGCGCCTGGCCTGCGTCGTCGGTCACGTATGACGGCAGCTGGCAGGTCCGGCTCACGGGCTCGCACCCTTCCAAGCGCATCAATTGCGTTGTCCCTCTGGATCCTTCCGACTACGGCAATTGCGATCTGCGGCTGGAAAAAGCACGTCGCCGTTTCGAGGATTTCGGCAGACCTCTCATCATCCGCGAAACCACGCTGATGCCCGCGCAGTTGAGAGCCCATCTCTACGACAATGGCTGGACCGTTTTCGAAGAGGTCAAGGTGTTGACGGCGGATCTCGTCGACGCGGAGCTACCGGAGGCGCTGGCCCATTTACCAAGCCATGATATCGGCAGGTTCGTGGAAGCTAGCCTCAGGGTGAGTGGCGACGATCCCTCACTGCGATCGGCGATTGCCGAGATCGTCAGTTCCATCAAACCCAATCTCGGTCTCTTCATCAAGGAAGAGGTCGAAGGCGACCCTCATGCGACCGTTATCTGTGTTCAGGACAACGATCTGGCAGGTGTGCTTTCGCTTGAGGTTGCAAGTGCGGCCCGTCGCATGGGTGTCGGCCGTGAAATCTTGACATCTGCGCTTCGCTGGGCGCGTATCAGCGGGGCGAAGACCGCGTGGTTGCAGGTGGGTGCGACCAATGTGGCAGCCCTTGGACTGTACGAAACATTCGGCTTTGAAGAGGCCTATACCTATCGGTACTGGGGCAAGGACGCGTCATAATGGATCAGACGGTCAAAAAAATCCTGCTTGTAGTGGCATGCGCTTTGCTCGATCAGGACGGACGCATTCTTGTTGCCCAGAGGCCACAGGGCAAATCGCTCGCGGGGCTTTGGGAATTTCCGGGCGGCAAGGTCGAGCAGGGCGAAACGCCTGAAGAAACGCTCGTGCGCGAACTCCATGAAGAACTGGGCATCACCACGAAGATCGCCTGTCTTGCGCCGTTGACGTTTGCAAGCCACACCTACGAAGCATTCCATCTGCTGATGCCGCTTTATGTCTGCCGCCGATATGATGGGATCCCGCATGGCCGCGAAGGGCAAAACGTGAAATGGGTGAAACCTCAGTCGTTGCGCGATTATCCTATGCCGCCCGCCGACGAACCCCTGATCCCATACCTTCAGGATCTCCTTTAAAATTCCTGTGAATAAGCCGGAATCCGACGGCTTTCAGCGTCTCTTAAGTGCCGAAACGGCACGGCATTAACCTATCGTTTAGCAAGCTCTGGCAAATTTCAAGGCTGACGATTTGGTAAATGGCGCGTAGCGAGGCCGAGTTATGAATGAGGATTTCTGGAAAACCGTTGAGGACCGCCAGTCCTATTCCGCCAAGTCACGCCGGATCGGCGTTTTGAATGTTGCACTTCTGTTTGGAATGGTGGCCATCGCGCTTTCACTGATCGTGACGCCCATGCTGGCCGGGAAAACTCCGTCTGCCCGCTTTGCGCAGGTGCCTGACAATGTCGATATGATCAGCACCGGCTCTATCAAGCGGGGCGATCAGCCAACGAGCTACAGTATTCGTCGCAGCATCACTCAGCCTACACCAGGCTCTGTCTGCATTGTGGATGGTTATTCCAGCGGCCGCGACTGCTGATCGCCTGAAACAGGTTCGCCAGCAATAAAATCGCCACGTTCTCATCAATATCCGATTAACCTTGCATCGTAATGCTTGCGTTTGGGCGTCGCTGGCGGCGTACAACCGTAGCGTAGTAACGAAATAAACATTTTATCTGCGCATAGTCATGGCCATGTCTACTCGAGATGCTGCACGGCATCTGCTTGGCAAGGATTTTCGATTTGCACGGGCAAAATATTATTTGGCGTTATTTACAGAAATTCATTGCTGATAACAGCGGAGCGACAGCGATAGAATACGGCATGATTGTCGGCCTGATTGCCGGCGTTATTATTTTGGCTGTGGGAAATATCGGAAATAGGCTGGAAACGATCCTTAATGTCATTCGAGATGCCTTGGTGGGTGCTGCCGGCTGAGACGGATGAGATTTGCCGAGTGTAGGGTCAGACCAAAACTGTAGCGCGCAGCGCGTCCCGTTGGCGGCAAAAAGGACGCTCTATTCTTTTGAATTCACGCTCGTGTTTCAGGATTGGTCCAAGTTCTTACCCTTGAGCACATCGGCAAGGCGAACATTGGCGGAACCAGGTTTCAGTGGCTTCTGCTGGCTTTCATGCGGCGCCCAGCCTGACATGTAGATGATCGAGAACGTAGCTCTGATGCGGCCATCGGCATCGCTGTATCGTTGCGCATAGATTTCGGCGGCGCGCATGAAGAAGAGGCGGGTCAGCGGTGTTCGGCTGCGCCCGAGCAGCGGATTTGCCATTCCCATGGCGCGCAAGTCTCTCATAAGCGGGAAGATGGAATCGTAGCGCACCGTATAGGTTTCCGTATCCGTCACAGGCAAGGCGAAACCTGCACGTTGCAACAGGGCACCGATGTCTCGCACATCCGCAAAAGGGATGACGCGCGGGCTTGCGCCTCCAAGCAACTCCGCTTCCGTAGCGAGAAGGACGTCCCGAAGCTCCTGTAAGGTTCCGCTGCCGGGAAGGGCGGCCAGAAACAAGCCGTCCGGTTTAAGCGCCTTACGGATCTGGATCAGCGTGCCGGGCGTGTCATTCGTCAGGTGCAGGGAGAGCGGTGAAATGACGAGGTTGCTGGAGGCGGGCTCGAGCGCCAAATCTTCGAGGGATGCGACTTTTGCAGTGCCATCGTCTGGCAGAAAATCGCGGCTGGTCTCAATGCGGGTTATCGAGCCGACCTTGCCGGTTTCCAGGACGCGCCGTGCGGTAATGCCTGTTGCGCCATGTAGTTCGATCGCGCTGTCGAAATGGCGCTCGACGATGGCAATACGTTCGGCAATTTCGGTTGCGGCAATATCGAGCAGGAAATGTGCTTGACGATCTCCAAACCGCCATGCGCGGTGGCGATGTCGTTCGATAAGCGCCGGGTCAAAGAGAATATCCATGGGGAACCTGTCAAAACTTTGCTGTCGCAGAGGCACCCCTTTCCCATTAATGTCAAGCATAGAGGGGAAGGAACACGATGATGCCAAGGCAGATTGTCATGCAGCCACTGCGCAGGCTGCTTCGTCTCATCGGCGACTTCATTTATCCACCGACCTGCGCCGGTTGCAGTCGTGCCACAAGTGGCGCCGGGGCTTTCTGTTTTCAATGCTGGTCCGAGATCAAGTTCATTGAGCGACCCTATTGTGAGGTCTTGGGGACGCCCTTCATCTACGATCACGGTGAAGGTATGGTCAGCGCCGAAGCCATATCCGATCCACCGAGTTTTGATCGTCTGCGCTCCGCCACCATCCACGAAGGTCCGGCGCGCAGGCTCGTTCATCAGTTGAAGTATCAGGATCGTACCGATCTTGCGGAGTTGATGGCTCTGTGGATGGCTAGGGCAGGTGGCGAGGCGCTCTGTGAATGCGATTGCATTCTTCCGGTTCCGCTTCATCGTTGGCGCTTTTTCTCCCGCCGGTTCAACCAGTCCGCCGAACTCGCGCGCCATCTCGCCGCAATATCCGGCAAGCCTTATCTCCCCGCGACGCTGATCCGTGTGAAGTCGACGACCCGCCAGGTCGGGCTTTCTGCCGTTGCGCGCAGGAATAATGTCAAGGGAGCCTTCGCGGTTTCGCCGGGCAGTGAGGTCGATATTCTCGGCAAGCGCGTTATTCTCGTCGATGATGTCTATACGACGGGCGCCACCGTCTCGGCGGCGGCAAAACGGTTGAAAAAATCCGGCGCGACAGATGTGACGGTTTTGACCTTTGCAAGGGCTATATCCGGGCCTATATGACATGCCAATTGACGTCTCAGGCACCATTGTGGAGGTTCAGATACATGGCATCCGTAACGATTTATACGCGCGATTTCTGCGGTTATTGCGCTCGCGCCAAGGCTTTGCTGCAAAGCAAGAACGTGAACTTCACCGAATATAATGCGACCGAGAACGCTCAGTATCGTCAGGAGATGATGGATAAATCCGGCCGCAACACCTTTCCGCAGATTTTTATTGGTGACCAGCATGTGGGCGGTTGCGACGACCTCCACGCGCTTGATCGGGATGGGAAGCTCGATCCGC
Source organism: uncultured Agrobacterium sp. (assembly GCF_913777885.1). Classification (NCBI taxonomy): domain Bacteria; kingdom Pseudomonadati; phylum Pseudomonadota; class Alphaproteobacteria; order Hyphomicrobiales; family Rhizobiaceae; genus Agrobacterium; species uncultured Agrobacterium sp. The sequence goes on along the minus strand of NZ_CAJYTV010000008.1, from coordinate 231,108 downwards.
TTCTAGCAGCATAACATTCGATTAATGCGAACTGACATTGGGAAGAGAGACATGAGCTTCAAGGCCGCTGCAATTCAGATGTGCTCGGGAACAGACCCGAAAAAGAACGCTGAAGCTATGGAGAGGCTAGTGCGGGAGGCGGTGGCCCAAGGCGCCGTCTATGTGCAGACGCCGGAGATGACCGGTGCGCTACAGCGAGATCGGGCCGCGCTGCAGGCCGTACTCAAAGATGAGGCGTGCGACATCATCGTTGCCACGGCCGCCCGCCTTTCTCGCGAACTCGGTATCTACGTCCATGTTGGCTCCACCGCGATTGCCCGTCCCGATGGCAAGATCGCCAATCGCGGATTTCTCTTCGCGCCCGATGGCGGTCGCATCTGCACCTATGACAAGATCCATATGTTCGATGTCGATCTCGATAATGGCGAAAGCTGGCGCGAAAGCGCGACCTATCATCCCGGTGAAGCGGCGAGGATTGCTGAACTGCCTTTGGCGACGTTCGGCTTCGCGATCTGCTACGACGTGCGTTTTCCAACGCTCTTCCGTGCGGAGGCAGTGGCCGGCGCTCAGGTCCTTACCGTTCCTGCAGCCTTCACCAAACAAACCGGTGAAGCGCACTGGGAAATTCTCTTGCGCGCCCGCGCTATCGAGAACGGGGCGTTTGTGATTGCCGCCGCTCAAGGGGGAACGCATGAAGACGGGCGTGAAACGTTTGGTCACTCGATGATCATCGATCCGTGGGGTAAGGTTCTGGCAGCCGCAGGCGGCTCTGGCGAGGAAGTCATTCTGGCCGATATCGATCCTGAGGAGGTCGCAGCCGTCCGAGGCAAGATCCCAAATCTGAAGAATGCCCGCGATTTCCAGCTTGACACGGTGGCTTCAGGCGCGCGCTCCCGGAGTAATTTTGCTTGATACGCTACTCGCTGACCTGTGACCATGCGCATGCCTTTGAGGGATGGTTCTCCGGCAGCGCTGATTTCGACAGCCAGGTCGAACGCGGCCTGATCGAGTGCCCGGTATGCAACTCGCGCACTGTGACCAAGACGCTAATGGCCCCTTCCGTCGCGACCGCGCGCAAGAGGGATGCTATGCGGACGCTTGCCATGGACACCGCGCAACGGGAAGTCCTGGCAAAGATTAGGGAAGCCGTCGCCGCTGTTCGGGCCAATGCCGAAGATGTTGGCGACAAATTTCCCGAAGAAGCCCGCAAGATCCATTACGGAGAAGCGCAAGAGCGCGGCATTATCGGTCAGGCATCACTCGAAGATGCCAAGGCGCTTTTGGAGGAGGGGATAGAGGTCGCGCCTCTCCCGCTGCTGCCTGACGATGTGAACTAAGACGCTTCTCGTCGACTTTAACTTGCCGATCGCGCTCATCCCTTTGTCGCCCGTCTGCATCAGCGTAATGGTGTCTCGTTGAAGCAATGGTCTAGGACCAAGCTATGCCCGAATTCCACCGGAGGGTGAGGAACCATACCTGCGGTTCAGCCATAACGAAAGTCACTCCAGCAAGAAACCGCCACTGTTCCAGCGCCAGCAGCAGCTTGTCCGGCTCCGCCTTAGTGACTCCGAGTTCCACGCCTTGATTACCCCCTAGTCGCGCATTCGGTCCAGCGCCTGGATTTCGCCATGGCGTGCCTCTTCGAACCTGCCGAGCCAAAGCCTTTCGTTCACGGAAATAATGAAGACCGAGTGAAAGCCGGCTACCGTAACGGAAATGAATTAAAGCGCTCGGAATACGGCGACGCTAGTAGGGATGTTTCCGCGCGAGGCTCAGATTTCCGACCTCGTGACGCACGCCCCTGGCAAATGCCCCGCCTTCGCTTAAAGGGGCGGCTGCGGCACGCTAGTGCCTAAGCATCACGGCGCCCATCATACCAAAACGGTATCCGGCCCGAATGCAAAACCAAGGAATTAAGGAGATTTAGTGAGAATTGGCTGGGGAGCCTGGATTCTCACATGATTTCAATGACTTAATTCAAGAGCCTTGAAATTCCCTCTGTTTTCCAATCGCGAGCGACCGTGGATGCCACCTTTGTGCCCTGGCTTTGGGCCTCAGTCAACAGGGCGCTAAAGCGGCAATTATTTCCGGATCGATGCGCTGAACTTTACGCGCAAAAGGGTGGGATATCACGCAGCGCACCGAAGTTGTGCGTGTGGCGGCACGGCGCCCATCGCATGAGACCAATCCGGGTTCTGGTCTCATCAGTCCAAATTTTGGACCGACGAAGGATCGCCTCACAACAAAATCGTCAGATGAGCCAAACTCAGCGGAGAAGCTTCTGCTGCCTTAAGACTTCTCGAGGCGCCGGAGACCGCCAGATCGTCTGGAACGATTCCACCACATTTGTGGCAGTTACCGCAACGCCGGGCAGGGCTACCCAGGCTGGCGTAAGGCGACTGAGGAGAGCGGTTACCGTTGTCGAGGCGGCCGTCTGCCCCTGCCGGAATGGCTGCTGGGCGGCAATTGTTACAATTGGCCCGCCGCCCGAGAGGCTGATGGCCGCCTCCTTGCCGAGGTCGACTGTGGCGATCGGAACAGACAGGCCAGCGGAGACGAGAGCCGCGGCCGCCGCGATGGCCGGCGTATCCCAGACCACGAACAGCCCTTTTAGGTCCGGAAGCTTTTTTGCTAACGCCGAAGCCGTCGCGCCCGCCTCCGTGAGGGAAGGGAATCGCGCGACATGCAGGTGGTGGCGCGGTCGGTTGATACGCATCCATTTCACAAAGGCGATCTCGCGCTCGTTGGTCGCGAAGAAATCCGATTCGTATCCGAGCACACCGACCTCGGCTTCCTCGCCGAGATAGGGCGCGAGGCCTTCTGCCGCCATCTTGCCGAGACCGAAGTTATCTGCTGAAATCAGCGATACGTAATCCTTGCCCGGCAGTAGACCAGTCGGGACATTATCAAGCAGCACGAGCTTGATTCCGGCGGCGGAAACGCGTGCATGGGCGGCGGCGACCTTGGCATTGGCGACCGGGAGCGAAATTATGGCGTCCGGTGCTTCGCGGATCAGACGGTCCAGCGCCTCGATCTGCACCTCGGGCGTGAAACCGCAGTCGACGACATCGATAACTGCCACACCGCAGTCGCCGAGCGTTCCGACGATACCGGCCAGTTGCTGCTTGGCCCAGTCGCTCGCCAGCGTATGCAGGACGATGGCAATGCGTAAGCCCGAAGCCCGTGCCCGTGCCTTGTCCTCAGGAAGAAGCAAGACCCGCTCTGGTGCGGATGCGCGTTCGCCATGGGGACCAAGTCCTTCAATCACCATCGACACGCCTCAAGTTTTGGGCGGCGGCATGACCGCTGCAACGGCTGCGGTCTGCGCCTCTAATCGGCCGCGAACGGCCTCGAATTGTGGATGCGCCTGCGGGCGCCCTGCCATAATCCAGTCACGGAGTACGGCTGGCGAGAACAGGCTTTCCGTCGCCACGATAGCAGCCCCGACGAGGCCGGAGGAACTGCCCATCTGTGAGCGGATGATCTGTAGGTCGCGACTGACCAGCGGGTGGGATGCGCCATAGATGGCCTCGCGAGCGGCTGCCAGCAGTATATCGTTGCTCTGAGCGATCGACCCGGAGAGCACGATCAGTTCCGGGTTCAGCATGTTTGCAAGCGTCGCCACGACCTGGCCGATCATACGCCCGCTTTGCGAGAGGATATCGATGGCCGCCGCGTCGCCCATATGCGCCGCCTGCGCCACTTCGACCGCCGTGATCTCGGCGCCGCGCCGGGCATGCTCGGCGAGGATCGGGCTCAAGCCCTTCTCCGCCTGTATCCGGCCGTCACGAATTATCGCCTCCGAGCCGGCCATGGTCTCTAGGGTACCGTGCCTATCACCCGAACTCACCGGCACGGAGCCGATCAAGCCGACCGCGCCTTGTGCGCCCCGGAACAGCGCACCGTCGCTGACCAGCCCGGCGCCGATACGTTTACCGATCTTGACGAACAGCATCGCCCGGTGGCCGACGCCAGCGCCGGAGTGAAATTCACCCATGGTCATGGTCTCGACGCTGGACCGCAGCCAGACGGGAACGTCGAATCCCTCGACCAGTTTCTCGACCAGCGGAAAGCTCTCCCATCCCGGCAGCACCGGGGGCGTGCCATTCTGAAAAAAGCTTTCGCCAGCGTCGGTCACGACGCCAGGCACCGAGATGGAAATGCCCCATAGCTCGCCGGCGTCCGGCTGCATATCGAGGATCCAGCGAAACAGCATGGTGAGCCGGTCGAGCAGCGTAGAGACAGGTTGCGTCAGGTCCGCTGCCTCGTGATGTTCCATCCTCAGATGGCCGCCGAGATCGGCAAGGCCGACGCCAAGCGCAGTCTGGTCGAGGGTGGCGACGAGGATGCTGCCGCGATTTGCGGAAAACCGCACGAGCCGCGGCGCCCGACCGCCTGTAGCCGTCCCAAGCTCGCTCTCATCAACGAGCCGGAGTTCGGCGAGCGTCCCCAGGCGATCTGCCACCACGGCGCGGCCGAGTTCGCTTTCACGCTCCAGTTCCTGACGGGTCGTAGCCTTTTCCGTGCGCACCAGGTTAAGAATTTCCACAAGGCTGGGCGCAGCCGTTTCCGCGGTGCGCGGACGCCCCTTTCGTCGCGGGTGCATACCGGCGTCCATCTTCGCCGTAGCAGGCATGTCTATTCCTTTCACCCGAACCAAGCGGATAAGCCTTGATAAATCCTCACCTTGAGACGTGCAACAACAAACTTTTGTATTAAAACAGCATAAGTTTACCGATAAATGCATTTTAAATGTTGACATGAGTGGTTTAAGGGCGCAATCAAGGCGATATAAGGTGGAAATGTCTTGAGGAGGAGATGACCATGGAGCGTTGCAAGCTGGCTTATCATGCCAATTGCTGGGGGGAGCTCGGCGGAAGTGCCGTTGGCGTCACCTCGATTACACAGCTCTCCTACCGAACCTTCGGTGACATGCGGCGTGCCTTCGCCGATATTGCAGCGGCAGGATATGAAGGTGTGGAGCTTTTCGATGGCAACCTGCTCGATTTCTCCACGGCGGATATGCGTGCCCTGCTGTCCGACAATGGTTTGAGCCTTGTCGCCGCATATGCTGGTGGAAACTTCATCTTCGACGATATCCTTCCAGAGGAGTTGGCCCGCGTGACGCGCGCTGCGGAACGGGCCGCCGAACTCGGTGCTCCGCATCTCGTTGTCGGCGGCGGCGCAAAGCGTTTCGACGGAACGCGGGAGGCGGATTTTCACAAGCTCGCGGCAGCGCTTGATCGGGTAGGGGAAATTGCGAGCGCACACGGTTTGCGCGGCCATTATCATCCCCACCTCTCCACAATCGTGGAGGGACCGGAGGAGGTCGCAAAGATCTTCGGCCTGACGGGTATCGATTTCTGCCCGGACACGGCGCATCTCGCAGCAGCAGGCGGCGATCCTGCGCAGCTTATACGCGATCATGCGTCCCGTATTTCCTATGTCCACCTCAAGGGCTTGCAGCGCGAGCCGTTTGCCTTCACGCCTCTTGATCGTGGTGACGTACCGACCGACGGCATTATTGCCGCCTTGCGCGAGATCGGCTTCGCCGGCTGGATCTGCGCGGAACTCGATGCCTGGACCGATCCGCTGGAGGGCGCTCGTGCCAGTATGACTTATCTGAAATCGGCCGATCTCAAGACGGATTGAAGGCCACCGGGGCTGTGCCCCATCCACGGGAGGAAACCATGATTACCAGACGCATTCTTTTGTGCTCCGCGGCCATCGCGGCAGTGCTGTCCGTTGCTGCGCCTACATTCGCTGCCGATCCCGATGCCGCGCTTGCCAAGCTGCAGGAGTCGGTCCTGTCGAAGGGGCCGTCGGGTGAAGACCCGTCACCTGCCTCCGGCGTCTCGCTGACTGCAGAGGAACTCGCCAAGATCAAGGCAATGGGTGCCACGGCTGCCATCGTCATGCATTATGGCGGCAACGACTGGTCTCGCGCCCAGATCAACGGCTTGCAGACGCAGTTCGCGGCTATGGGCATAAAGGTCATTGCGGTGACCGATGCCGGCTTCAAGCCCGAGAAGCAGGTGGCCGACCTCGAAACCATCATGGCGCAGAAGCCGAATATCATCGTTTCCATCCCAACTGATCCGACTTCGACGGCCTCGGCCTACAAGGCCGCAGCGGATGCTGGCACAAAGCTTGTGTTCATGGATAATGTGCCTGCCGGCTTCAAGGCTGGCAAGGATTATGTCTCCGTCGTCTCCGCCGACAATTACGGTAATGGCGTTGCCTCCGCCCATCTGATGGCAAAGGCACTCGGTGGAAAGGGCGATATCGGCCTGGTGTTCCACGCTGCGGATTTCTTCGTTACCAAGCAGCGCTATGACGCCTTCAAGAAAACCATCGCGTCGGACTATCCCGATATCAAGATCGTAGCCGAGCAGGGCATCGGCGGCCCGGATTTCTCCGGTGACGCAGAAAAGGCCGCCGGCGCAATTCTGACGTCCAACCCGAACGTCAAGGGCATCTGGGCGGTCTGGGACGTGCCCGCCGAAGGCGTCATCGCCGCAGCGCGAAATGCCGGACGGGACGACCTGATCATCACCACGATCGACCTCGGCGAAAACGTGGCGATCTCGATGGCGCAGAACGGTTTCGTCAAGGGCCTCGGCGCCCAACGTCCCTATGATGCGGGCGTCGTGGAAGCCAAACTTGCCGGCTATGCCCTTCTGGGCAAGACGGCCCCAGCCTTTGTCGCCCTGCCGGCTCTGCCTGTCACCCGCGACAGCCTGCTAGATGCGTGGAAGACGGTCTATTCGACCGAAGCGACCGCCAACGTCAAGTCCAGCCTCGGCAACTAAATCGCTTATAGCGCGCGGTGCGGAAAAACCGCGCCGCGCCAGGAGAGCCCCGGTAAGGCGATCGCTGATCCTGCCGGCATGTTGAGCAGCGTGTGGCTGCACCAAATTAGGAGATACCTCGATGACGAAAGTGATGAACGTCGCCATGATTGGCGGCGGCTTCATGGGCAAGGCGCATGCCATGGCCTATGCCGCTATGCCGATGTTCTTTTGGCCGGCTCCGGCGATCCCGCACCGCAAGGTGGTAGTGGATGTGACGGACGGCATGGCCGAGGAAGCCCGCCAACGCTTCGGTTTCGAGGAAGCTTCCTCGGATTGGCGCGCCACGGTCAACCGGCCGGATGTTGACGTTGTCGATATCTGCACGCCAAACAATGTCCACGCTGAGATCGCCATAGAGGCGGCAAAGGCCGGCAAGCATATCATCTGCGAGAAGCCGTTGGCTCGCACCGTGGAAGAAGCCCGCGCCATGGCCGAAGCGGTCAAACAAGCCGGCGTGATCAACATGGTGGCCTTCAACTACCGTCGCACCCCAGCCGTTGCTCTGGCGAAGAAGTACATCGATGAGGGTCGGATCGGTCGCATCCTCAATTTCCGTGGCACCTATCTGCAGGACTGGTCGGCGGATCCGGATTCACCGCTTTCCTGGCGCTTCCAGAAGAAGATCGCAGGCTCGGGCACGGTCGGCGATATCGGCACCCATGTGGTCGATCTCGCGCACTATCTGGTAGGGCCGATTGCGGAGGTCATCGCGCTGACCACGACTTACAACAAGACCCGTCCGCTTCAACAGGGCGGTATCGACAAACTTGGTGCGGCGGAAAAAGCGGCCGACGCTGAACGTGGCGACGTGGATGTGGACGACGAAGTCGTATCCATGCTGAAATTTGCCAATGGTGCGATCGGTAGCCTTGAGGCGACCCGCAATGCCTATGGGCGCAACAATTTCATCACGCTCGAAATCCACGGTACAAAGGGCTCGATCCACTTCAACTACGAACGCCGTGACGAGTTGCAGGTCATGTTTGCGGACGACCCGGCTGATGCGCGCGGCTTCCGCACCGTGTATACCGGTCCGGCGCACCCCTATGGTGGCGGTCTCTGGCCGATCCCCGGCCTTGGCATCGGATATTCGGAAACGAAGATCGTCGAGTGCTACGACTTCTTCCAGGCGATCGCGAAGGGGAAGCAGCCGAGCCCCAATTTTGAAGACGGCCTGCTGACCGAACTTGTCGCGGATGCTTTCATCCGCTCCGGTGAGTCGGGTGTATGGGAGAAGGTGGGATGAACGACAGCGCCGCAGCCGTTCGGATGACAGGCATTTCGAAATCCTTCGGGGGCGTCCGCGCCCTTGAAGGCGTCGATCTCGAGGTGTTGCCCGGCGAGGTTCATGCCCTGTTGGGCGGCAACGGCGCTGGCAAATCCACGATCCTGAAGATACTGAACGGGGTTCATCGGCCTGATCAGGGCACGGTCGTCGTCGCCGGACGCGCATTGACGGCTCACACGCCGGAAGAATCACGTGACGCCGGCATTGCCATGAACTACCAGGAAATGAGCCTTATCCCGACGCTGACGGTGGCGCAGAACGTGTTCCTGACGCGTGAAAGCCGCACCGGCACCGGATTGATCAACGATGCGGACGCGGAGCGCCGCGCCGCTGAACTTTTTGCGCGGCTTGAGGTCTCGGTCGATCCCCGCGCCCTGGTCGGCGATCTCGGTGCCGGCCAGAAGCAGTTGACCGAGATCGCCAAGGCGATTTCGCAGGATGCGAAGGTTCTCGTTTTGGACGAGCCCTCGACGGCGCTCGCGGTCTCCGACGTCGAACGCCTCTTCGTCTTCCTTCAAAAGCTGAAGGCCGAGGGTGTCGCGATCATCTATGTCAGCCACCGCATGGACGAGATCGCCCGCATCGCCGACCGCGCCACCATTCTGCGTGACGGCCGGCACGTCGTCACCGCGCCGCTTTCCGAGCTGCCGATCGACACCATGATCGAGCATATCGTCGGCAAGCGCTCGAAAGGACTTTCGGACGTCGTGCGCGGCTCTTCCGTCAGGGGAAAGGTCCTGCTGGAGGTCAGCAATCTCAGCGGTGCGCACAAGCCTGAGCTTGTGTCCTTCGCGCTCCACGCCGGCGAAGTCCTCGGCCTGGCCGGGCTTCTGGGTTCTGGACGGTCTTCGCTTGCGCGGCTGCTCGCCGGTATCGATCCTGCTGCAAGCGGGACGATCAGCATCAAGGGCAGGGAGGTCTCGATCCGTAAGCCCGGCGATGCGATCGACAACGGCGTGGCGCTGGTTCCAGAGGCGCGGGCCACCCAGGGCATTATTCCTGCGCATTCGGTGGCATCGAACATGGTGCTCGCGGTCATCGAACGGCTGTCGCGTGCCGGTGTGGTCGACCGCAAGGCCGTGGTCGACCTCACGGACAGGCAGATTGCGCGGCTTTCGATCAAAACGGCGAGCCGCGACCACGCGGTGGCCACGCTATCCGGCGGCAACCAGCAGAAGGTGGTGATCGGCAAGTGGCTGGCCACAGATCCCGACATACTCATTCTCGACGAACCGACAGCCGGAATCGACATAGGCTCGAAGTCGGAGATCATTCGTCTGGTGCGGGATCTTGCCGCCTCCGGCAAGGCCATCATCATGATCTCCTCGGAGCTTTCGGAACTGTTGACCGCTTGCGACCGCATTCTCGTCATGGCGGATGGACGCGTTCACTCGGACCTTCCCCGCGAGGCTTTCGACGATCCGGCAGTGGCGGTGGACGACCCGGCGCATCGCCTGCAGGCAGCGGAGCAAAAGCTCCAGACCGAAATACAGCGGGCGCTCGCAGCCCAGGAGACGATCAATGCTTAAGGCTTTCGCCGCCAACTGGCGCCAGAACATCATCTATATCGGCTTCATCGCCATCTTTGTCGTGTTCGCGGTGACGCTGAACGACAAGGGCTTCCTGACAGCCAACAATCTGCTCAACATCGTACGCCAGACGGCGATGATCGCTGTCATGGCAATAGCCATCACCTTCGTGCTGTCGGCGGGCGAGATCGATCTCTCGGTCGGCGCGGTGGCAGGCCTGACGACGGTGACCGTCGCCATGGCGATAGCCGTCGGCGGACCTTTTGCAGGCGTGCTGGCAGGGATTGCCACAGGTCTAGCGGTCGGGTCCTTCAACGGCTGGCTGACCACGCGCATCGGCATTCCATCCTTTCTCACGACGCTGGCGATGATGGGCATCGCCAAGGGCGTCGCCATGTGGATTTCCGCGACCGCTGCGGTTCCGATCCTTTCGCCCGGCTATTCGTGGCTGTTCGGCGGTGGCAATCTTGGTCGGATTCCCGTGCTGCTAGTGTGGATGCTCGTGCTTGGCGTCATCGGCCATATGGTGCTGCGGCGCACAGGATTTGGTCGCCGTGTGCTCGCGACCGGCGGCGGCGAAACCGCTGCACGCTATTCCGGTATCGATACCCGCAACATCAAATTCAAGGTTCTGGTAATGTCGTCCTGTGCGGCGGCTCTGGCAGGCATGCTGTATGCAGGGCGTCTGCAATCAGGCCGCTTCCAGCTTGGCGAGGGTGACGAACTCTCGGTCATCGCAGCGGCGGTGCTTGGCGGCACCAGCCTGTTCGGCGGGAAGGGTACCGTGGTCGGTACCATCGTCGGGGCCTTGATGATCGGGCTTATCAACAACGGCCTCATTCTGATGGGTCTGGAATTCAGCCAGCAGTTGATCGCCCGCGGCGGCATCATCATCCTGGCCGTCGCCCTCAGCCAGAAGAAGTCGGCATCATGACCATCACCATTATCGGAACCGTAACGGCTCGCCCCGAATACCGGGATGAGCTACAGGCTATCCTTAGTCGTCAGGTAGCCCCGACACGGGCGGAAGGCGGCTGCATCAACTACGACTTCCATGTGGATGCGGCAGATGACTGTGTCTTCGTTTTCTACGAGAACTGGAGAAGCCAAGAGCATCTCGACCAGCACATGAAAATGCCGCATCTCGTACCGCTTCTATCGCAGATAGACAGACTGCTGGCAAAGCCGGTCGAGATCCGACACCTGCGGATGATCGGCAACCCGGCCACATTAGCGAGCATTCAGGGCATTGGCCTCCTTGATTAAGGCTAAAAGCGGCCTGGGTCTCCTGGCTCCCTTGTCTTCTTCCATAGTGGCGAATGTCGAAACCGACTATATCGGTGACTACACAGATACGCCCGTCAATTTCCGCGGCGATGTGCCGGAAGGGTTTGCGGGGACGGAGAAGTAGCTATCGACATCGGACCAATGTGAGGTACACCTCTGGATAGATGGCAAACGGTCGGCCTCATTGCAAGAAGTCCGCGATGAAGCAGATAGCCGACGACAATACCTGTCTCAACGTAAGCGTGGTCTTTTTCCAACGCAATATTCGACAGTCAGATCCTGGCCCCGTTGCGTGCGGATCCCCAGCCCATTTTCTGGCCGCCTTAGAATGCGACGGATGCTCCAATGACTGCGGCCGGGATCGCCCAACTCATTGAAAGGAAGCCACTTTTCCGTGCGGGAGATGTTCGCCGATTTAGATGAAAAATTGGTCAAAAACGACTTCCCTGGGAGACCTGGATTCTCACATTATTTCAATGACTTAGCAGATCAGCCTTTGAATTCCTTATATTTTCCCATCGCGAGCAACCGTGGATGCCACCTTTGTGCCCTGGCTTTGGGCATCAGTCAACAGGGCAGGCGAGCGGCAATTATTTCCGTTCACGGAATTTAAGTTCATAGTCAGGCGGCCACACGTTCCCCGCTGTCGGATCGCTTGCGTAGCTCATGCGCTTCTGTGAAGGTGACTCCGGATGACGGCTGTCAAGGCCATTAGATCTCTCTGTATTTGTTGCAAAATACAAAGAATCTGATTGCCGCCCTCCGCTCAACCCAGCGACCGCCAGCGATGATTGAACAGGCTCTCAGTCGTACCAGCTCTCTTGGTTCATAGCTTTGAGGGGACGGCAATGACCTCTCAAGAGGCCCGATTGCTATTGAGTATCAGTCTTCACATCAGGCATCACGAGCGGCAGATAGTGATGTGGCTGACGCATGAGGACTAGGTCTTTCCGGCGCGCGACGTTGGTCGGATAGGTCGGGTGAGTACTCGACAGATCAATAGGCGCGACAGCAAGATAGCCATCTTGCAAGATGGCTTCCTTCCTGGGAAAGGCGAAAGTGTCCGGGCCGAAAATGCCGCTCAGCCCTGCCGTTTTGTTGCCTGCTGTCTTGGTATTGGAGAATGCGAAGTAGCAGTTGTTTTCGCCCGCCCTGACCCGGTAATGGTGCCAGTGCAACGGGTCGGGGCCAGCGGGAATCGGATCAGGCTGACTGACAGAACTCCCCGCATGACCGAGATGGAAGCCATCACTGATGCTCGAGGGGCAGCAGATCAGGTCGCAGCCCCTGAGCGCCAGGATGCGGCCGGCCTCCGGGAAGGCTGCATCGTGGCCAATCATGACGCCTACCCGTCCGAGTGGAAGATCGAGGACGCAAAATTCGTCACCCGGTGTTGCCCATGCATGCTCATGCTCGGTCAGGTGAATCTGGCGATACGTGGCCGCGGGCATACCTGGCCTAGCGATGACGGCGCTGCAGAACCGCTCTTCATTGCTTGCCTCCGCATAGCCGGCGATGATGGAGATATCCAGCCGCTCGGATAGTTCAACGATTGCCTGTACCGCCGGATGTGAATTCGACGTTGCCGTTTCTCTGTGGTTTGTGAGGCCGGTCAACGCAAAAGCCGGGAAGACGATGAGCTCTGCCCCCTGTGCCTTCGCGTCTTCGGCCAAGCCCACCATCAATGTCAGGTTGGCGTCGATATCGGATGACGGCGTGAATTCGCCGACGGCAATGCGACCGAGACGCCCGTCTGCAAGTGGTTTATGCCCATACAGGCGGAAGAACTCCCTCGGATTCCAAGCAAACGTATTTGTCATCAACTCCATGTAAAGCTCGGGCCGGCGTTGCTGCATAACCGGCTCGCCCGCGACCTGCCTTTGGCGTGACCGTGCAGGATCGATAATGCCGTAGGCAATGCCGTCACCGCCATCGACCACGTCGAGGATTTCAGCCTCTGGCCCGATGATGCAGCTACCGCCGGAAAACTGGACGCCGCGTTCCAAACCCCAGCGATTGCTTTCGATCAGATAGCAGCCGTTCTCGTAGGCCCGACTGATCCAGTATGGTGCCGGCGTCCGTTCGGCCAGCCAGTTGGAGACGTGGCAGATCACGTCGGCTCCGCCGAGACCCGCCAGCCGTGCCGTTTCGATGAAGTGGATGTCCATGCAGATGAGCATGGAGATGCGGCCGATTTTCGTCTCAAACACCTTGTGGCCGAGATCGCCGGATGCCGCCCACTTGGGCTCGGAAATATAGGGATGGGTCTTGCGATGCACGCCGACCAGGCCTTCCGGCCCGATCAGCGCTGCCGAATTGTAGTAGAGGTTCGTCTCCTTATCGACTTCGGGAAGGCCGATGACGATGTAGCAATCGTGTCTGCGGGCCAGCTCCACAAAGAGGTCGGTGCTCGGACCCGGAATCGTCTCGACGAAAGGGGCGACCTCTGTTCGGTCATACCAGCAATAACCCGTGGTCCCCATTTCCGGCGTGGTGATTAGTCTCGCGCCGTTCCTGGCGGCCTCCTCGACGAGCGCCACCAGCGCCTCCAGATTTCGGGTTTTCTCACCGAAATGAGGTTCGAATTGCACGGCTGCTGCCTTGAACGAGGCTGTCATCAAAATCTCCATCGGGCGGTCCGCAACAATGGGTCGATCAGGCAGCGATGCCGACGATCGATTTCAGGACCGAGGCGCCGACCGTGTATTTCGGGTCGACCATATTGCCGAGGCGCACGCGACCGCATTGGGTCAGCAGCATGTAGGCGTCGATCTCGTCGAACCCAAAGTCGGCAGCCATCCAGCGGATCAGCTCGCGGTATGCGCTACGGGTCGCATCTTCCATCGGCCGTGCCGAGCCGATCGTCATGTAGAAGCGGTCGTTCTCAAGGCGTGGTGTCTTGATGGTCCAGCCCTTGATCAGGTCAACTTGAACGGTGGTCACGGTCGGATGCTCGATGGCAACGCCACAAAGTTCGCCGTCGCCCTGCGCGGCATGGCAATCCCCGAGGTAGAGATAGGCACCCTTGGTGTTCACCGGCAGATAGATCACCGTATCGGGGCAGATGTCCGGAAGGTCCATGTTGCCGCCATAGTAGTCGGGAACGAGCGAGGAAATCGCTTCGATTTCCGGTGCGGTACCGATCGTGCCGATGAAGGGCTCATAGGGAAGCGTGATCCTGTCGCTCCACTTCACGCCTGTCTGCGCATCGACATGCAGCTTGCGGACACGCTCGGGGAGAGGCGCGGTCAGCATCGCCGTATCTGCTGTCGGAACCAGACCGCCGAATTCCGGCATGATGACGGTGGTTCCGCGCGGTTGCGGTCCGCGCGGCACGACGCTCTTGATGTAGACGGCGAGGCAATCGCCCTTTTCGGCGCCGTTCACATAGATGGGACCATTCTGGGGGTTGAGGAAAGGGAAATTCAGGATCTGGGACGGGATGTCCGTCTCGTGTTTGATCGCCCCTTCGAAGGCATCGTGGGTTTCAGCCGAGACCACCGAACCCGGATCGACCGTCAGCACCGGATCGACATAGGCACCATAGACGTAGTGGTACTTGCCTTGGCTCTCCTCGGTAATGCTGTAGGTCTCGCCGACCTTGCCCTTGGCGACGCCCTTGCGGGCCATGATCGTTTCGTCGAACCAGCTCATGGGTGGGCTCCTTTATTCGCTCAATTTGCTGTTTTCGGATATCAAACGGCCAGATAGCGGCGGACAGCATCGCGGTCCTCCAACGTTTCCGGCATGATCTCGTGTGTAATGCGCCCCTTGTCGATGACGTAGCAGCGCTGTGCCATCGCGCGGATCATCTCGATATTCTGCTCGACGAAGACGACGGTCACGCCGGTCGTTCTATTGAGCTCAACCATGATGCGGGCGATTTCCTGGACGATGTTCGGTTGGATGCCTTCGGACGGCTCGTCGAGCAGGATCAGCGACGGCTTGCCAATCAGCACACGGCCGATCGCAAGTTGCTGCTGCTGACCGCCGGACATCGTACCGGCTGGCTGGTTTCGGCGCTCCTTGAGGATCGGGAAATAGGTAAAGACTTTCTCGATGTCGTCTGCCGTTGCACGTTTACCGCTGATCTGTTCACCGACCATCAGGTTTTCGATGACGCTCAGCCGCGGGAAGACATCGCGTCCCTGCGGCACATAGCCGATGCCCAGCCGCGCCCGTTTGTAGGCCGGTATCGTGTCGATTGCGGAGCCACGGAAGACAACCGAGCCCTTGTCGCGGGGAAGAAGGCCGATCAGGCTTTTCATAAGCGTCGATTTTCCAACGCCATTGCGGCCTATGACCGCGACGATCTCGCCCTCGCGGGCATCTATGTCGATGCCTTGCAGAACCGGTTTTCCGCCATAGCCCGACCACAGGCCGACCGTATTGAGAAGCACTTCGCTACGCATGGGCGGTGTCTCCGAGATAAATGGCCGCCACGCGCTCGTCGGCGACGATCTCGTCGATCGTGCCCTGCGCAAAGATCTTGCCGAAGTGGAGGACCGTGACCTTGTGGGCAATCTGGCGGACGAAGGCCATGTCATGTTCAACGGCGAGCACCGTGACGCCGTCCCGGTTGAGAGCCTGGACCATTTCCCCGGTCGCGGCCGTCTCGTCGGGGGTCATACCCGCCGTCGGTTCATCTAACAGCAGGAGGCGAGGTTTCAGCCCGACCGCCATGCCGATCTCTAGCCACTGCTTCTGGCCGTGGCTCAGGTTGCCGGCAAGCTGGGTGCGAGCTTCCGTCAGCTTTAGGAAGTCGAGCAGCCGATCGATCTCGTCATTGAGTTCGGAGGGATGGCGATGATGCTGCAGAGCGATCTGTAGGTTCTGTCGCACGCTGAGCGCCTTGAATATGCCTGGTACCTGGAACTTGACGCTGATGCCCCGGCGGATGCGTTCAAACGGCTTCGCCCGGGTGATCTCGGCGCCTTCGTAGAGGATCTGGCCGCTGGTCGGCAGATGCTCTCCGAGTATCAGGCGGAAGAAGGTGCTCTTGCCGGCGCCGTTCGGGCCGATCAGGCAATGGATTTCACCCTGCTTAAGGGCAAAGTTGATGCCACCCGTTACATGCAGGCCACCGAACCATTTTTTGAGGTCGCGTGTCTCGAGAATAGTCATTTCTGTTCTCCGCGATCGGCTGGCTTGCGATTGAACAGACCCGAAGCAAGGGCAAAAATTCCGAAGATCAGGCCACGCGGGGCGATCAGCACGGTCAGCACCAGCAGCACGCCCATCACGACCAGAGCATATTGGCTGCCATGGATGGTCAGGGCCTGGAACCCGGCGAGGACGATTACGGTACCGATCAGGGTGGTGGTGAGGTCACCTCTACCGCCGACAGCAACCCAGACGATTGGCAGGGCTGCCGCCGTCATGCCCATTGAGGCGGGCGTGATATAGTTGCCCCAGGAGGTATAGAATACGCCGGAGACACCGGCGAGCGCCGAGCCGATGACGAAGGTGACGAGCTGATAGACGCGAATGTCATAGCCCAGCATTTCGGCCCGTTGCGGATTTTCGCGAATGGCGACCAGAACATTGCCGAAGCGCGAGTTCACCAGAATGCGCAGGCCGAGATAGCAGACGATCAGCAGTCCCAGCGTAACGTAATAGAGCTGGATGTCGGGAAAGAGCACGACATCGCCGTCGAACCACGGGATGGTGAGCGACGGCATTCCGCCCATGCCATTATAGCCGTTCAGCCGTGCAGTTCCGATCTGCCATTCCGGACCGGCGGTCTGCGCCATGAAACGTTCCAGGACCAGTGTAACCGATAGTGTGACGATGCCGAGGAAGACGCCGCTGATGCGGCCGAAGAACAGGAAGTAGCCGAGAACCGCCGCCAGCATCGCAGCTGTCGCCACGGACGCGATCAAAGCAAAGAGCGTCAGCCCGTAGGCATCGCCGAAATTGATCGAGATGATTCCGTATGTGTAACCGGCGACGCCGAAGAAAGCCGTCTGGCCGAAGCTCAGGGTGCCGCCATAGCCCCAGATCAGGCTGAGGCCGAGAGCCATGAATGCCCAGTTGAAGAAATAGACGTTGTTGCCGACATCATAACCGTCGGCAAACTGCGGGTAGGCGCAGGCGAGGGCCACGACCACCGCGAACACGGTCCAGAATGGTTTGCCGCGGCCGAAGGTCTGCGGTCCCTGCAACAGCCTCAGTGCATTCGACAAGAGATTGGCTTTTTGCATGGGTGTCAGGCTCTCTCACGAAGGATCCAGCCGGAAATACCGCGCGGCAGGATGCGGATGACGATGATGACGGCGACGAGGAGGCCGATCTGGCCGGCGAGCTGGCCCTGCCAGGAGGTTAGCGCGGCCTTCACCGCACCGAGGATCAGGGCGGCAGGCGCGGTGCCTAAGAAGATGTCGGCGCCCCCGACGACAACAGTAACGAATGCCTCGACGACGAAGGCTGCGCCCATCGTGGGTACGAGGGTCATGGTCGGGGCGTAAAGTCCCCCGGCAAGGCCGGCCAATGCGGCGCCAAGGCCGAAGGTGAGGCTGTAGACAAGGCCAGTATTGACGCCGAGGGCTTGGGCGATGTGGGGGACCTGGATCGTGGCCCTTGCCAGCACGCCGAAGCGGGTCTTGGTAAAGCCGAGCCACAGCAGGCCGAGTGTTGCTAGCGCCGCCGCCATCAGCACGACACGGTAGATCGAATAGGAATAGGGGCCGACGGCAAAGCTGCCGAACGGTGTGCCGGTCCCTTGCATGGTGGACCCGAGAAGGATCAGGGTGCCCTGGGTGACGATCATCGAAACGCCCCAAGTGGCAACGATCGTATCCATAGGGCGGTCATAAAGGGGGCGGATGATGATCCGCTCGATCACCATTCCGGCCATGCCGGCAGCCAGCGCACCGCAGACAATGGCGAGCGGCAGCGGCAGGCCCGCCCGCGCCGCCGCAGAGCAGACATAGGCGCCGCACATGATGAATTCGCCATGGGCCAGATTGATCACGCCCATCATGCCGAAGATGATCGCCAGCCCGCAGGCCGAGAGAACCAAGAAGGCAAAGGCGTCGCCTGTCTGATAGGCAAAGCTGAAAAGAGAAAAGAGAACGGTCATGGCGAGGGCGTTCCTTGCATCTGCATGGGGGCTGCGAAACGTTGAGAAATGCGGCCGGACCGAGCCCGGCCGCATGAGGATTAGTTTGCAGCCGGCGGCGGGCTGGACGGGGTATACTGTGCGCTTGGATCGTTCTTCGTCAGATCGCAGCCTGCCTCACCCAGCCAGTAGGGCTTGATGTCGTTCCAGACCTTGGGGAAGCTGATCGAGTGGTCGTGATTGACCTTGGCCAGGTAGATCGTGTGCGACATGTGCTGGCTCTTCGGGTCAAGGCAGACCTTGCCTTCCGGCGCGTCGTAGCAGACGTCACCCTGGGCGATGACCTTGCGCAGGTCGTCCTTCTTGGTCGATCCGCCGGCCCGCTCGACCATCTGCTTGTAAAGCTGGAGGGCGAGATAAGAGTTTTCCGCTTCCTGGTTGATATAGGGCTCGTTCGGGAACTTCTTGTGCCACTTCTCGACGAAGGCCTTCGATGCTGGGTTATCGACCTCCTCGATCCAATTGACCGTGGCATACATGTTGGCGAGGCTCGGCGGCTTGAAGCGCTTATGCTCGTAACCCTGGCCGACATTGACGGACGACCCCATCGGCAGGTTCACGTTCGCGGCGGCCGCCTGCTCGTAATAGGAGGCTTGGGCGGTGCCGACCAGAAGCGTCACGATGAAGTCCGGCTTGGCGGCCTGGATGTTCTGGATGGTCTGCGAGAACTGCGAGACGCCGAGCGGGATGAATTCCTCGCCGACCATTTCCCCGCCATTTTCCTTGACGATGTTGCGCACCCATTCGGCCGAGATCTGGCCGAAATTGTAGTCGGCGGCGATGGTGTAGACCTTCTTGCCGTAGGTCTCCATCATGTAGGGCAGAAGGGTCGAAAATTGCTGTTCCGGGACTGCGCCGGTGACAATCATGTTGGCGTCGCAGACACCGCCTTCATACTGGTTGTTGTAGAAGGCAAGCGCATCGAACTGGTTGACGATCGGCCGGTAGGCCTCGCGGGAGGCGGATGAGAAACCGGCGAAGACCGCGTCCACCTTATCGCGCTGAAGCACGCGGCGCATGAATTCCTGATAGCGTGTGTTGTCGGACTGGGTGTCGTAGATCACCAGTTCCAAAGGTCGGCCGGCAATGCCGCCCGCTGCGTTGATCTCTTCGGCTGCCAGCTCGATGCCGTGGACCTTGCCGATCGTGGCGGCAGCAAAGTCGCCGGACTGGTCTTCGAGTACGCCGAGTTTTATCGGCTCCTGGGCGTTCGCCGCACTGGAGCAAAGCAAAATCATGCCAAGCGCCGTCATGGCGCCGTTAAGCGTCTTCATCATTCTGTTCTCCATGGAGGTGGGTGGCTAGTCGGCGACGGCCTGCTTCTTGTCAGGTTCCTTGTCGTCAATGGTTTGCGCCGTGCTTCGTTGGACGACGCCTACACAATAGGCTTCCAGGCTGAGACGTGCGCGCATGCTCTCCTTCCGGAGCACGGCGAACGCTCCCTCATCGTCGAGGGAATGAGTTTTCATGACCATCGTCACCGCCTTGACGACGTATCGGCGATACCGTCGGCGCCTTTCGAGCTCCTGGATCGACAGGCGCAGATCTACCTTCTGCTCGAATGTGTTGATGGCCAGGTAGAGCGCGGAAAAGATCGAGCCGCTGTGGACAGGCTTGGACAGGAAGGCGGTCGAGCCGCACTGCATCAGGGTGCGCAAGCGACTTGGCGCCTCGATGCCGACCAGACCGATGACCGGGATCTGCGGCAGATCAGTTTCCGTGCCCTGGCCCATCTCCGGAAAAAGATTGAGATCACCATCGAGGAACAGCACGTCGCGCTGTGAATCCGCGGCTTTCAGCATGGTCCGGAACTCGCCATGTGCCGGTGACAGTGGCTCGAATGCCATGCCGAGCCGTGTCATCATTGTCGACAGGGTCTCCGTTGCCCGCTGATCGTTGCTCAGAAGAAGCGCTCGGCGTTGGCGAAAATTCTGTACGTAGCGGTTGGAGCTCATGACACGATCCTCAGGGTAGGGCGGCGTGACGCAGCCTCAAGCGTGGATGTGGAGTTGATCAGGTATGGATCGGGTGCGACGGGGCACCCTGCATCGTAGACGATATCGAACTGGCCATCCTGCCTGGAGCGCCCGATGCGCGGCGTCAGATACGCATGGAATGTGGCAGGGTCGATCGCAACGTCTCCCTGCGGTGCCGTGAAACGTTGCCGCGCAGCGCAGGACTTGACGCTCTGAAGGCAATCGCTGCCTGCCTCGCGAAGCGACTGTGCCAGCAGAATGACGGCCGTGTAGGCGGCTTCCGCCTCAGCGGACGGGACCTTCTCGTTGGCAAAGGCGGCGTTGTATCTGTCGACAAAGCGACGGTTTTCGCGCGTATCGATCGAGGCAAAGTAGACGCTGGAACTGAGATGGCCAGCCACCGCATCCGGACCGATGCTCTCCAGCTCCGGTTCGGACAGGTTGCAGCTGGCCACCGGGTAACGTCCGGCCTGATCGATGCCGCGCTTCTTGCAGGCGGCGCGGAATGCGCGGAAGAAGGCGTAGGCCGATTCGCCGATCAGCGAGTTGAAGACGATGTCCGGATCCGCCGTAAAGATCGACTGGATGATGCTGTCGAAATCCGTCTCGCCTACTGCGAGATAGCGCTCGCCGACCACGGTGCCGCGCCGCAACGCCAGTTCCTCGCGCAGAACGCGGTTGCTTTCCCAGGCCCAGATATAGTTGGATCCGACGCAGAACACCCGTCGCCCGATGTGATGGGTGAAATAATCGACGAGCGGCAGCATGTGGTGGTTCGGTGCGGCACCGGTGTAGATGACGTTGGCCGAACTCTCGAAGCCTTCGTAATGGGTCGGGTACCACAGAAGCGCGTCGCGCTTTTCGAAGACCGGAATGACTTCCTTGCGGCTCGACGATGTGTAGCAGCCGACAAGGTTCCTGACCCCTTTGCCGATCATCTCTTCGACCGCCGGGGCATAGGCCGCCAGATCGCAGCCGGGATTGCGTTCGATCGGCATCAACCTGACGCCAAAGTCCGGGTCCTGGTTGATCTGTTCGACGGCAAGCCTCGCGCCGTTCAGCATCGATCTGCAAACGGTGGAGTATGAGCCTGTAGTGGAAAACAGCAGTCCGACGGGGTATTCCCTGATCATGTTCCGGCAGCCACAATGTTAGACCTTTCAACTTTCGCTGAAGGCGGCGCCGTTGCCATGCAATGAGACGGATTTCCCAGTTTTGGCGCAAATTTAAGCATCTTTGCTTGGCGCCGCGTAATTAAGCTGACTGTTTGCCGGTGCTATGTCAAGCAGCCCATTTCAAATTTTTTCGTGTGCCGAATCCGTCTTGACGCATTGCGAAAGAGGGGCGGATCCTATGCGCGTATAGGCGCTGCGAGACAGCCGAGAAAAGGGAAGCAGATGGATTTGGGTTTGAAAGGCCTGCGGGCCGTGGTGACGGGTGGAACGCGTGGCATCGGGCTGAAGATTGCCGAAACGCTGGCCTCGGAGGGGGCGGATGTGGCGATCTGCAGCCGCAATGCCGACGAGGTAAAAACTGTCGCGGCGCGTCTTTCGGAAAAAGGAATTGCTACCCTGGGTGGCTGCGTCGATGTCGCGGACGGCCGTGCCATCTCGTCCTGGGTGCGGCAGGCAGCCGTTCTTTTTGGCGGCATAGATATCATCATCGCGAATGTCAGTGCGCTGTCGATCGGCAATGACGAGGAGAGCTGGAAGCAGGGCTTCGACGTGGACATTATGGGCACCGTCAGGCTGATCAATGCGGCGATGCCCTATCTTGAAAAAAGCAAGGCACCGTCGATTGTTACGATTGCATCCGTCTCGGGCCGGGAGATCGATTTCGCGGCCGGCCCCTATGGTGCCTTCAAGGCCGCACTGACCCATTACACGCAAGGGTTAGCCTACTCGCTGGCGCCCAAGGGCATCCGTGCCAACACGGTGTCTCCCGGCAATACCTATTTCGCAGGCGGTGTGTGGGAGACTATCGAGAAGAACAATCCGGAGTTGTTTGCCGCGTCACTGGCATTGAACCCGACAGGGCGCATGGCAACGCCGCAGGAGATCGCCAATGCTGTTGCGTTTCTTGCCAGTCCCGCGGCAAGTTTCATCTACGGCACGAACCTGGTGGTCGATGGCGCACTCACCCGCGGGGTGCAGCTTTGATACTATCAGTGTGGGTCCCCAGCCAATATTCTAGCCTGCTGCGAACACGACAGGTCGCATAGATAAAAGCGGCCGCGATCGCGCAAGTTATTGATAAGGCGTCGCTTTTTTATGCGGGAGATGTTCGCAGATTTGGATTGGAAAATCCGACCAAACTGGCCTGCCTGGGAGACCTGGATTCTCACATGATTTCAGAGGCTTATAGAAATGCCCTTGAAATTCCCTCTGTTTTCCTGCCGCGAGCGACCGTGGATGCCACCTTCTTGCCCTGGCTTTGGGCATCAGTCAATATGGGGCGCGGAACGGAAATAATATCCGCTTTTGGCGGTAAAGACGGCGTCTGGCAATCGCCACGTGATGACCGCTGGCGCCCCAATATCAATCATAGAGGCAAATCATCGGACTTCTTCGCGGAAGAGCATGAGGCAATTGGACCGATCTGGTTTTGTCGTCGTCTTGCGTTCGCGCAGAAGGCCTTCGAGGCGTTTTCCAGCTCTTGGGCGAATCTCCTCGAAGTGACGCGCGTTCTCTATGATGTCGCCGCGCTGAAAAATGCGCTTGACTGCACGAGAGAATCTCCATCCCGACCCCTCTGCCTGTGCAAGAACTTTCACGCTGCCGCAAAAGAGCTATAGCAAATCGCGCTGGTGAGTAGCGCCGCTGGACAACGGACGCTGAAGGTGCCTCTGAAGCTCAGAGTTTAAACGGCTTAGCAGACTCGAAAATAAATTTGACAGCAGTTTCAAGTGTGCAGGTGGGCCGAGTCCTGTACCAGCCTCGGCGCCGACTCGGTATAACCCCTTGTGGCGCGTCCAAGATATGATATTTTGCGCAGCAAGCAGCCCGATGTTCTTCACTTTATTCTTTTGGTGAAAGGACCGGCTATGGAACCCAATGATTCTCTCTTCCTCGAAATCCTCGGCATTAAGGCTGGCGCTCACGGCCGTTTCGCGATTGTCGCCGTGCTCGTGACTCTTTTGCTGGCGGGGGCGGGCTATCTGACGGGGCGGACGCCGGGATTGTGGTGATGCTGATTATCTCCGGCCTATGTGAGACTTGCGCCGCAATCTCAGCCGCCACCTTGGCTTGGGCTGCCGCTTGTTCTCTCGCATCGAGACGCTGGATGATCCCAAGGCGCATGGCGCGGCGTTTATTGATGGCACTTTCGCCCGCGATTTGGCGCAAGGCGACCGCTGCCTTGTCGAGGATGGTATGGAGATATTCGTTCGGATTGCCGACGGTGAGATATTGGCGCAGGCCGTTGATTATATCCGAAAACGCCTCGTCCTCATGGGACTTCAAGGCGCGAGTGTATTCCTCAACCGGAAGTGCGGCTGTGCCAACAACCACATCTTCCTCAAAGCCCCTCTTTGCGAGCGCGAGGAAAAGCTCGTCAGGGGTCATCTTCGGTTTCTGCCGCGCTTGGGCAGCCGCCAACCTTTCTTGCACCTCTTTTGTCAATTCCTCTCCAAACCGAGCGAGGTGGTCCAGATCGAACGCTGACGGGTTGTCGGCATTCGCGGCAGCGTGCGTGGGCATCACCTCTGGGCACCAGTTTTGGGCATCAGGTCGCCAATGATGCCAAAACGATATCCGGCACGACTGGAAAATCAAGGAATTAAGGGCTTTTAGGGAGAATTGGCTGGGGAACCTGGATTCGAACCAAGATCGACGGAGTCAGAGTCCGCTGTTCTACCATTGAACTATTCCCCAACTTCGAAGAGCGCCGGGCGCTTTCGTTTGGTGGGTCGTCATATAGATGATTTGGTTGGCTATGCAAGCCGAAAAATGCATTTTTCCCAAAGCTTATTCTTCGGCCGTATCAAAGCCTTGCTTTCGTGGACCTTTGTGTCGAAAGGATCAGGCTGGTCTCGCTGCCGGTGATGCCGGGAACAAGGCGTATGCGGCGCAGCACAGCGTCGAATTCGCTTAGCGTTGCCGCGCTCAGTTCGACGATCAGATCCCATCGCCCGTTGGTGGAATGGATTTCGGAAACCTCTGAGATGCCGCCAAGGGCGCGGATGACGCGGTCGGTGACGTGGCCCTCGATCTCTATCATCATAATGCCGCTTACTGCATTCGCTACTGCATCCGCCCGAAGGATCACGGTGTAGCCGATGATCGCGCCGTTTTGCTCCAGCTTTTCCATTCTGGCGCGTATGGTGGCGCGCGAAGCGCCGGTTTCAACCGCAAGGTCCGATATACTTCGTCTGCCGTTGTGGCGCAGAAGGGTGATGAGCTTTTCGTCGAGATGATCCATACGGATAGCCTTATATGGCAGGTTCATTGAACATAATGATAAGCCAATTGGAGAAATTTGCCAATCAGTGCTGTTCATTCTGCCACCTTGATGTGGTGTCATGTCTCAAGGTTTCGAAAGCTGGAGATAGCGATGAACTGCAAGTTGATCGGAGTGCCTCTGCAGATTGGTGCAGGGCAGTTGGGATGCGAGATGGGACCGAGCGCCTTGCGCATTGCTGGCTTGAAAGCCGCGCTTGAGGAGCTTGGGCATGATGTTACCGATCTTGGCAATGTGGCGCCCGCACCGTTGCGCGATCTTCAGCATCCGAACGCGGCCGTACATCATTTGTCTGAAACAGTCGCCTGGACCGAAACGCTGATTGAAACTGCCTATCGGGAAAGCGCGGACGCCATGCCGATTTTCCTGGGCGGCGACCACGCGCTTTCTGCCGGCACGGTTGCCGGGCTATCGCGCCGGTCTACCGAGCAAGGACGTCCGCTCTTCGTTCTTTGGCTGGATGCGCATACCGATTTTCATACGCTTGAAACGACACGTAGCGGTAATCTGCATGGCACACCTGTCGCCTATTACACCGGCAGAACTGGTTTTGAAGGGTATTTCCCGCCGCTCACACACCCCGTCGATCCGGGCAATGTCTGCATGATCGGAATTCGAAGCGTCGATCCGGCCGAGCGCGCGGCGCTCAAGGATTCCGGTGTTACAGTGCATGACATGCGCATGATCGACGAGCATGGCGTGGCGGTCCTGCTCAGAGATTTCCTTGCCAGGGTCGAGGCTGCCAACGGGATGCTGCATGTCAGCTTCGATGTCGATTTTCTAGATCCGTCGATTGCGCCAGCAGTTGGCACCACGGTGCCCGGCGGGGCGACCTTCCGCGAGGCGCATCTGGTGATGGAGATGTTGCACGATAGTGGTCTCGTCAGCAGCCTCGATCTCGTCGAGCTCAACCCGTTTCTGGATGAGCGTGGGCGCACCGCAACCCTTATGGTGGATTTGACCGCAAGCCTGATGGGCAAGCGTGTTCTCGATCGGCCCACGCGTGCAGGGTGAGGAGGAGAGGATCATGACCGCTATGGCAAAACTCAACGTCGTTCCCTTCGTCAGCGTCGACCATATGATGAGGCTGGTGCTGAAAGTGGGTATCGATACCTTCCTGCGTGAACTCGCGGACGTCATCGAAGAGGATTTTCTGCGGTGGGAGAGCTTCGACAAGACACCACGTGTTGCCTCTCACTCACGCGAGGGCGTGATCGAGCTTATGCCGACGAGTGATGGCACGCTTTACGGCTTCAAATATGTGAACGGCCATCCGAAGAACGCCCGTGAGGGTCGCCAGACGGTTACGGCTTTCGGCGTTCTTTCCGATGTCGGCAACGGCTACCCGATGCTCCTGTCCGAGATGACGATCCTGACAGCGCTTAGAACGGCTGCCACCTCGGCGGTTGCCGCAAGGCATCTGGCAAGAGCGGATGCGCGGTCCATGGCCATCATCGGCAATGGTGCACAGAGCGAGTTTCAGGCGCGCGCGTTCAAGGCAATTCTCGGTATAGATCATTTGCGACTTTATGACATCGACCTCTATGCCAGCCGCAAATGCGAGGCCAATCTACGCGGGTTGGGCTTCTCGATCACGATCTGTGACAGTGCCGAGCAGGCTGTCGAGGGCGCCGATATTATCACCACGGTTACCGCAGATAAGCAGTATGCCACGATCTTGACGGATAATATGGTCGGCCCGGGGGTTCACATCAACGCAATTGGGGGCGATTGTCCCGGCAAGACGGAATTACACCGCGATATTCTGCTGCGCTCGGATATCTTCGTCGAGTATCCGCCGCAGACTCGCATCGAGGGCGAAATCCAGCAACTGGACGTGGATCATCCGGTCGTTGAACTGTGGCAGGTTGTGGCGGGCAGGACTGCCGGTCGCACAGATGAGCGACAGATCACGCTTTTCGATAGTGTCGGCTTTGCCATCGAGGACTTTTCAGCGCTGCGCTATGTGCGCTCCAAACTGATGGAAACCGGCCTGTTCGATGAACTGGACCTTCTCGCCGATCCGGACGAGCCGCGCGATCTTTATGGCATGCTGCTTCGATGCGAAGCGGCGATGTCCGTCACTGATACGAACAAGCAGGCCGCACTGTCATAGTCCTTGAAGTCGGCGTTTTCTGGCGGTGAGTTGCTCGCGCCAGATGGTGAAGAGACCGGCTGCGATAACGATGATGGCGCCGACGACCATATGGGCGGTCAACACCTCGCCATAGATCGTAACGCCGACGATGGAGACCAGCACAAGCTGATAGTAGGAGAAGGGCTGCACCGTTGCCGCATTGGCCACTTCGAAGGCTCGGATCAGCAAGTAGTGGCCGCTCATGCCAGTGATACAGAGTGCAAGCATCCAAAGCCAGTCATGCGGCGCCATATTGACCCAATAGAACGGGCCAACGAAGGTCAGCGCTACCGCGCCGGCGACGCCTGTGTAAAAGAAGCTGGTCATCGACGTATCGTCGCGGCTGGCAAGCCGGGTCAGGACACTGTAGAGCGCCAGCATGAACGCGGCGACAAAGGTCAAGAGCAGCGTCAGGTCGATGCCGGTTTCGCCGGGATTGATGATGATCAAAACACCGGCAAAGCCGACGAGGATGGCACACCATCGTCGCCACCCCACTTTTTCGCCCAACATCGGCACCGATAGTGCCGCGACGATCAGAGGAATGCAGGCAAAGATCGAATGGGTGTGGGCAAGGCCCACCAGCTTGAACGAAAAGATCGAAAGAACGATCTGGGCGGCCAGCAGCACACCCCGGCTGATCTGCAACCAAAGCCGTTTGGACTGCATGGTCGCCTTCAGCCCGTCGCGAGAGCGTGCGGCGAGGATGACGGCAAAGACCGCAAACGCCCAGTATCGCACCATCACGACGAAGACGGGCGGATAGTACTGGCCGAGATGTTTGGAAATGCCATCCTGCACGGCAAATATTGTGAATGCCCCAAGGGCGTAAAGAAGTCCGGTGGATTGGCTGGGCATCGCTCTCTCTCGGCATATCGGCGGGAGGGAGGACATGCCGATAGTCTGATCACCGAACAATCTAACGAAAAATGACGGGGCGGAAAGGTCCGATTGAATCTCTTCCGTTCCCTCGCTCCTGTATGTGCGGCGCGCTCTGCAACGAATGCTGCGCATAAATCTCATTTTTGCTCTTGTAGCTCTAGTGGCTAGAGGTCGTAAGACGTGTGCAGCATGAAAGGGACCCATCGGATGAGCACTGACTTACAGACCAGATTTCGGATCGGCGGCATGGATTGCGCATCTTGCGCGAGCAAGATCGATACAGCCGTTCGGCGGATGAAGGGCGTGGAAGATGTCTTGGTTTCGGTCACCGCGGGAACGATGAGCATTCGCCACGATCAGACGAGCGATCTTGACGCCATCGGGAAGAAGGTTCGTGGTCTTGGCTATTCTGTAGAGCGCTTGGTGGCAGGCCAAGCTGGTAATATGACAACGCCGGATCGTCATAAGGCCTGCTGTGGCGGTCATGCGCATGATCATGCGGATGACGAGGATCATACGCATTGCGGTCAGGTTCACGACCACGATAGCCGTGAACATGGCAAGCACGATCATATCGATCGTGCCGCCGCTGTAGAGGGATTGCATGGCCACGACCATGGGGCGAGCGAAGGCCCATGGTGGAAGGGCAAGAAAGGCCGCGCAATGCTGTTGGCGGGTGCTTCGCTGGTCACGGCTTATGTGATCGGTCATCTTGTGCCGCCCATCCAGCTTTATGCTTTCGCCGCAGCCATGCTGGTTGGCTTGGTGCCGATTGCGCGCCGAGCCGTCATGGCAGCGCTTGCCGGCACGCCTTTCTCTATTGAAATGCTGATGACCATTGCTGCCGTCGGCGCGCTGGCGATCAACGCCACGGAAGAGGCGGCGGCTGTCGTCTTCCTTTTTTTGGTGGGCGAATTGCTGGAAGGTGTGGCAGCCGGAAAGGCTCGTGACAGCATCAAGTCTCTCTCCGCTCTGGTTCCGAAAACTGCATTGCTGGAAGAGGCGGGCAAAACCAATGAGGTGCCAGCCGAAAGCCTGCAGATCGGCGCGATTATCCTCGTTCGTCCGGGTGATCGCATATCGGCAGACGGTGTCATCGTGTCTGGCGATAGCGCCATCAACGAGGCTCCAGTCACGGGTGAGAGCGTACCGGTTCAAAAGAATGCCGATGACAGCGTGTTCGCTGGAACGGTCAATGGCGATGCCGTATTGCGGGTCCGTGTCACGGCAGCCGCTGCCGATAACACCATCGCACGCGTGGTTAAGCTGGTGGAGGAGGCGCAGGAAAGCAAAGCGCCAACCGAACGCTTCATCGATCGCTTCTCTAAATATTATACGCCGGGCGTCGTGGCCGTCGCAGCACTTGTGGCCCTTACACCGCCGCTTCTCTGGGGGGCGAATTGGGATGAGTGGATCTATAAAGGGCTCGCTATTCTCCTGATCGGCTGCCCTTGCGCACTGGTTATCTCTACCCCTGCCGCCATCGCCGCCTCGCTCTCGGCGGGCGCTCGCCGAGGTTTGTTGTTGAAAGGCGGGTCTGTCCTGGAAGGGCTCGGCCGCTTGACGGCGGTGGCGCTCGACAAGACGGGTACGCTGACGGAAGGCAAGCCTAAGGTCACGGAGATCGTATCGTTCGAGTTGTCAGAAATTGAGATCCTGCGTCTGGCCGCCGCGCTCGAAACGGGCTCCAGCCATCCGCTTGGGATTGCCATCTTGGAAAAGGCATCGGTAAGCCAGATCGTGGTGCCGTCCGTGAGTGAGGCCAAGGCGCTGGGCGGCAAGGGCGTCTCGGCAACCGTGGAAGGACACTCGGTCTTTCTTGTATCGCCGAAAGCCGCATCCGCGCTGGTCGATATTCCACTCGCGCACCAGAACACCATCACGGCACTCAATGATGAAGGCAAGACAGTGTCGGTGCTCATTGTGGATGGCAAGCTTGCGGGTGCAATCGCCATGCGCGATGAGCCACGTGCGGATGCCGCGGATGGTCTGAAGGCGCTGGAGGATGCGGGCGTCAAGGTCGTCATGCTGACGGGCGATAATGCTCGCACGGCAAGTGCTATCGGCAAAGCGCTCGGCATCGAAGTGCGTGCTGACCTTCTGCCGGAAGACAAACAGCGTATCGTCGGTGAATTGAAGGGCCAGGGCTTTGTTGTCGGCAAGGTTGGAGATGGCATCAATGATGCGCCCGCTCTTGCTGCTGCCGATGTCGGCATCGCCATGGGTGGCGGAACGGATGTGGCGCTGGAAACAGCGGATGCAGCGATCCTGCATGGCCGAGTTGGCGATGTGGCGAGGATGATCGATCTTTCCAGACGCACGATGCGCAACATCTATCAGAATATTGCGATCTCGCTCGGTCTTAAGGCTGTCTTCCTCGTGACCACCATCATCGGCGTCACAGGTCTGTGGCCGGCAATCCTTGCAGATACGGGCGCAACGGTGCTTGTGACGATGAATGCGCTACGCTTGCTCAGGGTGGCGAAGTAGGGAGCAGCTCAAACCGCCAGCAGTCACGTCTCAGGCTTGTCATCTGCGAAGTCTGAGACAGTTCCAAGTGATGACCCGGGGGGTGTGATGAGACTTGGGGGGGCGAGATCTTTAACGCCACTTTTCCTTGGCGCTCTCATCGGCGTCTTTTGCCGACACCCAAGTGCCCGCAGTCCCATCCGTCGCGTGCTCCTTCTTCCAGAAGGGGGCGGCGGTCTTCAGATAGTCCATGACGAAATTGGCGCCGTCAAAGGCGGCTTGGCGGTGGGACGAGGCAGCGATGACAAGGACGATATTGTCGCCGGTGGTGATCTTGCCATAGCGATGGATGACGGTCAGTCCTCGAAGGTCAAAGCGCTCTATGGCGAGCGTGGCGATGCGCATCATTTCCGCTTCCGCCATGCCGGGATAATGTTCCAGCTCCAGCGCAGATAGAGCGCCACCTTCATCGCGGCAGAGACCCGTGAAGGTAACGAGGGCGCCGATCCCAGCGTCGTTGCTGCTGAGCAGTTTGGCTTCCGCCGCGGTGTCGAAGTCTTGGGCCTGCACGCGGATGGTCGGGGTAACACCCATTGATCAGCCACCCGTCATGGGCGGGAAGATACCGATTTCGCGCGCGCCGATAATGCTTTCGTGATGTTCGATATGTTCCTGATTGACCGCGACACGAATGACATTCGGATATTCGAACGCAGCTTCGTATTCTTCGCCAAGGCTTTTCAGGTAATGGATCAGCTCGCGCGCGGTGTTCACCTCAGCGGGGATATCGATATCCTCTTCCGACTTCCCTATCTTCTCACGCACCCAGGCAAAGTAAACGACATGGGTCATCACTCTTCATCCACGATGTGGCGCAGCCCCGCCTTGAAGTAATCGTAGCCGGTATAGATCGTAAGCGCCGCGGCTATCCACAGCAAGCCAATGCCGATTTCGGTGGTGTGGGGCAGGATCGTATCGCCTGCCGGGCCCGCTAGAAGGAAGGCGATAGCCACCATCTGAATCGTCGTTTTCCATTTGGCGATGCGCGTCACAGGCACCGAAACCTTCAACGCAGCGAGATATTCGCGGAGTCCCGACACCAGGATTTCACGGCAGAGGATGGTGATCGCCGCCCAAAGCGACCAGCCGGCAATGGTTCCGTCTGCCGCCAGAAGCAACAGGATCGAGGCAATCAACAACTTGTCGGCAATTGGGTCCAGCATGCGGCCGATATTGGACGTCTGGTTCCAGATACGCGCCAGATAACCATCAAGAAAATCGGTGATGGAGGCGATGATGAAAAGCCACAGCGCGGTCCATCGTGCAAAATCCGAACTCTCAAGTTTTCCTTCCACGAAGAAACACAAAACGATGACCGGTACGGCCAGAATCCGGCCATAGGTCAGAAGGTTCGGGATGTTGTAGGTACGCGAAGCCATGGAAAACCTGTCTATCGATATCAAAGCGTTGATGACGCTCCGAGGTGGAAGCGTCAACACCTCTTTGTGTTTTTTTAGCGGGCGGCGGCAAAAGCCGCCCGGTCACTCGCGGCCGCTCTCGTGGAAGTGATTGTAAATCTGTTTTGCAACAGTTTCTGAAATGCCTCCCACGGCCATCAGGTCACTGAGCGCTGCGCGGGAGACGGCTTTGGCGGTGCCAAAATGCTGGAGAAGCGCACGCTTTCTACCCGGTCCGATGCCGCTGACCTCATCGAGAGGATTCTTGATCATCTCCTTCTTGCGCCGCGCCCGGTGCGAACCGATGGCGAAACGGTGCGCCTCGTCGCGCAGGCGCTGGACGAAGTAAAGAACGGGATCGCGCGGCGGCAGCGAAAAGTCGCTGCGCGTATCGGTAAAGAAGCGCTCGCGTCCTGCATCGCGGTCAACGCCCTTGGCAACGCCGATCGCTGTCACACAGTCACGGATGCCGAGTTCGTCGAGAATGGAACGCACTGCCGTCATCTGTCCTTGACCGCCGTCAATCAGAATGACATCCGGCCAGGTCGGGAAGGGCATATCTGCTGCATCCTCCGGCGAAACCGGCTGACTGCGGTCGGGTTTGCCCTCTTCCTTGAGCAACCTCGAAAAGCGACGCGTCATCACTTCCCGCATCATGCCGAAGTCGTCGCCCGGCGTGATGTCAGTCGATTTGATGTTGAACTTGCGATACTGGTTTTTGACGAAGCCGTCTGGCCCGGCCACCACCATGCCGCCTACCGCGTTGGTGCCCATGATATGGGAGTTATCGTAAATCTCGATACGGCGCGGGATCTGGGTCAGACCGAACGTCTCGGCAAAGCCCTTCAAAAGACGTGCCTGGGACGAGGTCTCGGCAAGCTTGCGCCCATGGGCTTCGCGCGCATTGCCGAGTACATGGTCAATGACATCCTTCTTTTCTCCGCGCTGCGGCACTGAAAGCACGACCTTGTGCCCGGCCTTTTCGCTAAAGGCTGCCGCCAGCAATTCCTGCTCGTCTACGCTTTCAGACAAGAGGATCTGTCTTGGCACCGGTTTGTCATCGTAGAACTGGGCGAGGAATGCATTCAAAATTTCCGAGCCCGGCAAAGACGGATCGGCCTTGGGGAAATAGGCGCGGTTGCCCCAGTTCTGTCCTGTGCGGAAGAAGAAGACCTGAATACAGGAAACACCACCTTCGTGATGGATGGCGAAGACGTCCGCCTCGTCGATGCCTGCAGGGTTGATGCCCTGGTGGCTTTGCACATGCGATAATGCGGCCAGCCTGTCGCGATAAACGGCGGCGCGTTCGAAATCGAGATCTTCCGAGGCCTCGTTCATCTGTCGGGCGATGGTGGATTTCACGCTCTGGCTTTTTCCAGAGAGGAAGTCCTTGGCTTCCTGTACGAGCTCTGCATAAGCCTCATCGCTGACCTCGTGGGTGCAAGGGCCGGAGCAGCGCTTGATTTGGTAGAGCAGGCAAGGCCGCGTACGGCTCTCGAACACGCTGTCGGTGCAGGTGCGGATCAGAAAGGCACGCTGTAGTGAGTTGATGGTCCGACCGACAGCACCGGCAGAGGCGAAGGGACCGAAATAGGCGCCCTTGCGCGCTCTCGCACCGCGATGTTTGAAGATGGCGGGCGCGCGGTTGTCGGCAGTGATCAGAATGTAGGGAAATGACTTGTCGTCGCGCAGAAGCACGTTGAAGCGCGGACGAAAGCGCTTGATGAGATTGGCTTCCAGCAGCAGGGCTTCAGTTTCGGTACGAGTTGTGACGAATTCCATGTGAGTCGTCAGCCGCACCATCTGGCCGATGCGGTTGGAATGCACCCGGCCCTGCGCATAGTTGCTGACACGCTTCTTCAGCGAGCGCGCCTTGCCCACATAAAGAACATCGCCAGCCTCGTTGAACATGCGATAGACGCCGGGATTGTTCGGCAGGTGTTTGACGAACTCGCCGATCAGATCCATGCCCTTCAAGCCGGACTCGTTCTTCCATCCGGCGTTCCAGTCGATACCTGCATTGTCCCGCTCCCCGGCGGTCTCGCCGTTGGACGGTGCAATATCGTCTTCATCGTCGTCGGTTTCATCGAAGAGAACACCGCCATCCGGCAGCTTCTTTCCGTTCATTCATTAATCTCCGCCACGTCCGGGGTTTCCCAGCCAAGGTGCTGGCCCCCGTCGAGTGCGATCATCTGGCCGGTCATCGAGGGGGTGTCGTAAAGAAAGCGAATCGTCCGCCCGAACTCGTCGGGCTTCGGACCTGTCTTCAATATAAGGGCGTCGACCTGCGCCTGAAAGTCCTCGGGGCTTTGTCTCTCATTTTTAAACGTCGGGCCGGGGCCGATGGCATTGACCCGGATACGTGGCGCAAAGCTCTGCGCCAGTGTTTGCGTTGCGGCCCAAAGCGCTGCCTTGGACAATGTGTAGGAATAGAACCGCGGATTGAGCGCCAACACGCGTTGGTCGATGATGTTGACGATCAGACCGGAATGCTTTTGCGGCAGTTGCTTTGCAAATGCGGCTGAGAGGATAGACGGCGCGCGCACATGTACGGCAAAATGCGCGTCGAAGGTCTCGGCGTCGAAGGTTTCGGCCTCGTCTTTATGAAAAACAGAGGCGTTGTTGACGAGAACACCCACGGGTCCAAGGGCTTTTGTTGCCTTTTCCATCAATTCGGCGGTGGAGGCGCAATCCATGAGGTCGGCCTGTAAGACGACCGCTTTGCCACCTTTTCGCCGTAAATCGTTAGCGAACTCTTCGGCTTCGGCCAAAGAAGAGCGTGCGTGGATCGCCACCGCAAACCCTTCGCAAGCAAGGTAATCGGCGATGGCTTTGCCGATGCGGCGCGCTGCGCCCGTGATCAAGACGGTCTTCGGTATAGTCTCTGTCAAAGCGGACCCGTGCTCTGCTTATTCCACATTTACCTGTAGATATAAATCGAAACCGTGAGGTTTGCCCACATCCGAATGGCGTTATACAGATTTATCAGGCACGAGTTTTGCCAGCTTAATTTGATGTAAACACAAGTAAAAACGCGCTTTGCTTAAATTAACGATCCGTTATCCTTAATAGATTTCTGTGTCCTTTTGGCAACGTCCAATTTCCGTCACGGCTGTGCCTCAATCAATTCACATTTTGGCTCTGTGATTTCCTCATTCCCCTATCATTTTGCATTTCCAGACGGGCAGGGAACTAACTGTTTTGTACCGCGTTGGGACCGAGTGTTTGAGTGCCCCCGCGGGTTTGAAAAGGAGAATGGCATGCGTACTATCGTTGCAACACTTTTGGCTTCTACCATGGCCGCGGCAGCTTTCTCGGCAGCACAGGCAGCCGATGCGGTAAATGAAGTTCCGCAGGCGCCGGTCGCAGTTGAGCAGCCCGCACCGATCAAGGATTGGTCTGGCGCATATCTCGGTGGTACCGTGAACTACGACTGGGGTCGTTTCAGCGGCAGCAACAACGGTCGCGATGCTGACGGTTTCGGCGGCGGCGTTTACGGCGGTTACAACTGGCAGAACGGCCAGATCGTATACGGTGGTGAAGCCGATCTCGCTTATGGCGATGAAAAGGGCTCTGCCGGCGGCAACCTTCAGGGCAAGCAGAAGCTCAATGGCTCGTTGCGCGCTCGCGTCGGTTACGACATGAACCCCTTCCTGATCTATGGTACGGGTGGTCTTGCAGTATCGAACAACGAACTGCGTGACACTGTCACCGGCAGCAAGGACGACAAGACGGCTCTCGGCTACACGGTTGGTGCCGGTGTTGAAGCTCTCGTCACCGACAACATCACGGCACGTCTTGAGTATCGTTACACTGATTACCAGGACAAGGACTTCGCCATCAACGGTGGCAACGTCTCGCGCGGCTTCGATGACCACAGCGTCAAGGCCGGTATTGGCGTCAAGTTCTGATCAGTCAGGCATAATGCGGAAAAGCCGGGGTTCGCGCCCCGGCTTTTCTGTTTTTATACCAAGGAAAACTCCACGATCAGCCAGCGGACTTTAGCTCCGTGTATTGCTTGAACTTCTTGCCGAACTTTTCCGGCCAATCCGCTAGCCGCTTGCGGCCATCCGCCCATTGCCCAGAGAAGCGCAGATCGAGATAGCCGATCATCGCAGCCAGTGCGAAGTGGCCACCATGCAATTTCTTGCCGGTCTTCGGCAGATTATCGTTCAGGTAATCAAGCGCTTTCACCACCTTGCGCCATTGCTTATCGATCCACTCCTGTTGGACCTTCTCCTCCGGTCGGAAGCGTTTTTCGTAGACGATCGCCAGCAGGCAGTCCATCACACCGTCGCAAAGGGCTTCGAGGATCTCGGCTTCGGTGCGCTTGGTATGTTTCTTAGGATAGAGCTTTCCACGGGAAACGCGATCGAGATAATGCATGATCGCCACGCTGTCATAGACGGAGCCACCCTCGTGCAAGAGCACGGGGATCTTGCCGAGCGGATTGTTGTCGATCAACGTTGCTGGCTCTGCATTGGTGTCAACGCGAACATCGGTGATGCCGATATCAAGATAGCGCGCCGCCATGCGCACCTTGGCGGAATAAGGGGAGGCCGGAGCAAATAGCAGTTCCATTGCATTTTTCCTGTTTCACTAACGGATGGGGATAATCTCTGCGACGTTTGACCGGCAACCCTGGCGATCGACCTCAGGGCAGTCGCGGAAGGACAGATCCTTTGACAGGCAGATCCGCACTTCCTCCAGTCGCGGTCCGTCGCAACTGATGGCGATACCACCCTTTGTCATGCCCGGATTGGCATTCACAAAAGCGGTCTCTATGGCGTCGGCGGAAAGCCGCTTGCTCTGATCGCCGGTCGAGATGTCGGCGGGGAGCTTGATGCGATCATAAGCATGACGGGTCTTATCGAAATATTGTTTCTGGGTCAGGCCGCTGCAACTGCCGTGCTTGCGCCATTGATGGCCGATGAGCCCCATGGACGGCATGATATCGAACATGCTTCGCCCGAGGTTGTCAGGAACGCGCTCCTGTTTGTCGGCCCCGCAGAATTCCGGATAGCTTTGAGCGTTTTGCGGCCAAAGCCCGTGAACCACAAAACCGAACTTCCGATCCGCGCCGCATTGCTGATGGCTATTGCGTCCAGCGTCACTGGCGCAGAAGGCCGGAGACCAGGAGAGCGAGAGTACATAGAAATCAAAACCGGATTCTGAGGTTTCTGTTTTTGTGCTTGAGTTCGGCGATGGGCGGGTTTCAGTTCCTTGCGCCACAGGACCGGGTGCAGGCTGAGGTTGGCCGAGGATAAGCCACCCAACTGCTGCCAGTGACAGGGCGCCAAGTGCGATAAAACCGAAATACTGTTTCATCGAGGACGGTGTCTTTCTGGCAAGGATGACGATGTGTTGAACGGGTTTCGGGTTTTATATCATCTTCCCCCTATGGCAAATAGACTGCCAAAAAATCATCTCTGCGGCATCCTTCGTGTTGAACCGGAGTTGGTATAGTGAATAAGCTTATCGAATCCGGCGTAATGCATCTGCCGGAGGGAGGATTGAGCCTGGGCATGTCCGCATGAAAATGAAAAAGTATCTCTGGCCTGTCATCGGGATTGCGACGATCTGCTTTTCCGTGTGGCTGCTTTATAAGGAACTGCGCCATCTCTCGCTCGATGATGTATGGGATAGCCTGATTGCCATCAATACGCATCACTGGCTCATGTCGGGGCTCTGTACGCTGGTTGCATATGCAGCTCTTGCCGGTTACGACCGCATCGCCTTGCAACACCTCAAACGCAAGGTCGGCTGGCTCTTCATCACCTTGACATCGTTCACCACCTATGCCCTCTCCCACAATGTGGGTGCGTCGGTCTTTTCCGGTGCTGTGGTACGCTACCGCGCGTATACCTCCAAAGGGCTGAGCGCTGCGGAAGTGGGAATTCTCGTTGCGCTCTGCTCCTTTACCTTCCTTATCGGCACGATCATGCTGGTCGGATTCATCCTGG
This sequence comes from uncultured Agrobacterium sp., assembly GCF_913777885.1. Classification (NCBI taxonomy): domain Bacteria; kingdom Pseudomonadati; phylum Pseudomonadota; class Alphaproteobacteria; order Hyphomicrobiales; family Rhizobiaceae; genus Agrobacterium; species uncultured Agrobacterium sp. Next base: position 193,688 of record NZ_CAJYTV010000008.1, on the reverse strand, counting down.
TTTATGAGCCGGAGATCACCGAGCGTTTCGTCGATGTCCTGCCTGTGGAAGCCTCGCGCACCACCGGAATCCTGCTGCTCGCAATCGTCGCGCTTTACATTCTCGGCAGCCTGATGAAGCTGAAGCCGCTAAAGATCGGCTCTTTCACACTGTTTTACCCGGTACCGAAACTCGTTGTGCAGCAGCTGGTCATCGGGCCGATCGAATTGATCGGCGCGGCCGGTATCATCTATTTCGCGCTACCTGAGGTGGGCAACCCAGGCTTCATGGTGATCCTGGGGATTTTCCTGATTTCCTTCTCCGCCGCACTGATCTCGCATGCGCCGGGAGGGCTGGGTGTGCTAGAGCTCGTCTTCGTCATGGGCCTGCCGGATATGAACCCGGCAGACGTCATCGCCGCACTTCTCGTCTTCCGCCTTCTCTACCTGATCATCCCGTTCGTCATCGGGCTGTTCGTCATCCTGTTCTTCGAACGCTCACAGCTTGCTGCCGCCGAGCGGGAGGAAAGACGGTTGCAGCAGAAGTAGCGTTTCTAGAGCGTGCCGCGATCTTTCAGATTCGCTCCTTCCGCTTTAGCTCCGTCTTCTGCCGCATGCCGTTATCGCAAAACCGCTGAACACTTTTGCGCGATATGCTCTATTCTTCGCCGCGCAGCCAGAAGGCGCGATGCGAGGCGTATCGGTCCTGCGCCATGATCGACTTCAGCACTGGCAGCATCACGTGCAGCTCATCCTTTAACGTGTAGGGTGGGTTGACGATAATCAGGCCAGAGCCGCTCAAGCCCTCAAGCCGGTCGCTTCTGACAGACAGCTCGGTACAGAGCATTTTGGGAATCTCATAGGATTGCAGGCGCTCGTGGAAGTCCTTGATAGGCGCGTTCTTTTTTAGCGGATACCAGAGGCAATAAGTGCCTGTGGCAAAGCGGCGGTACGCCTTGTGCAAACCATCCGCGAGGCGCTCATACTCGTTTTCCTTTTCGAAGGGCGGATCGACCAGAACGAGTCCACGCTTTTCCTTCGGCGGCAAGTGCGCGCCCAGCGACAGCCAGCCATCAAGTTCGGTGATGCGCGCCTGATAATCACCTTCGAACAGGCGTGACAGTGCACGGAAATCGTCCGGGTGCAGTTCCATGGCTGAAAGCCGATCCTGCGGACGAAACAGCATCCGGGCGAGCTTTGGGGAGCCTGGATAGTATTTGAGCCCGCCCTCCGGGTTCAATTCCCGAACGGCTGAGAGATAAGGCTCCATCAGTTCAGCGACGTCTGCCGGAAGATCGGCGTCCAGTATCTTGCCGATGCCGGTCTGCCACTCACCCGTCTTCTGCGCCTCTTCGGAGGAAAGATCGTAGAGGCCGATGCCGGCATGGGTATCCAGAACGCGGAACGCCTTGTCCTTGTTCTGCAGATAGCGGACGAGCCGCGCCATAACGGCGTGTTTGAGAACATCGGCAAAGTTGCCTGCATGGTAGATGTGCCGGTAGTTCATCTGGGGCGATGCCTTTTATGAATTATCTTGATGCGCGTCACTTCGCCCTTTTGGCGACCTTTGACATGCCATATAGAAAATCCATGAATGTTGCGACCCCGATTTCCGCCAAAGCCGTGACCGAAGCGACCCGCACCGGCCACACCGTCTGTCCGCATGACTGTCCGAGCGCCTGCGCGCTTGAGGTCGATATCAACGCTGATGGCCGCATAGGCCGTGTGCGTGGCGCCAATGCCAACACTTACACGGCGGGGGTGATCTGCGCCAAGGTGGCGCGCTATTCCGAGCGCATCTATCATCCGGCCCGGTTGCTGACGCCAAAGCGTCGCAAGGGCGCGAAAGGCGCTGGCGACTGGCAGGAGATCGGTTGGAACGATGCGCTGGACGAGATCGCCAATGCCTTCATCAAGGCGGAAGCTGCGCATGGTGCCGAGGCCGTTTGGCCGTATTTTTATGCTGGTACCATGGGGCAGGTCCAGCGCGACAGCATCGAACGGCTTCGTCATGCGAAGAAATATTCCGGCTTCTTCGGCTCGATCTGCACCAATATGGCCTGGACCGGCTATGTAATGGGCACAGGCGCGCTTCGCGGGCCGGACCCACGCGAGATGGCGAAAGCCGATGTCGTCGTGATCTGGGGCACTAACGCTGTCGCTACACAGGTCAATGTCATGACCCACGCGGTCAAGGCGCGCAAGGAACGCGGTGCTAAGATCGTCGTTGTCGATATCTACGACAATCCGACGATGAAGCAGGCAGATATGAAGCTTGTCGTGCGCCCTGGCACGGACGCCGCGCTCGCCTGTGCGGTTATGCATATCGCCTTCCGCGATGGCTATGCCGACCGCGCCTACATGGAAAAATTCGCCGACGATCCGGCAGGGTTGGAAGCGCATCTTGCGTCGAAGACGCCGCAATGGGCCGCAGAGATCACCGGGCTTTCGGTGGAGGAGATCGAGGCTTTCGCTAAGCTCGTGGGCACCACGAAGAAAAGCTTTTTCCGTCTGGGCTATGGTTTTGCGAGGCAGCGTAACGGTGCGGTTGCCATGCATGCTGCACTGTCGATCGCTACGGTTCTCGGCTCATGGCAATATGAGGGCGGCGGCGCTTTCCACAACAATGGCGATATCTTCCGGCTGAACAAGGCGGAATTGATGGGAACGGCCTATGCCGATCCCAATGTCCGCCAGCTCGATCAGTCGCAGGTCGGTCGTATCCTGACCGGCGACTCCGATGCACTACGCGGCGGCGGACCGGTGACGGCGATGTTGATCCAGAATACCAACCCGGCCAATGTCTGCCCCGAACAAAGGCTGGTCAGCCAAGGCTTCCAGCGCGAGGACCTGTTCGTTGCCGTGCATGAGCAGTTCATGACGGAAACGGCTGAGATTGCCGATATCGTTCTGCCAGCGACCATGTTCCTTGAGCACGACGATCTCTATCGCGCTGGTGGCCAGAACCACATACTGCTTGGGCCCAAGCTGGTCGAACCGCCGGAGACGGTACGCACCAATCTCTTCGTGATCGAAGAACTCGCCAAGCGTCTTGGTGTCGACCATATGCCGGGCTTTGGCCTCAGTGAGCGCGAGCATGTCGAGACCATTCTTCAAGCGAGTGGGTGGGGCAGCTTTGACAATCTGGCTGAGGAGAAGTGGATCGATGCGCAGCCTGAATTCGACATCGCGCATTATCTCCAAGGGTTTGGCTATGGCGACGGCAAGTTCCGTTTCAGCCCGGATTGGCAGAACGGACCTTCCCCCAACAAGCCGCCGAAAAATATCGGCGTCATGGGGCCTGCCGACGCCTTTCCAAAATTCCCCGATCAGGTCGATGTGATCGAAACGGTGGACTCGGAACATCCTTTCCGGCTTGCCACGTCTCCGGCCCGCAACTTCCTGAATTCGACCTTCGCGGAAACCAAGACCTCGGTGCAAAAGGAAGGCCGTCCCGAATTGATGATTTCGCCCGTCGACGCTCTGCGGCTCGACATCGCGGAAGGTGATGTGGTGCAGATCGGCAATGGGCGCGGCGAAGTGCGCATCCACGCCAAAATCGTCGATGGCGCTCGCCCCGGCGTGCTGATCGCTGAAGGGCTATGGCCCAACAAAGCACATCTCGACGGCGAGGGCATCAATGTCTTGACGGGTGCCGATGCTGTTGCTCCTTACGGCGGCGCGGCGTTCCACGATAACAAGGTGTGGCTCAAGAAAGCCTGACAGGAGTTTTCCATGACGCAGTCCACCGCTATTCCAGTCTCGCACGTCGATGACGAAGCACGCGTCAGGCTCATCGAACAGCAGACGGTCTGGAGAAACTTCATCCACCTGCAAACGATGATCTTCGAACAGACGGCTCGCGATGGGCGGGTGTTCCGCATCCATCGCGAAGTCCATGATCATGGCGTGGCGGCGGCCATCCTGCTTTTTGATCCAAAGCGGGAGGAAGTGGTGCTGGTGCGCCAGTTCCGCCCCGGCGCTTACGTGAATGGCGATCCAAGCTTCATGCTGGAAATCCCCGCCGGTCTCACGGACGGCGATCAGCCGGACGAGGCTATTCGCCGCGAATCGATGGAAGAGACGGGTTATGCCGTCAGTGCGCCGCGTTACCTCTTCGATGCCTATGCAAGCCCCGGCACTTTGACCGAAAAGGTCAGCCTTTTCTACGCCCGCGTCGATCTGGACGAGAAGGCGGGAGAGGGTGGCGGTCTCGAAAACGAGGGGGAGGACATCGAAGTTCTGACCGTGTCCCTCGACGCTGCCTATGGCATGATCGCAACAGGGGAGATCACCGACTCCAAGACGATCATCATGCTGCAATGGGCGATGCTTAATCGAACGAGCTTATAAACTGACTTTGCCTAACGCTGAAACGATGCGCGGTACGCGCGCGGCGACATGCCGCGCAGACGGCGGAACTGCCGATTGAAGTTGGCGAGCGACGCGTAGCCTACTTCTGCCGCGATGAATTGAATAGGCTGGTTCGTCGCCGAAAGACGCGAGCAGGCTTCGCCGATCCGCAGACCGATCAGATACTCCGAAACACTGAGCTGCGTGTGCTTGCGAAAGAGCCGATGCAGGCCTGAAACGCTGAGTGCGGCAATCTCGGCGAGATCTTCCATGCGCAACGGCTGCTGATAGGACTGATGAAGGTGCTGCAGAACGCGATCGATCCGCTCGCGACTGGCCTCTGCCTGCGGTGGCGCCGTTGCTGATAGTGGTTGCGCCTCGAGTGCGGAGATGCGCAGCAGAATGTCCAGCAGGCCGAAGAGGCTCTGGGCTGGCGGCCTGGAATAGATGGCTTCGAAGTCCTTCGCCAGCGACAGGCCGATGGATGGATCGAAAGCAAGACCGCCGCCAGCGCGGTCGATCAGGCGGCGGATGGGGCGCAACTCCACCGTTTCGGTCGTCAACTGCTCAATCCATGCACGGCTGAACCAGAAGACGAGTGCGGTATGCGGTTCGCCTTCCCGGATTCTATCTCGGGATGCCCATGTGTGCGGCAGGTTCGGTCCGATGAGAACGAGATCGCCGTCGTCGTAGCGATCCACATGGTCACCGATAAAGCGCTGACCGCGGGAGTTCAGCGTCAGTGTCAGTTCGAATTCGGGATGGTGATGCCACTCGAATGGAATACCGTCGTCGAGACGCCTGTTGAGCCTGCTCCAGGATGAGCCGGGCGGCAGGAGTAGGTGTTCGAGATATGACCGCATTGCGCACTCATCGGGCTGGAGACGCCAGAATAGTATCGAAATTGGCCAGTGTTCGACAACACCAATATCTTGCAGCGCTTAGTCTCCATCCATCGCCTGTTGTTCAGGGAGATTTCGATGGGAGAGGAAAATGCAGACTAGCGCAGCTTTGAAACGCGACAGCCATCCGACGACGACTGCTACAACGCAGCTTAAGGATATCCAAAAAACCTTGCCGCTACGGGTTTTATCGCAGGCCGATTGGGAGCATTGGATCACCAAGGGCTATATCATTGCCCGTCAGGCGGTGCCTGCGGCCAATGTGGAGCGACTTGTCGATTTGCTTTGGCGCTTCGACGAGAAGGATCCGAAAGATCCTTCCACCTGGTACGCGCCGCAACGGCGCGAACACAAGATGAAGGAGCTCAACAATACCGGCATGCTGGAGATCTATAACCATCAGCATCTCTGGGATAACCGTATGGAGCAGCGCGTCTATGATATTTTCGTCGATATCTGGGATAGGGAGGACCTGTGGGTCACCATCGACCGGGCCAATCTCAACCCACCCAAAAAAGTGAAGGGCAATCCGAACGGCTTCATCCACTGGGATGTCGATACATCCATCCGCCCCTTGCCGATCGGCGTTCAAGGTGTGCTCAGTCTCCAGAAGCAGGACGGCGATGTCGGAGGCTTCCAATGCGTCCCGTATCTTTTCGAGCATTTTGACGAGTGGGTGGAGACGCAGCCTGAGGATCGTGACCCGATGCACCCGGATATGACCGGTCTTTCGATCGTCAATATCGACATGGAGCCGGGCGATCTAATGATCTTCAATTCGCTTCTGGCGCACGGCGTCAGACCGAACCACTCCGATGACCGAGTGCGCATGGCACAATATATCTCTATGCATCCTGCCGAGTTCGATAACGAGGAAGCACGACTGGAGCGAATTCGACTGTGGAAGGAACGCGATCACCCGCGCCGAGATGCTTTTCCTGGTGACCCCCGCGAGTGGGAAAAGCACAATGCACAGACGGCAAAACTTAACCCGCTGGGTGAAAAGCTGCTTGGGTTGCAGCGCTGGTGAGGATGCTGCGGGGTCGCCTTCCATATGGGATGGCGACCCGGTCGCGACTTCCGGCTAACAACCTCAGTTAGACGGAGATGAGCGTCTGGAGTTCGGAACTGCTGTCTGTGCTCCGGGCGACCTTCCCGCCTTCCATCCGCACTTTGCCTTCAGCCAGCAAACGAAGTGACAGCGGATAAAGCTTGTGCTCAACCGTCAGAACGCGGGCGGCGAGGCTGTCCGCCGTGTCGCCAGCGGTAACAGGCACGGCGGCCTGGCCGATGACCGGTCCCTCATCCATGCCCTCAGTCACGAAATGCACTGTACAGCCGGTGATCTTCATGCCGCTGTCGATGGCGCGTTGATGGGTATGGAGGCCGGGGAAAAGCGGCAGGAGCGAGGGATGGATATTGATGATCCGACCCTCATAAGGCGCAATGAACTCGCCGGAGATCAGGCGCATATAGCCGGCGAGGCAGATGATATCGGGCGCAAGCTCGCCGAGTGCTGCCAGGATTGCGGCCTCATGCTCGCTCTTGCTCGCATAATTCTTGCGCTCAAAAACCAGCGTCGGGATGCCAAAGCCTTGCGCCTTGGCAAGCCCGCCTGCCGTTGGCTTGTCGGAGATGACGCAGGTGATCTCTGCGGGAAAATCAGGGGCTTGGCAGGCTTGTGCCAGCGCCACCATGTTCGAACCGCTGCCGGAAATGAAGACGACGACACGCTTGCGTGGAGCACTGAGGCTCATAGTCCGAGCGTACCCTTGTAGATCGTGCCATGCGCGCCCTCTTCACGGGCCACCATGCGTCCCAGCGGGAACACAGTCTCGCCTTGCGCCGTCAAGGCATCTGTCACCGTCTTGGCATTCTCGGCGGAAACGACAACGATCATGCCGACGCCGCAGTTGAAGGTGCGCAGCATTTCATTTGCCGCAACGCCGCCGGTCTTGGCGAGCCAGGAGAATACCGCAGGCACTTCGATGGAGTTGAGATCGATTTCCGCCGCTAGATGCTTTGGCAGTACGCGCGGAATGTTTTCCGGGAAACCGCCGCCAGTGATGTGGGCCAGTGCCTTCAGCGCACCCGTCTCGCGGATCGCCTTCAGGAGCGGCTTTACATAGATGCGTGTTGGCGTGAGCAGAGCCTCGCCGAGCTTCTTGCCTTCGGCAAAAGGAGCGGGCGCATCCCAGCCGAGGCCGGACAGCGAGACGATCTTGCGCACCAGCGAGAAGCCGTTGGAGTGAACGCCCGATGAAGAGAGGCCAAGGATCAAGTCGCCTTCGGCGATATCGCCAGCTGGTAGAAGCTTTCCGCGTTCGGCAGCGCCAACCGCAAAGCCTGCGAGATCATAATCGCCATCGGAATACATTCCGGGCATTTCAGCCGTCTCGCCGCCGATCAGCGCACAACCGGATTCCAGGCAACCTGCGGCAATGCCATTGACGATGGCAGCGCCCTGGTCTGGGTCGAGCTTTCCGGTGGCAAAGTAGTCGAGGAAGAAGAGCGGCTCTGCACCCTGAACCACGAGATCATTGACGCACATGGCGACGAGATCGATGCCAACGGTGTCGTGAAAATCCGCGTCGATCGCAATTTTGAGCTTGGTGCCGACGCCATCATTTGCAGCAACCAGAACAGGGTCGGTGAAGCCCGCAGCTTTCAGATCGAACAGACCGCCGAAACCGCCGATTTCGCCATCCGCACCCGGGCGGCGGGTGGAGCGAACCGCTGGCTTGATCTTCTCGACCATCAGGTTTCCGGCATCGATATCAACGCCTGCATCACTGTAGGTAAGACCGTTCTTGCCCGACTGGCTCATGGCTCTCGTCTCCGCTGGTTTTCTTGGGCTCGCCATTCGCATGAGACGGGTGTCGATGCAAGCATAAGAGCGCTGCAGCCGACGTTTTTCGTGCCTTTTTGCCCGCGTCGAGGCCTTAAGCAATGCGCTGTTGAGGTGTCTGACCACCTGTCGTCACCCTTGACCTCTCCCACCGGGGCATCCTATCTCGTTGCAGTGCGTTATGAGGCATCACTTGCCGCGAAGGAAAACGAGATGCAGCCACAGATCAGAGGCATCAATCTAAGACGCCAGATATTTTTCTGGCTGGGTGCGCTCGTCGTCTTTGTCGTCTTCCTGATGGTGTTCAGTTCCATTCTGTTGCCTTTCGTTGCAGGCATGGCGCTCGCCTATTTCCTTGACCCGGTTGCCGACTGGCTGGAGCGCCGTGGCTTAAGCCGCATGATGGCGAGCATCTTCATCCTGATTTCCTTCGTGCTCCTGTTTGCGCTTTCGCTGATCATCATCATTCCATTGATCGCGGCGCAGGCGTCGGACTTCATCAGCCGTATTCCGTCCTACATCTCGGCGCTGCAGAATTTGATCGCCGGAGCGGATACGAACCTGTTGCCGTCGTGGGTCAGCGCGCAGATCGACACGGTCAAGGAGAACTTCTCCAAGCTTCTCGCCGAAGGGGCAGGATTCATCGGCACCTTGCTGACGCAGATCTGGAATTCCGGCAAATCGCTGATCGACGTCATTTCGCTTCTGGTCGTAACTCCGGTCGTCGCCTTTTATTTGCTCCTGGACTGGGACCGGATGATTGACAAGGTCGACAGCTGGGTCCCGCGCGATCATGTTGCAACCGTTCGTCAGATCGCGCGTGATATGGATTCGACCATCGCCGGCTTCATCCGCGGGCAGGGCTCGCTCTGCATCATCCTTGGCGTCTACTACGCGGTTGGCCTGTCGCTCGTCGGTCTGAACTTCGGCCTGCTGATCGGCATGTTTGCTGGCGCCATCAGCTTCATTCCCTATATAGGTTCGATGGTGGGTCTGGTTTTGGCTCTCGGCGTCGCGCTCGTCCAGTTCTGGCCGGACTATCTCTATGTGATCCTGACGCTTGCGGTCTTCTTCTCCGGACAGTTCATCGAGGGCAATATCCTGCAGCCAAAGCTCGTCGGTAGCAGCGTCGGTCTGCATCCGGTGTGGTTGATGTTCGCGCTCTTCGCTTTCGGCGCGCTTTTCGGCTTCGTCGGCCTGCTCGTTGCGGTACCGGCCGCGGCAGCCGTCGGCGTTCTTGTCCGCTTCGCTCTGTCACGCTATCTGGAGAGCGATCTCTATCATGGACGCGCAGCCAATCTGCCTTGGCAACCCGATGTGGTGCCTTCGCAGAAGATCGACGCGCAGATCGATTCCAGAGCTGATTGATGAACGAAAGTGATAAGCCCGGCCCGTTCCGGCCCAAAGCCGAACAGTTGCCGCTGGCCTTCTCTCATAGCAGCGCCACGGGTCGCGAGGATTTGCTGGTCGCCGCTCCATTGGATGCCGCCGTCAGTATCGTCGATGAATGGCCGAAATGGCCGTCACCGGTCGTCATTCTTGCTGGCCCTCCCGGGTCTGGCAAATCGCACCTTGCCACGATCTGGAGAAACACCAGTGGTGCCGTGGCGATTAATCCTCAGCTGGGGTCGGATGCCGCACGCGCTGCCGAGAAGGCGCCCGTCTTGTTTGAAGATGCCGACCGCGTCGGCTTCGACGATACCGAGCTTTTCCACGTCATCAACAGCGTGCGGGAAAACGGGACGTCGCTTTTGATCACGACAAGACAGTGGCCCGCCAGCTGGCCCGTGTTACTGCCGGACTTACGCTCCCGGCTGAAGGCGGCAACGGTTGTGGAGATCGGCGAGCCCGATGAGGACCTTTTGGCGCAGGTGCTGATGAAGCTCTTCGCCGATCGCCAGCTTTATATGGATGACAAACTCGTCAGTTATATCGTGGCGCGAATGGAACGGTCCCTCGACACCGCGCAGATCCTCGTCGAGCGGCTCGACCGGCTGGCGCTCTCTCGTGGTACACGGATCAGCCGGTCGCTGGCGGCGGAGGTTCTCACTGAACTGGGAGCGGCTTCGCAAGACGATTGACTGTCATAGTTCCGTCGTCAAACTGTTATACGGGCTTTGAAACTTATCAGGGGTGGGCGATTTGATGGATTCGGTTGTGCAGAAAGAGTTGGAAGGTAACAACTCGGCGTCCGCAACGGAGGTTGAAAATCTCTGGGAGAGCCCCAGTCGCTTTGTGAACCGCGAATTTTCCTGGCTGCAGTTCAACCGCCGCGTTCTGGAAGAGACGCTGAATCCCGCCCATCCGCTTCTGGAACGACTGCGCTTTCTTTCCATCTCCGCCGCCAATCTGGACGAGTTCTTCATGGTGCGCGTTGCCGGTCTGGAAGGGCAGGTGCGCCAGTCCATCAGCATGAAGACGCCTGATGGCAAGACGCCAGCCGAGCAGCTTGAGGAAATCCTCAAGGAAATCGACAATCTTCAGATGGAGCAGCAAGCCTCGCTTGCCGTTCTGCAGCAGTATCTTGCTAAAGAAGATATGTATATCGTTCGTCCGCCAGCGCTTTCGGACGAAGACCGCGCATGGCTGGAAAACGAGTTCGAGGAACGTATCTTCGCTGTGTTGACGCCGCTCTCCATCGATCCGGCGCACCCCTTCCCCTTCATTCCCAATCTCGGCTTCTCCATGGGGCTCCAGTTGGAAAGCGTCAATGGGCGCGAGCCGATGACGGCGCTTTTGCGCCTGCCAACCGCACTTGATCGTTTTATCCGCCTGCCGGATGACAAGACGGCGATCCGTTACATCACGCTCGAAGATGTGGTGGGGCTCTTCATCCACCGGCTCTATCCGGGCTACACCGTCAAGGGCTTCGGCACATTCCGCATCATCCGCGACAGCGATATTGAGCTGGAAGAAGAGGCCGAAGATTTGGTTCGCTACTTCGAAAGCGCGCTGAAGCGTCGCCGCCGTGGTTCGGTGATCCGTATTGAAACCGATAGCGAAATGCCGCAGTCGCTTCGCCAATTCGTTGTCCAGGAGCTGGACGTTCCGGAAAACCGCGTGGCCGTCCTGCCGGGCTTGCTTGCGCTCAACACGATTTCGGAACTGGCGAAAGCACCACGTGAAGATCTCAAATTTGAAGCCTACAACGCTCGCTTCCCGGAGCGTGTTCGCGAACATATGGGCGACTGCCTGGCCGCCATTCGCGAAAAGGACATGGTGGTTCACCATCCTTACGAAAGCTTTGACGTCGTCGTGCAGTTCCTGCTGCAGGCGGCGCGCGATCCGGACGTTCTGGCGATCAAGCAGACGCTTTACCGCACCTCCAATGACAGCCCGATCGTTCGCGCTCTGATCGATGCCGCCGAACTCGGAAAGTCGGTGACGGCGCTCGTCGAATTGAAGGCGCGTTTCGACGAAGAGGCCAATATCCGCTGGGCACGCGATCTGGAGCGCGCCGGCGTGCAGGTCGTCTTCGGCTTCATCGAGCTTAAAACCCATGCGAAGATGTCTATGGTTGTGCGCCGTGAAGATGGCAAACTACGCACCTATTGCCATCTCGGTACTGGCAACTACCATCCGGTGACGGCGAAGATCTACACGGATTTGTCCTTCTTCACCTGCAATCCGAAGATCGCCCATGACATGGCCAATATCTTCAACTTCATCACTGGCTATGGCGAGCCGGAAGAGGGCATGAAGCTGGCGGTTTCGCCCTATACGTTGCGCCCGCGCATCTTGAAGCATATCAACGACGAAATCGAGCATGCCAAGAACGGCGCGCCGGCTGCGATCTGGATGAAGATGAATTCTCTGGTCGACCCGGAAATCATCGATGCGCTTTATCGGGCAAGCGCTGCGGGTGTGGAGATCGATCTGGTCGTGCGCGGCATTTGCTGCCTTCGCCCGCAGGTCCCTGGTCTTTCTGACAATATCCGCGTCAAATCGATCGTTGGTCGCTTCCTCGAGCACAGCCGCATTTTCTGCTTCGGCAATGGCCAAGGCCTCCCGTCGGACAAGGCGCTGGTCTATATCGGTTCTGCCGATATGATGCCTCGCAACCTAGATCGACGCGTCGAGACCCTCGTGCCACTCGTCAATCCGACTGTGCATGAACAGGTTCTTTCACAGATCATGCTCGGCAATCTCATTGACAACCAGCAGAGCTACGAGATACTTCCCGACGGAACGTCCAGGCGTATCGAGGTGCGCAAGGGCGAGGAACCGTTCAACGCGCAGCACTATTTCATGACCAATCCCAGCCTGTCCGGACGTGGTGAAGCTTTGAAATCCAGTGCGCCAAAACTGATTGCCGGGTTGATCTCTTCCCGCAAGAAACAGGCTGAATGACACGATCAGAAGCACAGGGGCGGCTCGTCGGCCTTGCCCCCGTTTCCGTCATCGACATCGGTTCGAACTCGGTTCGCCTTGTCGTTTATGAAGGTCTATCGCGCGCGCCTGTGGTGCTGTTCAACGAAAAGGTACTTTGCGGTCTGGGCAAAGGGCTGGCGCTGACCGGGCGCATGGACGATGAAGGCGTAAGGCGAGCGCTGATGACGTTGCGCCGTTTTCGCGCGTTGTCCGATCAGGCGCAGGCCACCCAGGTGCATGTCTTGGCCACTGCAGCAGCACGAGAAGCCGAAAACGGACCTGACTTCATTCGCGATGCGGAAGAGATTCTCGGTTGCGAGATCGAGGTTCTCTCCGGCGAGCGTGAGGCTCTCTATTCGGCCTATGGCGTCATCAGCGGGTTTCACGATCCCGATGGCATTGCCGGCGACTTAGGTGGCGGATCGCTCGAACTGATCGACATCAAGGGAAGCACCTGCGGCAAGGGTATCACGCTGCCGCTCGGCGGTTTGAGGCTTTCCGAACAGGCAGGAGGCTCGCTCGAGAAGGCGACGGCTTTTGCCAAGAAGCAGGTCAAGAAGAGTGCCGATTTGCTGGCGGCCGGCGAAGGCCGCACCTTCTATGCCGTCGGCGGTACATGGCGCAACATCGCCAAGCTCCATATGGAGATCACCCATTACCCCCTGCACATGATGCAGGGCTATGAGCTTCCGCTTCAGGAGATGCTCAACTTCTTAAATGAGGTCATCGCCTCTAAGGACAGCAAGGATCCGGCCTGGCAGGCAGTTTCCAAGAACCGCCGATCGCTGCTGCCATTTGGCGCGGTTGCCATGCGTGAAGTGCTTGAAGCCATGAAGCCGGCGAAGATTGCGTTCTCGGCGCAAGGCGTGCGTGAAGGCTATCTTTACTCGCTGTTGTCCGAGACGGACAAGACGGCGGACCCGCTGCTGGTCGCAGCCGACGAACTCGCGGTTCTGCGTGCCCGGTCTCCCGAGCATGCCCGTGAACTTGCCGATTGGACAGGCAGAACGGTCCCTGTATTCGGCATCGATGAAACGGAAGAAGAAGGACGATACCGGCAGGCGGCATGCTTGCTGGCGGATATCAGTTGGCGCGCCCATCCGGATTACCGCGGGCTACAAGCTCTGAACGTCATTGCTCATTCATCATTCGTGTCGATCACCCATCCAGGCCGCGCCTTTATTGCGCTCGCCAATTATTATCGCTTCGAAGGCCTGAACGATAACGGCACGACGCAGTCGCTTGCCGACATGGCCGGGCCGCGGCTGCTAGAGCTTGCCAAACTACTGGGTGGGCTGCTCCGTGTCGTCTACCTCTTCTCGGCCTCCATGCCGGGCGTGGTGGATCACCTGCGGTTCCGCAAGTCGGATAACCCGGATCTCGATCTGGAATTCGTCGTGCCGCATGAGTATTGCGATTTCGCCGGCGAGCGGCTGGACGGACGCCTGCAGCAGTTGGCGAAGCTGACGGGAAAGCGGCTGGCCTTCGTTTTCGAGTAATCTGTGAACACTTAGCGCGGATAATAAGGTTCGCTGAAGGGAGAGAGCGCCGCCGAGAGGGCGACGCTCGTAATCGTCACTTCGCGTCGAGCAGGTCTTTCACGTCCAGGATGACGAACTCATTGTCGTCTGCCTTGTCCAGCGCACGACCGGCCGAGAAGGGCAGGTTGTTGTCGTTGCCGACGATGATATGTTCGGCATCGACACGGTCGACGTTTTCAATGGTGACGAAAGGCATGGTATAGATGCCGTTCTCGGAGCCCTGCCGGGCTTTCGTGTCGGGATCGGCGATCTTCATCAGATCGATGTAGCCGATCTTCCGGGCGGCCTTGCCGACATTGGCGTCGTTGAACTCGATCTTGTAGATGCGTTTCACCTTGGCAGGTGCTGCAAAGCAGTTCGGCTCCGGCTTCTTCGGGTCGGCACAGGCCTTGTCGGACGTACCGGCACCGTTGTCGCGCTCGATCACCAGCGCAGTGCTGTCGTCCAGCATGTTGAAGTCGCCGATTGCCTCGCCACCTTCTGCTAGAGGATAGAGCCAGGTGCGACCGGTCCACGCCTTGGAGGCAACGTCGAGCTCAATGATGCGCAGGCCAGTTGCACCGTCTTCCGTCTTTTCGACCTGACCGTCAGCGGTGTAGAGCGGGCCTTCCAGCAGGCCATAAATTTTCGTGCCATCCTTTGACATCGCCATGCCTTCAAAGCCACCGGAGCGCTTCAGGTTGAAGGCGGGAAGTTTCTGGGTAGGGTTGCCAGGGAGCGCCAGCATCGGGTTGTCGGGAGATTTGACTTCGATATCACCGGCCTTGGTAGCGATCACATCCGTCAGCTTGCCTTCTCGGCTGAACTTCAGAATATAGGGCCCGAACTCTTCGCCGACCCAGAAACCATCCGCGACCGGCTGGATGGATTCCACGTCGAAATCCGCGCCTGTCAGGTAGCGCTTATCCGAACCTTCCATGACGATCGGGAAGGGTGCCTTTTTGTCGGGATCGGACAGGAAGACCGTTTCGAGCGCGTTCACCTTGCCGGCATCCCAGTCGAATTTCAGGTGGTGAAGCATCAGCATCGCATCGCTGGAGTTCAGCTTCGAGCCGAAGCCGTTGTCGGAGAGGCTCCAGAAGGTACCATCGTCCATCGCCTTGATGCCGGAAAAGCCCTGCATCGCCTGACCGTCGAACGGCATGGAGAGGCCAGTCTGACGAACGCCGTCCTTGCCCGGCACAGTGCCGAGGCCGTCCGCACGTTTGCGGTCTGGCGTGGTGAACTTGCCTGCACTTTTCAAAAACTCCGGAGCATCGGCCGGTGCCGGGATGATCGTATTGGCTGGCAGAACGGCCTGCGATACGAGCTTTGCCGGAAACTCTTTCTCAGCGGCAAGCGCATTGAGGGTTCCGAGCGTGAGGAAGACAACTGAAGAAAGCAGGATTTTTTTCATGGAGCATACCTGTCTGTTGCATAGAGCGGCGTGCTTCGTTTAGGACGCACAAAGGACGCTCTAACTTTTTGGATCTACGCATCGTGCTTTCCGAAAATCGATTCCGATTTTCGGGCCGATGCTGTGGAGGAGCAATGGACCGATAGGCGGGCTTTGTGACAGGCGCACAAAATCACTTTGAAGCTTTGATGACGGCTTTTGTTTCTTACAGCGCCGGCTGGCGGGTGAGCGCGCAGACGCCGAGCGTCTGACCGCGACCTTTGACGGCATGTTCGCCGAGATACTCGCTCTTGATGCCCTTGGGCAGGAGAAGTTGATGGGCAAGATCGGATGAGATCAGAATGGGGTGGCCAAGCATTTTGCTCAGCGATTCCAGTCGTGCCGTCGTGTTCACCGTATCGCCGAAATAGGTGATCTTGTGATGGTCCACGCCGATTTCGGCGGTGATCACCGGCCCGCCGTGAATGGCGAAACGAAGCTTCGGTACAGTACCGAACTGGGCAATCCAGGTCGCACGGCTGCTTTCGATTTGCGACAGGATATCGAAGACGCAGTTGATGCAGGCCGCACGACGGATCGCGAGATGATAGGGCCAGGTGATGATCGCCGCGTCGCCGATATAGTCGTCGATGACGCCGCCATGTTTCCTGACCGGAGCGGCATAGGCGGAGAAAAGCTCCCCTAGAAACTCCTGTGCCTTGAGGTCTCCATGGGTCTCGGCAAAGGAGGTGGAACCGACGAGATCGATGAAGAGAAAGACGCGTTCTTCGCTGACCGGCCTGCGATAGCGTCCCAGGATCAGGTCTATGAAGATGTCGCGTCCCAGGAGCTCTCGCACTCGCATGATGAAGACGATGATGGCGCAGACACCCAGCGTAAACACCATCGTCTGCATTTCCGCATGCACGGCGCGCGCCCAGCTTGTGGGAAGAACGCCGGTCGCCCACAGAATGGTGCCGCCGAGACCGAATCCACAAAAGACGAGGATGACATAGACGACCATGCCGACCGCAATATAAGCGGGAGTCGGCAGCATGCTGATCTTTTTAGAAAGGCCCGGGAGAATTTGGCCACGTTCAAAGGCGAGAATCGGCGCGCAGGCGAATAGGGCGTAGGTTGCCCCAATAAATGCGCCGCCGCCATATTCGAGGAATGCATAGACCACGCCGCTTCCGGCAACCGCCAGAAACAGCACGACATAGTCCAGCATCGCCAGAATTTTTCTCATCATCTGCCCTTAACTGAGGGGATTGGGTGTCACTTCCTCCCAAGTGAGCAGGTCGATTCCTCCCGGTGCGGGATCATAATGCGGATCAGGTGCCGCCAAAAGAGATGTTCAAGCGATCGATCATGAAGAGGCGCGGTTGTGGCAGTTTTGCACGATCCCCGCTTTTCACCTTATTCGGTGGCCTGACCCTGCGCTGGCATCTCGACTGCCTCGACCTTCTTGCCTGCAAAGCGAAGGGCGACTTCTCCGCGGATGAGCTTCAAAGCGGGCTCCCCGAAGAGTTCACGACGCCAGCCGGAGAGCGCCTGAACCTCTGCCTTTTCGCCTTCGGATGCGATCTTGTCGAGATCCTCGCTGTTGGCGATCACCTTTGCGGCGACACCGTGCTTGTCCGCCGAAAGCTTCAAGAGCACCTTCAACAGTTCCACGGCGGCACCCGAGCCTTCCGGCGAATGGCTGTGGCGCGGGGCCTGCGGCATGTCGGCCTTGGGGAGGGCTAGTGCCGCATTGACCGTCTCGATGATGGCCGTGCCGGAGGTGGAGCGCTCCCAACCCTTTGGAACGGTGCGCAGGCGTGACAGCGCTTCCGCATCCTTCGGCTGCTGCTGAGCGATCTCGAAAATCGCATCGTCTTTGAGCACGCGCGAACGCGGAACGTTGCGCGAGCGTGCTTCGCGCTCTCTCCAGGCTGCAACGAATTTCAGGATGACAAGCTCGGTCGGCTTGCGAAGCCGCGACTTCAGACGCAGCCATGCATCGTCGGGATGCATGTCATAGGTCTCGCGCGCTTCCAGAATATCCATCTCTTCCTTCAGCCAGGATGAGCGCCCTTCGCGCTCCAACTGCGACTTCAGCGCCATATAGACATCGCGCAGATGGGTGACGTCCGCCAGCGCATAATCCAGTTGCTTTTCCGAGAGCGGACGGCGGCTCCAATCGGTAAAGCGGGAGGACTTGTCGATCTGGACGTTCTTGGTCTTCTGCACCAGTTGATCGTAAGAGATCGAATCGCCGAAGCCGCAAACCATGGCTGCGACCTGCGTGTCGAAGATCGGATGGGGGATGAGGCCGCCGAGATGATAGATGATCTCGATATCCTGGCGGGCGGCGTGAAAAACCTTCACCACATTCGGATCGGCCATCAGTTCGAACAGCGGCGTCAGATCGATACCCTTCACCATCGGGTCCACCAGCACTTCGAGCGTGGGGCTTGCCATCTGCACGAGACAGAGCTGCGGCCAGAAGGTGGTTTCGCGGAGAAACTCGGTGTCGATGGTGACGAATTCCGATTTCGCCAGCTCCTTGCAAGCGTCGGCGAGTGCTGCTGTCGTTTCAATCATTACGTTTGGCCAGTCCTGGAAAACACTCCGTCTTACTTTCCCTTTGGGCGCCGCATGTCAATATCAGAGGCGGCTTTACTCCACGCTTTTGCCCCGCCAATCGTCGATCTCGTGCCGTATTTTCTTCTTATCCGCCTCTCTTTGGCGTTCGGCAGTAAGTTCTGGCCGGGCGGCAAAGCCTCGTGCGTGGCGCTTTTCCTTGACAAATCGGTTCAGCCATGCGCTTTTCCGCCAAATTTCGAAAGTCGGCCCCAGAGGCCATGACACGCTTCTTCAGGATACAATCATGCATCGCTACCGCAGCCACACCTGTGCCGCTCTTCGCAAGTCTCACGTCGGCGAGACCGTCCGTCTTTCCGGTTGGGTGCATCGCGTTCGAGACCATGGCGGCGTTCTCTTCATCGACCTTCGCGACCATTACGGCATTACCCAGGTGGTTGCCGATCCCGACAGCCCGGCTTTCAAGGCGGCTGAGACTGTGCGCGGCGAGTGGGTGATCCGCATCGATGGCACCGTGAAGGCGCGTTCGGACGATACCGTCAACAAGGGCATGGCAACCGGCGAAATCGAGCTCTATGCACAAGAGATCGAAGTGCTGGGTGTGGCCAAGGAGTTGCCGCTGCCGGTCTTCGGTGAGCCTGACTATCCGGAAGACGTTCGCCTGAAGTATCGCTTCCTCGATCTTCGCCGCGATACTCTTCACAAGAACATCGTCAAGCGCACCCAGATTATCTCCGCCATGCGCAATGGCATGGCCGAGGCTGGCTTTGCCGAATACACAACTCCGATCCTGACGGCTTCCTCGCCGGAAGGCGCGCGCGACTTTCTCGTGCCGAGCCGTATTCACGAAGGCAAGTTCTTCGCTCTGCCGCAGGCGCCGCAGCAGTACAAGCAGCTTCTGATGGTGGCAGGCTTCGACCGCTACTTCCAGATCGCGCCTTGCTTCCGTGATGAAGATCCGCGTGCGGACCGTCTGCCGGGCGAGTTCTACCAGCTCGACGTGGAAATGAGCTTCGTAACGCAGGAAGATGTCTGGGCAACCATGGAGCCGATGATGACATCGGTTCTGGAGCAGTTCGCCGAAGGCAAACCCGTCACAAAAGAATGGCCGCGCATTCCTTACGACGAAGCGATCCGCAAATACGGCTCCGACAAGCCGGACCTGCGCAACCCGATCGTCATGCAGGCCGTGACCGATCATTTCGCCGGTTCCGGCTTCAAGGTCTTCGCCAACATGATCGCGTCGAACCCGAAGGTCGAAGTCTGGGCAATCCCTGCCAAGACCGGCGGTAGCCGCGCGTTCTGCGACCGCATGAATGCCTGGGCACAGGGCCAGGGCCAGCCAGGCCTCGGCTACATCTTCTGGAAGGAAGAGGACGGCAAGATCGCAGGCTCCGGTCCGCTCGCCAAGAATATCGGCGAGGAACGCACCGAGGCACTGCGCACGCAGCTTGGCCTGGAAGCCGGTGATGCCTGCTTCTTCGTGGCGGGCGATCCTGCCAAGTTCTACAAGTTTGCCGGTGAAGCCCGCACCCGCGCCGGTGAGGAACTGAACCTCGTTGATCGTGACCGTTTCGAGCTGTGCTGGATCGTCGACTTCCCCTTCTTCGAATATAACGAAGAAGACAAGAAGATCGACTTCGCCCACAACCCCTTCTCCATGCCGCAGGGCGGTATGGAAGCGCTGGACGGTCAGGATCCGCTGTCGATCAAGGCCTACCAGTACGACGCCGTCTGCAACGGCTTCGAGATTGCGTCTGGCTCCATCCGTAACCAGTCTCCGGAACTGATGGTCAAGGCGTTCGAAAAGGTCGGTCTGTCGCAGAGCGACGTGGAAGAGCGCTTCGGCGGTCTTTACCGTGCCTTCCAGTATGGCGCACCTCCGCATGGCGGTTGTGCTTTCGGTATCGACCGTGTGGTCATGCTGCTGGTCGGTGCAAAGAACCTGCGCGAAATCACGCTGTTCCCGATGAACCAGCAGGCCCAGGATTTGCTGATGAACGCGCCGTCGCCTGCGACGCCGACACAGCTTCGCGAACTGGCTTTGCGCGTCGTTCCGTCCAAGAAGGACTAAGCGATATGCTCAGGCAGATCGCCGAGCGTCTCCAATCAGCATTCACTCGTGCACTTGCGGCAGCCCTGGCTGCCGCTTTTGCGTTCTGGGCCTCACGATATTTGCTCGGCCATCAGCAGCCCGTCTTCGCTGCGATCAGCGCGCTGATCTGTCTGGCGCCGGGCATTCCAAGCCAGATCCGTCAGGGTTTAGGCCTGATTGTTGGCGTCACCGTCGGCATTCTGGTGGGCGAGCTTGCGCTGATGATCCCGGCAGATCTTGCGGCGGTCCGGATGGCGTCAGCCACCTTCGTCGCCATGATGATCGCTGCTGCCTTCGGCATGGCGCCTGTGGTGCCGATACAGGCCGGCGCATCAGCCATGCTTGTGCTGTTGATGGGGCCACAGGTCGCGGGCCTTGCCCGTTTTCTCGACGTGCTGATCGGCGCCTCGACAGGCCTCATCGTCGCGCTCGTGTTCTTCCGTGAGCGGTTGAAGTTTTAGAGCATTTCTGGCGCCGCTGGCTGTAAATCAAATAAAGCAGCGGAGGCGATCAGCCTTCACTGCTTTATTTCGAAATCCAAGACTTTATGTAGCGACGGTTGGCTTAGATCGAGCGTGCTGGCGGCATGGGTTTGAGCGTGTTCATCAGAGCGCCGTAGGGTAGCAAGAGGACGAGTCCGACGAGAACCTTCACCGACAGATCGCCGAGCGCCCAGGAGATCCAGCGCGGGGCTTCAGTTGAGAAGATGCCAAGGATCGGCGCATTCTCGATGGCGAAGGCATCGTTCGGACCAATGAAGGCAAAGCTCGCTGCAAAGGCGATCGAGAAGAACAGCACGGTATCGAGTACGGAGCCGAACATGGAGCCTGCCAGCGGCGCACGCCACCAGCTTTGGCGACGCAGACGATTGAACACCGAAATGTCGAGCAACTGGCCGATCAGATAAGCGGTGCCGGAAGCAATCGCGATCCGCGGCAGCGAGGTCCAGAAGGATAGCGTGACGCCAACGATGAAGCCGGCCAGCACGACGCGACGCGCAATGGAGGGGCCGAACTGCCGATTGGTCAGATCCGTGACCAGAAAGGCGACAGGGTAGGTGAAAGCACCCCAGGTGAGAAGATCACCAAGATTGATGCCGAAGAGCGTGCCGGACAGCGGATACTGAACGAGAATATTCGATGCGACGACGACGAGGGTCATCAGCAGCACATAGATAAATGTTTGGCGCAGATAAGGCATTTTTTTATCCTGGGTGATGCCACCAGTTGGAGCGAACATATGCAAGCGGCGAGCCGTCTCAAACAGCGATGCAGCCTTGCGCGAAAAACAGGGAAGCTGGACGCAAAGGCATCCGCTACCCCTAAAACAGACAAAAGGCTTGAGCGGCAGAGCCATTCAAGCCTTTTGAAAAGGATAGACGTTTGAGCGGCTATTAAGCGGCTTCAGCGGTCTTCTTTGCGATCTGGCGACGCAGCAGGCGGGCGCGCATCGAGAGCTCGTTTTCGTCAGACTTCAAAAGGAAGGCATCGAGGCCGCCACGATGTTCAACGGAGCGAAGAGCGGCTGCGGAAACGCGCAGACGGAAACGCTGGCCGAGAGAATCGGAAATCAGAGTAACCTGGCAAAGGTTCGGGAGGAACCGGCGCTTGGTTCTGTTATTGGCGTGGCTGACGTTGTTGCCCGTCTGGACGCCCTTGCCGGTCAATTCGCATACACGGGACATGGGTACACCTATTCGTTGTCACTGTAAGACTATCAGTCTGCTCTCCGGCAAAATCCGGTTCGCAATCCAACAGCCGATGATTGGAAAGTTGCGGTTCTATAGTCAGAGCCGTCCGTGCAGTCAAGCCGCTCGCGCCTTTTTGTGCGCGATTTCACCGGTTTTGCTGTGGCTCCCGCTTTTTTATTGCCACAAGTCAGCGTATATGATCGCCGGAAATGCACGGCTTTCGCCGTTGCCGAGGTGATATCTCTATGATCGTCCATTCACAAAGACTTTTTGCCGTGACAGCGCTCTTGCTTTGCGGCCTTACGCCCGCATTGGCCGCCGAATCGCGCCATGACAGCGAATACTCAATCGCGCTCGGACCGTTGCCGATCGCGCGCGCCAACTTTTCGACGAAGATGAACGGCTCGACATACTCGATTTCCGGCTCTTTCAGTTCGGCGGGCATTGCCAGCGTGCTCAAGGATATTTCCGGCAAGACGACTGTCTCTGGCGCCAAGCGCGGCAACCGCATGCAGGCCAACGAATATTCGCTGGTGTATAAGGACGGCAAGCGCACCCGCACCTATGATGTGCAGTATCGGAATGGCAACGTCACCTCCACGACCGTCAATCCGGCACCTAAGGCGCGGCCGGACAATTGGGTGGACGTGAAGGATCGCGATCTTCGTTCCGTGCTCGATCCGATTTCCGGCCTGATCTTCCCGGTTGGCGGCCGTATCTGCCCCAGCCGGTTGCCGATCTATGATGGTGAGTCGCGTCTCGATCTGGTGCTGAGTTCCAGTGGAACGAAACCGTTCAAGACCAATGGCTTCTCAGGCGATGCTGTCGTCTGCAACATGCGCTATGTTCCGAAATCCGGCTTCCGCAAGGGCCGCAAGGATATCGAATATCTGAAGTCGATCTCCATGGAGGTTTGGTTCGCCAAGGCCAGCAGCATGGATCTCTATGCGCCGGTCTATGCCCGGATCCCGACAAAGGTCGGTCAGGTCTATATCACTGCGACAAAGTATGGCGGCTGACGGGCAGGCGATTAACCCGGTGCCCAGCCGGGCTCTGCCATGACAAAGCTGTCGAAAACGAAGCCGGGTGCGACGGTGCAGCCAACGAGGGTGAACTCGCCAAGGCTTTCCGCTGCCTGCCACCAGTTTGCCGGCACGATCGCCTGCGGTTGTTCACCGTCCAGCACCGCTGGCCCAAGCCGCACGGTCGAGACATTCTTTCCATCTTCGCACACATGAAGCGATAGGGCTGAGCCGGCGTAATAGTGCCAGATTTCAACCGCGTCGATCACCTTGTGCCAGTGCGATCGCTGGCCCTTTTCGAGCAGATAATAGATCGCCGTCGAATGACCGCGCTCCGGGCCATCGGGATCGCGAAACGTCTGGCGATAAAAGCCACCTTCGGGATGCGGCTCCAGATTGAGTGCGGCGATGATGGCAGCAGCGGATTGTTCTACCGCCATCAGAACTTGTCCTTGCGGGCTCTGATCTCAGCAAAGACATCCTCGTCAGTCGCACCTTCCAAGCCAAGATGAGCACGAATGCTGGCGTCAGCCACGCGCATATAGGGGTTGGTCTGCTTCTCGAGCGCTATCGTCGTCGGAATGGTGAAGCGGCCCTCGCTGCGCAATGCTTCGACTTCACTCAGGCGGCGCGTCAGTGCTTCGTTCTCGGGATCGACCGTCACAGCAAAGCGGGCGTTGGAGAGCGTATATTCGTGACCGAAGTAGACTTGGGTGTCATCCGGGAGCGCCATAAGCTTTCGGAAAGAGTGCCACATATCGGCGGCTGGGCGCTCGAACAGGCGCCCACAGCCCATGGCAAACAGCGTGTCTGCGGCAAAGAGCAGGCCGTCATCTGGAAGATAGTAGCAGATATGTCCGGCGGTATGTCCCGGCGTGGAGATGATCTGCACGCGACGCCCGGCAATCTCGAATTCATCGCCGTCGGCAGCGGTCTTGTCGAGACCGGGAATGGCAACCGCCTCGTCATGCGGCCCCCGGATTTCGCAGTGGAAGCGCTCTTTCAAAGCCAGGTTGGCATCCACGTGATCCTGATGGTGGTGGGTTGTGAAGATGTGGGTCAACTGCCAGCCGCGGCGATTGAGAGTGTCCAGAATCGGCGCTTCCTCTGGCGCGTCGATGGAAATCGTCGTTCCGCTTTCGCTGTCATGCAGCAGCACACCAAAATTGTCACTTCGGCATGGAAAGACTTCGATATCCAGCGGCTTCATGGTCGGCTCCCTATCTCGCAATAAACCTGTCTCTTCTATTTAGGTGACACGCGCTTGAAGTCCAAGCTTGAAGTCCTTTCGCGACCCGCTACATTCCAGCGATGAACACCGATATCGTCGATCTGCGCGAATTTTATCATTCCCCGCTTGGCCGTTCTGCCGAACAGGCGATCACCATGGCGCTGTCGACGCTGTGGCCGACGCTTCCGGATGAGCGCCTCGTCGGGCTCGGCTATGCGGTGCCGTTTCTCGATCGGTTCCGCCACGACACCGAACGCACCTTTGCCTTCATGCCCGCAGGGCAGGGCGCGGTGAACTGGCCGGCGGGCGAACTCTCCTCCACAGCTCTTGTCTTCGACGAGGAACTGCCGCTGCCCGATTCCTCGATCGACCGCGTGTTGATGATCCACTCGCTGGAATTCGTCGAAAATCCGCGCGAGGCTCTCAAGGAACTCTGGCGCGTTTTGGCGCCCGGCGGCCGTCTGGTTATCGTGGTGCCCAATCGGCGTGGCGTTTGGGCGCGCATGGAGCATACGCCCTTCGGTTCCGGACGCCCCTATTCCCGCAGCCAGTTGACGGCCCTTCTGCGCGAAACGAACTTTACCCCTGGCGCCTCTGCCGAAGCGCTGTTCTTCCCGCCGTCCAAGGTGCGGTCCGTGTTGAAGTTTCGCCGCTACATGGAGACGATCGGGCGCAGGCTATGGCCGGTCTTTTCCGGCGTCATCATAGTCGAGGCGCAAAAGCGGCTCTATCAGGGTCTTCCGGTGACTCAGCGTGCGTCCCGCCGCGTCTTCGTCCCGGTACTGGCGCCGCAAGGCGTGCCTAGTACCCGAACCACATTGACGCAGGGTCGGAAACAGCAAAAGCCGCGCTGATACTCGACAACGGGCTGCTTCCAGTCTAATGCCTTCGGCATTGTCAGGCCGGATTTCCCGGCGCTTTTTCGAAGGTCGATGAAATGAGTGCAGAGCTTAACCAACCTGTTCCGCGTCCAGGCATACTGGACATCGCCGCCTATGTTCCGGGCAAGGAGCATGTGGATGGTGTTGCGAAGGTCTATAAGCTCTCCTCCAACGAAACGCCGCTTGGCGCCAGTCCCAACGCCATCGAGGCGTTCAAGGCGGCGGCCTCCAATCTGGAAATCTACCCGGACGGTCAGGCGGTGGCGCTGCGCCAGGCGATCGCCGATGTGCACGGCTTGAACCCGGCCAACATTATCTGCGGCAATGGCTCCGATGAACTGCTCGGCCTGCTCTGCCATGTCTATCTCGGCGCGGGTGACGAGGCGATCATCACCGAGCATGGCTTTCTCGTCTACAAGATCCAGATCATGGGTGCGGGTGCCAAGCCAATCACCGTGAAAGAAACCGACTGCACGGTCAATGTCGACGCGATCCTCGATGCGGTGACACCGAACACGAAGATGGTGTTCATCGCCAATCCTGGCAATCCGACCGGCACTTATGTTCCCGTCTCGGAAATCCGCCGTCTCCAGGCCACCCTGCCAAAGAACGTCATTCTGGTTCTTGACGCGGCTTACGCCGAATATGTGCGCAAGAATGATTACGAAGCCGGCCTTGAGCTGGTTTCCGGCAATGCCAACGTCGTCATGACCCGCACTTTCTCCAAGGTCTATGGTCTGGCAGCGCTGCGCGTCGGCTGGATGTATGCCCCGGCTGCCATCATCGATGCGCTGAATCGTGTGCGTGGTCCGTTCAACATGAACGCGCCTGCCATTGCCGCTGGCGCTGCAGCCATTCGCGATCAGGCCTTCATGCAGCAGGCCGTTGCGCATAACCTGCTGTGGCTTGACAGATTGACCTCGGTCTTTACCGAACTCGGCCTGAAGGTCACGCCGTCGGTTACCAACTTCGTTCTCATTCATTTCCCAGATGAGGACGGCAAGCGCGCAGCCGATGCCGACGAATTCCTGAGCCGCCGTGGCTATATCTTACGTGCTGTGCGTGGTTATGGCTTTGCCAATGCTCTTCGCATGACAGTCGGCTCGGAAGAGGCGAACCTCGGCGTCATCGCAGCGCTCAAAGAGTTTATGGGTCAGGCGTGATGGAAGGCATTCTGTTCGAACGCATCGCGCTGATCGGCATTGGCCTCATCGGCTCGTCGATTGCCCGCGATATCAAGGAACTTGGACTTGCGCGCGAGGTCGTCGTCTCCACACGCCGGGAAGAAACGCTGAAGCGTGCTGAGGAACTGAAACTCGGCACCTCTTATACCGTTTCGGTCGCCGATGCGGTGAGGGACGCCGATCTCATCATCGTGTCGGTTCCCGTTGGCGCATCCGAAGAGGTGGCAAAGCAGATCGCACCGCATTTGAAGGCAGGCGCGATCGTGACCGATGTCGGATCGACGAAGGCATCCGTGATTGCCCAGATGGCGCCGCATATGCCTGAGCATGTTCACTTCATTCCCGGCCACCCGCTGGCGGGTACGGAAAAGTCCGGCCCGGATGCCGGTTTTGCTGGTCTCTTCCGTGATCGCTGGTGCATCTTCACGCCGCTGCCGGGTACGGATGCTGAAGCTCTTGATCGTCTGAAAGGCTTCTGGTTGGCGCTCGGCTCACGGGTCGATGAGATGGGCCCAGAGCACCATGACAAGGTGCTGGCGATCGTCTCGCATCTTCCCCACATCATCGCCTACAATATCGTTGGCACGGCGGACGATCTTTCGACGGTGACGGAATCGGAAGTCATCAAATATTCGGCCTCCGGCTTTCGCGACTTCACCCGATTGGCTGCGTCCGACCCCACCATGTGGCGCGATATCTGCCTGCACAACAAGGATGCGATCCTTGAAATGTTGGCACGGTTTTCGGAGGATCTTGCTTATCTGCAGCGTGCGATCCGCTGGGGCGAGGGCGACAAGCTTTTTGAACTTTTTTCCCGCACCCGCGATATTCGCCGCTCCATCGTGCAGGCAGGCCAGGACGTCGATGCGCCGGACTTCGGCCGTCATACGCTTGACCAGAAGAAATAGGATCTGCATTTCCGGCGTCATTCTTGGGCCTGAATTGCGTTGAAGACTTTGGGTTCGCGTCTTCAGCGGATGTTGGAGTAGACTTCACAAGGGCGGGTATCGCTGATCGGCAATGGTGGGGAACACTGAAACACAGGCTCGAAGAGGGCGTCTGCGGAAACTGATTGCAGGGGCGGGCGGTCTTGTTGCCGCTGGCCTGTCGCTTGGTTATTCCATGTATGAGCGGCGCGAGAGCGAGCTTGTCCCGGTGGTGGAAGCTAAAAAGACTATCGATGCCGGGCGTTGGCAAGTGGCGCTGGAATCTGCTCGTAGCATCGCGCTCACGCCGAACGGGCTGAAGGTCACGCCCAGGAAACAGGCAGTTGCTGTCGAAATGCGCCTTGAGAACCTGTCCGCAGAAAGCTCAAACATCTATGGCGACCTTATCAAGCTCGACAACATTAAGGATGCACCGCGACCGGCGTTCTATCTCGATCGGGATCGTGACCTGCTGGGCGACTTGCAGCCGGTGATGCCAGAGATGGTTACAGCCGTGTGGGAACTTCCCGCCGATGGTCCGGTGCCATCTTCACTCGACCTCTCGGTTCAGGGTGAGGCTTTTCGTCCGCGCGATAACCTCTATGCGGCACCAGGTTGGTTTGCGAAAGGCCCCGTCGCGAGGGTCGTCCTACCATTGTCCGGTGGCGCATCCGTCGAGAAAGCACCATGATCCGCGCGGTCTTTTACTGCGCTCTCGTCGCACTTTCGGTGGGCGCCCTGATAGCGCTGAAGGAAACGACGCCATCCTACGCCATGCTGACAGGTCCGATCGTCACGCGCGGACATGCGGGGGAAACGGTCTCCGGGCGCGCGTTCAGTGGTAAAGTCTCCCAGGTTCGCAAGGCCAAGTTGCTCTCTTATGAGAGCTTCGGACGGAAGGTGGAGCGCAGCACCTCGGGTGTCTGGCTTGTCGTCGCAGTGGACGCTGCTGCATCGGCCGAGACCTTGCCCCTCCAGGCCGCGACAATCGTCGGCGCATCCGGCCGCTCATACAGGCAGTCTACGCGGGTGGACGGTGTGCCGGGCGCCCTGTCGACCAAGACCATCCAACCTAGCTTGCCGACGTCTGGCATATTCGTTTTCGAGTTGCCGGAGGCGGAGACCTCACGAATGTCGCTACTCTTGGCCAGGCAATATTTCCCGCAACTCAGCGACCAGCTCGATATCGCTATTGATGCGGACAAGATTGTCTCCCAAGCGGCATTGGAGATCGGCAATGATGGGCGCTGATCGCGAACGCACATTGTGGTGGATTTCGTTTATCAGCCTGCCTGCCCTGGTGGTGCTGGCTTTCTCGCTGAGCGCCTGGCGCAGCTTTCAGGAATATCAACGCCGTAGTGAAATTGAGATCGTCGGCAACGCAGGCGATCGCATCTACGCCGGAGCGCTATGGCAGGTTGAGGCGGCGCGTCTGCTGGGCGATGGCAAGGATACGCCGCTTCGGCTTCCCGGGGAACGACGGCTGGTCATCCTTCGGCTGAGCGCAACGGCGGTGAAAGACATCGGGGAAGATTGGTCCCAGTGTCAGATCAGTCTGGTCGATGGCGAAGGACGCCGGTGGTTGCCGCTGGATGTCACACTGTCCAATAATGTCAGTCGCGAACTCGATCCGAAGGCAACACCGATCAATGGCTGCGGCCTCGCCTCGCTGACACCGCTTTCAAAAGGCGAAAACACCTTGATCGAGGAGAAATTCCTCGTGCCTGCGCCGGTTGCAGGTCGGCTTTCGGCGCGCATCA
The DNA here is from genome assembly GCF_913777885.1 of uncultured Agrobacterium sp. Classification (NCBI taxonomy): domain Bacteria; kingdom Pseudomonadati; phylum Pseudomonadota; class Alphaproteobacteria; order Hyphomicrobiales; family Rhizobiaceae; genus Agrobacterium; species uncultured Agrobacterium sp. The sequence continues at coordinate 164,942 of NZ_CAJYTV010000008.1, read as the reverse complement.
GTTTCGCCCCGTCCCGCCCCACCGCACTTTCCATTCCGCTTCGTCTAGGTGCGCGATAGGGACACTCAGACGAAAGCAGGCCTAGACGTCCAGCGTGCGTGCCCGCCATTCACGGCCTCGCGCAAAGCCGATTTCGAGCGTGGCGGCAAGCACGCAGATTTTCAGAGGTGAGACCAGCAGTCCCTCCCCGGGATCGCTGGGCGTGCCGAAAAGCAAGGAGATCCATTGTGCGATGACTGGCCAGAGCGCCGTTTCCTGCGGACCGATCCATCTTGAGATCCCAAACCATGCCCATCCCGAGCCGAAATCGAGCAGGCGGTAGGAGAGAATGGCACAAAGGGTCAAAGCGAAACCGGAGCTGAGCGCCAGCCCAACGCCTTCCGCCAGGGTTCGGTAGCGCTTCAACGTGCCCGCGATGAAGTGAGCGACGAAGTCCTGCAAAAACTTCGGTAGCGCTTGCCATCTGGAGATTGCGGCAGAAAGACCGCGGGCCGGCAGCGGATGTTCGCCATTGATATCGTAGCCATAGATAAGTGCTGCGATCGTCAGCCAGACAGCCGGATAGAGCGCATAGAGGAAGACAGATTGTAGACGTTGGCTGAATGAGGTGTCGGCAAACTCAGCGGGCGCAGCGAGATCCTGCGCGATGGCGCCGGGTACTGGGTCCAGCATCGTCAAGAGGTTGCCGATGACGTCCGGCAGATGCGTGAACCAGTTGCGAATGTCGTCCTGCCAAGTGGAAATGACAAAGATACCGATGAATGCCCAGTTCGCTTCGCAGATAACGATGACTATCGGCCATAAGGGCGACTTCGATCGCTTGCTCATGAATTTCGCAAAGCGTCTGATGGCCCAGGCAATCGCGACGGAAACGACGAGCCAGGCGCCACCCGTGACCTCCAGCAGCTTTGCGGTTTCGCCTGACAGCAAGAGGTCGAAGGAGAGCCTTGCATAATCTCGCAGCGTGTCGGCGAGGAAACCCCAGGCGGCATAGAAGGCGAAGAAGGGAACGAGCGTTAGTGCCAGCGCGGTGACGAAGTTCGTCTTCCTGGCCACGCCCGGCTCTGTCGCGCCCCGATCATTCTGAGCGGAAGCGGCGTGGAGCGTTGGAAGCCCACGCCGGACTGTCTCGAACAGCGCGACGATGATGACCAACTTTAAGAGGACGACCAGCGATAACAGACACAGGCCCGCCAGTGCATTCCACCGACCAACGAGAGCGGCGAGATTAGTCAGCGCGAGGCCTCCCGAGAAGCCGATCAACCACAGCGCCATGAGTTGCGGCCAGAAGCGTGCAAAGAGCATGAGCGTCAGATGCAGAGCCGCCGCGCAGTCACGCAGCGGGTTGGTTTCAGACGGCTTTATCGACTCCAGAGATTGCTGCATCTGCCTATCAGCGTGTGTTTCAAACCGGACACTTTGACCTGCGCCCATCAATCGGTATGACGGGAGCCGGTCGTGCTCTGTTGGTTTGTCAGATCGGCGGAATTTTGCCGAGTGGAATGAAGCCGCTGACGGTGGCGCGGCCGCGATCGACCACGAGATCGACGGATGTGCGGTCGCCGCCGCCAGCCAGTGCGCCGAGAAGCTTGCGGGCGGTGTCGATGGTCGATTGAAGCTGAGGAAAGGCCTGCTTGGCATTGTCGGCCCAGTCGCCCAGCTTTTCGATTTCCAGCTTGAATTTGCCCGACAGATAACCCTGATCGTCAAAGGCAAACGGGCCGCTGATACGCATGATGCGACCTTCGCCAATATCGAGCATGACGCGGCGTAGCTCGCCGCTTGCGCCGTAAAGCCCGGTCGTGTCGCTGCCGTCGATCATGCCGGCCTTGCCCGCAAGCGTCACGTCGGCGATGGCGTTAAGGCGTGGCAGAATCTGCGGCCAGCCTTGAACGACTGTCGCAGCGTCGTTCAATGTTATGGCACCGTCGAGATCAGCACCGTTCTGGCGAAGATGGACTTCGGTCTTTGCTGCATCGAAGTCGATGGTCTGGTTGGTGACGGAAGAGACAGCCTGCGCCTTCAACCCATCAATAACCAGCGAGGTGCGATCGATGCCCTTCAGCTTGGTCACGAGGCTTGATTGTAAATCCGCCCATTGCGCCGAAACGGTCAGCCCATGCGGTGTGCGAATTTCAGCTGGCGAATCCAGCTCCCAGACGATATGGCCCGGCGCGTAGACCTGTGCCGCCGAGCGCAGAGCGCCGAAGGATGTCGTAACACCTGTTTTTTTATCTTCGACATTTACTTTTGAGCAAAAGAGGCCGATGCGGAAGGGATAACCGCGAAAGGCCATATCGGTGCATTCGCCCTGAATGCTGGAGGTGCCGCCCGGCGCGATGGCCTTGATCACAGTCTCTTCCAGCCGCTTGGCCGCATAAAACCAGCCAGCCGTGTAGATGGCGATGACAAGCACGATGCCGAGCCCGAGAAAAAGGAATTTTCTGCCTGTGCGGGATTGGCTTGACGTTGCCATGATGATCTCCAATGCTGAGCGGCTTCGAATAGTGATTTGGCGTGCGATATGGACGATTTTTGGGTCTTTGGCTACGGTTCGCTGATGTGGAACCCCGGCTTCCCGTTTGAGGAGCGTCAGAGGGCGCGGTTGTTCGGCTACAGGCGAGCGCTCTGCATTCGCTCCAACCATTACCGCGGGACGGAGGAAAGACCGGGTCTGGTGCTGGGTCTTGAGCGCGGCGGCTCCTGCCTTGGCGTGGCTTTCCGGGTCAAGGCGTCGGGCCGCAAGCCCGTGCTCGATTACCTGCGAGAGCGAGAACTGGTGACGAATGTCTACAAGGAGCGCCTGATCATGGTGAGCCTTGAGGACGGTCGACGGCTGAACGCGCTGACCTACGTGGCAGACCCTTGCCACCCGCAATATGTCGGTGGACTGGAGGTGGATGATGCCGCCTCGATCATCCGCACGGCTGAAGGCAGTTCCGGACCCAATGCCGATTATGTCTTCAACACGGTGGAGCATCTGAAGGCCATCGGCATTCGCGATGCACTTCTGGAAAAGATCGCTGCTCATGTTGGGGATGGAGCCGAAGCGACGTAGTTCCAACCGGGATTTGCACGATCGGACAATAAAACGCCGCGGATATTTCGATCCGCGGCGTTTGTGTTTCAATCTTCGTCAGGATGAATGCGCTTCGGACGCCGGTGGCGGTGCCTCGCGGTGTTCGTCATGCTCCGCTACAGGCCGCTTGGTTCGCATCAGCGTCAGGACGAAGACGAAGAAGGCGGGCACGAAGAAGACGGCAAGAATTGTAGCCGAGATCATGCCGCCCAAAACGCCGGTGCCGATAGCGTTCTGGCTTGCCGCACTAGGGCCGGTCGCGATCGCCAGCGGTACGACGCCGAGCGTGAAGGCAAGCGAGGTCATGATGATCGGGCGGAAGCGGACGCGTGCAGCCTGTACCGCCGAATCCAGCAGTGACTTGCCTTCCGCATAATAATCCTTGGCAAATTCGACGATCAGGATCGCGTTCTTTGCCGACAGGCCGATGATGGCAATCAGACCCACCTTGAAGTAGATGTCGTTCGGCATATCCCGAACCATGACGGCCAGCACCGAGCCGATGATGCCGAGCGGCACGACCAGCATGACCGAGAGCGGAATGGACCAGCTTTCGTATAGACCCGCAAGAAGCAGGAAGACGAAGAGAATGCTGAGGCCAAACAGGAATGGTGCCTGCGAGCCCGACTTGATCTCCTCAAGCGCCTGGCCCGTCCATTCGTAGCCGATACCGGCCGGAAGTTCCGAGGCGATGCGTTCCATCTCGGTGATGGCGGCGCCAGTGGAATTGCCGGGCGCCGGAGCGCCGGCGATACGGATCGTCGGATAGCCGTTGTAGCCAACCACCTGCGGAGAACCCTTTTGCCACTGGGCGATTGCAAAGGAACTCAGGGGCACCATGCCGCCGCTTGCGTTGCGGACATTGAGCTTCAGCAGATCTTCCACCTGAAGACGGTCGCGATCCTGTGCCTGCACGATGACACGCTGCATACGACCGGCATTGGGGAAGTCGTTGATGTAGGACGAACCGAGATTGGCAGTGATGGTGTTGTTGATGTCCGCGAATGTCACACCGAAGGTGTTGGCTTTTTCGCGGTCGATCACCAGCAGCACCTGGGCCGCATCCGGCAGACCTTCAATACGCATGCCGGTGAGGATCGGGCTTTTGCCGGCCTTCTGCATCAGTTCTGCTGCTGCGGCAGAAAGGGCCGCCTGGCCGATGCCGTTTCGGTCCTGCAGGCGGAAGGAGAAGCCGCCGGACGTGCCGAAGCCTTCAATGGGCGGAGGCGAAAGCGCAAAGGTCGTCGCATCCTTGAGGCCGAAGAGCTTCATGTTGGCACGGTTGGCGATATCCTGCGCCGAATTGCCTGCACCACGCTCGCTCCAGTCCTTCAATGTCACGAAGGCAAGGGCAGCGTTTGCGCCGTTACCGGAGAAGCTGAAGCCCTGGATCGCGACGATGTCCTTCACGGCAGGATCCGCCTTGAAGATGGTCTCGATCTGCTTGATGGAGGCGAGCGTACGGTTTGCGCTGGCCTCTGGCGGACCCTGGATATCGACGATCAGGAAGCCCTGGTCCTCATCCGGGACGAAGGCGCTTGGCAGGCTAATGAAGAGGTAGCCGAGACCGGCGACCAGCGCCAGGTAGATCACCATCATCCGGCCTGCTCGCTTGGCAGTGGCCGTTGCTGTCTTCGTATAGCCATTCGTCAGGCTGTCGAACTTGCGGTTGAACCAGCCGCCAATTCCGCGCTTTTCATGATGCCCCTTGGGGATAGGCTTCAGGAAAGTGGCGCAAAGCGCTGGGGTCAGCGACAGGGCGAGGAAGGCGGAGAACAGGATCGACACCACCATGGTCAAGCTGAACTGGCGGTAGATGATACCCGTCGATCCGGGGAAGAATGCCATCGGAATGAAGACGCAGGCGAGAACCAGCGTAATACCGAGAATGGCGCCGGTGATCTGGCGCATGGCTTTCTGCGTGGCGGCTTTCGGCGACAGACCCTCTTCGGCCATGATGCGCTCGACGTTCTCGACCACGACGATGGCGTCATCGACGAGAATGCCGATGGCAAGCACCATGGCGAACATCGTTAGCACGTTGATGGAGAAGCCTGTCGCATACATGATGGCGCAGGTGCCGAGCAGCGCTACCGGAACAACCAATGTCGGGATGACGGTGTAGCGGAAGTTCTGGAGGAAGACGAACATCACCACGAAGACAAGGATAATGGCTTCGACCAGCGTATGAAGCACCTTCTCGATCGACGCCGAAACGAACGGGCTGGTATCATAGGGAACGCTATAGGCAACGCCTGACGGGAAGAAGCGGGAAAGCTCCTCAAGCTTGGCCGTCACCGCTTTCGAGGTGGCGACCGCGTTGCCGGTCGATGATAGCTGGATACCGACGGCAGCGCTTGGCTGGCCGTTCAGACGGCTCGAGAAGTTGTAGGTCTCCGCACCGAGTTCGATGCGGGCGACGTCCTTCAAGCGGACCGAACTGCCATCCGGATTGGCGCGAAGAACGATGTTGCCGAATTCCTTCGTGTCTGTCAGCTGACCCTTGACGAGAACCGTCGCCGTCAGATCCTGGGACACGGGGTTAGGGGCGGCGCCGATCTGACCGGCGGCGACCTGAGCGTTTTGGGCGGTAATCGCGTTGTTGATATCGGCGGCCGTCAGGTTGAGACCAACGAGTTTGTCGGCGTCGATCCAAACGCGCATGGCGCGCTGGGCAGAGAAGAGCTGCGCACGGCCGACCCCATCGATACGGCGCAGTTCACCCAGAACGTTGCGGTTGAGATAGTCGCCAAGCCCCACCTCGTCCATCGTGCCATCGGTGGAGGTAAGCGTAATGAACATGAGGAAGCCGGAGGAGGCTTCTTCAACGGTCACGCCCTGAGAGGCGACGGCTCTTGGAAGGCGGGCTTCTACACGGCGAATGGCGTTCTGCACATCGACCGATGCCTGGTTGATGTTGGTTCCGGCTTCGAACGTGGCGTTGATCGAGACCTGACCCGACGTATCCGACGTCGATTCGAAGTACATCAGGCCTTCGACACCGTTCAACTCGTCTTCAATGAGACGGGTCACGCCTTGATAGATTTCCTGCGGCGAGGCGCCGGGATAGCTGGTGGAGATCGTCAGCTGCGGCGGCGCCACCTTCGGATACTGCGCAATCGGCAGGAAGGGGATGGCGATAATGCCGGCAATCGAGATGAAAAGCGCAAAGACCCAGGCAAGGATCGGCCGTCTGATGAATAGCTGTGCCATGAGGTGACCTTACTGCTTCGGCGCTTGCGCTGCGGCTTCGTCAGGCTGTTGCTGCTGCCAGGGTTCTGCAGCGATCTTGCCGCCCGGCTGAACTTTCTGCACGCCATCGACGATGATCTTCTCACCCGCTGACAGGCCCTTCTCGACAACCCACTCGGTGTCGAGAGCCTGCCCAAGCTCTATCGGGCGGGCTTCGGCAGTGCCGTCATCCTTGGCGATATAGACCATGGGCTTGCCCTCGGCGTTGCGAAGAACGGCGCGCTGGGGAATTGTGATGGCGTCCTGGCGCACGGCCTGTTCGATGCGCACGCGCACATACATGCCGGGCAGAAGGTTGCGCTTGGCGTTGGGGAATTCCGCACGCAGCGTCACCTGACCGGTGGTGGCATCGACGCTGGCGCTGGCAAAGAGCAGGCGGCCGGCATCTGCATAGACGGTGCCGTCATCGAAGACGAGACGCACGCTGGCCTGATCCGGTGCGGGGCTTGCGAGCTTGCCATCTTCGACAGCGCGCTTCAGCGCCAGCATGTCCTGCGCCGACTGCGTGAAGTCGGCGTAGATGGGATCGATCTGCTGGATGAGCGCAAGGTTCTGGGTTCCATCCGCCGTTACCAGCGCGCCTTCGGTCACAAGTGCCGCACCGATGATGCCGGTGATGGGCGCACGAACTTCGGTATAGTCTAGATTGATCTTGGCTTCATCGAGTGCTGCCTGCTGAAGTGCGACATCGGCATCCGCCTGCGCCAGGTTTACAGCGGCGGTGTCGTACTCGATGCCGGTCGCGACATTGCGCTCGCGCAGCGTCTTCTGGCGTTCAAGCTGCTGGCGGGCATTGGCCTGCGTTGCCTGGGCGCGCTGGAGCGCCGCCTGGGCACTTTCCACTCGAACCTTGAAGAGCTTTGGATCGATGCGATAGAGGACATCGTCCTTCTGCACCAGCGTCCCCTGCTGGAAGACGCGCTCCAGAAGAATACCGGAAACGCGGGCGCGCACTTCCGCCACACGCGTTGCGGCGACCCGACCCGGCAGCTCGTTTACCACGGGCACGGCGCGGGTCTTCAACTCAAGAACGCCGACCGCAGGCGGCGGCATCTGCATGCCACCTTCCTGCGCGTGCAGCGACGGTCCCGACAGCATGATCATGCCGCCAAGGAACAGGCTTGCAAGGCGTGGCAAAGCTTTTCTGCTCAGCATTTTATAAAGTCCTCGTCTTCATCGCTATCGAGCGATCGTCATTTTTTATCGGGTAGGGAAGCGTAGATGTCTTTGATGCCGTCGAGGATGTTGTGTCTCTCGCTGGTCTCCCAACGGTGGAAATCAAACAGTTCCATGCAACAGAGACCCGTCAGGGCAAGGTAGGCGAGAAGAGCCGCTTTCGGACGCGGCCCGACTTTCATGGCTTCAAGGTCGGCCTTCGTCCATCCCCGCATGCGCTCATGAACATTTTCCTCGCTCGACATCGCGGCGGAAATGGCAAGACACACGGCTCGATCGATATCGTCCGGGGCCTCTTCTGCAAGGCTGATCCGGCCAAAAAGCTCGGGATGAGGGGCCTCGCTGTGCGAGCCGACGGCTTCGCGGATGCGCGTTTCCTCGGCAGACATGTGCCGGTCAATCAGAGCTTCCAGAAGCGCACTTTTGGACTTGTGGTCGTAGACCACGCGCGACTTGCTGACACCGGCCTCCTGCGCCACCGCGTCGATAGAAAGGCCCGCCGCGCCGTCCCGCATGACAACACGCTCGGCGGCATCAAGAATATCGTCGGTGCTGATTTTACGGGTTCTAGCCATGGAACGTCCTTTGAAAATTTAAGTACGAACGTTCGTTTTTAAAATCAAGCAGTTTTTGATACCCGCTCAAGCGGAAGATGTGGAAGAGAATACAATTCTAATGTGGCTGAGAATATAATGGCTTATGGACAGGAATCTCTCAATATGCGCGGCTTCCGTATATTCGCCTTTGCCTTGCTATCACGCAGAGTTGAGCATCAAGAGAGTGTTTGAGCCGCATTGATGGAGGAAACGAAGCGACGAGTCCTTTCTTGTTGCGGGCTGCGGAAAATGGCGTCGGAGGTGCCGGTCTCAACCACCTTTCCGGCTTCCAGGAACACGACAAGGCCAGCGATCGTCGAGGCAAGTCGAAGATCATGGGTTGCCATGACCATGGTGGTGCCTTCATGCGCTAATTGCCCCAGTACCTCGACCACTTCGGCTGACAATTCCGGATCGAGCGCTGAAGTAGGTTCGTCGCAGAGTAGGACCTTCGGCGAGGGAGCGAGAGCGCGGGCAATGGCGACGCGCTGCTGTTGGCCACCGGAAAGGTTCGCAGGCCAGGCATCCGCCTTGTGCGCCATGCCAACCTTTGTCAAAAGCTCCATCGCTCTCGCACGCGCCTTTTCCATCGGCCACTTCTGCACGACGAGCAGGCCTTCCATGACATTCTCGATCGCGGTTCTGTGCGGGAAGAGCTGGAAGTTCTGAAATACCATGCCTGTCTGGCGGCGGATCTTCTGAATGTCCTGCCAGGCAACCTTGCGACCCTGCTGGAAGGAGACACTGTCCGCGCCGATGCGTACCATGCCTTCGGTTGGCAGTTCAAGCAGGTTGATGCAGCGCAAAAGCGTGCTCTTGCCGCCGCCCGAAGGACCGACAAGGGCCGTCACGCTGCCCTCTGGAAAGCTGAGTGAGATGTCCTTGAGGATAACCGCATCGCCGAAGCGCTTTTCGATGTTGTTAAGTTCGATCATCGGTTGCTCTCCATCATGCCGCCATATCGTGCAAAGCGGGTCTCAAGTCGCGCCTGAAGAGCTGACAGAACGGAGCTCAGCGCAAGATAGATGAGGGCTGCTTCGATATAGAGGATCAACGGCTCGTAGGTCGTAGCGACGATGCGCTGGGCGGATTGAAACAGTTCCGGCACGGTGATGGCTGCCGCAAGCGAGGTATCCTTGACCAGCGAGATAAAGGTGTTCGACAGAGGTGGAACCGCAACGCGTCCAGCCTGCGGCAGGATCGTGCGCTGCATGGCCTGGCGCCAGCTCATGCCGGTGGAGAAGGCGGCTTCCCACTGTCCTTTCGGCACGGACGAAATAGCGGCACGAATAATCTCGGACGTATAGGCGCCGACATTCAGCGTGAAGCCGATAAGCGCTGCGGGAAATGCATCGAGAAGAATGCCGATGCTCGGCAGACCGTAGAAGATAACGAAAAGCTGCACGAGAAGCGGCGTGCCTCGGATCACCCAGACATAAAAGCGGGCGAGCAGAGCAATCGGTGTCGGCCCGAACAGCCGCGCGACCGCGGTTGCAAGCCCAAGTGCCAGGCCGAGGACAAAGGATAGCAGGGTCAGCGGTATCGTGAACTTCACCCCGGCCCACAGAAGCGTGGGAAGTGAATCCATCATCAATTGCAGCCAGTGCGGCACGAAGAAACCCTCAAAACAAAAAGGAAGCCCGGCGCTGGCCGGACTTCGTCTGTGAATGATCAATGTTAGCAGAATATAGCAGATGCGGCGCGTCCGCTATTTAGAAAGCGCTTACTTGGAGACGTCCTGACCGAAATAGGTGTCGGAAATCTTCTTGTAGGTGCCATCAGCCTTGATGTCTGCGAGCGCCTTGTTGATTGCGGCAACCAGTTCATCATCGCCCTTGCGGACGATGATGCCCGAGTAGTCGGCATCCGGCTTTTCAGCCACGATCTTCACCGGGGCCTGCGGCTGCTTCTTCTTGAAATCCAGGAAGGACAGGCTGTCATTGACGGTCGCATCGGCGCGGCCGGTCAGAACCAGCTGGATGGACTGGTCGAAGCCATCCGTGCCGACGAGGTCAGCCCCCGCTTCGGTGGCAAGCTTGCCGAAGTTACTCGTCAGGGACTGTGCCGACTTCTTGCCCTTCAGGTCAGCGAAGCCCTTGATGTCGGTGTTCTTGTCGCTGACGATCAGCACGGCTTTCGAGGCAATGTAAGGCTCGGAGAAGGCGTATTTCTGCTTGCGCGCCTCTGTAATGCCAACCTGATTGATGACGGCATCATAGCGCTTGGAATCAAGACCAGCGATCAGGCCATCCCACTTGCCTTCGATGAATTCCGGCTTCACCCCAAGCTTCTCGGCAACGGCCTGGCCAACCTCGACATCGAAACCGACAAGCTTGCCGCTGGCGTCGTGGAATGTGAAGGGAGCATAGGTACCTTCGGTGCCGATCTTGATGACGCCGGAGGACTTGATCTGATCGAGGTTTTCTCCTGCTGCAGAAGGAGAGATCATTACGGCGTGCAGCGCAACCGTGGTTACAGCCGTCGTCACGATTGTTTTGAACAAGCCCATTGGTATTCCTTTCCCTGTGTTCCGGATAACATCGCTCCGGTTGATGTCTCATCCCATAAAGCGTGACGCATTAAACGGCAGAAACATTCAAAAAGATGCGGCGGTGGAGAATATTTTTGCTGCATTTTTCCATCTCGTTGCGACATGCACAGACAATACCGCCCAGTCGCAGTTACAGACGGTGTCGATAACAATTTCCTATCAACGCAATCGGTAAATCCAACTTAAAACTATCACATCTATTGGCTAAGACATGGACCGCGAGGAGCGCCGCGCTGGCTCAAGCCAGGAAGATGGGATGATAGCGCGACGAAAGGCGGGTCATATTATTTCCGCAACCGCTCCTCATTGAATTTGATGATTTGATTTAGCAAAGCAGGAGAACATCATGGACAATCCCAACGCCAGCGCGGGCAAATGTCCCGTCGCACACTCTTCCCCGCGTGGAAGAGGCAATCGTGACTGGTGGCCCGATCAGCTGGATATCCAGAAGCTTCACCAGCATTCCAGCCTGTCTGACCCGATGGGCAAGGACTTCGACTACGCGGAAGCGTTCAAGTCCCTCGACCTTGATGCCGTAAAGAGCGATCTTCATGCGCTGATGACGGATTCGCAGGATTGGTGGCCAGCCGACTTCGGTCATTACGGCGGTCTCTTCGTGCGCATGGCCTGGCACAGCGCCGGTACTTACCGCATCACCGATGGTCGCGGCGGTGCCGGCATGGGCCAGCAGCGTTTTGCGCCGCTCAACAGCTGGCCGGACAATGCCAACCTCGACAAGGCGCGCCGCCTTCTGTGGCCGATCAAGCAGAAATACGGCAACAAGATTTCCTGGGCCGACCTGATGATCCTGACGGGCAATGTCGCGCTCGAATCCATGGGCTTCAAGACCTTCGGTTTCGCCGGCGGTCGCGCAGACGTCTGGGAGCCGGAAGAGCTCTATTGGGGTCCGGAAGGCACATGGCTCGGCGATGAGCGCTATAGCGGCGAGCGCCAGCTCTCCGAACCGCTCGGCGCGGTGCAGATGGGTCTCATCTACGTCAACCCGGAAGGCCCGAACGGCAATCCGGATCCGGTTGCCGCAGCCCGCGATATCCGCGAGACCTTTGCCCGCATGGCGATGAACGACGAAGAAACGGTGGCGCTCATTGCAGGCGGCCACACCTTCGGCAAGACGCATGGTGCCGGCGACCCGTCGCTGATCGGCGCAGAGCCGGAAGGTGGCGCGCTTGAAGACCAGGGTCTCGGCTGGAAGAGCAAGTTCGGCACCGGCGTCGGCAAGGATGCCATTACCGGCGGACCGGAAGTGACCTGGACGCAGACGCCGACCCAATGGAGCAACTTCTTCTTCGAAAACCTCTTTGGTTTCGAGTGGGAACTGACCACGAGCCCGGCTGGTGCAAAGCAGTGGGTGGCGAAGAATGCAGAGCCGTCTATTCCCGATGCGTTCGATCCGTCGAAGAAGAAGCTGCCAACCATGCTGACGACGGATCTGTCGCTGCGTTTCGACCCGGAATATGAAAAGATTTCGCGTCGCTTCCTGGAGCATCCGGAACAGTTTGCCGATGCTTTCGCTCGCGCATGGTTCAAGCTGACCCATCGCGACATGGGTCCGAAGGTTCGCTACCTTGGTCCGGAGGTTCCCGCCGAAGACCTGATCTGGCAGGACGTCGTTCCAGCCGTCGACCATCCGCTGATCGACGATCAGGACATTGCCGAGTTGAAAGCAAAAGTTCTGGCGACCGGTCTTTCGGTTCAGGAATTGGTTTCCACTGCCTGGGCGTCTGCTTCGTCCTTCCGTGGTTCGGACAAGCGTGGCGGTGCCAATGGCGCACGCATTCGCCTGGAGCCGCAGAAGAACTGGGAGGCCAACCAGCCTGAGCAGCTGGCAAAGGTTCTGTCTGTTCTGGAAGGCGTCCAGCGTGACTTCGACGCGGCTCAGACGGGCGGCAAGCAGATATCGCTTGCCGATCTCATCGTGCTGGCAGGTGCTGCCGGAATCGAGAAGGCCGCGAAGGCTGGCGGACAGGATGTAACCGTACCTTTCACGCCTGGCCGCGCCGATGCCTCGCAGGAGCAGACCGATGTTGCCTCCTTCGCCGCACTCGAGCCACGCATCGATGGCTTCCGCAACTACGTCAACGAGAAGCGCCACCAGTTCATGAAGGCGGAGGAAGCACTGATCGACCGTGCGCACCTGTTGACCCTGACCGGTCCTGAAATGACGGCGCTCTTGGGTGGCCTTCGTGTTCTCAACGCCGGCAAGCCGGAACATGGCGTCTTCACCGATCGTCCCGAAGTTCTCACGAACGACTTCTTCGTCAACCTTCTCGACATGAGCACCCAGTGGGCGCCGGTCGCTGGAGAAAAGGGCATTTACGAGGGCCGCGATCGGAACACCAACGAGGTCAAGTGGACGGGTACCCGCGTCGATCTGATCTTCGGTTCGCATTCGCAGCTGCGCGCCTTCGCCGAGGTCTATGCCTCTGCCGATGCCGGTCAGAAGTTCGCCAAGGACTTCGTTGCCGCCTGGAACAAGGTGATGAACGCCGACCGCTTCGATCTCGTCTGAATTCAGAAGACAGGACATATGAAGGGGCGCGATGAAAGTCGCGCCCCTTTTCGTTTGTTCTGAAAAAGGAAAAAGCCATCCGCACGCGTCGGATGGCTTCGTAGTTCTGCCCAGATAACGCTTAGAGCGTGCCGTTGCGCTGCTGGATCATCATGTAGGTGTCATAGGTATATTCAGCGATCTGTGCCCAGAGATAGGCATCCTTCTTGAAGGCCTGCTGGCTTTCGTAGATCGCCTTGAAGTCTGCATTGACCGCTGAGATACCAGCATATGTCTCAACCGCTGCCTTGTGGCAGACATCAAGGATTTCCTGGCTGAAGGGACGGAGGATTGCGCCTTGAGCCACAAGCTCTTTCAGAGCCTTCGGGTTCTGCGTGTCGTAACGCTCCAGCATATAGGCGTTGCCGGCGGCGCAGGCGTCTCTCAAAATGCGTTTGTAGTTTTCCGGAAGGCCATTAAACTTCTCCAGATTGATAAAGGCGTGAACCGCAGGGCCGCCCTCCCACCAGGCCGGATAGTAATAATACTTTGCGACCTTGTAGAATCCGAGCTTTTGATCGTCATAGGGGCCGACGAACTCGGTTGCGTCGATCGTGCCTTTTTCAAGAGCTGCGTAGACATCACCGCCGGCGATCTGCTGTGGTGTAACGCCCACCTTCTGCATCACCTGACCGGCGAGACCGGCGATGCGCATCTTCAGACCTTTCAGGTCATCGATGGTGTTGATTTCCTTGCGGAACCAGCCACCCATCTGTGCGCCGGTATTGCCGAGCAGGATGGAGTAGATGTTGTGCTTGGCAAGAAACGCGTTCAGCAGGTCATTGCCGCCGCCCTGATTGAACCAGGCATTGGTCTGGCGGGCATTGAGGCCGAATGGAATTGCGGTGCCGAGCGCGAATGTCGGATCTTTGCCAACATAATAGTAGGAGCAGGTATGGGCCATCTCGACCGTACCAGCGCTGACTGCATCTGCTGCCTGGAGGGCCGGGACGATCTCGCCGCCAGCGAAATGCTGGATGACGAACTTGCCGCCTGAAGCTTCCTTTACATGGTCAGCAACCAGCTGCCCCGCGCCGAAGAGAATATCCAGCCCCTTGGTAAAGGAAGAGGTCATGCGCCATGTGATCTGCGGGTTTTCCTGCGCGATTGCGGGTGCGGCGAGTGCTGCTGCGGTGACGCCTGCGCCTGCAGCGCCTGCATTTCTGATAAACGATCTGCGATCCATTACTGATTGCCTTGACTGAAGCTTCGGCGAACCGCTTGGTACGCCTCCCGCCGATGTAATAACCACGTCCGATTGCAGCCTTCAAGACAATAGTGGTGATATTTCGGCCAGCCTCGGGTAACCGCAGGTTGAGATCAGCGATCCGTCAGGATTTGCGTGCGGGGTCGTCGAGGGCGGGGTTGTAGAAGAGGGAAAGGGTCAGGCTTCTGGCGATGCGCTCAGCGGTCTGCATGAACCAACAATGCGCTTCTGACGTAGGTGCGATCTCATCCAGCGTCTGTGAAAACAGTGTCAGCCATTGAGGAAAGAGATCGGCGCTCATGCCGCTGACACCCACATGCGCCTGGACCGGTTTTCCACCATAGGCGCCCGACTTGAAGGCTACGGAAGACCAGAAGCTCTTCATCTTTTCCATGTGCTCCGGCCAGCGACCGGCAAGCTTATTGTCGAAGACCGGTCCCAGCGCTTCATGCTCGCGGACACGCATATAGAAAGTCTCGACCAGCTGGGAGATGAACGCGACGTCGATACCCATGCGAGCCATGTCCTCTTGCGCACGTTGTTGCATTGCCATGCTGTGTGCGGCTCTTGCTTGCAGGTCTTCACTCATCAGTTATCGGTTCTGCCTCGGATTGGGTGGAACGCAAATATGGCATGGGTTGTTAACCATGCCACCGGTGGCCTCGCCGTCATTTACTTATTGCAAAGGGAAATGACCGAGTTTGGGCTCGCTGGAATGAATACCAGGAGCAATGGAAGATGGCCAGAATTCTGATTACCGAAGACGAAGACGCTCTGCGTACATTCGTGGCCCGGGCGCTTCGCCTGGATGGACATGAAACCCATGAAGCCGCCGATGGCGAACAAGGGTTTGAAAAATTGAGCGAGCAGGATTTCGATCTTCTGCTGTCCGATATCCGTATGCCTGTCATGGACGGTATCGAACTGGCCCATCGCGCCTCCACACAATATCCCAACCTCAAGATCCTGCTGATGACTGGCTACGCCGAACAGCGTGAACGCGCTGACGATCTCGTCACCAAGATCATTGATGTGGTTCCCAAACCCTTCGCATTGCCGGACATCCGTCTTGCCGTAGCCCGCGCTCTCGCAGCCTGACACATAAACCACTTTGCGCGCGACGGGTTCTTGAACCTGTCGCTTCTGCGGCTCTCGCTCTTTGCCTTTTTACAGGCCGCAGATTTTTGCATGCGCAGTTGCCGCACGCTCTTTAAAGGCATGAAAACACCCACCATATCCTTGTCAAGGAAGCCGAGGCGATAATGTTCGCCAAGGCTTGACGGCATCTGCAAATCCAAAACGTACGATGTCGAAAAAGGGGTCTGCCGCTTACGGGGGCTCCAATCCCAACGTTCCGATCTGTGCCGAAAGCGGGCAGGCCGGCAAAGGAGGTTACGATATGAACATTGAAAAATACTCAGAGCGCGTGCGCGGATTTCTTCAATCCGCCCAGACCTATGCGCTGGCGCAGAACCATCAGCAGTTTGCTGCCGAACATGTCCTGAAAGCGCTGCTCGACGACGACCAGGGCATGGCGTCCTCGCTGATCGAACGTGCGGGCGGTAACGCCAAGGAAGCACGGCTTGCCAATGATGCCGCACTTGCAAAACTCCCCAAGGTTTCCGGCGGTAATGGCGGTCTTTCGCTGACGGCGCCGCTCGCAAAGGTGTTTGCAACCGCAGAAGATCTGTCCAAGAAGGCAGGCGACAGCTTCGTGACTGTCGAGCGCTTGCTTCAGGCTCTCGCCATTGAAACCTCTGCGTCGACATCCGCTTCGTTGAAGAAGGCTGGTGTCACGGCGCACGCGCTCAATCAGGTCATCAACGATATCCGCAAGGGTAGAACGGCAGATAGTGCCAATGCCGAACAGGGCTTCGACGCGCTGAAGAAGTTCGCTCGCGACCTGACGGAGGAAGCACGCGAAGGCAGGCTCGACCCGGTGATTGGTCGCGATGACGAAATTCGGCGCACGATCCAGGTCTTGTCGCGCCGTACGAAGAACAATCCCGTTCTGATTGGTGAACCGGGCGTCGGTAAAACGGCGATTGCCGAGGGCTTGGCGCTACGCATCATCAATGGTGACGTGCCGGAAAGCCTCAAAGACAAGAAGCTGATGGCGCTCGACATGGGCGCGCTGATTGCTGGTGCAAAATATCGAGGCGAATTCGAAGAGCGTCTGAAGGCTGTCCTGAACGAGGTTCAGGCCGAAGCCGGCGGCATTATTCTCTTCATCGACGAAATGCACACGCTGGTCGGAGCCGGAAAGGCAGATGGCGCGATGGATGCGTCGAACCTTCTAAAGCCGGCCCTTGCCCGCGGCGAACTGCACTGCGTCGGCGCAACCACGCTGGATGAGTATCGCAAGCATGTGGAGAAGGATCCGGCCCTTGCCCGGCGCTTTCAGCCTGTCATCGTCGATGAACCGACGGTTGAGGATACGATCTCGATTCTGCGCGGTCTGAAGGAAAAATATGAGCAGCACCATAAGGTCCGCATCTCGGATTCGGCTCTGGTGGCGGCGGCTCAGCTTTCCAACCGCTATATCACCGATCGCTTCCTGCCAGACAAGGCAATCGACTTGATGGACGAAGCCGCATCGCGTCTTCGCATGCAGGTTGATTCCAAGCCGGAGGAACTGGACGAACTGGATCGTCGTATCATCCAGCTCAAGATCGAGCGCGAAGCCTTGAAGCATGAGACGGATGCGTCCTCTGCTGATCGGTTGAAGAAGCTCGAAGATGAGTTGACCGACACTGAAGAGAAGGCCGATGCCCTGACGGCCCGTTGGCAGGCTGAGAAACAGAAACTCGGCCACGCAGCGGATCTGAAGAAGCAACTTGACGAAGCTCGCAACGAATTGGCGATTGCCCAGCGCAACGGTCAGTTCCAGCGTGCAGGCGAGTTGACCTACGGCATCATTCCGGGATTGGAAAAGGAACTGGCTGCGGCGGAAGAGCGCGATGGCAGCGGTACCGCCTCCATGGTGCAGGAAGTGGTGACCGCGGACAATATCGCTCACGTCGTCTCTCGCTGGACCGGCATTCCAGTCGATAAGATGCTGGAAGGTCAGCGTGAAAAGCTGCTGCGCATGGAAGACGAACTCGGCAAGTCCGTGGTCGGCCAGGGTGAAGCGGTTCAGGCTGTATCGAAGGCAGTGCGCCGTGCGCGTGCCGGCCTACAAGACCCGAACCGTCCCATCGGCTCCTTCATCTTCCTCGGCCCAACGGGTGTGGGTAAGACGGAGCTGACGAAGGCTTTGGCACGTTTCCTTTTCGATGACGAAACCGCGATGGTTCGCCTCGACATGTCGGAATATATGGAGAAGCACTCCGTTGCCCGGCTGATCGGTGCGCCTCCCGGCTACGTCGGCTATGAAGAGGGTGGCGCATTGACGGAAGCGGTTCGCCGCCGTCCGTACCAGGTCGTTCTGTTCGACGAAATCGAGAAGGCGCATCCGGACGTCTTCAACGTGCTCTTGCAGGTGCTGGATGACGGTCGCTTGACCGATGGTCAGGGCCGCACGGTCGATTTCAAGAACACCATCATCATCATGACCTCGAACCTCGGTTCTGAGTTCCTGACACAGATGGGTGACAGCGACACGGTCGACTCTGTCCGCGAAATGGTGATGGAACGCGTGCGCGGTCATTTCCGCCCCGAGTTCCTGAACCGTATCGACGATATCATTCTCTTCCATCGCCTGCATCGCGATGAAATGGGTGCGATTGTCGATATCCAGCTTCGCCGCCTCGTATCGTTGCTGAGCGATCGCAAGATCACGCTCGATCTGGACGAGGATGCACGGATCTGGCTCGCCAACAAGGGTTATGATCCCGCCTATGGTGCGCGCCCGTTGAAGCGCGTCATTCAGAAGTCCGTTCAGGACAGGCTGGCCGAAATGATCCTGGGTGGCGAGGTTCCCGATGGTTCTACCGTCAAGGTGACCTCCGGTACCGACAGGCTGCTGTTCAAGGTCAGGCCAAATTCGGCGCATGATGGCGTGGCAGACGCCGCCTGATATGATTAAGGGCTCCTTCGGGAGCCCTTTTTCGTTTCACTGTCCCCTGAACAGAGAAAGCGTTATTCCGCGTCGCCAGTGACGACGCCGACGAAAGGCAGTTCGCGGAACGCGTAAGCCACATCCATTCCGTAGCCGACGACGAAGTAATCGGGGCATTCGAAGCCGACGAAATCTGCCTCCAGATCTTCTTTCCGCTTGACCTTCTTGTCCAGCAGCACTGCGATGGACACGTTGTGAGCGCCACGCTCGAAAAGCAGTTCCTTGGCAAAGCGGAGTGTGCGGCCGGATTCGAGAATATCGTCGATAAGAAGAACGTCGCGATCCTTCACGTCGCTGTCGATATCCTTGACGATCTTCACGCCCTGCGAAACCGTGCCGGTGCCGTAGCTGGACAGTGTGATGAACTCGACTTCCGGGGCAAGGCCGCTGTCGTGCAGTGCGCGGATCAAGTCGGCGGCGAAAATGAAGGAGCCCTTCAGCACCGCGATCACCAGCAGGTCCTTCGTTGGTCCCTGAGCAATATGCTTTGCCATGTCGCGGTTGCGCTCGGCGATCTGGTCGGCGGTGTAAAGCGGCTCGATGTTTTTTCCACGGACGACGGGCATATCTTCTCCTGCATTGCTTCGCAGCCAGCGACAGTTTGCCGGCGGGTGGAATGAAGCGCGTGCGGTAGCACAGTCAGCGCGCGGACGCATCCGTTTCGACGAAGGAAAGCTTGATTTCGGGCGTTTTTCCACCGGGATAGCGCAGTTTTGCCGAAAAGCCGTGGCTGAGGCGGGGGCCGACTTCTTTCACGGGAGGCTCGATCAACATGCTGGCAACCTTCTCGCCTTTTGCCGCGAAGAGATCGGCTCGGATGGCAGGAATTTCCTGAATGTCGGCCGTGCTGTTTTCGACGATGCCGTTGATGACAAGCACTTCCATGCCGCCAGCGTCTTGTGGCGTGATACTAACGTGGCTGATGGCCAGCGGTTCCGGCAAGGCGGCGATGGCTTGATGCTGCGTAGGAACAACCGAAAAGCCGCCGGACAGTATGAACATGCCGACCGCTGCGGCGGCGACCACCGCCGAGTATCCATCGACGGAAAGTGAGGAAAGCTTGCGATCGACCCATGCGATCATCGCTTGAAACGTGTCGACCGCGCCGACCGGCTTTACCTTGCCTTGTTGATAAACGGCGCGGCGATTATCGTTTCCATAGTCACGGTAAAGCGTTTCCTTTACCGTCACAAACTCGGCATCGATCGTCTCATGCTGCACTCTCCTGCCGGTCTTCGGGCGAGGGGTGGGCATGTCCGGCATCAAAAGGTCGTAATCATGTGCCGTGTGGTTGCGGAATGGACGGAACATAGCCATGGAGTTCCCTTGGTCAGGTTTTCAGCCCGGGTGTTACCAGGCATTGAAAGGAATCTTGTCCAGTCGTAAATTTAATTGGTTAACGCTTCGCAAAGATTGCTTGCATCGTGCCGGGCTTCCGGCTGTTTGCAGTTGGCGCTAAGAAGCGGCGGAGCCGGTGCCGGGTCGGAAGAGAAAGAGACTGGAAAAACGTTGATCCATTTCGAAAATGTCGGGCTGCGTTATGGCATGGGACCTGAAATTCTAAGGGACATGACCTTCGATATTCCCAAAGGTTCTTTCCAGTTTCTGACCGGCCCATCGGGTGCGGGCAAGACGACGCTGCTGCGTTTGTTGCTGATGTCGCTGCAGCCGACGCGGGGTCACATCCGCATGTTCAACCGGGATATTTCGCGCATACCGCGTAGCGAACTTCCCATGCTGCGCCGGCGTGTCGGTATCGTTTTTCAGGATTTCCGTCTTCTCGACCACCTCACGACCTATGAGAATGTTGCGTTGCCCTTACGGGTTCGCGGCAAGGATGAGAGCGCCTATCGCAATGATGTGATCGAGTTGTTGAAGTGGGTTGGACTTGGAGAGCGCGTCAACGTTCTTCCCGCCATTCTCTCCGGTGGTGAGAAGCAGCGTGCGGCCATTGCCCGCGCATTGATGGACCAGCCGGAAATTCTCCTTGCCGATGAGCCGACAGGTAACGTCGATCCGCCGATGGCCAAGCGGCTCCTCAACCTCTTTCTCGAACTCAATAGGCTGGGGACTGCCGTCGTCATCGCAACGCATGATTTCGCTTTGATGGATCAGGTCGATGCTCGCCGGATGATTTTGACCGAAGGGCGGCTAGACATCTATGAATGAGATGACCCGTAAGACGCCGAATCCGAAAGCGCCGCCGCAAAGCGCGCCGCAGATGCGCATCCGCCCTATGGCGCCGATTCTTCCGCAGTCCAACATTCAAGGCAATGCGCTGATCGTCGTCATCGCCATCATGGCATTCCTCGCCTGTCTGACGCTTGGTGCCGTGAGCATGGTACGCGCCACCGCGGGTAGCTGGCAGAGCCAGATCTCGCGTGAGATCACCATTCAAATCAAGCCTGAAGAGGGGCTCGATATGAACGCGGCGCTTAACAAGGCTCGTAATCTTGCGCTGGGTTTCGTCGGCACGCGCGAAGGCACGATCATGGACGATGCCGCGACAAGCCGGCTTTTGGAGCCATGGCTTGGTTCGGGGCTCGATCTTTCCGAATTACCGGTGCCGCGTCTTGTCATCATCACCATCGATGAAAACAATCCGCCGGATTTCGAAGCCATGCGGGCAATGCTGAAAACCGAGATCCCGCAAGCCTTTCTGGACGACCACCGCACCTGGGTGGATCGTCTGGTCTCCATGGCCCATACCACCGTAATGATCGGGGTAGGTGTGCTGGTGCTCGTCTTTACCGCCATGGTGCTGACGGTGATCTTTGCCACACGCGGCGCACTGTCCGGCAATCGGCATATCGTTGAAGTACTACATTTCGTCGGCGCGGAGAGCGGCTTCGTAGCGCGCGAATTCCAGAAACATTTTCTCAAGATCAGTCTTAAAGGATCGGGTGCTGGCAGCGCGGTGGCCGCGCTGGTGTTTCTTGCTGCAGGCTTCTGGCAATCGCGTTCGCTCGCCACGCCGCAAAGCGATCAGGCAACGGCCTTGTTCGGCACCTTTTCCGTCGGCTTCGAAGGTTATCTCGGTATCCTTGCCACCATGATCATCATTTCTCTGCTGACGACTGTAACGGCGCGGATGACAGTCATCCGCACGATTGACGAAATAGACCGCATCCGCTCAGACCCGTCGAAGAGCGAGGGCTTATAGGCGCTGATGGTGAGGCGGGCTACAACCGCCTGTTCCTTGCCATAGTCCGTGCATATGGTAACCCATGGAAATGAGTCGCATAGACCGGCACGATCATATGGATGATTCGCCGCGAAACCGTCTGTTTTCGCGGCGCGGTCGCCTGCGCCGCTTCGTGCGTATCGCCATACTTGTTTTTGTCGTGACTGCGGGCGCCGTGTTTGGCGGCTTTCTCTGGTTCGCCGATTCCGTTGCGACCATGCGTCCGCCGGAAGGCGCAAGGGCCGATGCGATCATCGTGCTCACCGGTGGATATCAGCGGATCGATCAGGCGGTCGGTCTGCTGCGCGACAAGGTAGGCAAGCGGCTCCTCATTTCCGGTGTCAACCCTTCGACGACGCGCGCGCAGATCAGGAAGATGACGCAAAGTTCTCCCGATCTCTTCGCCTGCTGTGTCGACATGGGCTACAAGGCGATCGACACCATCGGCAATGCCAATGAGGCCGCCGGGTGGATACGCGATAAGGGCTATACTTCCATCGTCGTCGTCACCAATAATTATCACATGCATCGCAGCCTGCATGAATTGAGAAGCGCCAGTCCCGATACCGAATTCATCGCCTATCCGGTCATCAACTCTGATTTGAGCCGCACAAACTGGTTCGCCAATCCGGATGTTTTACGGACCATGATGTATGAATATGCGAAATTCGTCGTCGCCGCCCTTCGCGACCTGACCGGCATCGGCAAGGGCAATGGGCTTCGCGATTGAGGGCCTGATGGGCTATGTTTCAGGCGTTGCGGCGGATAGCTCTTGCTGCGCAGCACGAATTTCGTGTAGGCGTTGCCCATCTGCGCTGGCTGAAGAGGCACCCGTCTTCGGCCCGAGCGCCCGGAGACGCCAGGTTCATGCTCAGACTACGTTCGGTTCTGTTCAATACGCTTTTTTACCTCAATTTGATCGTGCGGATGATCGTGCTGACGCCGATCTATTTCATCGTACCGCGCAAGCTCGCCTATGAGATTCCGAAGAACTGGGCACGGTCCAACCACTGGCTGATGAAGACGATCGTCGGAACGACATTCGAAGTGGATGGCCTTGAAAACATTCCTCAAACCGGCTGCATCTTCGCACCGAAGCACCAGTCTTTCTGGGACACCTATGCGCTGCTGCCGAATCTGAAAGACCCGGTCTATATTCTTAAACGCGAATTGATGTGGATTCCTCTGTTCGGCTGGTATGTCGCCAAGCAGCGCATGATACCCGTCAACCGTGCAGCGCGCGGCAAGGCGATGCTGAAGGTCATGGACCGTGCCAAGGAGGAGATGGCCAAGGGCCGTGAGCTTATCATCTATCCCGAGGGCACGAGGCGTCCTCCCGGTGCAGAACCGGAATATCGTTATGGTATTGCACGTCTCTACCGCGATCTTAAAGTGCCTGTCGTGCCCGTTGCAATGCATCCAGGCCTCTTCTGGCCGCGCCGCTCCACCATGCGCTATCCCGGCCATTTCAAGGTGCGCATCTTGCCCCCGATCCAGCCTGGTCTCGATCCCGATACCTTTTTCAAGACATTGATCGAGGTCACGGAGAGGGCAAGCGACGAGTTGTTGATCGAGACGGCGCGCAGCAATCCAGACCTACCCATGCCGCCGACGGCGCAAAAGCGGCTGGCCGAGCTCGGTTTTTCTAGGGGCTGAAAATCAGTCCAGCTTGAATTCCAGCATCAGGTTGCGCTGGAGGAAAGAGCGATTGTCATCGGACACGACGATGATGTGCGTCGATCCATCTTGCTGGACCAATACATCCATGCCCTCCATATTGTCGATCTGGTAGGATGGCCCGGCTTCGGTCAACGTTTCGCCATCCACGACGGCGCCTGGACGAATATCCTGGCCAGCAATGCGGCGGATGCGCATACCGATCCCTTCGCTCAGATTGAAGCGTCGCTCCAATAGAAGCAAATCGCCATTGGGTAAGAAAGCTCCGTCGGTCACGGCAAAAGACCCATGCCGCTTTACGGAAAAAAGGCCCTTCAACGGTCCTTCCAGAATAGCAGCGAAGAGGTCACCATCTTGATCCATGCTGTCTTCCGCCACGGCAACCAGGGCCCCTTTCAGGGGTGAGTTTTCCGGCGAGGCGGCAAGCGTCTCCAGTCCGCCATTGCGACGAAGCTCGCTGTTCGGAATGAGGTGGGGGAGCCGACCCCGCGGCTTCGCCTCGGCCAGATCGTGATCCGGATAAATGCCAATCCGGTGGAATTGTTCGTAGCTGACATAGAGCCGGTCGCCGCGAAGCGCCAATCCCTCGGCATCCATGTCCACTTTTTTACGAGCCGTGTTGCCGCTCTCGTTTAGCATCGGGTCGATGCGAAGATGCGTGACGCCGGAAAGTGCGCCTGTTGTGACATCGCGCTGGATTTCTCCGGTCATCCAGTGGCCGGTGTCCAAAACTGCGACGAAACTGCGCTGATCGGGCCGGAAGCGGATGCTCGAAATCGCACCGAACTGGGAATCGGATGATCGAAGTGTCATGCCGCCGAGAAATTCCAGTTTACCGAAGCGCTTTTCAGTCGATCCAAGAAGGAAATCCCGGATCGGTGTGGCTGTGACAGGTAGATCGGGTGCGGAAGCACCAATTGTAGCCGGGGTCAGACCGACGAGTGTGAAGCCCAATGCTGCAAGGATCGACCTCGAAGATCGACGGGGGCGAACGCCCCCGCCAAGACGTGTCTTATCCCGCACGGCGCATCCTGCCGGAGGACTTGGCCGAGCTTGCGCTTTTATCTTCGAAAAGAGCCGCCAGCTGCTCGGTCATGGCGCCAGCCAATTCGTCCGCGTCGACAATGGTCACGGCGCGACGATAGTAGCGCGTGACGTCGTGGCCAATGCCGATGGCGAGAAGCTCGACCGGGGAACGCGTTTCGATCTGTTCGATCACGGCGCGCAGGTGCCGCTCCAGATAGTTGCCCGGATTGACAGAAAGGGTCGAGTCGTCCACCGGCGCACCATCGGAGATCATCATCATGATCTTGCGTTGTTCCGGCCTGTTGATCAACCGGTTATGCGCCCACATCAACGCTTCGCCATCGATGTTTTCCTTGAGCAAGCCTTCGCGCATCATCAGACCGAGATTGTTTCGCGCACGGCGCCAGGGCGCATCGGCGCTCTTGTAGATGATGTGTCGCAGATCGTTGAGGCGGCCGGGCGAAGGTGGCTTACCATTAGCCAGCCACTGCTCGCGCGACTGTCCGCCCTTCCAGGCCTTGGTGGTGAAGCCGAGGATTTCGACTTTCACGCCCGAACGCTCCAGAGTGCGCGCCAGAATATCGGCACACGTTGCGGCGACTGTGATCGGGCGTCCTCGCATCGAGCCGGAATTGTCGATGACGAGCGAAACGACCGTGTCGCGGAATTTCGTATCGCGTTCCTTCTTGAAAGAAAGCGGCTGCATCGGGTCGATGATGAGACGTACGAGCCGAGCCGGATCGAGGTATCCCTCTTCCAGATCGAAATCCCAGGAGCGATTCTGCTGCGCCATCAGGCGGCGTTGCAGACGGTTCGCCAAGCGCCCGACCGCTCCTTGAAGATGCGCCAGCTGCTTGTCGAGGAAGGCGCGCAAACGATCAAGCTCCGCTTCGTCGCAAAGCTCTTCGGCGTGGATTTCCTCGTCGAATTCCTGGGTGAAGATGCGGTAATCCACCTTCTCGTTGAAATCGTCAAACGGGCTATTGGGACGGCGGGTCTCTCCGGGCGTTTCTGACTCATCGTCGAGATCGTCGGACATTTCGTCTTCCGACATCTCTGCGCCATCCATCTCGCCGTCTTCCATCTGCTCCTGAGAGGCTTCGCTCTCTTCGGCAGGGGCTGCATCGGAGCCGGCCTCTTCCTCGACCTGCTCTTCCTGCTGCTCGTTGCTGCGCGGCTGGTCCTCGTCGGATTCGGCCTCCTGCGATTCCGGCTCGTCATTCTCGTCGCCAAAATCCTCTGCCATCTGCATGGATGTCAGCATTTTGCGCACAAGCTTGGAAAAGGCTTTCTGATCCTCAATGACGGAGGACAGGTCTTTCAGATCACCGGACGCCTTGTCTTCGATGAAGGAACGCCAGACATCGAGAATTTTGCCAGCACTTTCCGGTGGCTTCTCCCCCGTCAGCTTCTCGCGCACCAGAAGGGCCACAGCCTCGGCGATCGGCGCGTCTTCCTGGGTGTTGATGGTGCCGAAATTGGCCTTGGCATATTTCTCCGTGTTCATCGCACGGATATTGTTCGCCATGCCGGGCATGCGCAGCGCGCCAATGGACTCCACACGCGCCTGTTCGACGGCGTCGAATATCTGCCGTGCATCGGCGCCCTGCGGCGACATCGTCGCATGCACATCGCTATCGTGGCACGCAAGGCGAAGCGCCATGGAATCACCAAGCCCGCGGGTGATCGCCACTTCCTGCGCCGTCGGCTTCTTGGAGATTTCAGGCAGACGCATCCGCTCGCCGGCAAGACCCGGGCGCTCATTGGCGAAGACCACTTCGACTTCAGAGCTGCCCGCCACTGAGCGCACGCAGCCAGTAATGGCCTGACGCAACGGTTCAGTGTCGATCACCGTGCCGGATTTGGGTCTCGAATTGTCGCCGCGCGCTGCCATGGTCTTTCCTGTCGATTCTGAACGCTCCGCGCAGGCATTATGCCTTGCGCGCGGAAGCGTCTTCGTCTTCATGCATTGGGAGCAACTTCAAACGCAAAGCCGAGCGTGGTTTCACGTAAGGCCGCTCCAGCTATCTTCCCGGCTTTCGCTGGAAGGATCAGGCGCTGAGAACGATGTTCGCAGCACTTTCCTTGAGCTCGACACCGAAGGCGCGCTGGTACTGTTCTGCCACCAGCGTCCGCTCCAACTCATCGCACTTGTTGAGGAAGGTGACGCGGAAAGCGAAAGCGAGATCGCCGAAGATTTCTGCGTTTTCTGCCCAGGTGATAACGGTACGCGGGCTCATGACGGTGGAGAGATCGCCATTGATGAAGGCCGAGCGCGTGAGATCGGCAACGCGCACCATCTTCGATGCGGTTTCGCGGCCCTTATCGTTGTCTAGGCTCTTTACCTTTGCGACGATGATGTTCACTTCCTGCTCATGCGGCAGGTAGTTCAGCGTGGTGACGATAGACCAGCGGTCCATCTGCGCCTGGTTGATCTGCTGCGTGCCATGGTAAAGGCCAGTCGTATCGCCGAGGCCAACCGTATTGGCGGTTGCGAAAATGCGGAATGCCGGGTGAGGGCGGATGACACGGCTCTGGTCAAGCAGCGTCAGGCGACCGGATGATTCCAGAACGCGCTGGATCACGAACATGACGTCCGGGCGCCCGGCATCGTATTCGTCGAAGACGAGCGCGACATTGTGCTGGTAGGCCCAGGGCAGAATGCCGTCCTTGAATTCGGTTACCTGCTTGCCATCCTTCAAGACGATGGCGTCCTTACCGACGAGATCGATACGGCTGACATGGCTGTCGAGGTTGACGCGCACGCAGGGCCAATTGAGGCGCGCTGCGACCTGTTCGATATGGGTGGATTTACCCGTGCCGTGGAAGCCAGAC
The DNA here is from genome assembly GCF_913777885.1 of uncultured Agrobacterium sp. Lineage (NCBI taxonomy): Bacteria > Pseudomonadati > Pseudomonadota > Alphaproteobacteria > Hyphomicrobiales > Rhizobiaceae > Agrobacterium > uncultured Agrobacterium sp. Next base: position 137,730 of record NZ_CAJYTV010000008.1, on the reverse strand, counting down.
ACCATGACACGTCGGTTATGAGCAAAGCCTGCAAGGATCGCCAGCGTCGTATCGCGGTCGAAAAGATAGTCGGGATCTAGATCGGGCACATAGGCGTCACCCTGGCTGTAAGCCGGGACCCGCAGATCCGTATCGATACCGAAGACCTCACGGACAGAAACAGTCGTATCCGGAAGGTTGGTAATATCAAGGTCAATTTTGCTCATCACGTCTCCAAGGCGGGTAGCAACCACCCGGCCACATCTTCATAAGGCAATTACCAAAAGGGCTTAGCAGAAACCCGATTGCTTTAACAATTGGTAGGCTTGAATGACAGCCCGAAAACGCTCTTCCGAACCGCGATCGCCACCATTAGCATCAGGATGGTGCTTTTTGACAAGCTCCTTATAACGCCGTTTTATGTCATCCTGCTTTGCGCCAGCCTCAAGTCCCAGCGTATCGAATGCCTTCGCCTCGAGCGTTTTCAGCTTTCTGTCTGGCTGGACGCGTTGCCCGCCTGCTTTGCCCTCGCCAAAACCGTTGGCGAAGCCGAAAGGATCCCGGATGCGCGCGTTTGCCGCACCTGAGCGCAGGGTGGAGTGAAGCGGGCTGTCTCGTGCGGTCTTGTTCACCCCGACCGTCCATGTCGGGCGGTGGCCGGTGATCGCTTCCTTCTGATAGCGGGCAATCTCGCTGTCGGACAGGCCGGAGAAGTAGTTGTAGCCCTTGTTGTAATCTTTCACATGTTCAAAGCAGAACATGAAGAATTGACCTTCGGCATTGCGACCGACAGGTGCGCGGTGATTGCCAGGCTTGTCGCATCCGTCCCACTGACACACGGGGGCCTGAGCCTCCGGCGGTTGCTCTCTTTTGCGACGCGTACGGATGCGGTCGAAATATTTCGAATCCAGTTTCATGATATCCTGATTATGGTGCGCAAAAGCGCACACAACAAGAATTGACAAAGCGGAATGTTACAGGCTTTTAGGGAGCCCCTTCAACAACGCGACAATCAGGAGATGGATGCTATGTCCTTGCGCCAAAGCATGGAAAACAAGCTGCGAGACGCATTTTCGCCGGACCGCCTGAATGTCATTGATGAAAGTCACATGCATGCCGGGCACCAGCCGGATATAACCGGCACAGGCGAGACGCACATGCGTATTCAGATAGTGTCCGAGCAGTTTTCCGGCAAGTCTCGCGTGGACCGCCACCGTGCAATTAATGGCCTTCTGAAGCCCGAACTGGATGCCGGCCTGCACGCACTTGCCATCGAAGCCGCAGCGCCGGGCGAGCCGACGCGGTTCTGATCGGATAACGCGTCTATCGCCGCTGCGGCGTCAGCCGGGATGCTTTTCCGACAGGAAGCTCTGAACCTCGGACGCAGCCACATCATCCGCCACAAAAGACTGGCCGATGCCGCGGGTAAGGATGAAGGTGAGCTTACCGCCCTTGACCTTCTTGTCCTGAGCGATCGCCGCCATCAGCGTTTCGACCGGCGGAAGCTGGCCGGGAATATCCTTCATCGATGTGGGCAGACCGACTGCCTTCAGATGGGCTTCGACGCGGTTTGCATCATCCGGGCTTGCGAGATTCATGCGAGACGAGAACTGGTGTGCCAGCACCATGCCGATGGCAACGCCTTCGCCGTGGACCAGGCGCTCGCTGTTATACTCCGTTGCCGCTTCCAAAGCGTGGCCGAAGGTGTGGCCGAGGTTCAAAAGGGCGCGAACGCCGTTTTCCTTCTCATCCGCCACCACCACGTCGGATTTCGCCTGGCAGCTCGTGGCGATCGCTTGGATTCGGGCAGGCCCGCCTGTCTCGATCTCTGCCCAGTTCTTCTCCAGCCAGGCGAAGAATTCCGGCTTGTCGATCAGACCGTATTTGACCACTTCGGCATAGCCTGCTCGAAATTCGCGTGGGCTCAACGTATCGAGTACTGCAGTATCGGCCAGAACCAGATCCGGCTGGTGGAAGACTCCCACGAGGTTCTTGCCATGGCGGCTGTTGATGCCGGTCTTGCCGCCAACGGAGGAATCGACCTGCGCCAGAAGCGAGGTCGGAATCTGCACGAAGCGTACACCGCGGCGCACAATGCCGGCGGCGAAGCCAGCCAGGTCGCCGATGACGCCGCCGCCGAGCGCTATGACGGCATCGTTTCGCTCGATCCGCGCGGCAAGGATCGCATCGCACACCGTTACGAGATGCTCGAAGCTCTTGGTCTTCTCGCCTGCGGGTAGCGTCAACGATACGGCCTCGATACCATCCGTCTGCAGGCCGTCCATCAGGGTTTCGAGATAGAGTGGGGCCACATGCTCATCAGTAATGATGGCGGCCCGCTTACCCTTCAGCCGTGAGGAAATTTCCCCTCCGGCACGGCCAATCAGGCCTGGCCCGATAAGAATATCATAGGCGCGTTCACCCAGCGGAACATGAACAAGGCGCTCGTCGGTCTGGATGGCAGAGGGCATGGAATCAGGCTTTCCTGGTGATGCTGGCGATGGCTTCAAGAACTTCGGTCGTGATGATGTCCTTGCGGACATCCCGCGATTCGATGGTGATATCGGCTTCGCGATAAATCGGATACCGCTTCTCCATCAGCGCTGCGAGCGTCGCCTTCGGGTTCTCGGTTTTCAGCAGTGGACGATGATCGCGCTTGTTGACGCGCTCCCACAGAATTTCGAGATCGGCCTTCAGCCAGAGAGAGACGCCGCCACGCTTGATATGCCTGCGGGTATTCTCGTTGATGAAGGCTCCGCCGCCGGTGGAGACGACCTTCGGACCGCCGCGCAAAAGCCGCTTGATGACCCGCGTTTCCAACGCGCGAAATTCGTCCTCACCATAAGTGGCGAAAAGCTCCGAAATCGTCATTCGCGACACACGCTCGATCTCATCGTCGGTATCGACGAAAGGGACCCTCATCTGCTGTGCCGCCGACCTGCCGATGGCGGATTTGCCAGCACCCATCAGCCCGACAAAGACGAGATTGCGCCTGCCGAGTGCGGCGCGTGCTTTCTCGCCTAAGCTCTGGGGAACGGATAAGTTGATTTCGCTCATGTATGATGGCCCATTTGGCTTCGGTATCTTCAAATGTTTACCAAGCGTCAAGCCAAATCGCGCCTTATAAGCATGTCGCGCAAAAGTGTGCAGCGGTTTTGCGATAACGACATGCGATGAAACAAGTACCTAAAGCCTAAAGCGCGAACCTGAAAGATGACGGCTCGCTTTAGGCGAGAGAAATCGCCTGACCGGATGACGTCGATTGTCATGCGCAAGGCCAGCGACGCCATGTCCTTGCCAAGATGTTTTAAGAGGCAAGGCTGACCAAGCGCAGCGGAGTGACAATGCCCACCCTTTTCCGTTTCATCTTCATCCTGGCGGCCATCGCAGGCATCGTTTACGGAAGCATGGTGTCGCTCGTCACGCTGGTGAAGCCGCGTGAGCGGGAAGTAACCGTGCGCATTCCATCCGAACGCTTGAATCCCCCAACCCCTTGAGGAGCGGGTAGCCCGATGGCTGGAATGTCTCGCCAGGATCATGCAAGGCTTGAAGGCTTTCTGGAGATGATGAGCGCCGAGCGGGGTGCTGCAACCAACACACTTGCCGCCTATGAGCGCGATCTTGCCGACGTGATGGAGTTTCTCTCTTCCCGCCAGGCATCTTTGACGGAGGCCACGACGGGGGACCTTTCCGCCTACCTTGCCCATCTCGCCACCCAGGGTTTTGCCGCCTCGTCGCAAGCAAGACGCCTGTCCTCGCTTCGCCAATTCTACAGATTTCTCTATTCGGAAGGTGTTCGGAGCGACGATCCGACGGGAATACTCGATGCGCCGCGCAAAGGCCGCGCTCTCCCCAAGACCATGAGCGTCGCCAACGTGACTGCGCTACTTGCGCAGGCGGCTGAGGAGGCAGAACAGGAAGGGCCGGGGCAACTGTCACGCATCCGCATGCATCTTTTGCTGGAACTTCTCTATGCCACAGGCATGCGGGTGAGCGAGCTTGTCTCTCTTCCCGCCAAGGTCTTGCGCCACGAAGGCCGGTTTCTGATGATCCGCGGCAAGGGCAACAAGGATCGCGTCGTCCTGCTGTCGCGTGCAGCCATCGACGCGATGGAAAAATATGACGCGGGCCGCAAGGCGCTTGCACCGAAGAACCAGTCGCAGGGAGAAAGTCCCTGGCTGTTTCCCTCCGTCAGCAAGGAGGGGCATCTGCCGCGTCAGGTGTTCGCCCGCGATTTGAAAGATATCGCCATCCGTGCCGGTTTGACGCCATCGGCGGTCTCGCCGCACGTGTTACGGCACGCCTTTGCCAGCCATCTTTTGCAGAATGGGGCGGATCTGCGCGCCGTGCAGGAACTGCTTGGTCATTCGGACATTTCCACGACACAAATATACACGCATGTGCTGGAAGAACGCCTTCAAGAACTGGTACAAACGCACCACCCTCTTGCCAAACAGGGCAAAAACCTTGATTAGAGCGACCGGAACCGCCGGGAGACCCCGGTCAAACCTTGCGCAAAACGATCGGAAACGGATCTCATGCTCAGCTATCTCGACTTCGAAAAACCCATTTCGGACCTGGAAGGCAAGATTCTCGAACTGAAGAAACTGGCCACCGAAGATGAGAGCATAGATACGTCCGAGGAAATTTCGCGCCTGGAATCCCGTGTCAATGACGCGATGCAGGATATCTATTCCAAGCTCAACGCATGGCAGAAGACGCAAGTTGCCCGCCACCCGCAGCGACCTCACTTTATCGACTATGCGAGCGCGCTCTTCACCGACTTCACGCCGTTGGCCGGCGACCGCAAATTTGCCGAAGATGCCGCCATCCAGGCAGGCCTTGGCCGTTTCAACGGTCAGCCAGTCGCCATCATCGGCCAGGAAAAGGGCAACGATACGAAGTCGCGGCTCAAGCACAATTTCGGTAGCCCGCGTCCGGAAGGATACCGCAAGGCAATCCGCGTTCTGGAACTGGCCGACCGCTTCTCCCTGCCTGTTGTCACTTTGATTGACACAGCTGGTGCCTATCCAGGTGTAGGTGCTGAAGAGCGCGGCCAGGCGGAAGCCATCGCGCGTTCGACCGAAATGTGCCTCAACATCAAGGTGCCGATCGTATCCGTTGTCATCGGCGAAGGCGGCTCCGGCGGCGCTATCGCGATTGCCACAGGAAATCGCGTCTACATGCTCGAGCATGCGATCTATTCAGTGATTTCGCCCGAAGGGGCAGCTTCCATTCTTTGGCGCGACTCGACCCGCGCCAAGGAAGCCGCAACCAACATGAAAATCACCTCCGATGATCTGAAGGCGCTCGGCGTTATTGACGGCATCATCAAAGAGCCGATCGGCGGCGCGCATCGCGATCCGGCGGGTGTCATTGCTGCAACCGGAAAGACGATTGAGACTGCGTTGAAAGAACTGACGGCTCAAACCGGCAGCCAACTCCGCGCCGAACGTCGTCAGAAGTTCCTGGATATCGGCCGCAGCCTGTAATTCGCTCGACCCTGTTTTCTGCTTGTGAAGGCGCGCCGCTCCCGGTGCGCCTTTTGCTTATCTGTGGTTCACGCTGCCACGCGACAGGCCTTCGTTCTCGCAAACGAAGCTTTTGTCTCGCAATAATATGCAATATGAGGAATATTTAATATTTATGACAACAGGAGACAGTGATGTCGATATCGGCGTCGGTAACCGATAATTCCCGATCTCCGTTAAGACTTTTGGAAAAGCCGCTGGCGTCCGGCATGTCGCGTGAGGTCTACGCTCTTCCTGATACTAACATGCTCGTGAAGGTGCAGACAAAGATACCGCCACGCCGCTACTTCCAGAACATACGGCTTCTATATTTAGTGCGGCGTTTTTATAAGGCCATCGTGCCACTGCGGCGCGAATTGAGGGAGTATGAGCGGGTCGCACAGGAAGGCCCCAGAACCGCGCGCCATCTCCAGCATTTTGCAGGCGTCGTTTCCACCGACAGGGGCACGGGAATTCTCGTGAAGGCTGTGCGCCGGAGGAACGGTGCTCTCGCGGTGACCCTTCAGGATGCGATCGAGAGCGGGCAATACAGCCAGCAGACGGATGCTGCACTTTCGGAATTCCTGGACTGGCTGGTCAAGAGCGAGATTGTTGCCGTGGACGTGCACCTGAAGAATATCGTCGTTGACGAGAAGAACGGTGCACTCGTCCTGATCGACGGCATCGGAGACAAGACCTTCCTTCCCGTCCGGTCATGGTTTTCCTGGCTGAACAGGAGCTATAAGAAGCGGCTGGCCCAGTCGATCCGTGCGGAAGTGGCGCACCGCTTTATGAAGTCAGCGTTAAGCAACCGGACTGTTCTTCTGCTCTTCGTATTCGCAGGTACGGTTTTGGGCATCGATATCTCGGATGGCCAGTTGATTGATGGATGAGAACCAAAGCGATCGTCGCGCCCCCGCGTTCTTAATCTAGAAGTGCGGTCCAAATGGTCCAGCTTGATGTGCCCGTTGCACCAACTTCGATCTTGAGATGGTCGATGGCGACGCTCCGTAATGCGCACAGTCTACTGATCGGATTTTTCTAGACAAATCTGCCTTCCCGTTGAATATGCGAGACTAAACAGAGCGGAATTAGCTTTGGCGCTGGTTACTGTGGACGCACCTCCGCATGACCCACACCATTACGAAGTCGGAAAACTGGATGACGCTGAGATACATAATATACGATCCCCAGCAACGTGATATGGACGACATGTTTATGCCGCCCGCAGATTTGCTCCAAGACGACAGTATTTGGCACATTGTGCAGACGCGTTTTAGAGAAATTGGATTTGAACTCGCGACTCCCGCCTCTTACAAAGGTGATTTGAAAGACGTTAGCTTCGTCATCTTTCAAAACATGCCTATCGAATTCAAACCTTTGAGCTTCGACCGTCGCATCAAAAGACGCTTCAAAGCCTTTTTCAGACAGCCGTCATTTTACCAACAATGCCGTAGGGCGGGGTTGTCAGCAAAAATGGCGGTAATTCTTTACGAACCAGAGGTGGTATTACCATACAACTATAATGAGAAACTGCAAAATCTATTTGCGGCGGTCTTCACATGGAATAAAAATCTTATTGGAATTGGAGCACCTTATAAGGAGTTTGTATTTCCACAACCGGTCTGGTCAAATTCGCCATCGCCAACCATGGCCTTCAATGAACGAAAGCTACTTTGCAATTTTTCAGCCAACAAGAAATCCAGCCATCCTTATGAACTCTACTCAGCCAGGATAGAAGCTATTAAGTTTTTTGAGAATGCCTGCTTGGAAAACTTTGACCACTATGGGCGCGGCTGGTCAGACCAATATAAAAGTTGGAAGGGACCCGTTGCGAATAAAGAATTAATTATGTCGAAGTATAAGTTCAATCTTTGTTATGAAAACGCACGGGGTTTTCCAGGATATATAACTGAGAAAATATTTGATGCCTTCAGAGCCGGCTGTGTACCAATTTACTGGGGTGCGCCTAACGTGAATGAGATAGTTCCTCCCGAGTGCTTCATTGATCGCACAAAATTTTCATCTTATTCGGCCATGCTTGCATTTATAGAGAATATGGATGAAGCGGAATGGAGGACATACGTCTTACATGGGCAGGCTTTTTTAAGAAGCTCTGGATATTCGAAATTTTTACCAAATTCGGTTTTCAATCTTCTCAAGCGCGGACTTCGCCTTTGATGTTGGTCAATACCCGCAAAAAGAACATTTCCAATTCGATCTGGCCATTCCGGCAAATACGTCCCACGCTAAGAAGCTTCTTCCGCCAAATTAACGCAGCTGCTGCTTTTGTTGTCTAAAAACGGCTCCGCTAGTTTGGATAGCGAAGCCTCAACAAGTTGTTGAGTTCGTCCAATCTGAGAGAGCAAGAATGCCTTCCCAAAGGCGAGATCTTGGGCGTTCCTCTTAGCGCGGGCACGTGGGCGTCGTCCACTACATATAGAGAGATTCGTGACCGCATCGTGGAACTTCTTGCTGGTCGTTCACTGAGCGCGGAGCTGCGGTTGAAGGAAGTTTCGGTACGATTACGGCATTCGGAGATTGCCTAGTCGAAGAGCGATTGTTATCGCGATTTGCAACTTAATTTGGATTTTTGAAGACCATGCTGATGTCGAGAGGCTATCGTCCGGAAATAGATGGGCTGCGCGCTCTTGCGGTTCTGCCGGTGCTGTTTTTCCATGCAAAATTGCCAGGCTTTTCTGGAGGTTTCGTAGGAGTTGATGTCTTTTTCGTAATCAGCGGATATCTGATCACGGCAAAAATTTACGCCGACCTAATCGATGGTCGCTTCAGTTTTTCGGACTTCTACGAACGCCGCGCGCGCCGGATACTTCCACTTCTGCTGTGCGTGATTGCCACGTGCGTCCCAATAGCTTTTTTTATCTTAACGCCAGGAGATTATTCCCGGTTTGCAATTAGTATTACTAAAGTACTCGAATTAAAGGCAGAGGTTTATTTCCGCAAAACCGGTGGCTATTTCGACGCGATAGATTATCCGCGACCACTGCTCCACACTTGGAGCTTATCGATCGAGGAGAAGTACTATATTGTATTTCCGATAATTTTTTGTTTTGTGTACTCTAAATGGAGACCGCAGCTCGGCCACGCTTTAGCGGGTGCCACGTTGCTGTTTTTAATACTTTCTGGCGCTCTTACCGTTGCAGCACCCAGCGGTTCATATTATATGATTTGGGCCCGGATATGGGAAATCCTTTTAGGAGCAAGCGTTGCTATTCTAGGCGAATCTTTCTTAGGAAAGCTAAGCAATCAACAGCGGGATCTGACTTCATGGATCGGTTTCGCAACGCTTATTCTTTGCGTCATTTTGTACCATGAAGGGCTAGCTTACCCCGGCTTAAACTCAGTCCTTCCATCGCTGGCGGCGGCGACACTCACACTCACTCTAAATCGTCAGTCGTTTATAGGAAAAATAATGTCTTGCCGGGCAGCCGTTTTTACGGGCCTGCTAAGCTACAGTATATACATGTGGCATCTTCCAGCATTCGTCATCGCGGAAGAGGCAGGATTATTCTCTACGCCAATCCAAAAAGCGCTTGTATTAGTAGGGGTGTTAGGCGCCTCGTTAATATCCTGGCGCTATATCGAGACACCCTTTAGAAGTAAAACAATAATCGGGAGAAAGAAATTCTTCCTCTTTGCGCTCAGTGTAGTTGTTTTGCTTTTGGTTGCTTCTTCGTCACTTCAACAAATAAACGACAAACGTCTAGCGTCCATTACACCACGAAATACAAACGACGGTCAGTTGGTAGACGAGTGCTTTCTGGTGCAAGCATCCGAATTTGCTGAAAAATGCCACCTAGCGACAAATACGAAATTGCGTCAGGTTCTTTTGATTGGTGACTCTCATGCTTCGGCGATATATCCAGCTTTGAAAGACTGGGCGGCCTCCAAGGGTGTAGAACTCAAGGGGATGACAGCAGCATATTGTTTGCCTGTGGTGACGGAGTTCCCCGAAAATAGATCTCAGACAGCAACACAGCGATGTGCGCAGATAAATCGAGCCGTTCGCGCTGAGATAGACAACAGGAAGCCAGATCTCGTTGTGTTGGCGGCATATATGTACGAGTGGTCCGGCCGCGGCGGGAAATCATCAACAGACGAGCGTTGGTCTTACTCGTCTTATTTTGGCGACTTTTCTAAATCGTTGGCTGAACTCACAAAGCGACAAAATGTCGTCGTCGTGGGACAAGTCCCAGTTTGGAAGAAGTTTTTACCTGATATTGTAACTCAAGAACAAGGAGTTTTTCCAAGAGACTTAGCAAGCCTCGCCCAATACTCTAATCGTGGCCTAATGGAAGGACTACGCGAGTTTGATGAGGATTACCGCCGTTCAGTTTCCGCTTCCGGAGCTAAGTATGTTTCTGCAATCGATGCTTCCTGCAATCCGTTTGGATGCCGAAGATACGTAGAGAATGAAGACGGGCAACTTGAACTGACTACTTTCGATTACGGTCATTTGTCAAAAGTCGGGGCGCGCAGCCTTGTTGCTAACGCGTTGGGTCCCCAACTCGATATAATTTTTGAAAAATGACAGTGGGCGTAAGTCTCAAGGCCGGGTGGTCAGCGGGCCGGGAAGACGATAAAGTCGGCGGTTTGAAATTTACACTTGGTGCATGTTGACCGGTCGCGCGGAGTAGGAAAGTCGAGGAAAGCATCGGAGCTCAGCTCCTCGGCCGTAGTTTCCATACTTTGCCATATATTTCGAGCTCTCTGCTTATCGGGTGGGTAAATCTGCCGGACTGTAGGGAGGGCAACAAACGTTAAACCAACGCGCGCAACTGGGCAGCGTGGACCGAAAACCTAAGACGTCAGCTCACAGCTTGCTTCAGTCGTGCAACGTAAAAAAGTTTGGTGCCCCTTGCCGGAATCGAACCAGCACTCCTTTCGGAACCTGATTTTGAGTCAGGCGCGTCTACCAATTCCGCCAAAGGGGCAAATCCGAAGCGTGTCGGTTGGTATCCGGCGGACTATACGAACCGCGGGTCTTTGGTCAACCTGTTTTTGCTGAAAAGTGTGTTTCACGAAACTTTGTTTTGGCTCTTCAAACTGGGCGGCTCCGAGGATTGCAGTCCGGCGCGGACTGGATTAGAGCGATGGTGGTCCCGCCTTATTTTCCACCTGTTCAAGTGGTTTCAAAAATCTCCGAAGTTGTGAAGGACGATCATGACCTATGTAGCCTCAGCAGAAAAAAGCCGTGCTGTTTCGGCGGTGCTCGTCACTGCGGGCATGATCTTCACGGTGGGATCGGCGCTCGGTTTCCAGCATATTGGCGGCTACACGCCCTGCGCCCTTTGTCTGTTGCAGCGTGATCCGTATTATTACGCCATTCCAATGGGTATTCTCGCCATTATTGCCAGCGTCTTCAAGCTGCCGGTGGCGCTGACGCGGGTTCTGCTCGTTTTGATCGGTGTTGCAATGCTGATTGGGCTTGGACTTGGTGTGTATCATTCCGGCGTTGAATGGGGGTTCTGGCCTGGCCCGACAACATGCGCCACAGGCGCCCCATCGATCACCACAGATGCGGGCAATCTTCTGAGTGATCTTAATGCCATCAAAGCGCCGTCCTGTAACGAGGCAGCGCTTAGAGTTCTGGGGCTTTCCTTCGCAGGATGGAATGTGATTGCGAGTGCGGTGCTTGCGGGCATCGCTTTCTGGGGTGCAAGCCGTAAGAGCGCGCGATAAGGAGAAATTGCAGTCCTTCGAAGATCAGGGCTGCAGCTCGGTATCCCAGTAGAGATAGTCCACCCAGCTCTCATGCAGATAATTCGGCGGGAAGAGCCGCCCGTTATTGTGCAGATCCTGAACCGTTGGCTGATAGGGATGCTGATGCGGGAACATGCCTGCCTGCTTAGGCAGCTTGCTGCCCTTTTTCAGATTGCAGGGCGAGCATGCCGCCACGACATTATGCCATGTCGTCTCTCCGCCATGGGCGCGAGGGATGACATGGTCGAAGGTCAGGTCATCGCGCGATCCGCAATATTGGCATTCAAACTTGTCGCGAAGAAACACGTTGAAGCGGGTGAAGGCGGGATTTCGCGTTGGCTGCACATAGGTCTTGAGGCTGACGACGCTCGGCAGCCGCATCGAGAAGCTCGGTGAGCATACCGCCTGATCGTATTCCGCGATGATGTTCACACGGTCAAGAAAGACTGCCTTGATCGCGTCCTGCCAGGACCAGAGCGACAAGGGATAGTAACTCAGCGGCCTATAGTCTGCGTTCAGTACGAGCGCCGGCAGGGCCTGTGGTGAAACTGCAATCGTCAAGGGATTCTCCTGATCGATTCGGCATCTGCATCTGTATATTAGGTCCGTTGTTACAGGATTGTGAAGCCTCTAAATGAAGCGTCAAAAGAAAGGCGGATTTCAGGCAATCGGCAAGGCATTGCGCCGCGTGACGGATGCGTAATATGCCCAGAAAAGACGCGCTGCGACCGACCGCCACGGAGACCAGATGCGCGCTCTTTCCGTCAGTTCTGCCTTTCCAGGACGGACATCGAGCGCGAATGCGTGCCTCACGGCGGCCTGAAGCGCGACGTCGCCTGTTGGAAAAATGTCTGCATGCCCACCGCAGAACATCAGATAGACTTCCGCAGTCCATGGACCGATGCCTTTCAACGCGGTCAATTTCTGCATTGCGATCGACGCTTCCAAGCGGGTGATCCCGGCAAGGTCGAGTTCACCCGTGGCGACGGTGGCGGCCAGCGACAGAAGCGTCGCTTTCTTGGCATTCGATAGGCCGAAGCTTGAAAGTCTTGCTTCATCCAGGCTCAAAAAATGCTCGGCCGTGACGTCAGCCATGCCGGCCTTCATTCGGCGCCAGATGGCATCGGCGCTGGCGCGAGACACCATCTGGGAAACCACGATGTGCGCAAGCCCGGAAAAGCCCGCCTCGGTGCGGCGGAGAGGAATGTCGCCTGCGCATGCAATCACAGGCTCCAGCCGCGGGTCGGCAAGACGAAGTGCTGCGATGCCTTCCTCGATATCCGCCATCGAGCTTACGATCCTCATCGCGTCATCGAAGCTCACGATGACAACAGGCTGGCAAACATGGCAGAAAGCATCATGACTTCACCTCTTCGTCAAAATTCCGTCTATCGCTTCGCGCCCAGTCCCAACGGGCCTCTGCATCTGGGGCACGCGCTGTCTGCTTTCCTGAACTATGATATGGCGCTTGCACAAGGGGAACAGTTCCTGCTGCGGATCGAAGATATCGATCTGACGCGCTGCACGCCTGCATTCGAACAGGGGATCTACGAGGATCTGTCCTGGCTTGGGGTGAAATGGCCGCAACCCGTCCGGCGGCAGTCAGATCATCTCTCACACTATCGCGAAACGCTCGACCGGCTCATTCACATGGGTCTGGTCTACCCTGCTTTTATGAGCCGGGGCGAGATCAAGGCTTTCGTGGTGAACTACGAAAGAGCGGGCTCAGCCTGGCTGCGCGATCCGGATGGTGCTCCGCTCTATCCGCCACTGGACAAGCGCCGGGCTCCACACGAGGTAGAGGCGTTGCTTGCTTCTGGGGTGAAACATGCATGGCGGCTCGATATGGAGAAGGCGCTAGCCAAAGTCGGTGAGCCGTTGACTTGGAACGAACTGGGGCAGGGAAGCGAAAGGACGATCGAGGCCGACCCCGGGGCATGGGGAGATGTGGTGCTGTCGCGTTCAGATGCGCCGTCGAGCTATCACCTGTCTGTCGTCATCGACGATGCGCTGCAAGGCGTGACTCAGGTGGTTCGCGGGCTGGATCTGTTTCACGCCACCTCGGTACATCGACTTATCCAGAGGCTTCTCGATCTGCCGGCGCCAGACTACAGTCACCATCGCCTTATTGTGGGGCCGGATGGACGCAAGCTTTCCAAAAGCGAAGGCAGCACGGGGCTATCGACCCTGCGTCAGCAGGGGCATACGCCGTTAGATATCCGCCGCCTCGTCGGCCTCTAGCGCTTGTCTAAGGCTCCCGGTGCGGATGCCGACCTTCACCACCCGGCGCACACGGTATTTCATCAGCGCCGCATTCACTTCAGCGCCCAACATGAAAATGACCCCGACCATATAAAGGAATACCAGCACGATCATTACAGAGGCCAGACCTGCATATGTCGCGGCATAATTGGCGAAGGTTGCGAGATAGTAGGCAAAGATAGCAGCACCGATGATCCAGAAAATCATCGTCAGCAGAATACCCGGCAGTACGTCCCAAAGTTTACGACGGCCCGCTGGCAGCCAAAGATGAGCGGCAACGAGGCCCATAGTCAGGACGACGATCGTTCCATAGAGGCCGAGATTGGACACCAGCTGCAGAACTTCGGTCAAAAGCGGGGAGCGGGTTTCGACGAATTTCAATGCAACGGGAACGGCGACCAGCACGATGCTGATGCCGGTAAAGACGACTACGGCCAGTACCACGTAGAAGAGGCTGAGCAGACGGGTAACATACCACCAGCGTGTTTCCGTCACGCGGTAGGCCCGGTTCAACGAGATGCGGATCGCCTCCACGCCATTGGAGGCAAAATACGCCGCCGCAAGAACCGAGATGGTCAGAAGTCCGCCGCGCGGTATCGTCAAAACCTGCTGTACCTGCGCCGCCAAAGGTCCGGCGATCGCTTCCGGCCAGGTATCGAAAATGAGATGGACGGCTGTTTCTGAAAACTGGTCCGCTCCGAGAAAGCTGGCCAATGCAGTGCCGAAAATCAGAAAAGGAAAAAGCGCCAGCAGGCCAGACAGCGCCACGTGGCTTGCCATCGCCCAGCCGTCATCCTCGGCAAAATGAATATAAGCGTCGAAGGCAACTTTGCGGGCGAGGCTTAAAGCAGCAGCCATGTCACCTCCTTGATCAGCATTTCATTCGTAGGGTGCAATGAAATATGGGAAATGGGTTTTGATTTGTATAGCGCCTGAGACCGGCCATCGGTTCCATTTCACCGCAAAGAATTGTGCGCTATTCAACGGGACGCAAACTTCCTTATCTTCATCGTGAATTGTCGAGGAACTCATGTCTGAAAAGCCGGTCATCATCGTCACCGGATGTTCAACCGGGATCGGCGCTCATTGCGCGGGCGCGCTTCACCATGATGGCTGGCGGGTCTTTGCCACCGTGCGCCGAACGCAGGATATGGCGCAACTGGAGGCGCTCGGCATCGAAGCGCTGCTTATGGATTATACCAGACCGGAGACTATTGCAGCCCTGGTCGATGAGGTCGCATCCCGCACGGACGGACGCATTGATGCGCTGTTCAACAACGGGGCATATGGGCAGGCCGGCGCGGTGGAGGATATTTCGGTCGAGGTTCTACGCCAGCAATTCGAAACCAACGTTTTTGGCTGGCATGACCTGACCTGCCGTGTGATTCCATTCATGCGCAGACGAGGGAAGGGACGAATCGTCCATTGCTCTTCCATCCTCGGTCTGGTGCCTTATCGATATCGCGGCGCGTACACCGCGTCGAAATTCGCTCTTGAAGGACTTGGGATAACGCTGCGCATGGAGCTTGAGGGTAGTGGCATTCATGTCAGCCTCATCGAGCCCGGACCGATCGCCTCGAATTTTACGTCTACCGCCCTGAGGCATATCAGGGCCAATATCGATCTTGAGAGCTCTTTTCACGCCGAGGAATACCGAAGACAGCTCGCCCGGTTGGACGGTAGCGGACCGGTTAACAAGCATAAGCTTGGACCGGAAGCCGTCTACAAGGAGCTACGACATGCGCTGACGGCTCGCCGTCCGAAACCGCATTACATCATAACGGCTCCGGCAAAGCAGGGTGTGTTACTCAAGCGACTTCTACCGGCCTCTCTATTTTACAGACTTCTTCGCAAGTTCGACTAGCTAAGTCGACGTTTCATCCGTTAGAACCGGAGCAGTTGGTTTGGAGTCCGAAGCGTGTCGCGATCCGCAGATTCGCTCTCTTCATGCTTTCGATTTTGTTTTGTCGCATGCCGCTATCGCAAGGCCACTGAATAGTTTTGCGCGGATCATGCTCTAGGGAGGCAACGAGATGTCGAGCTTTACCACCGTTCTTGCGGTCATCGTCATGGGGCTGGTTGTGCTGGTTCTCATCCGCGGCCTGTTCAACATGCTCAAGGGCACCGACGCCAACCGTTCCAACCAATTGATGCAGCTGAGGCTGATCTTGCAGGCGGTTGCCATCGTCTTGATCATGCTGACCTTGTGGCTCACAGGAGGTGGACGCTGATATGGTAAAGCTCAACAAGATTTATACTCGCACCGGTGACGATGGTACGACCGCGCTGGTTTCGGGCCCGCGCCGGGCAAAATACGATCTGCGCGTCGAAAGCTATGGTGACGTGGACGAGACAAATTCGGTCATCGGTATGGCGCGGCTACATACCGCCGATTTGCCGGAGCTCGATGCGATGCTGTTTCGCATTCAGAACGATCTTTTCGATCTTGGGGCAGATTTGGCCACGCCCGATGATGGCAAGCCGTTGTCTTACGAGCCATTGAGGATCGTCGAATCGCAGGTCACCCGCATCGAGAAGGAGATCGATGCTTTGAACGACACGCTGTCGGCTCTCACCTCCTTCGTACTGCCCAGCGGCTCGGCCGCGGCGGCGCATCTGCATCTGGCGCGCACCGTGTCGAGACGGGCGGAGCGCCGTATGGTGGAGCTTGCGAAGATGGAAGACGAGATCGTCAGCCCAGCGGCATTGAAATACATCAACCGCCTGTCCGATTTCCTCTTCGTTGCCGCGCGTTTCGCCAATCATAATGCGGACGCGATCAAGGCGGATGTCCTCTGGGTACCGGGCAAGAACCGCTGAGTTGAGCGCAAGAGCGGAGGTTGCATTCCATGTTCATCCCGCTGCATGATGCGAACTCGCTGAAGCACATCAAACTGCAATATGTGACGGTGTCGCTGATCGGCATCAACATTTTCGTCTGGCTGGTCGTTGGCGCATTTTCAAGTGAGCAGCAGGCAAGCGCTGCGGTGCTGGGGCTAGGTTTCATTCCCGCCGTTCTTTTCGACTATGCTTCGCTCGACCCTGCGCTGGTATTGGTGCCGAAGGATGCGACGATCTTTACCTATGCGTTCCTGCATCTGAGCTTTTGGCACCTCGCCTCGAACATGGTGTTTCTCTGGGTATTCGGCGACAATGTGGAAGATGCGTTCGGCCATCTCGGCTTCCTGATCTTCTATCTTGCCTGCGCCGCCGCCGGTGCGCTACTTCACGGCTTTATCGCGCCACAGTCCCAGGGTCCGCTGATCGGGGCATCGGGTGCGGTTTCCGGCGTGGTGGCCGCCTATCTTCTGCTGCATCCACGTGTGAGGGTCTGGGTGCTGGTCTTCATGCGCATTCCGGTGCCGCTTCCAGCCTTCATTCCCCTAGCACTATGGGTTGGCCAGCAATTCGTCATGCTGCTCTTGAGCCCGGAGGAAAGCGTCTCCTGGGCGGCACATGTCGGAGGTATCGTGACGGGGGCGATCCTTGTCGTTTTCTTTCGTCGAAGCGGCGTTCCACTGTTCGACCGGACACTGGTTACGCCGCGGGCGGTTCAGCATAAAAATCGGGGGCAGCAAGACGCGGGCGTGTCGCAAACGGAACGGCCATCCGACGGGTTTCCGTGAAAATTAGTCTGAGAGCGAGTATTTACGTTGACGTCAACGTAAGGTATCTCGTCAGTGCATGGCGTCATGAGCATTGTTCCGTTGAACTCGATGGAAAAATGCGTATGCATGGCTCAACTTGATTGTCAGGAGGACCGTTGGCGCGCGCGCTTTAATGGTCAGGAGTTGAAAGAAGGCTGCCGATGAAGATTCTTGTCCCAGTGAAGCGTGTGGTGGACTACAACGTGAAAATCCGCGTCAAGGCGGATGGTTCAGGTGTCGATCTTGCCAACGTCAAGATGTCGATGAACCCTTTTGACGAAATCTCGGTGGAAGAAGCGTTGCGCCTGAAAGAGGCGGGCAAGGCCGAGGAAGTGGTCGTGGTATCGATCGGTCCTGCAAAAGCCGAAGAGACGCTCCGCACCGCACTGGCCATGGGCGCCGACCGGGCGATTCTGATCGAAACCGACGAAACGGTAGAGCCGCTATCGGTTGCCAAGCTGTTGAAGGGCGTGGTCGAGGCGGAAAATCCCGGCCTCGTTATCGTCGGCAAGCAGGCGATCGATGATGATTCGAACCAGACCGGCCAGATGCTGGCAGCTCTGCTTGGTTGGGGCCAGGGCACCTTCGCCTCCAAGGTCGAGCCGTCCGACGGCAAGGTTGCTGTCACCCGCGAAGTGGATGGCGGTCTCCAGACTGTCGATCTCAAGCTTCCGGCAGTCGTTACCACCGACCTTCGCCTCAACGAACCGCGTTATGCGTCGTTGCCGAACATCATGAAGGCCAAGAAGAAGCCGCTCGACAAGAAGTCGCCAGCCGATTTTGGCGTGGATATTGCTCCGCGCCTCAAGGTTTTGAAGACCGAGGAACCCGCTGGCCGCAAGGCAGGCGTCAAGGTCGGTTCTGTTGGCGAACTGGTGTCGAAGCTCAAAGCTGACGGCGTCCTCTAAGGAAAGCGAAAGGGAGATAAACTATGGCCATTCTTCTTCTGGCAGAACACGACAATGCAACCCTTTCCGACCAGACGGCTAAGACGCTGACGGCGGCAACGCAAATTGGCGGCGATGTGCATGTGCTGGTTGCCGGCTCAGGCGCCAAGGCTGCAGCCGATGAAGCTGCGAAGCTTTCCGGCGTTTCCAAGGTACTGCTTGCCGACGACGCATCCTATGCCAACCAGTTGGCCGAGCCGCTGGCTGCTCTGATCGTTTCGCTGGCCGCGTCCTATGATGTGATCATCGCCCCGGCGACGGCTTCGGCCAAAAACGTGCTGCCCCGCGTGGCCGCTCTTCTTGATGTGGCGCAGATTTCCGAAATCACGGACGTCGTGTCCGCCGATACTTTCAAGCGTCCGATCTATGCCGGTAACGCCATTCAGACGGTTCAGGCGACCGACGCCAAGAAGGTCATCACCGTCCGGACCGCGTCCTTTGCTCCGGCTCAGGCTGGCGGTTCTGCCTCCGTCGAATCCGTCTCGGCTGCCGAGAACCCTGGCGTTTCCTCCTTCGTTTCGGACGCGCTTGCTTCGTCCGACCGTCCGGAATTGACGTCTGCCAAGATCATCATCTCGGGCGGTCGCGCGCTCGGTTCTTCGGAGAAGTTCAAGGAAGTCATCCTGCCGGTTGCCGACAAGCTCGGCGCTGCCGTCGGCGCATCGCGCGCTGCCGTTGATGCCGGTTACGCGCCGAACGACTGGCAGGTTGGCCAGACGGGCAAGGTGGTCGCTCCGCAGCTTTACATCGCCTGCGGCATCTCCGGTGCCATCCAGCATCTGGCGGGAATGAAAGACTCCAAGGTCATCGTCGCCATCAATAAGGACGAAGAGGCACCAATCTTCCAGGTGGCCGATTACGGTCTGGTCGCAGACCTCTTCGAAGCTCTGCCAGAGCTTGAAAAAGCAATCTGATCACCGCAATGATAGCAAGCGGCGCGTTTTTACCGACGCGCCGCTTTCGTTTTGTGGCAATATGCGCAACAACGAAAATCTGAAGCGCCACCGGGTCCGGTTCAAGAGCCAAGACGCGCTTCGAAGTGACCAGCGCTGAGACAAATCAACAGGAGAGATACGCATGACAGGCCCAATCAAGAATATCGGTGTTATCGGTGCCGGTCAGATGGGCTGTGGCATCGCGCATGTCTCTGCTCTCGCGGGTTATAAGGTCCACATCTACGACGTCTCCAAGGACAGGATCGAAGCGGGGCTGGCCACGATCAATGGCAATCTGGCGCGCCAGGTCTCCAACGGCAAACTGGAGGACGATACGCGCAAATCGGCGCTCGGCCTGATCGGCGGCTCCTCCGATCTCAACGATCTTGCCGCAATGGATCTCGTCATCGAGGCCGCCACGGAAAATGAAGAGGTAAAGCGCAAGATTTACGCGCAGGTCTGCCCTGTCCTGAAGCCCGAAGCCTTGCTGGCCACCAACACCTCGTCCCTATCGATCACACGCCTCGCATCTGCGACCGATCGCCCCGAACAGTTCATGGGCATTCACTTCATGAACCCGGTGCCGGTGATGAAGCTGGTCGAACTGGTGCGTGGTATTGCGACCGGCGAGAAGACTTTTGAGACTGCCAAGGACTATGTCCGCTCGCTGGATAAGGCGATTACGGTTGCGGAAGATTTTCCAGCCTTCATCGTCAACCGTATTCTTCTGCCGATGATCAACGAGGCGATCTATACGCTCTATGAGGGCGTTGGCACGGTCGAGGCCATCGATACGGCCATGAAGCTCGGCGCCAACCACCCGATGGGTCCGTTGCAATTGGCGGACTTCATCGGTCTTGATACCTGCCTTTCAATCATGCAGGTGCTGCATGATGGTCTGGCTGACAGCAAGTATCGTCCTTGCCCGTTGCTGGTCAAATATGTCGAAGCCGGCTGGCTTGGCCGCAAATCCGGCCGAGGTTTTTACGACTACCGTGGTGAGACACCGGTTCCGACACGTTGATCAAGGCTGCGTAACGGCCATTACGAGCGCCTTGGCGTCGGGGCTGTCCCAGGCAGATGGGCCGTTCATGGACGCCAGCAGGCAGCCGTCATCATCCAGAAGCAGCGTTGCCGGCAGGCCGAAGGCGAGGCCTTCTTTCTTCAGGACGTTGAACACGCCCATGGAACTATCGCGATAAAGTTTGAGCGAATCGATTTTGTATTCGCTCATGAAGGCCTTCGGCTTTTCATCCTCGCCCGTGTCGATATTGATCGTCACTACTTCGAACTTATCGCTACCCTCTTCCTTTTCCAGCGCGTTCAGTGCCGGCATTTCCTCCCGGCACGGCACGCACCATGTGGCCCAGAGGTTCAGCAGAATTGCTTTGCCTTTGAGATCCGCTTGCGTCATCGCCGTGCCTTCGGGAGACTTGAACGAGAGCGGGATCACGCGCGGCTTGTCGGTCGGCGCCATGGCCGCAAGTTGGCCTTTCAGCAGCGGCTCTATGGATGCGATGCGCTTGCCGGCACCCTCACATAAAGCCGCGTCCGCTACCGCTGCCCCTTGAACCTCAGCTTCAGACCCAATATGCCTGAACAACACCACTCCCCCGCCGCTGACAATGCCGGCGATGGCGGCAATTGCAACAAGTCTGGCGGAAGGAAGTCTGAAAGGTCTTTTTTCTGTCATCGAATACTCCAGGGCATGCACAATGGCTGACGGCGCAGAACAGAAATCCTCCAACCAGATGTGGGGCGGACGCTTTGCTTCCGGTCCCTCAGCCATCATGGAAGAGATAAATGCCTCCATTGGCTTCGACAAGAAGCTTTACGCTCAGGATATCCGTGGCTCCATCGCCCACGCCACCATGCTTGCTGCAAAAGGCATTATTTCGGCTGAAGATAAAGACAAGATCATCGAGGGCCTAAACACGATCCTGTCAGAAATCGAGGCGGGCGCGTTCGAGTTTTCGCGCAAGCTCGAAGACATTCACATGAATATCGAGGCGCGGCTGGCCACTCTGATCGGTCCGGCTGCCGGTCGCCTGCACACGGCGCGCTCGCGCAATGACCAGGTGGCGCTCGATTTCCGCCTCTGGGTCAAGGAAGAGCTTCAGAAAACCGAAGCGATGTTGAGTGCGCTGATCGCAGCCTTTCTCGACCGCGCCGAACAACATGCCGATACGGTCATGCCGGGCTTCACCCATTTGCAGACGGCCCAGCCCGTTACGTTTGGTCATCACTGCATGGCCTATGTCGAAATGTTTGGGCGCGACCGCGCCCGCGTTCGTCACGCCATCGAGCATCTGGATGAAAGCCCGATCGGGGCTGCGGCACTGGCCGGAACCGGTTATCCGATCGACCGCCACATGACGGCCAACGCCCTCGGCTTCCGCGAGCCGACGCGCAACTCCATCGATACGGTGTCGGATCGCGATTTTGCGCTGGAGTTTCTCTCCATCGCATCCATCTGCGCCACACATCTGTCGCGTCTGGCGGAAGAAATCGTCATCTGGTCCACACCCCAATTCGGCTTCATACGTCTGTCTGATGCCTTCTCCACCGGCTCTTCAATCATGCCACAGAAGAAGAACCCGGATGCCGCCGAACTGGTGCGCGCCAAGACCGGTCGCATCAACGGTTCGCTGGTCGCGCTGCTGACGGTGATGAAGGGCCTGCCGCTCGCCTATTCCAAGGATATGCAGGAAGACAAGGAACAGGTTTTCGATGCGGCGGAGAGCCTGGAACTGGCGATTGCCGCCATGACCGGCATGATCCGCGATCTGGAGGTGAGGGCTGATCGTATGCGTGCCGCTGCCGGATCCGGTTATTCGACCGCGACGGATCTGGCCGACTGGCTGGTGCGCGAAGCGGGCTTGCCGTTCCGTGATGCGCACCACGTGACCGGACATGCCGTGGCGCTTGCGGAAAAGAAGGGTTGCGATTTGGCCGACCTTTCGCTTGAGGAATTGCAGGCGATCAATTCTGCGATCACCGCCAGCGTCTTCGACGTGCTGTCGGTCGAAGCGTCGGTCGCAAGCCGCACGAGTTTTGGCGGCACGGCGCCGTCCGAGGTCCGCAAGCAGATTGCCTGGTGGCGTGGTCGCAACTGATCGGTCGACCGATCAATCCAGCGTTACACCACCATCACAAGAAACAGGGTGCACAAGCGCCCTGTTTTTCGTTATCAGAGATGCAAAGAATTCCTTTGGACGGGTCCATGCTCTTTAAAACCTCTCGCAGTTTCATCATTCCGGTCAGCGTGGCGCTTGCCGCAGGCCTTGCTCTCTCCAGCTGCGGCCGCAAAGGCGATCTTGATGCGCCGAGCACGCCAGTCGAGCAGCGCAACCAGCGCTCGGACAAGAAGGTGGAAACGACGCCGGAACGTCCCTTCGTTCTCGATAAGCTTCTATAACGGAATACGGCCGTGAACCATTTTCATTACATCGACGGCGTGCTGCACGCCGAAAACGTTGCTGTGCCTGAAATTGCCAAGGCTGTCGGGACGCCCTTCTACATCTATTCGACAGCGACGCTTGAGCGCCACTACAAGGTTTTCTCTGAGGCCTTCAGCGATGTAGATGCAATGGTCTGCTACGCGATGAAGGCCAACTCCAACCAGGCGGTGCTGAAAACGCTGGCCAAGCTTGGTGCGGGTATCGATGTGGTGTCCGGTGGTGAACTGCGCCGCGCGCTGGCCGCTGGTATCCCTGCAAGCCGCATCATGTTTTCCGGCGTCGGCAAGACGCCGGCGGAAATGGATCTGGCGCTTGAGATAGGGATCTACTGCTTCAACGTAGAATCGGAGCCGGAGCTCGAAATCCTCAATCTGCGAGCAATGAAGGCTGGCAAGAAGGCGCATGTCTCCTTCCGCATCAATCCGGATGTGGATGCCAAGACGCATGCCAAGATTTCGACCGGCAAGAAGGAAAACAAGTTCGGCATTTCATATCAGCGGGCGCGGGAGGTTTATGCTCATGCCGCAACGCTGCCCGGTATCGATGTCAGCGGCATCGACATGCATATCGGCAGCCAGATCACCGATTTGCAGCCTTTCGAAGATGCGTTCCGACTTTTGCGCGAGCTGGTGGAATCCTTGCGCGGCGACGGTCATACGATCAGCCATGTGGATATTGGTGGCGGTCTTGGCATTCCCTACAAGGATGACAACAATCCACCGCCTTTGCCGGATGCATATGCGCATATCGTCAAGAACGAATTGAAGAGCCTCAATTGCAAGATCGTCACCGAACCTGGTCGGCTGATCGTCGGCAATGCCGGTATTCTCGTGACCGAAGTTCTTTATGTGAAGGATGGCGGCGAGAAGGATTTCGTCATCGTCGATGCGGCGATGAACGATCTCATTCGACCCACACTTTATGAAGCCTATCACGGCCTTCGTCCGGTGGTTCAGCCGGCGGCCGATGCGCCACGCATCAAGGCGGATGTGGTGGGACCGGTCTGTGAAACGGGTGATTATCTGGCACTCGATCGCGAGATGGCGTTACCTCAGCCGGGTGATCTCATCGCGGTCAGTTCGGCGGGCGCTTATGGCGCTGTCCAGGCCGGAACGTATAACTCCCGTCTTCTGGTGCCGGAAGTCTTGGTCAAGGACCATCAGTTCCATGTCGTTCGTCCTCGCAGCACCTATGAAGAACTGATCGCGCTCGACTCCTTACCCGCCTGGCTGGACTGATTGGCGTCATCACGATTAGGCGAACTGAACTAAAAAAAGAGGGCAAGCCGTGGCTTGCCCTCGTCTTCGCCACAAACGATGTTATCCTGCGCTCTGTTGCACTGAGGGATTTCGTGGCTGCGGCGTTGGCGAGATCGGCGGCGAAATCGTGTGGCCAGACCGGGAGAACGGATTGATGACCACCAGGCAGGGCGCAAGAGGCGCTTTCGATAAAAGACCTGAGCTCGCACGACGCGTGGCAGCGAAGCGGTTCTTTGCGAAAGCCGTTCTGTTTGTCGAGCGCCTCGCTCCGCAGACGGTTCTGCCGCTCTCCATCGCCGCACTCTTCCTGTCTTTTGGCTGGTTCGGACTTTTCCGACAGATGCCCGACCTTTGGCGCTGGGCCGTCGTTTTTCTTCTCGTCTTTTCGTTCCTCATATCATTGCTCCCGATAGCGCGATTGCGCTGGCCATCGAAGGATGAGGCGTCCCGCCTGCTTGAAGAGCGTAACGGCCTCGCGCACCAGCCTGTCGGCGTGCAGGAAGACGAACCCGCTTTCGACACCCCGATCGCGCGCGCCTTATGGCGAGAACACCAGACGCGTATGGCCGAGCGGATTGCCGCGCTCGATGCCGGCTTTCCTCGACCGGATATTGCTGGACACGACCGAATGGCGTTGCGCGCCGTTCCGGCGCTTCTTTTGGTGGCGGCTTTTGGCTTCTCCTATTCGAACGGTGCGGGCAGCGTTGCCGATGCGTTTCGCAACCGCCCTGCCTCCGGTCCGCTGAATCCAGATATCCGTCTCGATGCTTGGGTCACGCCGCCATCCTACACCGGCCGTGCGCCGATCTTTCTGACCAGTCAGAATGCCGATCGCGATGAGGCAGTCTCGGTTCCGCAATCTTCCAAGCTGACAATCCGCATGACGGGCGGCGCTGGCCAGGAAGAGGTGACGTTCGAGCCGGACGAGGCTGGCGAGTTGCAAAAGCTCGCGCCCGAAGGGACGGAAGAAAAGAAGACCGCCGCTGAAGCTCCAGCACCGCCGCCAAGCCCAGACAATCCCGCTGCCGTTGCGCCGCGGACCTTCACTATGGAGTTCAAGGAAAGCGGGACGATCGAGGCCAATGGTCAGTCCTGGTTCTTCAACATCATCCCCGACAAGCCGCCAGTCATCGCTTTCGATAATCTTCCTCGCCGTGCGGCCAATGGCGCGCTTGAGATCGGCTTTACCGCGAAGGATGATTATGGCGTGCGCGAGGCCCATGCCGTCATCGAGCCTCTCGAGGTTCAGGCAGATGCAAAACCGCTTTATCCGGCCCCGGAGTACAAGCTCGATCTTCCGCGCCAGAACCCGCGCGACATGAAGGGTGTCACCAGTCGCAATCTCACCGAACACCCGATGGCTGGCAAGCGCGTGCGCATTACGCTGGTTGCGACGGACGGCGCTGGGCAGACCGGCAAGAGTCCGCCGCAGGAAATGATCCTTCCCGGTCGCAATTTCTCTGAACCTCTGGCAGCCTCTGTCGCCGAACAGCGGCAGATATTTTCGCTCGATACCCGGCAGATGCCGAAGGCGATCGCCTATAATGACGCGGTCAGTTTGCGGCCGGAAGAGACCATCCCCAACAAGACGCATTACCTCCTGCTGCAATCCGCGCAGGCGCGCATGAAGCTCGCCTATAATGAGGAGATGCTGAAGAATACGGCGGATTATCTCTGGGAAATCGCACTTGGCATTGAAGATGGCGATCTGTCGCAGGCGGAAAAACGCTTGCGCGATGCGCAGGATGCATTGTCGCAGGCGCTGGAGCGCAAGGCGCCAGATGAAGAGATCGCCAAGCTGATGCAAGAGCTTCGCGACGCGATGAACGAGTTCATGAAGGAGCTCGCACAGCGCATGCAGAACGCGCCTCAGGGCAATATGAACCAGCAGGCGCAGAACGTGCTGCGCCAACGCGATCTGGAAAATATGATGAACCAGATCGAGAACCTGGCCCGCTCCGGCAACCGTGACGCAGCGAAGGAAATGCTGTCGCAAATGCAACGCATGATGAACAACCTGCAGGCAGGCAGACCGCAGCGCGGCCAGCAGGGTCAGCAGCAAGAAAACAGCCAGTTGCGCCAGCAGATCGACAGGCTTGGCGAGATCATGCAGCAGCAGCAAAAGCTGATGGACGAAACCTTCAAGCTCGATCAGGCACTGCGCGACCGCATGCAACGCGGCGATCCTCAAGAGGGCGAAGAGGGTGGCGAACAGCAGATGGGCGAGAATGGCCAGCCGCCGCAAGACCAGCAAGGCCAGAATGGGCAGCAGCAGAATGGGCAGCAGCAGAATGGGCAAGGGCAAAACCCCGACCAGATGACTGCCCAGCAGCTTCGCGAGGCGTTGAAGAACCTGCGCCAGCAGCAGGACGGGCTTGGTAAGCAGCTTGGCGAGCTTCAAAAGGGCTTGCGCGATCTCGGCATGGAGCCTGGCCAGAACTTCGGTAAGGCAGAGCAGGAAATGAAGGGTGCTGGTGAGGCGCTGGGACAGAGCCGCGGCGAACAGGCAGTCGAAGGTCAGGGCAATGCGCTGAATGCGCTGCGTCAGGGCGCGCAGGACATGATGGGTCAGATCATGCAGGCCATGCGCCAGCAGGGCCAGCAGCCTGGTCAGGGTCAGCAGGGCATGATGGGGCAGGGCGACCAGAATGGTCGCGATCCACTAGGCCGTCCGCGTGCAAATTCTGGTCCGGATTTCGGCGACTCGCAGGTTCGCGTGCCGGATGAAATCGATGTGCAGCGCGCGCGTGAAATCCTCGAAGCGATCCGCGAGAAGCTCGGCAACAATCCACCTGCCGATGTGGAGCGACGCTATCTGGAGCGCCTGCTCGACATCCAGTAACCGTCCATGGGTTTTTAGCAGGATGGTTGCGGGTTCGCCTTGATGAGATTGTCTCATCGGGCGACGTAATGGCTGCGCGATTTCCATCGTCCGGAACATTCTCAAACAGGTCAAGTTCGAAGGGTAACCCCAAGCGAACCGGAGGAGAATGTTATGAAGGCGCTAACTTGGCATGGAAAACACGATATTCGCTGCGAAACCGTGCCCGATCCCGTGATCGAGGATGATCGCGATGCCATCATCAAGGTGACCGCCTGCGCCATCTGCGGCTCCGACCTTCACCTCTATCATGGCTCCGTTCCGGACATGCATTCCGGCGACGTGATGGGCCATGAGGCCATGGGCGAGGTGGTCGAAGTCGGCAAGGGCAACAGCAAGCTGCAAGTCGGCGACCGCGTGGTCGTACCCTTCACCATCTCTTGCGGCCACTGCTTTTTCTGCAAGAGGGGCTTCTTTTCCGGTTGCGAGAACAGTAATCCCGACAAGGAAAAGGCGAAGAAAATGTGGGGAAATTCGCCCGCGGGTCTCTTTGGCTACACGCATATGCTCGGTGGCTATAGTGGCGGTCAGGCGGAATATCTGCGTGTGCCCTATGCCGATGTTGGGCCGGTCAAGGTGCCGGATGGATTGACCGACGAGCAGGTTCTGTTCCTTTCGGATATCTTCCCGACCGGCTACATGGCCGCTGAGTTCTGCAATATTCAACCTGGCGAAACCGTCGCAATATGGGGCTGCGGACCGGTCGGTCAGATGGCGATCCGTTCCGCCTATATGCTGGGCGCTGAGCGTGTTATTGCCATCGACAGCGTGGTGGAACGGCTGGCGCTTGCAGCCGCCTCGGGCGCATTGACGCTGAACTATCTCGAAACCGATATTTACGACGAGATCATGCAATTGACCGGCGGGCGTGGTGCGGATGCGTGCATCGACGCCGTCGGTACGGAGGCGGATCCGGCGGCCAGTTGGGATTCGCGCATCGACCGCATCAAGGTCGCAACGTTCATGGGCACCGACCGGCCGCATGTACTGCGCCAAGCTATCCATTGCTGCCGCAATTTCGGCACCGTCTCCATTGTCGGCGTCTATGGCGGCTTCCTCGACAAGATCCCCATGGGTTCCGCCATCAATCGAGGGTTGACGCTTCGCATGGCGCAGACACCTGTCCAGCGATACCTCCCGATGTTGATGGATCGGGTATTGAAGGGTGAGATCGATCCATCCTTCGTCATTACTCATCGCGCCACGCTGGAAGAAGGCCCCGGCCTCTACGAAACATTCAAGAACAAGGACGACGGCTGCATCAAAGTTGTCATCAAGCCGTAAGGAGAAGCACTATGTCTGAGACGCAAAGGGAGAGGGGGCTTGCGCTCGTGACCGGTGTCTCCAGCGGCATCGGCTTCGAACTGGCAAAATGCGCAGCCGAAAGAGGTTACGACCTGCTCGTGGTCGCTGACGACGAACGTATTTTGAGCGCCGTGAGTGCTTTTACCGTTCGGGGCGTTAAGGCCACACCCGTTATCGCCGACCTCGCAACGCCGGCTGGGATTGAAAGCGTCGTGAAGGCCATCGCAACTCAGGGACGACCCGTAGATTTGCTGATGGCGAATGCAGGTCAGGGGCTCGGCGATGCATTTCTCGACCAGGATCTTTTACGCGTCCAACGTGTCATCAACACCAATATCAGCGGCACGGTGGCGCTGGTGCATCACGTTGGCAATCTGATGCGCAGTAGTGGCTCCGGCAGGATATTGTTGACCGGCTCGATCGCCGGCTTCATGCCCGGCAGTTTCCAGGCGGTTTATAACGCCACAAAGGCCTTCATCAACAGCTTTGCTCTGGCACTACGGGATGAACTGAAAGACACGGGCGTCACTGTTACATGCCTGATGCCGGGGCCAACGGATACCGAATTCTTCGAGCGCGCCGGTATGCTGGACACGCCGGTTGGGCAAGGGAAAAAGGACGATCCCACTTTCGTTGCCGAAGTCGGTTTCGACGCCATGATGAAGGGCGACGGTGATGTCGTCAGCGGCTGGAAAAACAAGATTGTGACGGCCGTCGCAAATGTGACGCCGGCTGGCGTGCTGGCAAAACACCATCGTCAGATGGCGGAGCCCCAAAAAACGTAATCAAGAATATCGGATGGGTCATGTAAGAGAGCCGGTGGATTGGCGCAGAATCAACTCCACCGGCCATAGCTCTTGGCATTCCTGAACCGGCCTGCCCGATATGATTTGAAGCAGAAGTTCGGTCACGCGCATGCCGGCCATGCGCATGGATGAGCGCGTGGTGGAAAGCGGCGGCATCAGACTTTCCGGCGTCAGGTAGGGGAAGACGTCGTCATGGGCAATCACGGAGACATCCTTGCCGATGGAAAGGCCCATTTGTGTGGCGGCGCGATAGACCCCTTGTGCCGTCATCATCGCGCCTGCGACGAACGCGGTCGGGCGGGATGGCTGCTCTAGAAGCGCACGCGCGAATCGGAAGGCTGTTTCCTCGCTGAAATGCTCGTTCATCATCAGTTTGGGGTCGGGGGTCAGGCCGTACTCCGTGAGAGCGTCTCGGAAACCCTGTTCTCGGTTGTTGACGAATGTCCTTCCCTTCGGTCCGTTGATCAAGGCAATGCGCCGGTGGCCGCGCTCCAGAAAATGCATGGTGGGGCGGTATGTCACATCGCGATTGTCGATATCGAGCCAGGCATGCGGAAGAGAGATGTTTGACCGGCCATGCACGATGAAGGGGACGCCCAACCGGTTGAGCAAGGCGATGCGTTCATCCGCAGGGCGAGGAGAATGGACGACGATGCCATCTACCTTGCCACTTGCCGCCAAGCGGTTGAAGATCGCCAGTTCCTCGTCCAGATTGTTGTCGATAGCCACGCTGACGAGAATGTCGGTTTCCTGTCCTTCCAGACGGGCTGCCATGCCGCCCATGAATTCCGAGAAAAAGTGTCCGCCGCCGCTGCGGCCCATGACAACACCAATAGCGCCTGCGCGACCTGTGACGAGCCTCACTGCGTTAGCATTGGGTCTATACCCAAGCCTGCGCGCAGCCTCCATCACCCGCTCGCGAGTTTCCTGACGAACCTCCGGATAGCCCCCAAGGGCACGGCTGACCGTCGTTGGAGAGAGGCCAACCTGTTCTGCAAAATCCTTGAGCTTCATGATGTCCGCCGTTTTCATCTGCATGCTAGCTCAATTGGAATTTTTCAAGCAACAAAAATCGAAACCGA
The DNA here is from genome assembly GCF_913777885.1 of uncultured Agrobacterium sp. NCBI lineage: Bacteria > Pseudomonadati > Pseudomonadota > Alphaproteobacteria > Hyphomicrobiales > Rhizobiaceae > Agrobacterium > uncultured Agrobacterium sp. The sequence goes on along the minus strand of NZ_CAJYTV010000008.1, from coordinate 107,932 downwards.
TTTAAAATTATACGATCGTCATGAACCGTTTAGATTCATAGGCTTCACGTTTGGCCACGGGTTGTCGATGGAGAGGCTCGATTAAATAGCAATTGGCGCCCTATTGACAGAAGAAATGGGAATTGTAAGCTCTCCAAAATTGAAAGCGTTTTCAATTTGTGGTCGTCAAAGTTTCAGAGGGAGGAGAATGATGACGAACTTTTCTAAGAGGGCTTTGTTCCTGTGTGGCAGTCTTTTGGCCTTTGCCGCGTCTGCGCACGCTGCCGAAATCGCCATGGCCGCGAACTCCACTGGCAAGAACCTCAACTTCATTCGTGAGCGTCTGACCGAATTCGAAAAGCAGAGCGGCCACAAGGTGAAGCTTGTGACGATGCCGCCGTCGTCAAGCGAACAGTTTAGTCAGTACCGGCTGTGGCTCGCAGCTGGAAACACGGATGTGGATGTTTATCAGACCGATATCGTCTGGGCTCCGCAGCTTGCCGATCAGTTCGTCGACCTGACGGCTGCGGCGAAGGACGTCATCGCTCAGCACTTCCCGTCTGTGGTTGCTTCGCAGACAGTGGACGGCAAACTTGTTGCCATGCCGATGTACACCGACGCGCCGGCAATGTTCTATCGCAAGGATTTGCTCGACAAATACGGCAAGCAGCCACCGAAGACCTGGAAGGAAATGGCGGAAACGGCCAAGGAAATTCAGGACAAGGAACGCGCCGCCGGACAGAAAGACATGTGGGGTTTCGTGTTTCAGGGCAGCGCCTATGAGGGCCTGACATGCAACGCCCTCGAATGGGTGGCATCTGCTGGCGGCGGGCATATCGTCGAGACCAACGGTGACATCAGCATCAACAATGAAAAGGCTGCCGCCGCACTTGAAATGGCCAAGAGCTGGATCGGCACTATCGCTCCGCAAGGTGCGCTCGCCTACAAGGAAGAGGAGGCCCGCGGCGTCTGGCAAACCGGTAATTCGGTGTTCATGCGTAACTGGCCTTATGCCTATGCTCTGGGCAATGGTGCAGATAGCGCTATCAAGGGCAAGTTCGGCGTCGTGCCGCTACCTGCGGGCGCAGAGGGTCAGGCACCTGCTTCGACCTTGGGTGGCTGGAACGTCGCTGTCTCCAAATATTCGAAGAGCCAGGATGCAGCCATTGAACTGGTGAAGTTCCTGACCTCTGCCGAGACGCAGAAGAAGCGTGCGGTGGAGCTTTCCAACATGCCCACCATCGCGGCACTCTACGACGATAAGGATGTAGCTGCCGCGCAGCCCTTCATGCCGCAATGGAAGCCCATCTTTGAAACGGCGGTACCGCGTCCGTCCGCAGCTACGAAGGTGAAATATAATGAGGTGTCGTCCAAATTCTGGGGTGCTGTTCACAACACGCTTTCCGGCTCCGGTACGGCCGCAGAAAATCTCGAGCTGCTCGAAGTCGAGCTGACCGATCTCAAGGGAAGTGGCTGGTAACACTTAAAACGCGAAGCGGTATCGCTTGCCGCTTCGCTTCCCGTCCAATCGGTGGAAACTCTCATGAAAACTCCTGTCCCTGATCGACCGGCGGCGACGGTCGGCTCCGACCTGCAATCGGAAAGGCTGCGCTCCGCGTGGCTGTTCCTCGCCCCGACCTTCCTCGTGCTCGCCCTGGTCGCGGGCTGGCCTCTCGTCAGAACCGTCTGGTTCAGTCTGACGGATGCCTCTCTGACCAACCTCTCCGACGCGCAATTCGTTGGCCTGAAGAATTACATTTCCTGGATTACACTCAGCAGCGGTCGCACCATTTATCGTGGCCTTTTGGCAGACCCTGTCTTCTGGGGTGCCGCCTGGAACACGGTGAAATTTACAATTCTCTCAGTGTCGCTGGAAACGGTTCTCGGTCTTATCGTCGCGTTGGTGCTGAATGCCGAATTCAAGGGCCGAGGCCTTGTCCGCGCCGCGATCCTCATTCCCTGGGCCATTCCCACCATCGTTTCGGCGCGCATGTGGTCGTGGATGCTGAACGACCAGTTCGGCATTCTGAACGATATGATGCTGAGTCTTGGCCTCATCAGCCAGAAGATCGCATGGACGGCCAATCCCGAGACGGCGATGACCGCCGTACTGATCGTTGATGTCTGGAAAACGACGCCCTTCATGGCGCTCCTCATCCTTGCTGGTCTGCAGATGGTGCCCAAGGATATGTATGAGGCGGCCAGGGTCGATGGCATCCACCCGATCAAGGTGTTCTGGCGTGTCACGCTGCCGATGATCCGCCCGGCCCTTATGGTCGCGGTCATCTTCCGTATGCTGGACGCGATGCGCGTCTTCGACCTGATCTACATCCTGACACCGAACAATGCGCAGACCCGGACCATGTCGGTTTTGGCACGTGAGAACCTCTTTGACTTCGACAAGTTTGCTTATGGCGCTGCGGTTTCGACCATGCTGTTTCTCATCATCGCCTCGATCACCATCGTCTATATGTGGCTTGGCCGTGTCAACACTGATGGAGGCGCAAGATGACGGCAACGACGGTTCTCAAAAACACCGCCTTCTACGCGCTCGTCGCCATTATCATCGTAGTGGCCGTGTTCCCCTTCTACTACGCCATCCTGACGAGCTTCAAATCTGGTACGGCGCTGTTTGAAATCAATTATCTGCCGAAGACTTTTTCAATCGGCAACTATGCCGACGTGCTGGCCAATGACAGCTTCCTGCGCAATCTCGGCAACTCTTTGCTGGTCGCGACCTGCGTCGTCGCGTTGTCTCTGCTTCTGGCCGTGACTGCCGCTTACGCTCTTGCCCGCGTTCGCTTCCGGGGTCGTGCTCTGCTGCTGCTGACGATCCTTTCGGTTTCGATGTTCCCGCAGATCGCGGTGCTGGCGGGTCTCTTCGAACTGATCCGTTGGGCAGGCCTTTTCAACACCCCCTTGGCGCTGATCTTCTCCTACATGATCTTCACGCTGCCCTTTACCGTCTGGGTGCTCACGACCTTCATGCGGGACCTGCCGGTTGAAATCGAGGAGGCTGCGATTGTCGATGGCGCTTCGCCTTGGGTCATCATCACGCAGGTTTTCTTGCCGCTGATGTGGCCGGCATTGGTCACGACGGGACTTCTCGCCTTCATCGCGGCCTGGAACGAGTTCCTGTTTGCGCTGACCTTCACCTCATCCAACGAGCAACGCACGGTTCCGGTAGCGATTGCGTTGCTCTCGGGAAGCTCCCAGTTTGAAATTCCCTGGGGAACGATCATGGCGGCTTCCGTCATCGTCACCGTCCCACTCGTTATCCTCGTTCTGATCTTCCAGCGACGCATCATTTCCGGCCTGACAGCCGGTGGCGTCAAAGGCTAGGAGAAATCTCATGACCAGCATTCAACTGCGAAACTTACGCAAATCCTTCGGCGCCTTCGACGTCATCAAGGGCATCGACATGGATATCCGTTCCGGCGAATTCATGGTCTTTGTCGGCCCATCCGGCTGCGGAAAATCCACGCTTCTGCGCCTGATCTGCGGCCTGGAGGAAATCACCGGGGGCGAGCTTTCCTTCGAGGGTGAGATCGTCAATCGCCTGACGCCGGCCAAGCGCGGTGTCGCCATGGTCTTCCAGTCCTACGCGCTTTATCCGCATATGACAGTTTTCGAAAACATGGCCTTCGGCATGAAACTCGCCGGTTCCAGCAAGGAAGAGAGGCGCAAGCGCGTGGAGGCAGCAGCTGAGATGCTGCAGCTAACCCCTTACCTGGAACGTCTGCCCAAGCAGCTTTCGGGCGGACAGCGCCAACGCGTGGCGATCGGACGCGCCATCGTTCGCGATCCGAAGGTCTTTCTCTTCGATGAGCCGCTTTCCAACCTCGATGCCGCCCTTCGCGTCGCCACCCGTCTTGAAATCGCCAAGCTCCACCGTAGCATGCATGACACGACGATGATTTACGTTACCCACGACCAGGTGGAGGCGATGACGCTTGCGGACAGAATTTGTGTGTTGCGGGACGGCCGTGTCGAGCAGATTGGCACGCCACTTGAGCTATATGAAGCCCCGGTCAACACCTTCGTCGCGGGCTTCATCGGCTCACCGAAGATGAATTTTATCGGCGGCCGTCTTGCAGAAAGCCATGGTGCGCATTCGATCGGCATTCGGCCAGAACATATCGTCGTTTCAGACGGTGCGGGTGGCTGGACGGGCGAGATCGTCCACTCCGAAATGCTTGGCTCCGATAGCTACATATACGTTGATATCGGCGCGGACGAGCCGCTCGTCGTTCGCGAGGAGGGGGTTTCCCACCGGGCGACGGGAGAGACGCTCAAGTTATCGCCCTTGCCGGAGCACATTCACCGTTTCGATCAGGCGGGCGTTTCGCTGAGACGCGCAGAAACACGCGGAGCCGCCTGATCAATTTCCGTTCACTGGCGTTAACAAGCAGCGCTGGTTCATCAAGGAGTATCTCTATGACCATCAATACCGTCGTGTGGGGTGAAAATATCCACGAACACATCAACGAGACCGTTCGTGCTGTTTACCCAAACGGCATGCATAACACGATCGCCGATGCCCTGAACAGGGACCCGGAGATCAACGCAACGACCGCCACTCTGCAAGAGCCAGAACATGGTCTTTCGCAGGCGAGATTGGACCAGACCGACGTGCTGGTCTGGTGGGGCCACAAGGACCATGGCGCAGTTCAAGACGAAATCGTCGAGCGCGTGGCGAAGCGCGTCTGGGAAGGCATGGGCCTTATCGTTCTCCACTCAGGCCACTTCTCCAAACCGTTCAAGCGGCTGATGGGCACCCCATGCGCGTTGAAATGGCGCGAGGCCGGCGAACGTGAACGCATCTGGACCATCAATCCCCGCCATCCGATCGCGGCTGGTCTGCCGGAGCATTTCGAACTGGAAAACGAGGAAATGTACGGAGAGCAGTTCTCCGTTCCCGAACCATTGGAAACCGTGTTCATTTCCTGGTTCCAGGGTGGCGAGGTGTTTCGCTCAGGCCTGACCTGGCGCCGCGGTGCGGGCAATATCTTCTATTTCCGCCCAGGGCATGAAACATATCCCACCTACCATGACGACAACATTCAGAAGGTGATCAGCAATTCGGTCAAGTGGGCCTACAATCCAGTGGGAGCGCTCAAGAGCATTCACGATGCGCCGAACGTGCCCGTCGAACAGGCGCTCGAGCCGATTGAGGAACGCGGCCCTAAACTGCACCAGGCTGGTGAAGCAGGTTACAGGTAATCCATTATGAAGCTACTTATTCTTGGAACCGGTGGTATGGCGAACACGCACGCCACCCACTTCTCTCAGATTTCGGGCGTGGAAACCGTCGCCGCTGTCGATGTCGACGAGGTGATCGTGCGCGCCTTTGCTGCACGCCACAACATACCGTTGACCTTCACCTCGCTGGATGATGCTCTTGCATGGGGTGAATTCGACGCTGTGGCAAATGTCACGCCGGATGCGATCCATCATCCGACCAGCCTCAAGTTGTTGGCTGCTGGAAAGCATGTCTTCTGCGAAAAGCCTTTGGCGGAAACCTATGGTAAAGCCGCGGAAATGGCAGATGCCGCCGAAAAGGCAGGCTTGGTTGCCATGGTGAACCTCACTTACCGCAACGTGGCACCGCTTCAGGAAGCGCGCAAGATGGTGCTGGAGGGCCGTATCGGCAAGCTGCGGCATCTGGAGGCTTCCTATCTCCAGAGCTGGCTGGTGTCGAAAGCCTGGGGCGACTGGATGACGGAGAGCAAATGGCTCTGGCGCCTTTCAACCAAACACGGCTCGAACGGCGTTCTAGGCGATGTTGGCATTCATATTCTCGATTTTGCATCTTACGGTGCGGGCAGCGATGTGGAGCGTATCTTCACGCGCCTGAAGACCTTCGACAAATATGAAGGCAACCGGATCGACGTCTACGACCTCGACGCCAATGACAGTTTCACCATGACGGCGGAACTACAGAATGGCGCCATGGGGGTCATTCATGCCACCCGTTGGGCGACCGGCCATCTGAACGAGCTTCGCCTGCGCCTGCATGGCGACAAAGGTGCGCTTGAGGTCGTTCATACGCCCGAATATTCGACACTGCGCGGATGCCTTGGCGACGATATCGAAAAGGCGATCTGGCGCGATATCGAGCCGGAGCCGGTGCCGACGAATTATGAGAAATTCGCCAAAGCCGTGATGGAAGGCGGGGTCGCCGATCCCGATTTCCGCCACGCCGCCAACCTTCAGAAGGTGCTCGATCTCTCGATCGTCACCGATCGTGAACGACGCGAGATTGCCGTCTGAGGTTAAGAACTACGATGTCGATATTAAAGGTCGGGGAGCATCTAGCCCCTCGGCCTTTTTTGCTGCTTCGTGTCAAAAGACCCGCAAAACGGTATGTTAACAGGTGCCGTTCTAAGGTGACCCAGAAAGTGTCCAGGTCTGGCCGTCTGTTATATTGAGGCGATCCTGTCCAAAACTTAGACCTTTCTTTACGTGGGTCATGGTGTGCCGATGTCTTCACCGGTTCCTCGTCTGCTTTATGTATTGAGTTATAGGCCGGTGAACTGACATGGCGATGAACCAGAATGTGATGGACGAAGCGAGTTATCGCGAACCCACGCATGGGCCGGAGAACCTGTTGCGACTCTTCGCGCTTTTGTGGCGAAACATTCTTCGTATCATCCTCAGCGGGCTGCTGCTGGGCATGGTTGCATTCGGCATTTCACTGCTGATGCGCAATTACTACCAGGCGACCACACAAATCCTGCTCGACCCTGAAGGCTCGCGAATTCTGGAAAGCGAATTGTCCACCCAGCCGCGGGCGGTGGACTCGCATGTGCTGAACCAGCAGTATCTGCTGACGTCCAATGAGCTTCTGGCCCGTGTGGTCGAGAAGGAAAACCTCGAGGATGATCCGGAGTTCGGCGCGTTCGGATCCGAGTACACCGACAGCAGAAGCCGCACTCAGCTTGCCATCGATAGGCTGCGTAAGGCTCTGTCCGTGGCGATCGTCGGTAAAAGCTTCATCGTCAATGTAACGGTGCGGTCGAACAGCCCGGAGCAGGCGGCGAAGATCGCCAATACCGTTGCCAACACGTACCTCCAGCTCCGTTCCGAAATGAATACCGATACGCTGAAACGGACGGGGGGCAGCCTTTCCGCACAGCTCGAACAGCTTCGAAAAGCTGTGGAGGATGGAGACCGCGCCGTTCAGGCCTACCGAGCCACGCATAATCTTGCAAATGTTGCCGGTCGCCCTGACATCGAACAGCAGATCACCGATGCCAATGCCGAAATCGCCCGCCTATCCGGCACAATCGCCGAGAACGAGGCCCTGGTGTCCGAGCTGACGCAGGCGCGCAACGACAGGCAATATCTGCGATCCATTCCAGACACGTCTCTCACGCCCTCGATCATTTCTCTGAGGGCGCGCTATCAGCAAAGCCAGGAGGAGCAAGCCGTTCTTGCCACCTCGCTTGGCGCGCAGCATCCCGCGCTTCGGGCGGCGAGAGCCAGAACCCAGTCCCTGGCAACGATCCTTGACGATCAGCTTCGCAACTTCGCGACCACCACGTCGCGCAATCTGGATCGACTGAAAAATCAGTTGGCGCTTCTTCAGGCCAATCTCGACACTCTCAAGCGCAATCTCAATGGTGAAGAAGACACCATGGTTCAACTGCGCGAACTTCAACGCAAGCTCGACAGCGATCGCGCTGTCTATGAGTCCTTCCTGTTGCGCACCCGCCAGCTATCGGAGCAGCAAAGCGCACCCGCAGAAAATCCAAGGATCATTTCAGTTGCAGAGGCGCCGTTGCGCAAGGCCGGACCGCCGAGAGCCCTGATTGCGGCAGGTGCCGGACTGTTCGGTATGATTCTTGCGGCAGGCTTTCTGGTGCTGCGCGACCAATTCGGCGGGCGAAACGCAGTCGTGATCGCGCCAGGTCCGGCAAACGTCATCAACCGCTTTAAACGGTTGAAGGCTGCAAAAGCCGAAAAGGCCGTTGAAACGCTTGCCGAGCCGACCGGAGCGCCCAATGCCGGCACTGTCGAGGAGGCGAGTGCGCCCACCCAAGTGGAAGCGCCCGTCACGCCATCGGAGCCGGTGCGTAACCCTGTGCTTCGGAAGTCCGGCATCATCTCCGGCACTTATAGCAGCGCTCTTCTTGCACGAGACACGGACGATTATGCCGGGGTTGTGAAAGAACTTTGCGCTTCCGTTCCCCTTGCGAAGGGTTATGCGGTTCTGGTGGTTTCTACCGGTCTGAAAAACCGCGCCTCCAACGCTGCGTTCAATCTGGCCCATGCCGCCGCTCGGTTGGGACGGCGCGTCTTGCTGGCGGATGGCGCGAGCCGCGATCCTGCCTTGACGGCCATGTTGCTTGGCTATTCTCCATCCGTAAAAGACTATGCCGCCGAACCCCATGGTGGAGTGATTGCCGATTTCGAGGAGACGTCGCTTCTGAAATTTTTGCCGGCGGGCGCCGATCTTGAGGCACATCTGTCCGGACATATGGTGAATGATGAGAATGAGGCTTTCGATCTGATCGTCGTGGATGGCGGGATTGCTAGCGCACATGCAGCATCGAGTTCGATTGCAAGAATGATTGATGAAGTCGTTCTCCTTGAAAACGAAGAGGACGCAGGAAGCACTGTCCTGTCGCTCGTGGCTCTCGAAGAAGGCGGGCTGAAGCAGGCGCGTGTGGTTCGTCAGGACCATGCCGGCCTTCACTTTTGAGGCTGGTTTGGCACAGACTGGACACCTTGCGATGAAGCGCTTTCCATTCCTCGGCAAGGGCCTGAGATCGATGGGTCTCAGCGTGCTGTTCAATACCGGGCTTCGTGGGTCGACGCTTGTCCTGCGTTTTGCCCTCTCTTTTTATATCGTCAAATTCATGGGTTTGGAGGCGGCCGGCATTTACGGTCTGGCGCTTGGTGTCGTCACTACAGCGCCCGCCATTCTTGGGTGGGGTCTCAATTATTTTATTGCCCGCGATGTCAGCGGCAAGTCGAATGGCGTGACCGGCGCCTATATGAAAACGCGGCTTGCGGTTACGGTCGCTTCGCTGTCGATCGTAACGCTGCTTTTGGTGGCCTGCGCCTTCCTCTTCGACTATCCAATCAAGCCGCTTTATGTACTCGTTCTTATTGTCGTGTGGTTGGAAACCATTTCCTGCGATATCCATATGCCCTTGATTTCCAAGGAAATGTCGAGCGCTGCCAATATTCTGTTTTTCTTGCGCACCACATCCTGGGTTCTGCCGGTCATTGCACTGGGGCTGCTGTTCTCTTCGTTTCGCAACATTGAGACGGTGTTCGCCGGATGGGCGCTCGGATATCTCGGCATGTTTGCCGGGCTTTTTTATTTTTTGCGGCACTGGCCGCTTGCGCGGATCGTCAGAACACCCATCCGCTACGATTGGATCAGGAGCCGCATGCGCCGCTCCTGGCTCATCCACATTAGCGATATGAGCAATGTCGGCCTGGTCTATGCGGACCGCTACATCGTGTCGCTGTTGCTGACCTTGTCCCTCACGGGCGTCTATACGTTCTATTGGTCGCTGGCGAATGCGTTGCAGACGTTGATTTCGACGGCGGTGTTACAAATCGCCATTCCCAAATTATTCAAAGCCTATAGCGATGGTTCGATCAATGAGTGGCGTCGCATGATGATACGGCAGTTCGTCAAGACCGCAGTGGTCGGGCTCGTTCTCGGGGCAGCGATCTTTATTGCAGGAAGCATCGTCGTAAAGTTCATGAACATGCCAACGCTTAGCGAGTACAAGGGCATTTTCGCGCTGCTGCTGCTGACGGCGGCGGTGCGTGCCTGTACGGATCTGATGGGCTTCGGATTAAGCAGCCTTAGAAAAGACGGCTCCTACGCCTTCGTCAACCTGTCGAGTGTGATCCTATCTGTCGGAATGAGTTTCCTTCTCATCGGCACATTCGGCTTCATGGGGGCGGGGCTTGCCGCGTTTGTGACCGCGCTGATAACGGCATCCATTTCGGGGATCATGCTCTGGCGGGCGTCCAGAATTGTTTAAAGCTATTGGAGTCAGCCGGTGGGCGGGCGAAAGAGGATGGGCATGGCAGTCGGTCAACCGCAGAAAAGTGTCATCGGAAAACTCTTGAAGGCGCTCTATCACGCCACGATCCGTTGCCTGCCTATCAAGCAGGCGACGCAGTTGCAGTATTTCCGCTATCATAAGCTCTGGCCCAACATTGATCATCCAAAGACGCTGAACGAACATCTGGTCGCCCGCAAAATCGCCTGGCGAGAACCGGCGGACGATCCGCGCCTGATCCTCTTAAGCGACAAGATTGCGGTCAAAGCGCATGTGGCGAAACTGCTTGGCGAGGAATGGGTGACGCCGACGCTTTGGCGGGGCAAAAATCTCGATGATTGCCCGGCGCTGCCGTTTCCTTACGTGATCAAGGTCAATCACGGGTCGGATCGAAACATCTTCGTCTATGGGCCGCAGGATCTGGTTGGCGCGAAAGAGAAATGTGACGCCTGGCTTCAGGGCCGCACCGCTTGGCGACTTGCGGAGGAATGGTACAACCACATCGATCCAGAAATCTTTATTGAGCCCTTTATCGGCGAAAATGGCGAAGCGCCGGTTGATTACAAGCTCTTTTGCTTCGAGAACGCCATTCCCTGCATCCAAATCGATACAGCACGCTTCAGCGATCACCGGCGTTGCTTTTATGACGAGAATTGGAAGAAGCTGCCATTCGGTCACTATTATCCGATGGAAGACAAGGAGCTGCCGCGTCCGCCGCACCTCGATGCCATTCTTGCCGCAGCCCGGACGCTTGCGCAAGGCTTCGAGTTCGTCCGTATCGACTTCTACGACAAGCCGACCGGGCCCGTCTTCGGTGAGATGACGTTCTGCCCAACCTCCGGCTTCGGTGCATTTCGACCGCCATCGACCGATGCCTGGCTTGGCACCTTCTGGCGCGACACTCCAAAGGGCCACCGTCGCCCATCAGCGGACAGTTGATCGAAGCAGGATGTGGACGAACGGTCATGCGCCATCGCGCTGCCGTCTGAAGGCTTACATGGGGCGCTTTGCGAGCACCATATAATTCACATCCATGTCGGGAGAGAGATTCCACCTGTCTTGCAAGACATTGTAGAACACGCCCGTGTGATGAGTAATTTCCAGCCCGTTCGCCTTCAAAGGCGTTTCCAGTTCCTCGGGTCGCACCAGCTTTTCATATTGATGTGTTCCGCGTGGCAGCCACTTCAACACATTTTCTGCTGCAAATATGGCAAGCGCGCGGGCCTTCAGCGTCCTGTTGATTGTTGCTGCGAACATCAACCCGCCGGGCCGGACCATCTGCGCGCAGGTCGTCAGGAAAAGATTGACGTCGGCCACGTGTTCGACCACTTCCATGTTGAGGATTACGTCGAATGTCTCGCCCGCGGCCTGCAACTGCTCGGCCGTAACGGCGCGGTAATCGACGCTTACGCCGCTCTCGCGCGCATGGGTAGACGCGATGCCGATGTTCTTCTCAGATGGATCGGCGCCAACGACATCAGCGCCCATCCGCGCCATTGGCTCCGACAGGAGGCCGCCGCCGCAGCCGATATCCAGGAAACGCAGACCTTCGAGAGGGCGATGCGCTTTTGGGTCGCGACCGAAATTCTCGCAGACACGGTTTCGAATATATTCGAGCCTTACCGGGTTGAATTTATGGAGCGGGCGAAATTTGCCGGTAGGGCTCCACCATTCCGCGGCCATGGCGGAGAAACGATCCACTTCGCTCTGGTCGATCGTCGTTTTCGCGGTCTCGCTCATGGTCATCTCCTAAAATTCTATGATCCTGAAGTCGGATGCTTGAAAGGTGAAGTCAAGGGGCTGCCTGCTATGGAGCAATGGTTTTGCGCGGCCCATAGGCGCAAGGAACCGTTTTGCCGCCCTTTCGTTTCATGCTGCGTTCAGCAAGGCAGCGTATTTTTACAGCGCTGAGTGCCGAACAACGGTGGCCAGTCCTTTGCTTGAGGAGAAAAAAGTGAAGAAGAAATTATTAGGTGCAATTGCACTGCTGGCGCTCGCTGCTGCGCCCGCGCTTGCGCAAGCGGCGACGCGCGGCTTTGCCACCGCCAACGTCAATATGCGCTCCGGTCCAAGCACGGCCTATCCGGCGGTGGTGGTTATTCCAAACGGCGCGCCTTTGACGATTCATGGCTGCCTGTCCGACACGCCCTGGTGCGATGTATCGTTCAGCTATGGACGCGGCTGGGTCGCCGGGCGCTATATCCAGACCACCTATCGCCAGAACCGCGTTTACGTAGAACCGCGCTACTACCGTGATCTCGGCGTTCCGGTCATTACGTTCGAGGTTGGCCGTTACTGGGATCGCTACTACCGCGACCGCGACTTCTATCGCGAGCGTGACCGCTGGCGCCGCCCGCCGCCCTCCGGCGGTTATTGGAATGCACCTCCACCATGGGCCGACCGCGATCGCCCGCGCCCGCCACGCGAGGAGTGGCGTGATCGCCGCGGCCCTGGCCCGAACGACGGACGCTGGGAAGAGCGCTATGGCAACTGGGACCAGAACGACCGTGACCGCCGCGATCGTGAGCAGCACCGCATCGAGCGAGACAGAGAGCGCGAGCGTGACCGCGACAGGGACCGTCCGCGCTGGGAGCGCGAGGGTAACCGCGACGGTCAACGCGATCGCAACTGGAATGATGGCGAGCGTCAACGGCGTTGGCAGGAGCAGCAACAGCAGCCGTCCGATCAGGGTGGCGGAATGTGGTGCCGTCCTGGCGATCGCAACTGCGAAGGCCGTTAAAAACTTAAAAGCCCGGCGCTAGGCCGGGTTTTTTTTTAGGAGTGATCTTTTTTCTTAGGTCCGCGCTTTTCGAAAGGCTTGTCTTTCTTGCCCTCGAACTTGCTGGGCCTGTCGCCAGCGGCATTAGCCTTTTTCTTCCAGGGCTTGTCTTCGCCACGGCGCTCACCGCCGAAATCACCCTTGCCAGCAAACTTCTTCTGCGCCTTTGGCGGACGGGTGTCTTCACGGCTCTTGCCCGTCATTTCGGGCTTGCCTTCGATGGCCTTGACCCGAATACCCTTTTCGAGCGTCATGTCCTTGCCGAGAGCGGACTCGAAGCGGTCGACGGCATCAGCCGCCAGTTCCACGTAGGTTTCCGTCTGCTGCATGCGGATCGCGCCGATATCCTGGCGTGTCAGCTTGCCGAAGCGGCAGAGCATAGGGATCAGCCAACGGGGCTCGGCATTCTGCTTGCGGCCGACCGAAAGGGTAAACCAGGCGCTATCGGCGAAGTCCGAACGGTCGCGGCGCGGTGCATTGTTCTCGACGTTTTCGAAGCTGTCGCGACGTGGCTTGCGGCCATCAAGGGCAACTTCGGAAATGTCTTCAGGCGCCGAGCGACCAGAGTGATACATCCGCACAAAGGCCGCAGCGACTTTCTCCGCGCCATGCTGCTCCAGAAGCTTGGTGACGAAATCGCGCTCGTCATCGGTGACAGGCTCGTTCAGCGACGGATCTGCCAACAGGCGTGCACCATCGCGTTCGACGATCTCGTCGGCGGAAGGTGGATGAACCCATGCGGGGCTGATTTTTGCGCCTTCGAGAAGACGTTCGGCCTTGCGACGCTGGTTGACGGGAACGACGATTGCGCTGACGCCCTTCTGACCGGCGCGGCCGGTACGGCCCGAACGGTGAAGAAGCGTTTCGGAATTGGTCGGCAGGTCGGCATGGATCACGAGTTCCAGCCCGGGGAGGTCGATACCGCGCGCAGCCACGTCGGTGGCCACGCAAACGCGGGCGCGGCCGTCACGCATGGCCTGAAGCGCGTGCGTGCGCTCGTTCTGCGATAGCTCGCCGGAAAGGGCGACGACAGAGAAACCACGATTGTTGAGGCGCGCTGTCAGGTGGTTGACGGCAGCACGTGTCGAGCAGAAGACAATGGCGTTGCGCGCCTCGTAGAAACGCAGCGCGTTGATGATGGCGTGCTCGCGATCCGAAGCGGCGACCATCATGGCGCGGTATTCGATATCGACGTGCTGTTTCTGCTCTGAAGCAGTCGCGATGCGCACGGCATTCTTCTGGTAGCTTTCGGCAAGCTTGGCGATGCTGCGCGGGACAGTGGCCGAGAACATCAGCGTCCGGCGGTCTTCGGGCGATTCCTCCAGAATGAATTCCAGATCTTCGCGAAAGCCGAGATCGAGCATCTCGTCAGCTTCGTCCAGAACAACGGCGCGCAGCGAGGAGAGGTCGAGTGCCCCACGCTTGATGTGGTCGCAGATACGACCCGGTGTGCCGACCACAATATGGGAGCCACGTTCCAGCGCGCGGCGCTCGTTGCGAATATCCATGCCGCCGACGCAGGAGGCAATCGAGACGCCGGCAAATTCATAGAGCCACTCCAGCTCGCGCTTCACCTGCATGGCAAGTTCGCGCGTGGGCGCAATGGCAAGAGCGAGCGGAGCGCCAGCCTGGCCGAAACGTTCGCTATTGCTTAGAAGGGTACGCGCCAGCGCAATGCCGAAAGCGACCGTCTTTCCCGAGCCGGTCTGCGCCGAGACGAGCGCGTCCTTGTCGGCAAGTTCCGGATCCAGCATGGACTGCTGAACCGGGGTCAAGTCTTTATAGCCGCGCTTCTCCAACGCCTGCGCAATCGCAGGGGCGATACCCTGAGTGTCTGTCATCTACCGTCTTTCGGAATATGGATGCCTGCATTTGTCCCAAACGGACGACGCCACACAGGCCGTTGAGGCCACTATGGCCATTTCATGTGGCGCGCTTTTACTGCCATTGGCCGCATTTGTACAGTGCGGGGCGGTACGCTTGCCGATTTTGCGCTTAGGCCCGCTTCAAGGTCGACACGGGTAAGCCCCCAGAACCGTACCGCATGGTTCACAAACGGCATTGCATGGCCTTATCCTTTTCGCTAAGAGACCCGCAACCTGCAAGCCCGGTCTTTCTGGGAGCGGGATGTCTTCTTATCTGCCGCTCGCGCGGCGCAGTGGGATGGTACTGGTCTAGGCTATGGCTCGCATTGTCATGAAATTCGGCGGTACGTCCGTCGCAAACCTTGAACGTATTCACAATGTCGCACGGCATGTGAAACGTGAAGTGGATGCAGGCCATGAAGTGGCCGTGGTGGTTTCGGCAATGTCCGGAAAAACCAACGAACTGGTCGACTGGGTACAGAACACGCCCAAAGTCGCTGGCGCCAGCGGCTCAGCATCCTTTTACGATGCCCGCGAATATGATGCCGTGGTCGCCTCCGGTGAGCAGGTCACATCCGGTCTTCTGGCCATTGCGCTTCAGTCCATGGGTGTGAACGCTCGCTCCTGGCAGGGCTGGCAGATCCCGATCCGTACCGACAATGCCCATGGCGCAGCCCGTATTCTCGACATCGATGGTTCCGATATCATTCGTCGCATGGGCGAGGGACAGGTGGCTGTTATTGCCGGTTTCCAGGGTCTCGGTCCGGATAACCGCATTGCCACCCTTGGACGTGGCGGTTCCGATACATCCGCTGTGGCTATTGCCGCTGGCGTGAAGGCTGATCGCTGCGACATCTACACCGACGTCGACGGCGTCTACACGACTGACCCGCGCATCGAGCCAAAGGCTCGCCGCCTGAAGAAAGTGGCATTCGAGGAAATGCTTGAAATGGCGTCTCTCGGTGCCAAGGTTCTGCAGGTCCGTTCGGTCGAGCTTGCCATGGTCCACAAGGTTCGGACCTTCGTGCGCTCCAGTTTCGAGGACCCCGATGCGCCGGGCATGGGTGACCTTATCAACCCGCCCGGTACTTTGATTTGCGACGAGGATGAAATCGTGGAACAGGAAGTCGTAACAGGCATCGCCTATGCCAAGGATGAAGCACAAATCTCGCTGCGCCGCCTCGCGGATCGCCCCGGCGTTTCCGCTGCGATCTTCGGCCCGCTGGCGGAAGCCCATATCAATGTCGACATGATCGTGCAGAACATCTCTGAAGACGGCTCGCGCACGGATATGACGTTTACGGTTCCCTCCGGTGACGCTCCCAAAGCGCTGAAGGTTCTGGAAGACAACAAGGCGCAGATCGGCTTTGACGTGGTGCAGAACGAAACCGGGCTTGCCAAGGTGTCCGTCATCGGCATCGGTATGCGCAGCCACGCGGGCGTGGCTGCTAGCGCGTTCAAGGCGCTGGCCGAAAAGAATATCAACATCAAGGCGATCACCACCTCGGAAATCAAGATTTCCATCCTGATCGATGGCGCCTATGCCGAACTTGCAGTTCGTACTTTGCATTCTGCCTATGGTCTGGATAAAAGTTGATTCTCTGACTTTGGCACACGGCACTCGATTCTTCTGAAACGTGCGTTGTCCCGGTCAAATGCCGTCGCGCAAAACCGCCTTGCGATTTTGCGATATCGACATGCGTGAAGCGACGACCTAAAGCTTTAAAGGTGAATCTTAAAATTCGCACACGCTTTAGGGGTACCAATTTCAGCTTGTCGCTGTAAAAGGTGCGCTATAAATTTGATTGAACCTTTCGTGCGAACCCCTCACTTCGCACGTTCGGCATTCGGGAGCATACGCGATGAGAGACCTTTCTGCAGGTCCGCGCGTCCTTCTCAGGCGGCTTCGCGAAATGATGGCGGAGCATCTTGAGCCGCAGGAGCGCCTCGACCAGATTGTCCGGCAGATTGCCAGCAACATGGTTGCCGAAGTGTGTTCCGTTTATGTGCTTCGCTCCGACAGCATTCTTGAGCTCTACGCTACTGAGGGCTTGAACAAGGATGCGGTGCATCTTGCCCAGTTGAAAATGGGGCAGGGCCTTGTCGGTACGATCGCCGCTTCCGCCCAACCGCTCAATCTTTCGGACGCGCAGGCGCATCCCGCTTTCCGCTATCTCCCTGAAACGGGCGAAGAAATTTACCATTCCTTCCTCGGTGTGCCGATTTTGAGATCCGGTCGCACTCTTGGCGTTCTTGTCGTTCAGAACAAGACCAGCCGAACATACCGGGAGGATGAAGTTGAAGCGCTTGAGACAACCGCGATGCTTATTGCGGAGATTGTGGCGAGCGGCGAATTGAAGAAAATCACCCGCCCTGGCGTGGAGTTGGATCTGACCAGAGCCGTCTCCATCGACGGTGACGCCTATGCCGAAGGTATAGGCCTCGGTCATGTGGTTCTCCACGATCCGCGCATCGTCGTGACCAATCTTCTCAACGAGGACGCCGATACGGAAATTCGCCGGCTGGCCGAAGCGATCGGCTCATTGCGTCTTTCTATCGACGACATGTTGCAACGTCGTGATGTCGCCACCGAGGGCGAGCATCGCGAGGTGCTTGAAACCTACCGCATGTTCGCCCACGATCAGGGCTGGGTCCGCCGCATGGAAGAGGCGATCCGCAACGGTCTGACAGCCGAAGCTGCGGTCGAAAAGGTGCAGAGCGACACCAAGGCGCGTATGATGCGCCTGACAGATCCCTATCTGCGCGAGCGGATGCATGATTTCGACGATCTGGCCAACCGACTATTGCGCCAGTTGATGGGTTTTGGTGGCAGAAGCCCCGAACACGAGTTTCCGCTCGATGCCATCGTTCTGGCGCGCGCCATGGGTGCGGCCGAGCTTCTCGATTATCCACGTGAAAAGCTGCGCGGACTGGTGCTGGAAGACGGCGCGGTCACAAGCCATGTGGTGATCGTTGCCCGCGCCATGGGTATTCCGGTCATCGGCCAGGCGACCGGAATCGTGGCGCTTGCCGAGAATAATGATCCGATCATCATCGACGGGGATGACGGCAAGGTTCATCTGCGTCCCGTCACGGATTTGCAGCGGGCCTACGAGGAAAAGGTTCGCCTGCGTGCGCGGCGTCAGGAACAATTCCGTGCGCTGCGCGACGTGGAACCGATCACCAAGGATGGCCAAAAGGTCAGCCTGAAAATGAATGCTGGCCTGCTGGTGGATTTGCCGCAACTGGAAGAGTCAGGCGCGGATGGCATCGGACTTTTTCGTACCGAACTGCAGTTCATGATTGCCTCCAACATGCCCAAAGGCGAGGAGCAGGAGGCCTTCTATCGCAGTGTTCTGCGCCAGGCCAAGGGCAAGCCGGTAACATTCCGCACGCTTGATATCGGCGGCGACAAGGTCGTCTCCTACATGCGCGGGCAGGAAGAAGAGAACCCGGCACTCGGCTGGCGCGCCATTCGTCTTTCGCTCGACCGTCCGGGTTTGTTGCGTACTCAGATGCGCGCGCTTCTGCGCGCGGCATCGGGGGCGGAATTGAAGATGATGTTGCCGATGGTGACCGAAGTCTCGGAAATCCATGCGGTCCGAGATTTGATGCAGAAGGAAGTTCAGCATCTTTCCAAGTTCAGTCATGCGTTGCCGCGCAAGCTTCAATTCGGGGTCATGCTGGAAGTGCCGTCATTGATGTGGCAGCTCGACGAATTGATGTCGGAAGTGGATTTCGTCTCGGTCGGTTCGAACGATCTGTTTCAGTTCGCGATGGCTGTGGATCGCGGCAATTCCCGTGTTTCGGATCGGTTCGACAATCTCGGCAAGCCTTTCCTGCGTATTCTGCGCGATATTATCCGTGCCGGAGAACGAAACAAGACGCCGGTGACGCTGTGCGGAGAAATGGCCAGCAAGCCCTTGTCCGCCATGGCCCTGATCGGGCTCGGTTACCGTTCGATCTCAATGTCGCCCACGGCGATCGGTCCGGTAAAGGCCATGTTGCTCGGGCTGGATGCGGGTCTGCTCGCAGAAGAGTTGAATGCGGCTTTGGACGACAACAAGTCGTTCGAAAATACGCGCGATCTGCTGGTTCGGTTTGCTGCGACGCATTCCATCCCTATTTAACACGATGATCTTAGAGTGGAGTATGTGACAGGTGGCGAAGCTTCCCGTCGACAAAATGCGTGAGCTTGAACGACGCTTCGGTGAAATCGAGGCGCGTATGTCTGAAGGCCCCGCCGCAGACGTGTATGTCAAGCTGGCCTCCGAATATTCGGAATTGCAGCCTGTGGTGAAGACCATTCGCGAATATGAGAAAGCTCAGGCCGAGGCTGCGGACCTCGAAGCGATCCTGTCCGACAAGACCATGGATCGGGATATGCGTGAGTTGGCCGAGGCTGAGCTTCCAGAGCTGTCCGAGCGTATCGAAGCGCTGGAGAAGGATATGCAGATCCTTCTTCTGCCCAAGGACGCGGCAGATGAGAAGAGCGCCATTCTGGAAATTCGTGCCGGCACCGGCGGATCAGAAGCAGCGCTCTTTGCTGGCGATCTTTTCCGCATGTATGAGCGTTTTGCTAGCGGCAAGGGCTGGAAAGTGGAAGTCCTTTCGGCAAGCGAAGGGGAAGCGGGCGGCTTCAAGGAAATCATCGCCACGATCAGCGGTCGCGGCGTGTTCTCAAAACTCAAATTCGAGTCCGGCGTGCATCGCGTGCAGCGTGTGCCGGAAACGGAGGCGGGCGGACGCATCCATACATCTGCCGCAACCGTCGCCGTTCTGCCGGAAGCCGAGGATATCGATATCGAAATTCGCCCGGAAGACATCCGCATCGACACGATGCGTGCGTCCGGCGCCGGAGGTCAGCACGTCAACACGACGGATTCGGCCGTTCGCATTACCCACCTGCCGACCGGACTGATCGTTACCTCCTCGGAAAAATCGCAGCACCAGAACCGCGCCAAGGCGATGCAGGTTCTGCGCTCGAGGCTTTACGACATCGAGCGACAGAAGGCAGACAGCGAACGCTCCGCCGACCGCAAGAGCCAGGTGGGGTCGGGTGATCGATCCGAGCGCATCCGCACCTATAACTTCCCGCAAGGTCGCGTCACCGACCACCGCATCAATTTGACGCTCTACAAGCTCGACCGCATGATCGAAGGCGACATAGACGAGTTGGTGGACGCGCTGATTGCCGATTATCAGGCGGGCCAGCTCGCGCAGCTTGGCGAGCAGCGGTGAAGTCCAGTTTAACAGTTCAGGCTTGCGTGGCCGAGGCAAAGCAGCGCCTCAACGCTGCCGGCATCGCCGATCCGACAACCGATGCTCGTCTATTGATCGGCGGGGTCATTGGCTTTTCCTTGACAGATTTCGTTCTGAATGGTGCCCGTCCGCTTCAAACGGATGAGGTGGATCGGATCGAGGCCTTGATTGCGCGGCGCGAGAGGGGAGAGCCAGTTCACCGCATCCTCGGACGCCGTGAGTTCTACGGGCTCGATTTTCTGCTGTCGCAGGGGACGCTGGAACCCCGTCCTGATACGGAGGTGCTGGTCAACGCTGCGCTGCCATATGTCCGCGCTGCAGTGCAGCGTAAGGATGCGGCGCGTATCCTCGATATGGGAATCGGAACCGGCGCCATATGCCTTTCGCTTCTCCACGCAGTTCCCGAGGCAACAGGCGTGGGAAGCGATATCTCGCAAGACGCAATTGCGACTGCGCGTGGCAACGCAGAGCGGCTTGCACTTGCAGAGCGCTTCGAGACAATCGAGAGCGACTGGTTCGAGCATATTTCGGGACGTTTCGACATAATCTTGTCAAACCCGCCCTATATCAGAACCGATGTCATCGATACATTGGATCGCGAAGTTCGCGAATTTGATCCGTTCATCGCCCTAGACGGCGGTGTGGATGGGCTTCTCCCGTATAGAGTTATAGCTGAAAAAGCAGTGGATTTTCTCGAAAGCGGTGGAGTGGTCGGGGTCGAAATAGGCTACGATCAGATGGCAGATGTAACCACCATATTTGCATCCAAGGGATATGAATGCGCCAACCGCGTCAAAGACTATGGCGGTCATGATCGCGTATTGATATTCCGCAGATAGGTCGAAAAACAGCTGTGGATGTTTTGTTCAAGGATATTTTGCAAAGCAAAAGAAAAGGCTTGGATTTCCGCAGGAAGCGGGCTAGTTTGCGGCCACATGCCGGGTGGCTGAGGGCGAAATAAGATTCGCCAGGGTTTGGATCAGTCCCGAAGCGGGTTCTCTTGGAGAGCTCTGAAAGGCTGGGCATTTCCGGCATGTGATTCAGGAAACTTTGTTCGCAAGCGGCTTGATGCAGCATATGCGCATCCGGTCGGAAAACGCGAAGTCTTGTCTCTCAAGAGAGCAGGGCGCGTAATGGTCGCGGTTCAGGAGAAGCGTTTTGTTGCTCGCCTGGATCGCATCGAAATACGAGAATTATCAGCAAAACAGAATTCAGGTGAGCAATTGATGAGGCCAGGACAGCAAAACAAGCGCGGCCGGGGGCGTAATAACAACAACAATAATAACGGCGGCGGTAACAACAACAATTTCAACCGTAAGGGTGGAAATCCGCTGACCAGGACTTATGACAGTTCCGGCCCTGATGTTAAAATTCGCGGCACTGCTCAGCATATTGCGGAGAAATACGCTGCTCTCGCACGGGATGCGCAAAGCTCTGGCGACCGCGTTATGGCTGAAAACTATCTCCAGCACGCCGAACACTACAATCGCATTATCTTGTCTGCCCAGGCGCAGATGCAGGAACGTTTCCAGCGCGACGATCGCGGCGATTACGGCAACGATCGTGATGGCGACGATATGGATGGCAATGAAAATGACGATGTCGTCGTTGTGCTGCCCGTTGCGCATGAGCAGAATGAACAGCGCGCCCAGCGCCATGATCAGCCCGAGCGCCAGGAGCGTCCCGAACGGCAGGATCGTCAGGACAGAGGTGAGCGTCGCGATCGCCGGGACCGTCAGAACCGTCCTGAGCGTCAGCCGCGTGAAGCGCAGGCTGAGGAAGGTGCCGAGACCGTTGTAGCTGCAGCGCCTGTACCTGTCGCGCCTGTTTACGATGCAAGCTCCGCGCCACAGCCGGTCATCGAGGGTACGCCCAAGGAAGTGGCTGTGGAAGAAGAAGCTCAGGCTGAAGCCGGTGCAAGCGAGCGCGCACCGCGCCGTGCACGCAGCACCAGCCCGCGTCCCCGCCGCCCGCGCCGTACCGCCGGTGCCGAAGAGGCAGAAGGCGCTGAGCCTTCCGAACTGGAGAAGGCAGCCGAATAAGCTCTGTCCTCAACACTCACAAAAACAAAAAGCGATGGGTGCAAATCCATCGCTTTTTCGTTGGGACCATTTTATCGGCGTTGGTTGTAATCAAGCGTTACGCAGTCGACCCTGCATCAGGTCTATCACGGCGCGGGCAGCTTCCAGTACATTGGTGCCAGGTCCAAAGACCGCGGCAACGCCGTTGTCCAGAAGGAAGTCATAGTCCTGACGTGGAATGACGCCGCCGACGATGACGATGATCTTTTCTGCTCCTTTGGCCTTCAGCGCTGCGACCAGTTGCGGCGCCAGCGTCTTGTGGCCAGCAGCAAGTGACGACATTCCCACCACATGCACCCTGTTCTCCACCGCGAGATCTGCCGCTTCCTCCGGCGTCTGGAACAGGGGGCCTGCAATCACATCGAAGCCGATATCGCCAAAAGCGGATGCAATGATCTTCGCCCCGCGGTCGTGGCCGTCCTGACCGAGCTTGGCGATCATCATGCGTGGTTTGCCGTCCACGGTGTGCGACAGCTCGACGATCCGGTTACGCAAGGTTGCAAACTCCGGATCGTCCTCATAGGCCGCGCCGTAAACGTCGTGAACCACCTCCGGAACGGCGGCATGGTCTCCGAAGACAGCGCGCATGACGTCTGAAATCTCTCCGACGGTTGCCCTAGCGCGCGCCGCTTCCACAGCCGATTCGAGCAGGTTGCCTTGTCCTGTGCGCGCGACTTCGGAAAGGTTTGCCAGTGTTCGTTCAACGTCTACCGGATTGCGCTGACGGCGAACGGTTTCCAGACGCTTGATCTGCGACGCACGGACGGCGGAGTTGTCGATATCTAGAATATCGATCGGCTCTTCGTTCTCCAGGCGGAACTTGTTGACGCCAACGATAATCTCTTCGCCCCGGTCTGCAGCCGCCTGGCGTTTGGTCGCTGCCTCCTCGATCAGCCTCTTCGGCAGACCTTCATCGACGGCTTTGGTCATGCCGCCCATTTGCTCCACCTCCTCCATCAGCGCCCAGGCTTTCCCTACAAGCTCGTTCGTCAGGCTCTCCACATAGTAAGAACCTGCCAGCGGATCGACGACTTTGGTGATGCCGGTTTCATGCTGCAGAATAAGCTGAGTGTTGCGAGCGATACGGGCGGAAAAATCAGTCGGCAGCGCCATGGCCTCGTCAAGCGCGTTGGTGTGGAGCGACTGTGTGCCGCCTAGGACGGCTGAAAGGGCTTCATAAGCGGTGCGAATGACATTGTTGAATGGATCCTGCTCCTGTAGAGACACGCCCGATGTCTGGCAGTGGGTGCGCAACATCATAGAAGACGGCTTTTGCGGATTGAATTCTTCCATCACTCGCGACCATAGGAGGCGTGCAGCGCGCAGCTTGGCAGCCTCCATGAAGAAGTTCATGCCAATGGCAAAGAAGAAGGACAGGCGACCGGCAAAATCATCGACATTCAATCCCTTCTTCAACGCCGCCCGCACATATTCCCGTCCATCCGCCAGCGTGAAGGCCAGTTCCTGAACCAGCGTCGCACCCGCCTCCTGCATGTGATAGCCGGAAATGGAGATCGAGTTGAAGCGTGGCATCTCGCGCGCCGTATACTCGATGATATCGGCGATGATGCGCATCGAAGGTGCCGGGGGGTAGATATAGGTGTTGCGCACCATGAATTCTTTGAGAATGTCGTTCTGGATGGTGCCTGAAAGCTCCGCATGGGAGCATCCCTGTTCTTCCCCAGCGACGATGAAAGACGCAAGGATGGGGATGACAGCACCATTCATGGTCATCGACACAGACATTTCTTTCAGAGGAATGCCGTCGAACAGGATTTTCATGTCTTCAACGGAGTCGATCGCTACACCCGCCTTGCCGACATCGCCAACGACGCGCTCGTGATCGCTATCGTAGCCCCGGTGTGTCGCCAGATCGAAAGCGACAGACAGTCCCTTTTGGCCAGCCGCCAGATTGCGCTTATAAAAGGCGTTCGATTCTTCCGCTGTGGAAAAACCGGCATATTGACGGATCGTCCAGGGGCGGCCAGCATACATGGTGGCGCGGGGTCCTCGAACGAATGGCTTAAAGCCGGGTAAGCTGTCGAGATGAGATAGGCCGTCGAGATCGTCTGATGTGTAAAGGGCCTTGACGGCAATTCCTTCAGGCGTCTGCCAGGTGAGGGTATCGGGAGCGCGCTTCAGTTCCTTTTCGGCCAGTTGCTCCCAATCCTTTACCGACTTTTCGTCCGCCATGCCTGTCTCCCTGTTGCATTTCGTCTGATGTGAAAACGAAACGTTTTACTCTCCATCCGGTCGCATATGCGCGCAGCCGGAAGGGCAAGATAAAATCATTGGAGAATTTAACAACCGCGACTATCGATGAAGATGTCGTCACGATCAGGTAGCAGTGCCGCCCTTTCGTCCAAGAGACATGATCCGCTCGCGCAGCGCCTTCGCCAGATTGCGGGTGTTGCGGTACATATGGACCTGGGTTGCCACCTGGCGCACATCTCGGTCGCTGTTTTGCGATAAGCCGACAACGAGCGTTCCCATTTCGGCCGCATCGTCCCACAAGCCTGTGAGCGACAGCTCCTCTTCGACAACGCAATTGTCAGTGCAGATGATGTTGGCGTCATCAAGCTGCCATTCGGTCAGGCGTTGGGTCAGAAGCCGCTCGGGCATGTAGTTCGCATAACGCTCGTTGAACGCTGCCTTCCAGATATAGGCTTCACCCATGGCCATGAGAATGACGACGGAGGCGATCGCTTCTCCATTTAAATCGACGGTGTGGATACGCGCCGCGTCGATCTCAGCCAGATTGTTGATCGCTTCACGGGCAAAGGCAGTGCGGTAGCGATCGGTCACGAGCGCATTGCGCTTGCGCCCTTTCGTGCCATTCGCCTCCAGCGCCAGAAACTCCTCCATCCGCATACGCACATCGCCTGCCTGACGAGCGACATTGTAGGACACAGTCCCCAATGCCTGAAGGTCCGACCACTTTGTTTTCAGCAAGTTGCGATCGTCGAAGGAAAGCTTGTTCTGAAGATAGATGTCGGCATCTGGTCCGTTTTGAAGCAGATGCCTTCTGTGGCGCTCAGCCATGGAAACTGGAAGATTCCGGCTTAACGCCACAGCCCTGATCATGCGTACGAAAGGTCCGTTCAGCCGCACCAGCGGAAGCACGAGCACGCTTGGCAACCGAAGTTCAGGCTGCATCAATGCATCGAGAAGATTGTCGATGGTTTCGGCTGCGCCCTCGCTATCCACCAATGGCGTTCCAAGCGGCCCGAACGGGTTGGCCCAGGCGCGCAAGATGGAGGGGCCGACGGAGAAACCGGGTTTCTCGATGGTGAAGGGCATGAGAAAGCGCATGCGACTGCGTCGGCCGTTCTCGTCACGCATCAGAGCAAAGCGAACGGACCGATCTTCGATGCGCGGCATGGCAGGTGCAAGCAGCCGACCGGTGAAAAATACGTTAGGCTCCATCACCCGGTTGGACAAGAAATCAAGTTCTTCCTGAAGGTCGTATCCGAGTTGGGCGGGATATATGCAGAATTCACGACCCTCGCGGCCCACACGGATGCTGCTGTCCGCCTCAGGCCTCTCAACCTCTGCGGCAGGTTTGGGCATGACGAACTGGTTTTCGCTGAAGTCCGGATCGTTCGGGTCACTTGCCATGCTTATCTATACCATCCCCGGGTGTAGTATCACCGTAAGTCCAAGCGACCTCCATCCTTGAACGGTGGCAGGCAAATGAGACAGGTACGCGAATCTCTGCTCTAGCAGATATCATAACATACTGATCATAGAACGAAGTTGGAGAAATGTTGAGGGCCGTCCCGCACGAAATTTTCGCACTTGATTATAAATCCGGCACGACAGGTGCGCGCCTTCGTGCTGGAAGAACGCCCAGCACCAGCGCGCAGCCTATGACGATGATGGCCGCACCTATGAATTGCGCCGCCGAGAGGGGCTCATCCAGCACGAAGGCTCCGATGAAGACGGCGATCACGGTCACCACAAACTCAACGCTGATCGTTTTGGTCGCGCCGATGGTCGCTACCAGACGGAAATAGGTTATGTAGGTGAGCGCACTCATGATGATTGCGAGTGCAACGAGATAGCCGACATCGACGAGTGATGGGACTGCGGGGACAGGTACAACGGCAAGAAGCGGTAGTGTGAGGACGCCGCCGGCGAAAAACGATCCGATGGTGATCTCCCAAGAACCGGTGCCCTTCAGGAAGCGGCTGGCATAATTGCTGCCAAATGCCGCGCAGAGGCAACCGATCATGCAGGCGAAAGAGCCCAGGATAAAAGCCTGCGTTACCGGCACTGCTGGAAAGCCGACAAGAACGACTATGCCGACTATGCCGCAGCAGATGCCGATCATCGACTGCGCTGATATTTTTTCAAGGCCCCAGAGTTGCCCGATCAACATCGAGAACAGTGGAATACTGGCCACGAATATCGCAGCCATGGCAGTGCCGATCTGCGGTGTGGCGTAGGATAATCCGATCAGCTGGCCCGCCACCGTCGTTGCGCCGACAATCGAGAAGGCGCGCCATCCGGCTGAGAAGTCAAGCGGTCTCCCGCTTGCCTTTGCCACCAGATAAAGTGTGCCGCTGGCAATAAGGCACCTCAGCGACACCGCGCCGACCCAACCGAAGGACTCCACAACACGCAGCACGAGCGTGAAGGACAATCCCCAAGCCACAGCAAGGAAAATATAAGCGGCGAGTTGGCCCGGCTTCATGGGATTTGTCGTTCCGGCAAGAGAGATGCTGACGGAACAGTTATGGGAGGGTCAGCAATCCGTCAATCGACTTTCGACCCTAAAGCGTGGCAAGCAACCGGTTGTTTACCATACCTGCGGAGGCTGCCTGCATGGTAACCTTCTTCTCGACAGCCTCAATGACGGTGTCGGTGAAATCCACATTGGTGAGTTCACGAATATGTCCAAGACCGCCCGGCGAAAAGACATTTACTTCCAGGATCTTATCGCCGACGATATCCAGGCCGACGAGGAACATGCCATCCTCCACGAGCTTGGGTCGCATCATCTCCGCCAGCGCCAGCACGTCGTCGTTGACCTCCACCGCTTCGGCGGTGCCGGAAGCATGGATATTGGAGCGTAGATCGCCCTTGGCCGGAACGCGCCGCAGCGCAGCGTAAGCGCCATCGCGCATCAAAGGCTCTCCATTCATCATGAAGAAGCGGATATCGCCGTTTTTCGCCGCTGGCAGATAGGCCTGCGCTATCAGGTAACCTTCGATGCTGATAGCCTCGAAAATCTGATTGAGATTTGTCTCCTTGGAAGACCCGATCTTGAAGACATTCTTGCCGCCGGAACCCTGTAACGGCTTGACGATAACGCCCTTGGGATGCGCGTCCGCAAAGGCCCGTATCTCCTCAACATTGCGGGAAATCAGCGTGGTCGGACGAACGGTTTCAGGAAAGCTCTGGAAGTAGAGTTTGTTTTGCGCCAGCGCCAGGCCTTCCGGGTCGTTTAGAACAAGTACGCCCCGTTGCTCGGCAAGTCGTCCAAAAAGAATGCCAGAATGAACTGCCCAGGGTCGCGCGGTCTGGTCGAGAGAGGGATCGTTGCGCAGCATAAGCGCATCGATCTCTTCGATGTCGATGGTTTCTCGCTGCAACTGCCGCTCCTGCAGAGTGGCGTGAAAAGTTTCCACCTTTTTGTATTTTTGTTTCGGCATGACGAGCGCGTGCACAACGAGCGTATCATCTGGACGCAGAGTGAAATCGCCGGGTGTCAGGTAAATGACGTCGTGACCACGGTTGAGCGCCGCCATGGCGAGGAGCCCGGTGGCGTAGCTTGGATGTTCGCCTTCGATCGAATTGACAAAGAATGCTAGGCGCATAGTTCCCTCCCTCAAAGTGTGGCCATTTCGGCGATGGAAAGCCCCGATCGTATTTTTTCGAGTCTCTCATTGGCTCGCGGTAACAGTAGAAAAGCCGGTCGAATGCCGGGTGGACGTAAGAGGCCACGCAAAGACAGTTCCTGCATCACCGGGAAATGAGCAGCCGAGATTTTGCCCATCCAGAAGGGGTCGAGCGCGCCGCCTTTTCGTAAGTGCTGCAAGACTTCGTTCAGCCCGCGCAGATAAATCGCATCTTTCGGCAATCCGCCACCGCGGTAGATGCGCAGCACCATATTGAATGCGTTGGCCGCATCGAACCCATGTTGTTGCGTCATCAGCCGGTAGGTATCGACAAAGGTTGCACCATCGAGCATGGCGGCGCAGGCAACGACGCGTCCGGCAATCAGCCGCAAGCGTTGACGCGTCATGCCGCCTGCCAGATGTTCGGCCAGCACGGCCAGACCTTCCTGCACACCCTCATAACCGGACAGGCCGGTACGAAACAGGCGCAGTCCTTGAGCCGAACCATTAAAGTAGGTCAGCAAATGGACGCCTATTTCGTGATGCAGGAGAGCGTCGACGCGCCGTTGTTCCATCACCGTATGGCGGGAGATAAGCAGCTTTTCGCCCGTCACCATCAGCCCCGGAGGAAGGTCGTCACGAATTTCGACGCGTGCTCTGAAACTCGGTTCCTCGTGATGATAGGCGTCGACCATCTCGCGGGATTTCTGCACCACCTCATAACAGCCGACCAAAGGTATTTCGCCCTCATCGACCGGCATTCTACACTGCGCGAGCACGTCCGATGCGAGTGTCAGGAGTTCAGGCTCGACGGAGCCGTAAAGAGCCCGCCCGAAGTCTGTGTATTGACGCCTGTGCATATGCGCCAGCATCGTCAGCTGCAGGTCTATTTCCTGCTGCTTTTCGCGGTAGAGGTGATAGAGGACCGGGTCTTCGAGATGATCGAAAGCGACCGAGTAAAGTTTGCGCTTCTGCTCTTCGACATCGACGCCCAGCGGGCGATAGAGAAAATGCGGAGCATATTGAAAGTCGCTTTGCTGGAACTCATCGAAGGCTTGCCGGGCATTGATGGGCGTGACGGAAAGTAGGAAATCGAACGATTGAGCGATCTCGTCAATGGACCTGTCCGCGCGTCTCACAGCGTCTACGAAGGCTTTTCGGCCAAGCGCCCGGTGCGTGGTGATGCGCAGCGTTTCGGTGTCCGCCGCAAAAGCTGCAAAGGCCCGCAGCCCCGCATCGAAAAGATCGGCAATCATCGTCTCGCGCAGACCCGGATAATCCGACCCGGATTCCGGTTGCCGATAGATAGGCGCAAAGCGAACGCCGACGCAGGGAAATGGAACATCGGCTTCCTGCAGCCGAAGGACTGGATCCTGCTTGGGTTCCGGGCGTGTGATCCTCGGTGTGCGGAAACGCACTTCGGCATCGCAGATTGCCTTGATGAAGGCTTTTCGCGCGTTCTGCGTCTGGGGTTCGCTTGTGGCCGAAACCGCAACCTCGTAATGCGGCAGGAAGGGTGAATCGTCGGCAAGCCGGATATCATGCTCCAGTTCACCAATGTCCAGTACGATAAAGGCGCCGAAACGCTTCATCATCTCCGCGCCGACGGCTTGGACGATGGGTGCCGCCTCGCTGAGGCTCGATGCGATGAGATAGGACGCGTTCGACGACGTGATGTCGCGTGCGGCCAGATTTTTTGTGCCATAGGTCAGGTGTAGGCAGAGGAATGGCAGGGGACGGTCGATGTGGAGGCGGCCATCCTTGCCGACATCTGTGCGGATCGCCTGACCTTCGGCCAGAGCCGTGGCAATCTTCGTCGATAATGGAATGTCATCGGTTGCTTTGAGCGAAGAAACGTTGTTCATCGGCTCTCTCGCAGCAGTCGCTCGAGTACCGGTTCCAGTTCAGTTATAGCGTGACGAATGTCTGAGACGATGCGGGTATCTGGCTTTCCCGTCCACTCGTCCATGAAGATCTTCTTGAATTCGATTGCGATGGCGCAGCCGTTCTGTGGATATCTATCATGAACGAATCGCGTTTGTTCGCCGCGCCCTTGAAAGGCAACGTTCTCACGAACATCCAACTTGCGGCCACCGATATCTGCCGAGGCAAAGTGCGCCATCACGGCGTCCACGACAAAAGACCATCGGCTTCGATCCATGGAGATCGTACCGATATTGATATCGGGTGCTGTCTCCTGAGGAGTTGGCGCTCCATTCGGGCCACCGCGACGGTGATTGTAGCTGTGAATATCCAGTAGAACAAACCGCCCATGAGACATCTCGATCCGGTCGAGAAAGGACGCAAGCATGGCATAGTAGTCGTCGTGAACGGAAAGCGACGTAGCGAGTGCCGCCTCTGACGGTGGTTCATTCCAGACCTCCAGGCCCCAGGACTGGTCTGGCGTCAGATAGATGGCGGCATCGCGAGCCCTGTTGAGATCGATTTCAAAGCGCGATCTGTGTCCGATGATCCGGTTCGTCAGCCCGCCGATCATCTCGCCAGTGAACGGGTCCTCCTCATAGAGCCGTTCCTCGTTCGAAAGTGCGATACTGGCAAGGAGGTCTTCTCGCAGAAGATGCCCGTCATGGATCGCAGTGCCAACAATCGCAGAGCCGCCAAAAGATGCCGACCAGATTTGTTTCTGCATGATTTCGGATGGGGTCCCGTTTTTCGTCATTTGCGCCTCATGGAGTCCGCAGGACAACACGAAGACGAGAACGTTGGTTCCAGGATACCTCTATCCCGATACGAAGGGCCCCGCTGCAGGCCCGTGAGATCTTAGACAGGCGATCTCTTCAAGCGCGGCGAATGTGGAAGCGATGGCCGTCTGTCGTATCGATGGTCTCGAGAAGAGCATGGCCGTCTTCCCGGCACATATGAGGGATGTCGATAACCGCCAGAGGATCGGTCGTTTCCACGAACACCTCGTCTCCGGAGGCCATTGCGGCCAGCCTTTTGCGACAGCGTAGGACAGGCAGAGGGCATTTGAGCCCTCTAAGATCAAAGACGGTCCTTGCGACCAAAATCACTCCTTGGCCCAGAATTTCCAAAAAGGCTTCTTTGTCGGTTCTTCCGGCTCCTGTGCGCTGAAGGCCAGCGGATTGACGGTCGGAACCGGCACATTCTGCGTTGCCGCTGCAGATGCCGGTGCTGCGCGTTGCGGCACCTGCGCTGCTGCAGCCAGCATGATAGAAGACGGGCGGGCGGGCGTTGCCGGCTGAGATGTCGTCGGCTGAGAGGCCGGTGCGGCTGGCCTTGCTGGAGATGTCGAAGCAGCGGCGATCGCCGTGGCTCCCGTTGCCGAGATGCCCTTCGCCGCCTTCTTTTCCATCAGTGCGGCAAATTCCGTTTCCTTCATCAGCTTGCCGGCTTTCAGCGCAGAGCCCGTCGGTGCGTATGCCGGTTCACGCCCCTTGCGCTTGTCCGCCACCAGCACCTTGCGTTCCGCTTCGGTCGGATCGTACCACACCATGCCATCGAATTTTTTCATGGCCTTGTCATAGGCAAGGTCGTAGCTCTTGTTGTAGCTGACGAGCGCGCTTGCGAGCGCCGGCGGCGTGCTTGTTGCGGGGCAGGCGGCTGCCGCGTTGAATTGACCACCCTGCGCCTGCTGGTTGAAGACGTACTTCTTCTCGCAGAAATTGACGTCCGGTGGACGCTTGGTCACTTCGAAATGATCGTAGCCGACCTTCAGCATCTTCCAGAATTCGTAATTTTCGCTTTTACGATGACGAGCCATGTTTTCCGCCGTCATGCGGAACGGCAAAGCCTGAAGCTGAATCGTCTTCTGGCCGCCCTTGAAGGCGTCCCGTGCGAATGCGTAGATCTCCAGCATCTGTGCGTCGGTCATCGAGTAGCAGCCCGACGACGAGCACGCGCCATGGATCATCAGGTTTGTGCCATTGCGACCGTTCGCCTGATCGTAGCGGTTCGGAAAACCGGTATTGATCGACAGATAATAATTTGAATAGGGGTTCATGTGCCCTGGCGAAAGATTGTAGAATCCTTCCGGTGCCTGACGGTCGCCCTCTTTGACCTTTGGTCCGAGTTTGCCGGA
The DNA here is from genome assembly GCF_913777885.1 of uncultured Agrobacterium sp. Classification (NCBI taxonomy): domain Bacteria; kingdom Pseudomonadati; phylum Pseudomonadota; class Alphaproteobacteria; order Hyphomicrobiales; family Rhizobiaceae; genus Agrobacterium; species uncultured Agrobacterium sp. The sequence continues at coordinate 76,029 of NZ_CAJYTV010000008.1, read as the reverse complement.
CCAAGCGCAGATATCGTAGGAAGCGATCACCTCGAAGCGATTGTCGCGTCTCGCCTTCCAGACTTCCAGCTTGCCTTCTTCCTTCAAGATGCGAATCATGATCGGCGCATTGCGATCCATGTTCTTCTTGTCCATCTCGGCAAGGATGGTGGGGGAGAGAGGATAATCGACCTTGTTTTTGACGTGAGACACGTCACGCTCGACGGTTTCGAGCGTTTCGTTGCAGCCCGCGAGCATTACACCGGCGCAGGCAAGAAGAGCGATGTGTCTCAAACGCATGGGCGTCATACCGATTTGCATGATGTCGAACGGTCCTAAGGTAAATTGGATTTGATTACAAGTCAGTTGTTTTCTCTCGCAATTCAGGTCGTTGCGGCTTGGTCCTTCATCGCTATATTGATGGCATGATCGCATTGTTTGAAGCTTACTGGCCCCACGTTCTCGCACTGCTCTCGCTTGTCATGGGGACTGTGGCTGCGGTGCATGCGACCATGACCAAGCAGGAAGTCCGTTCAGCCCTCGGCTGGGTGGGCGTTATTGTGCTTTCTCCCATCATCGGCGCTTTGCTCTATGCCATCGCCGGCATCAACCGCATCCGCCGTAACACGCTGGGGCAACAACGATCGTTGATGCATGGCACGATCATGGACCGGGTGGCGCGTTTCGATGCCGATAACAGTCTTGTCGTCGAGCGTTTCGGTCGCCGTTTCGTCGCCATGAAGACTGTTGGCGACCGCGTGACGCGCGCGGCGCTGACGACCGGCAACACCATCGAAACGCTGTCCGATGGAGATCAGGCCTATGCGGCCATGCTCGAAGCCATCGGTCTTGCCCGTCGTTCAATCATCCTGGAAACCTATATTCTCGATCACGACCGGATAGGACTGAGGTTCGTCGCAGCTCTGGCCCGGGCCAGGGAGAGGGGCGTCGAAGTCCGTGTTCTGGTCGACGCCGTGGGTGCGCGATACTCTGTGCCAAGCATACTATCGAAGCTGCGGCTGGAAGAAATTCCCTCCGCTGTCTTCAACGGCAATGTCATCATGGGGCTTCGGCTGCCCTATGCAAATCTGCGCACGCACCGCAAGATACTGATCGTCGATGGCAAGGTTGCGTTTACCGGGGGCATGAATATTCGCGAAGGCTTCACACGCGAGTTCCATGGCGACAAGCAATCACATGATACCCATTTCAAGGTCCAGGGGCCGGTGGTATCCGACCTTTTCACCGTGGCCGCCGAGGATTGGGGCTTTGCCAGTGGCGAGCGTCTTGACGGACCTGTCTGGGACGTCACCATACCGAACGGCGTTCCCGGTCAACCGCTCCTCATGCGCGCCGTGGCTTCCGGTCCCGATAACAGCATCGAGACCAGCCATAAGATGCTTATGGGCGCTTTTTCCATTGCCCGTTCCTCTATCCACATCATGTCGCCCTATTTCCTGCCGGATCGCGAACTGATTTCCGCCCTCACGACGGCGGCAAGACGAGGTGTTATTGTCGATATCATTGTTCCGGCGACCAATAATCTCATGCTGGTCGACAGGGCGATGACGGCGCAGTTCGACCAGTTGCTGAGGAGTTACTGCCGGATCTGGCGTGCCACGGGCCCCTTCAACCACTCCAAACTGCTGGTGATCGACGACCGCTGGTCCTATGTCGGTTCCTCTAATCTCGATCCGCGTTCGCTCAGATTGAACTTTGAGGTGGATATTGAAGTTCTCGACGAGGGCTTTGCAACGACGGTCTCGGAGCGCATGGCGACTGCCATGGAGGGCGCGACACCGGTAAAGCTGGATGAACTGAGGGCCAGACCGTTTTTTGTTCGTCTCACAGAGCGGATATTGTGGCTGGCTTCGCCTTACCTTTGACACCGGGATCGAGTTGAAACCCTTCACGCGATCCAAGACAGGAAACCGATGCGACCGAAGAACGATAGCCTCCCCGCAGTCTTTATGTCGTCGCTGCGCAACCGCAAGAACAGGCGATGTCCGGACCAGATTGCGGCAGAGCAAACCTCCCCCGTCGTTGCATCCTACAATGTTCACAAGTGCGTCGGTCGTGATGGCAAATTCGATCCCGACCGGATCAGCAGGGTGATCCACGAGTTGCGGGCCGATGTGGTCGCATTGCAGGAGGCGGACAGCCGTTTCGGGGAACGAACGGGCCTTCTGGATCTCGGACGGCTTGAACGTGATTGCGGTCTTACCCCGGTGCCGGTTTCCGGGGGCAGCAAGGCGCATGGCTGGCATGGCAACGTCGTGCTGTTTCGCGAAGGTGCCGTCCGCGACGTTCACACGGTCAAGCTCCCGGGGCTTGAGCCTCGCGGCGCGCTAGTTGTGGAGCTCGATCTAAAGGCGGCTGGAACCTTGCGTGTGATAGCAGCGCATTTCGGCTTGCTGCGGCACTCTCGCGCGCAACAGGCTCGAGCCCTGGTGGAACTGCTCAACGCGCGTGAGACACAGCCGACCGTGCTGATGGGCGACCTGAATGAATGGCGGCTTGGTAACGGGTCATCTCTCAATACCTTTCGTGATGCCTTCGGCACCTTGCCGCCCGCAGTGCCGAGTTTTCCTTCTGGGCTGCCAGTGCTTGCGCTGGATCGGATCATTGCCAATCGTGACGGCATGATCGAGAAGGTCGAAGCGCACGATAGCGCTCTAGCGCGTGTGGCCTCCGATCATTTGCCTTTGAAGGCGACGATCAATACCGCACTCCTGGATGGTCCTGTGGCGAAGTAGACCTGCATCATGCTGGTTTAAAATGCCCTGATCCCGCCCAAATGAATGCCTACTCAGATACCTCAATAGGGACGATTGCAAAGAATCCCCGTTTGCCTCGAACGGTTCGAGCCATTTCGTTGGAACCAATCTTGGTGGTGCGCAATTGAATGTCCAACAAAGACATCCGGGCTGCCGCGGGTCATAATTAAACAGGAGAAAACAGATGAAAAAGACTTTTGCCGTAACGTTTGCCGCTGTCACGCTTGGACTGAGCGGTCCTTTGAGCGCGGTCGCCGCAGATCTGGCGCCTTATCGCGAGACCTATCAGGACAGCGATGATCGCAACGGCGTCAAGATTGGTTACCTGACCTGCGACGTTGGCGGCGGTGTCGGCTATGTCATCGGTTCTGCCAAGGAACTGGAATGCACGTTCAAGTCCACGGTTGGCGCGCGTCGCACGGACGTCTACACTGGCGTCATCCGCAAGATGGGTGTTGACCTGGGCTTCACCACGCAAGGCAAGCTCGTATGGGCCGTGTTCGCTCCGACCGCCGGCTACCATCGCGGTTCGCTCTCCGGCCTCTATCAGGGCGCTACGGCTGAAGCGACGCTTGGTGTTGGCGTCGGTGCAAACGTTCTGGTCGGTGGCACGGCTGGCTCCATCCAGCTTCAGACCGTCAGCGTCACCGGCCAGGTTGGTCTGAACCTCGCCGCAACGGGCACTTCGGTCACCCTGACACCGGCCAACGGTTGATCGTCATTTCTGCGGCCACGTCAAAATGCCGCATGAAAGAGACTGCCCTTCTCGCTATAATGGCGGGGAGGGCATTTCTGTGAGAGCGAACGAGGAGTTTCATGAAGGCGACCCTATCTGCCGCAGCGTTTCTGCTCACGTTATCTGTCGCGAGCGTCAGCGCCGAAGGCGATCCGGTGGAAGGTGAACGTGCTTTTGGCAAATGCGCCAGTTGCCACAACATCGACAACCCCCGAACACGCCTTGGTCCGCATCTGATGGGTGTCGTCGGTCGCCGTGCCGGCTCCGTGGCGGATTATCCCAATTACTCGCAAGCGATGAAGGACGCTGGAGCCAGCGGTCTTGTCTGGGATGAAGCGGCATTAAGAGAGTTTCTTTCCAGCCCGAAGAAGAAGGTACCTGGCACTTCTATGCGCTTCTTCGGTCTGTGGAGCGCCACCGAAATCGACAATATCATTGCCTATCTGAAGACAAAGCCTGCGCCGTGACGCCTTTTGATCACCGCGAACCGAGGATCTCCTCTGCCTCCTCGATGGACATGGCATACACCCGATTAGCGATGTCGAAACTGTAGCCGTTGCGGGCAAAGGCCGAGATTTCCTTGCTCATGCGTTTTTCATCCACCTCATCGTCCCGGCGAAACGGACCGAAGCGTCGCTTGCGCGCCAGAACGACGGCTGCGTAGAGATCATCGCTGTCTGCAAGTGCGTGCTCTGCAATATCTCTACTCACGCCTTTCTGGGTCAGTTTCTGTGCAATGGCGCGCCTGGATCTGCCGCTCCTGACGCCAGAGCGCGTGGTGATTTCGGCAAAGGCATTATCGTCGAGCGCCTTGATCTCATAGGCAAAGCGAACCGCTGACTCGGCAAGCGCCTGCACTTGTGACGTGGAAATATCCTGGAACTTCTCCTTTGCCTTACGTGAAATGGCGTCGAACAGCTGACGCTCCGTCATCATCCGCTTTTCGAGACGATAGATTGTGGAATTTCTGGCCCAGGACAGCATCCGGCTCGTCGGGGCGCTTTCAGTCTCGTCGTCGCTCATGTCATGCCGTGGATGGGTCGATCGTGGAGTTTCGCAGGGCGTAGACACCGATCGGATGTTCAAGGCCTCGCAGCAGGCGCGGGCCGAGGCTCTCGAACGTGCTCTTGTCCTCCAGCATGCTGACGAAGTCCTCGGACAGAAGAACGCGCCTGCCGACGGTCTTCGTCAGGGTTTCCAGCCGTGAAGCGATATTGACTGCCGGGCCAATCACCGTGAAATCGAGACGGGTCCGGGAGCCGATATTGCCGTACATGACATCGCCGACGTGAACGCCAATCCCGTAGCCGAAGGGCTCATGGCCTCTTTTGATATTGTTTTCATTCAGCTTTTTAAGCCCTTCCTGCGCCTCGCCAATAGCTGCAATCAGATTGGTGGCGGCATCGGCATTGTTCAACGGGAAGATTGCCAGCAGGCCATCGCCCATGAATTTGAGGATTTCACCGCCGTGTTTCTCGATCGGCTCCGCCATCGCATCGAAATAGCCGTTCAGCAATTCGATCACGTCATCGCGCGGCCACAAGTCGGAGATCCGGGTAAAGTCCCGCAAATCGCAGATCATGATGACAGCGCTTACCGTGTTGCCGCTTCCTCTGCGGGTTGCCCCGTCCAGAATTTCCTGACTGGCATGGGGCCCGACATAGGTTTCAAGCAATGTGCGAGCCATACGATTTTTCAGACGAATTTCCGAAACCAGCGCGATCGCCGGCACCAGACTTTTCAGCGTTTCGATTTCGGACGCCAGAAATCCGTTCGGCCGGTCGCTGGCAAATGTCACCACATGGCGCTTGCCGAATGTGTGTTGGAGCGGCCAGGCCACATAGTCTGTCAGGTCTTCTTGGCGTAGATCGCGATAAATCTGGTAGTCCCGCTCGATGACGCCTGGTCCATGGAGCGCCTGACGGACTTCCTCCGCCCCGTTATGGATATCGTACAAGGGGCTGTTCAGATATTCCGCCGCCGTTTCGCTGCCATAGGCATAGGTGTCGAATGCCGCTTCCGGCTGGCCATTGCGCCAAAGGATACGAGCGCCGCGCCATTGTGGATGCTGGACAAGGAAGTTCATCGATGCGCGTGCAATAGAGACGCCCTGATCTCTCAGGCGCACGCACATTTCGACGAATATATTGTCGATATAGCGATTGCCGCTGGTCTGTGTGACGAGCCAGTCGAGCACATTGCTTCTCTGGTGTGGCCAGAGCGCGTTGTTTTCGACTGGGTCTGAAATCTCTACGCTGTCAACAAGGGCCATATGCTCGCCTCCTTCGCCTTAACATGCTTGAAGAGGCGGCAGCGCTCCCACTCCATGCAGGGCATTTGGTGCATCATAGCGGAAAATGGAAGAGCGAAGAGGATAAGAAATATTGTATGTGAAAAAGGCGCTTGCATTGGCATCAGCCGCAAGCGCCCTTCGTCGATCGGCGTGTGTTCAGGTCTTTAAAGAACGGCAGCCAGAGGAATCTGGAGCGCGTTGGCAACGCGCTTGAGGCGCGATGGGTCGCTGTCTGCGCCCGTTTCAAGCGCAAGAATTTCCTGAGTTGTCAGTCCACAGGTCAAGGCCAGTTGATCGACCGTATAGCCTGCTGCATTACGGGCTGAAGCGATTTTACCTGCAAAAGGCGCATTGGCTTCGTGTGCTGTAAAAGATGTTGAGACGGAAATCGTCATTGAAAATCTCCCTGAAAGAATGGACACGGATGTGTCGGCGGCGAGTGCCGTCGCGTTGATTGCATGCGACTGCGCTGCAAAGGAGAGATGATGTTGCAGCGCAGCAGGGAAAATAGCCATCTTTGACGCACATGCAATAGTTAAATTGCGATTAACGGTTTTGCCATCTCACGGTCCGTCGCAGGCTTGAGACAGCAATAGCCCTGCGGCTACTGAAAATAGCCATTGCTGCCGCGCCGGAAGCCTGATGGCGGAATACCGGCAATCTGGCGAAACGCCTTGTTGAATGCGCTGACCGATCCAAAGCCGCTTTCCATCGCGATGCTCAGAATGCTCTCCTTGCCATTCACCAGCATGGCCTGCGCCCGTGACAGGCGCAGAAGCGTCAGATATTTCATCAGCGTCATGCCCGTCGATTTGCGGAACAGGTTCATGGCATATTTCGGGTGCAGGTTGGCCACTCGGGCAATATCCGTCGCATCAATATCGTCGAGGAAGTTGGCGGCGATAAAATCGCACATGCGTGCAACGGCAACAGATGCAGCGTTTTCCTGGCTCGTGGTATTGGCGGCTGAGGCCGCCGAAGAGATCACGTCGTAGGGCTCCATGAACATGCGCTCGACGCGCAGGATCAACTCCTCGACCGCATGTTGCGCCTTTGCCGTATCGCCGGATTTAGCATATTCCCGCCATCGGGCGAAGTTCTCGTCATCCGCCTTTCCTGTGACGTCGGTCAGCATAGTCGCGCCACCCATCAGCATGGCCGATACAGCCCGTGGCAAGCGCATTCGGAAAAAGTGAAAAAGTGGCAGATGTGCGCCAGCGTAAAAGGAATCATCTGAGGATTCGTCCATCTGATGCGGTTGCCCGCCCCAGAACAGGCACATTTGCCCGGCGCCCATCCGGAACGTATGGTCGCCCATGCGATAGTGAACGCTTCCCGACATGACATAATTGACCTCGACCTGCGCGTGCCAGTGGGGCATCAGCATGACGGGCGGATGGTCGTAGAAAAACTGCAGCGTCGTTGGCCACCCTTCGATGCTGCTCGCACCCGGCTGATAGACGGCTTTTTCATCGATCTTACTTTTCGACAAATTCACGTTCCCTTTTTACGAGACAGATTTCGCCACCCCGCTAATCTGCGCATGTTCGCTTAAGAACGGCAATTGAAAAAGGGAGGTTTTCAATGTGCTTAAAATTGACGGGCGTGGCGGTATCGCTTGCCCTGCTTGCGGCAGCACCCGCATCCGCACAAACCACCATCACGATCTGGAGCTGGAACGTTGCCGCATCGGCGCTGAAATCTACCTTGGAAGGCTTCAACAAGGCCAATCCGGACATCAAGGTGGATGTGCAGGATCTCGGCAACAATCAGGTTTATGATAAGGCGCTCGCCGCCTGTGCCGCTGGCGGGGAGGGCCTGCCGGATATCGTAACCGTTGAAAACTTTGAGGCCGAAGTTTTCTGGAGCCGCTTTCCGGATTGCTTTACCGATGTCACCGCGCTCGGTTACACGCCTGAAAAGCAGGCGCTTTTCCCTGAATTTAAACGCACGGAACTGGAAGTCGATGGCGTCGCCTATGCCGTTCCGTGGGACTCCGGTCCTGTTGCCGTTTTCTACCGCCGTGACTTCTATGAAAAGGCCGGTGTGGATCCGGCGACCATCAAGACCTGGGACAATTTCATTGCCGCCGGCAAGAAGGTCATGGAGGCCAATCCCGGCGTGGTCATGACGCAGGCCGACTTCAATGGTGATAGCGAATGGTTCCGCATGATCTCCAATGAGCAGGGCTGCGGTTACTTTTCGACAGATGGGCAATCAATCACCATCAATCAGCCGGCCTGCGTTGCGACGCTGGAAAAGCTGAAGCAGATGAAGGATGCGGGCATCATCACAGCTGCGATCTGGGATGAAAAGATCCAGGCCAACACGGCAGGCAAGGTCGCGAGCCAGATGTATGGAGGCTGGTACGAAGGCTCGATCCGCTCCGGCTCTCCAGACCTTTCCGGCAAGTGGGGCGTCTATCCCATGCCGAGCCTAACGGCAGATGGTCCTCGGGCGGCCAACCTCGGTGGCTCGTCGCTTGCCATCAGCTCCGTCTCCAAGAACAAGGAAGCGGCGTGGAAATTCGTCGACTATGCGCTGACAACGAATGAAGGCCAGGTGACGATGCTGAAATCCTTCGGCCTCGTTCCGTCGCTCCTGTCTGCCGTCAACGATCCGTTCGTCAAGGAGCCGCAACCCTATTGGGGCGGGCAGGCCGTATGGACGGATATTCTGGCGACCCTGCCGAAGATCAAGCCGAGCAGAGGCACGGCCTATCAGTCGGATGCGGAAGGCATCTACCGTGCGGTCCAGACCAAATATCTGGCGGGCGGTTACCCGGACGCCAAGACGGCACTCGACGATGCCGCCAAGCAGATCGAATCCGCAACGGGTCTTCCGGCTGCACAGTGATCTCCCAAGCTGAACCAGAGCCGGGCGCCCCTTGCATGGGGCGCCCGGATAGGCTCAGCCTTCATGCACAATCATCATTCGGGAGGTGAAGATGCCCATCAGAACCAGGGTCGCCTACGCGTTTCTCGCGCCCTATCTTTTGATCTTCACGACGTTCTGGCTCTGGCCAATCATCAATTCGTTTCTGCTGTCGTTCCAGAACACACGCGTCAATCCGTGGCGCTTTGCGCCGACGATGAACTGGGGCCGTCTGATCGGCGACCCGGCATTCTACAACGCACTTTACAACACGCTGATCATCCTCGTCATTCAGGTGCCGATCATGATCGCGCTGGCCACCATCATGGCCGTGCTGCTCAATTCTCCGATGCTGAAGGCAAGACCGCTTTACCGCTTTGCCTTCTTCGCCCCGGTTGTCGTGGGTGAGGTTGCCTATGCTGCCGTCTTCCGTCTGATGTTCAGTGCCGATTTCGGCATCATCAACAAGATGCTGGTGAATGTCGGCCTCCCACCCATATCGTGGTTCGACAATGCCACAGCCGCCATGGCGCTGATCATTATCGCCGTGACGTGGCGGTGGGCGGGCTATAACGCGATCATCATTCTTGCTGGCCTGCAATCCATTCCAGGCGACGTCTATGAGGCGGCGCGGCTGGATAGGGTCAGCAAGCGCCAACAATTCTTTCACATCACGCTGCCGCTTCTCAAACCCATCATCATCTTCTGCATGGTGTTGTCGGTCATCGGGACGATGCAGCTCTTCACCGAGCCTTTCCTTATCACCAATCGCGGTGGGCCGGGTGGCGGAACAGAGACGCTTGGCATCTTCCTCTACCGCCAGGGCTTCACCTCGCTCAATTTCGGCTATGCCTCGGCTATTGCCTATACGATCGCAGCGCTTGCCATCGTCATATCGCTCTTCAATCTCTGGGTCGGGAGGGAGCAGAAATGAGGTCGAAATCGAGATCGCTTCTCTGGCAGAAAATAGCACTGCACGCGACGCTGACGCCGCTTGCGCTGATCTGGCTCTTCCCGCTGTGGATGATGTTCGTCTTCTCCACCATGCCGGATTACGGCATCTTCAGCCCAAATATCGAGTTGATCCCGTCGACGCATTTCATCGAGAATTTCCAGAACCTCCAGGCCGATACCGATTTTCTACGGGCCATGTTCATCTCGATTACGGTAGCGGTGGTCTACACGGTTCTTTCCGTCATGCTGACCTCGATGGCCGGATGGGCCTTGGCGCGCTATCGCTTCGCCGGACGCTCAGTGGTGGTTGCTATCATTATCGGTACGATCACCTTGCCTTATGCGGTGGTCGTCATTCCGCAGTTCATCATGGTGGCTCGCGAATTCAAGCTTGCCAATACATGGGTAGCCCTGATCGTACCGCCGCTGTTCAACTCGCTCGGCGTGCTCTTTATGCGCCAGTCTTTCACCATGATGCCGGGTGAGCTTTTCGATGCAGCGCGTGTGGAAGGGGTAAAGGAGTGGCAAATCTTCCTGCGCATAGCGCTTCCCCTTGCGCGCCCGACGATGGCCGCCCTTTCGATCATCCTGTTCCTGGCATCCTGGAACAACTACCTCTGGCCACTGCTGATCAATTCGCGGCCTGGCATGATGACCGCACCTGTCGCCCTCGGCACGTTGATCGGGCTCACCAAGGTTTCCTGGGGTGGTATCATGGCAGGTGCTGTTCTGCTCACCGCACCCATTCTCGTCATCTTCGTGGTGTTGCAGCGCCACTTCATCGCCGGCATCTCTGCCGGCGCCGTCAAGTAATCCGGGAGGAGCCGCATGGCGGGACTTTCACTTAAAAACGTCGTCAAACGTTATGGTTCGCTGGAGGTCATCCATGGTGCGAACCTGGAGATCGAGGACGGCGAGTTCGTGGTTTTTGTCGGCCCCTCCGGCTGCGGTAAATCAACTCTCCTGCGCATGATTGCCGGTCTTGAGGATATTTCCGACGGGGAGATCAGTATTGGTGGTGATGTCGTCAACGATGCCGAACCTGCCGATCGTGGCATAGCGATGGTCTTTCAATCTTACGCGCTTTATCCGCATATGACGGTCGAAGAAAACCTCTCCTTCGGCCTTCGTATGAACGGCAATCCGAAGACGGATACGGAAGCCCGTGTGCGGCGTGCCGCCGAAATTCTTCAGATCAACGAGTTGATGCAGCGCAGGCCAAAGCAGCTTTCCGGCGGCCAGCGGCAGCGTGTTGCCATCGGTCGGGCCATCGTGCGCGAACCGCAGGTGTTTCTGTTCGACGAACCGCTCTCAAATCTCGATGCGGAGCTGCGTGTGCAGATGCGCGTGGAAATCTCCAAGCTGCATAAGCAACTCGGGACCACGATGATCTACGTGACCCACGATCAGACAGAAGCTATGACGCTTGCCGACAAGATTGTGGTGCTGCGCGGTGGCAAGATCGAGCAGGCCGGTGCGCCGCTCGATCTCTATGATGATCCTGAAAACCGATTTGTTGCAGGCTTCGTCGGATCGCCGAAGATGAATTTTCTGCCGGGCATCGTCACTGGTGAAGCCGCCGAGGGCGTAACCATCACCCTCGACCACGCGCCGTCATTCTCACTGACCTTGCCGATTGCAGCACGGCCCGGAACCGGATCGCCTATAATTCTCGGCATTCGTCCGGAGCATTTCGAGGATGCCGGCAAGGCTGCTGATTTGACGGTCGCGGTAGATGTCGCGGAACATCTGGGTAACACCAGCTATGTCTACGCCCATCTGGCGGAGCAGCTACCGCTGGTCATCGAGCGACCCGAGTCCCGGCATGTCGGTAAACTCGATCGGCTTACCGTCTCTGTTCCTGCCAACAAGGCTTTCCTTTTCGACAGCGGTGGCAAGCGCCTACGCTGATCCCATTTTCCATCAAAAGCAGATGAGGACTACAATGCCCGACCTTAAACCTATACGCTGGGGTATCATCGGACCTGGCACCATCGCAAAGACCTTTGCCGAAGGCGTTGCACACTCCACCACCGGCAAGCTAGTCGCGATCGCCACGCGTAACCCCGATCGCCCGGGACTGAGCGATGGCTTCCCCGGCGCTCGCATCGTCAATGGCTACGACGCGCTGCTATCGGATGCTGAGATAGACGCGGTCTACATTGCAACCCCGCACACCGGCCATGCGGAATGGGCCATCAAGGCGATCCGCGCGGGCAAGCACGTGCTGGTGGAAAAGCCGATTGCGCTTTCGGCCTATGATGCCGATGCCATTTTTCATGAGGCCAAGAAGGCAGGGGTCTTCGTTGGCGAAGCCTATATGTACCGGCTGCATCCGCAGACCGCCAAGATTGTCGACCTGGTCAAGAGCGGCGCGATTGGCGAGGTGCGGATTATCCGTTCCAGTTTCGGCTTCAGCATGGGCAGCTTCCGCGCTGATCATCGGCTTTTTGCCAATGAGAGTGCCGGTGGCGGCATTCTCGATGTCGGAGGCTATCCGGTTTCCATGGCACGGCTAATTGCCGGTGCCGCTTCCGGTCAGCCTTTTATCGAGCCTACCAAGGTGTCCGGCGTCGCCCATCTCGGTCAGTCGGGCGTCGATGAATGGGCGTCCGCCGTCCTGAAATTTCCGAATGATATCATAGCCGAAGTCTCCTGCTCGATCATGGCAAACCAGGATAACGTGCTGCGCATCATCGGCTCTGAAGGGCGCATCGAAGTGCCAGACTTCTGGTTCGCCTCCGGCCATAAGGGCGGGGTCGGCAAGATCGATGTGATTAAGGGCAAGGAACGCCAGACCATCGATGTGGCGGAAGATCGCTATCTTTACTCGTTCGAAGTCGATGCGGCGGGTGAGGCCATCCGCAACACATCACCGGAATTTGCTTATCCTGGGATGAGCTGGGCCGACACGCTCGGGAATCTCAGGGTCATGGACCAGTGGCGCGCATCGGTCGGCCTGGAATATGGTGTGGAGACCGCAGCCAAGCGAGTTCTGAACATCGCTGGCGGCAAGGTCGCTCCCGGCAATTCCGTGCCCAAGCGGCAGATTCCGGGCGTTGCAAAGCCTGCCTCCGTCGTGGCGCTCGGTTTCGAGTTCTTTCCCAACTTCGCCTCCGCCTCGCTGACGCTCGACAGCTTCTACGAGGCAGGCGGCAATCTGTTCGATACAGCCTTCGTCTATGGCGGCGGCAAGACCGAAGCGATCTTCGGCGACTGGCACACCAGCCGCAACGTTCCGCGTGAAGAGATCGTGCTGATCGGCAAGGGAGCGCATTCGCCGCTTTGTTATCCTGACGTTATCGCCAAGCAGCTCGACCAATCGTTGAACCGGCTGAAGACGGATTATGTCGACATCTATTTCATGCATCGCGACAATACCGATGTCCCTGTGGGTGAGTTCGTCGATGCCATGGATGCCGAGGTGAAGCGCGGGCGCATCAGAGGCATTTTCGGTGGTTCGAACTGGACGCGCCAGCGCATGGATGAGGCGATTGCCTATGCTGAGAAGACCGGCAAGACAGCACCCGGCGCGCTGTCCAACAACTTCTCGCTGGCCGAGATGCTGGACCCGATCTGGGCCGGATGCGTGGCGGCGTCTGACGAGCCCTGGAAAGAGTGGGCGAAAGAACGCCAGATCCCAAACTTTGCCTGGTCAAGCCAAGGCCGAGGCTTCTTCACGGACAGAGCAGGCCGGGACAAGCGCGACGACGAAGAGATCGTGCGCGTCTGGTACTCCGAGCGCAATTTCGAGCGCCGTGACCGTGCCATCGAGCTCGCAAAGGAGCTTGGCCGTCATCCGATCCACATCGCACTTGCCTATGTGATCGCCCAGCCATTCCCGGTCATCCCGCTGATCGGTCCACGGACCATCGCCGAGTTGGAAGACAGCCTGTCGGCGCTCGACATCAAGCTGACGCCTGAGCAGGTCCGTTGGCTTGAGGCTTGAGTGAATGAGGATATCCGGCCTCCTAATGGTGGCCGGATATCATTTGGATTGCGAGGCGGAGATATCGCTATCGCCCGGAATGAGCTGCATCGGCCAGATGATGTTTTTTGGCTGATCGGGGTAAAAGCTGCTATAAGCCGGCATGGTCGACAGCAGGGTCTTGCCGACAGAGACGCCGAGATCACGCAGCGACATGCGAAAACTTGTGAGCCTCGGTTCGAGAAACTGGCCGCTCGGTCCTTCGCGAAAGCCGATCACGGCGAGATCTTGTCCGGCGCGAAGGTTGACCTCGGCCAAGCGCCGGTAGAGACCGATTGCCATCAATTCGTAGATCAGAATAAGCGCCGTTGGGCGCGGGCGCATTTGCAGCCATTCGCTTGCCGCGTGATAGCCACCCTGTTCGCTGGACTTGGCGCGGATGATGAGTTGGTCGTCATAGGGGAGCGAAGCTTCCTGCAGACCCTTGCGATACCCCTCCAGGAAGACGTAGCCGAGGTTGATATCGGTATCTGGTGCAGCAACGGCTATTGAACGATGACCTGCAGCGGCAAGACGAAGCACGGCGGTTCTCGCCACGCCTTCGAAATCGAGATCGATCCAGGCGTGATCGGTGCTGGAACCCGTTCGCCCAAGAGTGACAAAGGGAAGCCGTGTCTGCTTGAGGAAATCGACACGCTTGTCGATCCTGCTGGTGGAGGAGATGACCATCGCATCGACCATGCGCCGCGCTACCATCCGCTTTAAATATTCATCCGGATCTTCTTCGGCCGGACAAGGCAGCACAATGAGATCGAGATTGTGGGCGGAAAACACGCTTTGCAGCCCATCCGTCAGGCCGAGGAAGAAGTTGTCTGCATTCTCGACAGTCTGCGCATCGCTGCCTGTCATCAGGCCAATGACGTTGGTCGTTCCCTGTCTCAGACTCCGTCCAGACTGGTTCGCGACATAACCGAGCTTTTCGGCTGCCTCCAGAACCTTGCGGCGGGTATCGTCATTCACGTCCGGCTTGCCGTTCAAGGCGCGGGATACGGTGCCGATGGAGATATCCAGATAGTCTGCGAGCTGGCGTATGCCCTTCATGCATGTCCTCCCGGCTCCGGAATTGAGAAGCCTTTCACTATGGTCTTGACACATCTAGCACCTTAAGCATAGTCTCGTAAACGTTTACGAAAGCTGGTAGCGCAAAGAGGAGTTTGCGCGCAGCGGGGAGGATCATGTGACATTGAAAGCCGTTTTGTGCGGGTGCGGAGCTATGGCCAAAGGCTGGCTGCGCGCGATCGAATCACATCCAGATTTGCAGGCCTCAATCCGCATCTGCGGTCTTGTCGATTTGAACGAAACCGCGGCACGAACTCTAGCCGACGAGTTCTCGCTCCGCGACGTCGTCATCGGCAACGACCTCGAGGACGTCCTTACCAAAACCAGTGCAGACGTGGTTTTCGACGTTGTCATTCCTGCTGCGCGTTTCAGCGTGGTCGCCACCGCATTGGCGGCGGGGTGCCACGTGTTGAGCGAAAAGCCGATGGCGCCTTCTCTTAAAGAGGCGAAGACGCTGATCGACTTGGCAGCGGATGCCGGAAAAATTCACTCGATAGTTCAAAACAGACGATATATCAGAGGTATACGCCGACTTCGCCGCGCCGTTCAGGATAGGGTCATCGGCGCGCTGACCGCCATTCACTGCGACTTCTTTCTTGCGCCGCATTTCGGCGGCTTCCGCGAGGAAATGCACAATGTGCTGTTGCTGGACATGGCGATCCACACCTTCGATGCAGCGCGTTTCGTCGCCGATCAGGATCCTCTTGCGGTCTACTGCGTCGAGAAAAATCCTGCCGGCTCCTGGTATGCCCACGGCGCATCGGCCAACGCGATCTTCGAACTGTCCAATGATGTGGTGTTTACCTATCGCGGCTCCTGGTGTGCCGAAGGCGAGCGTACGAGTTGGGAAAGCACATGGCGGTTGGTCGGATCTGAGGGTATGATCCTGTGGGATGGGGAAGACAATTTCTCCGCATCCGTGGCAGGCGCCGAAGAGGGGCTTCTGCGCGGAGCGTCTACCGTAAACGTTTCTGAAATCGATGAGCAGGAGCAGACGCTAGGGCATGCGAGTGTGCTCCTGTCGTTCCTGCGCGCGATCGAAAACGGCACAGTTCCCGAGACCGTTTCGTCCGACAATATCAAAAGCTTGGCCATGGTCATGGGCGCGATTGAAAGTGCCCGCACTGGTCAGCGTATTCCTATCGAAATTTGAGGTCTAATATGAGCGATCCAGCAAAATCCGTCCGTATCGGCACCATGGTCAGTGCGACAAAGGGAGACGCCGCCGAGCGCATCTCTGAAATCGGCGACCTCGGTTTCGAGAGCTTCGAACCGTTCTTCTGGCAGACGACCAATGGCCAGGATCTGGCCGAGCTCGGCAAGCGTTGCGTCGAGGCGATCGGTGATCGCGATATCACCATTTCGACGCTCGGCATGTTCGGCAACCCTCTGGAGGAGACGGAAATGGATATCCAGACCCTGCAAGGCTGGAAGGACTGCATCGACAACGCCCATCATTTTGGCGCCACCTGCGTGGCAGGTTTTACCGGTCGCGTCCGGGGCAAACCTTTGCCGGAGAGCTTGCCACGCTACAAGCAAATCTGGAGCGAGCTGGCGAAACGCGCTGCCGACAAGGGTGTGAAGATTGCGTTTGAGAACTGCGCCATGGACGGCAACTGGCAGACGGGCGACTGGAACATCGCTCACAATCCTGATGCCTGGGAGATGATGTTCAACGAGACGCCAGACGACAATATTGGTCTTGAGTGGGAGCCCTGCCACCAGATGGTCTATCTGATCGACCCGCTGCCGCAAATCCGCAAATGGGCGCACAAGATTTTCCACGTCCATGGCAAGGACGCGACCATCCGTTGGGATGTGATCAAGGAGCACGGCATCTTCGGCAAGCACCGATTCGTTTTCATGCGCACGCCAGGCTTCGGCGACAGCAACTGGACCAATATCATTTCCGAGCTTCGGCTGGCCGGCTGGTCAGGCTCGATCGACATCGAAGGCTGGCATGATCCGGTCTATCGCGATCAGCTGGAAATGACCGGTCAGGTCCATGCGCTCAACTATCTGAAGCATAGCCGGGGAGGGGCCTTCGTCGATCTCGCCGCAGAATATGGAGGCGGCGACCCGTCACTTCTGTAAGGATAAGGCCGGTGGAGGCCGGCATCGCAATCATGATCAAAGGAGGAGTATCATGACTATTGCAAAGCTTATGGGTGCAGTTGCACTTGCCGCATTGTCGACGCCCGCATGGGCGGAGCCGGTTCAGATCAATCTCTGGACCGTCGATCGGCCGGGAGAGTACCACTACAAGATGGCGGAGGAATTCTCGGCCAAGAACCCGGACATCAAGGTCAACGTCCGCTCGGTTCAGTTCCCGGATATGGTCAACGAACTTGCGAAAGCCATGGCGACGGGTGAAGCGCCAGACGTTACCTATATCGACAATCCGGATGTAGCGCTTTTTGCATCGCGCAAGCTGCTGCTCGACATGAAGCCGATGATCGAAAAAAGCTCGGTCATCAAGCTCGACCAGATCCTGCCTGGCCCACTCGCTTCCGTTACCTATAAGGACGGCGTCTACGGTATCCCACGCGGCGCAAACACCATCGCGCTTTACTATAATGCTGACATGTACAAGGCCGCAGGCCTCGATCCGGACAAACCACCGCAGACATGGAACGAGCTTTACGATGCCGCCAAGAAGCTGACGCAACCGGATAAGGGTGTTTATGGCCTGGCCTTCTCCGCCGCAGCGACCGAAGAAGGCACGTTCCAGTTCCTGCCATGGCTGCAGATGGCGGGCGGTGATTACAACAAGGTCAATGTCCCGGGCGGTGTCGAAGCGCTGACACTGTGGAAGAAGTTCATCGACGAGGGGCTTGCGTCCAAGGACACGCTGATCCGTGGTCAATGGGATTCCACTGGCACCTTCAATGCCGGCAACGCTGCGATGAGCATTTCCGGCCCATGGGAGCTGCCGCGCATGAGTCAGGACGCGAAATTCGACTATCGCGTCGCGATCTTGCCTGTTCCAAAGGAAGGCGCGCCGCATGCCTCCGCGCTTGGAGAGGGCGACAACGTCATCGTTGCCAACTCCAAGCATCCGGAGGAAGCCTTCAAGTTCATCGAATATATGTATGAGCAGATGCCGCGTGTCTGGAACGAGTTCGGTTACGTTCCGGCCTATCCGGTCAAGACCGAAGACCCGAAATACCCGCAGGCCTACAAGGTGTTCGAAGAGTCGATGAAGTTTGCGCGCAACCGCGGGCCAAGCCCCGACTGGTCGAAGATTTCAAAGGCGATTCAGGTTGCCATTCAGACGACGCTGACTGGTCAGGCCAAGGCGGAAGATGCCCTGGCGACGGCACAGAAATCGATCGACAAGATCCTGGGCAAATAATCCGCAGCATCTGTCTGTCTCAAAGTGCTGCGGGCGAAGAAGTCTCGTCCGCAGCCGGTTTGCAAACTGCTTGAGCGCGTCAATCCCTAGGGTAGGTCATAGCACCCGGGGATGCTCATGTGAGATATCGGGAGGCGAAATGCTTCGTTTCAATCGAGTTTTTCGGGATGGTGGCGGATTTGACAGTGTGCTCGTGCTGTTCGCGCTCGCCTATCTTGTCGCATTTTCAGCCTTTCCGTTGATCTACAATTTTGTCATCTCGTTCCAGAGCGTCGATCTCTTCACCATCGCCACCTTCGATCGTCCGTTTGTCGGTCTCGATAATTACCGCGAGATCATAGACGATCCGCTATTCATCCCGATTGTTCGAAACACCTTTCTGTTCGTCTTTCTTTCGGTCATCTTCCAGCTGGGCATTGGGCTGGCGCTCGCCTTGTTCTTCCGGCTTGATTTCCCCGGGGCCTCGTGGCTGCGTGGTCTTTTCCTCGCGGGCTGGATCATGCCGGGACTGGTGGTCGGTGCGATCTGGGGCTGGATTCTGGCCGGTGACTTCGGCGTGGTGAACTGGCTTTTGCAATCGCTTGGTATCACCCAGCAGAAGATCTTCTGGCTCTCTGATCCGTCGATCTCGATCTATTCCGTCATCATCGCCAATATCTGGCTCGGCGTCCCCTTCAACATGATCCTGCTGTCGGTCGGCCTCGCTTCGATCCCCGACGATGTCTACGAGGCGGCGGAACTGGATGGCGCGACGCGCTTGCAGCGCTTCTTCACGATCACGCTGCCGATGATGCGGGCGCAGCTTGGTGCCGTCATTTCGCTCGGTATCATCTTCACCCTGCAGCAGTTCGACCTCTTCGCAGCGCTTACCCAAGGCGGGCCATCCAATGCCTCCAACGTGTTGCAATATTGGTCGTGGGAGCTTGCCTTCCGCGAGTATCGCATTGGCCATGGGTCGGTCGTTTCCGTCGTGATGACCCTTCTGGTCATCGTCGTTGCCACCGCTTATGTCCGCTCGACGAGGCACGAACATGTTGTCTAGTAACCTCTGGAAACGCTGGCTTCTGCTGGCCATCGCCCTCGTCGTCGTCGCGATCTACCTCTTCCCGCTCTACTGGATGTATGTGACGGCGCTGAAGACCAATACCGAAACCTTCGCCAATCCGCCGACACTCTGGCCGCATCATCCAGAGTTGAAAATAACCCGTGTCTGGAACGACATGGGCATGGATACCTTCATCCAGAACTCGCTGATCATCGCCTTTGGCACGGTGTCGCTTGTCGTGCTCTTCGGTACGGGTTGCGCCTATGCCCTTGCGCGTGTCCGCTCAATCTGGATGGATATGGCGCTCTTCCTTGTTTTGATGCTGCAAGTTCTGCCGCCGTCCCTGATGGTGACGCCCGTCTTCGTCGCCTTCAGCCAGCTTGGCCTGCTGTCATGGCCGCGCACGGGCGTGATCCTGGCGACCGCTGCCAACAAGCTGCCGCTCTATATCGTCCTGGTGCGTGCCGCCTTCACCCAGGTGCCGCGTGAACTCGAAGAGGCGGGCATGGTGGATGGGAACAGTCGCATCGGTGCGTTCCTGCGCATCTCGGTGCCGCTTGCGCGAAACGGCATTCTCGTTTCCGCAATTCTGATCTTCCTTCAGTCGCTCGGCGAATATGTCTATTCGCGCTCGCTTATTACCGATCGCGCCTTCCAGCCAGCGACGGTCGGCTTGCAGTTCTTCGTCGGGCCGAACGCCTCCGACTGGACCGGCATCATGACCTTCGCGGCGATCTATGTAACGCCCATTCTCATCATCTTCGTCCTGCTTCAGCGCCGCATCGTCAGCGGGCTGACATCCGGAGCGCTCAAATGAAATTGCAGATCGAACTGTCCGGCATCCAGAAACATTACGGCGCCTATCACGCGCTGCGCGGCATCGATATCGCCATCCCGAGAGGCCAGTTCGTGGCGCTTGTCGGGCCGTCCGGCTGTGGCAAGTCGACCTTGCTGCGCACACTCGCCGGATTGGAGACTATCTCGAGCGGCACAATCCGGATCGAAGGCGAAGATATCACCCGCCAGCCGCCGCGCACGCGCGATATCGCCATGGTGTTCCAGTCCTATGCTCTCTATCCGCACATGACAGTGGAGAAGAACCTCACCTATTCGCTTCGCCTCAAGGGTGTGGCCAAGGCCGAGGCGCGGCGCAAGGCGGAGGAGATCGCCGAGATCACCGGCCTGACTACTCTCCTCCAACGCTATCCACGCGAGCTTTCCGGTGGTCAGCGCCAGCGCGTGGCAATGGGCCGCGCCATCATCCGCAATCCCAAGGCCTTTCTTTTCGACGAGCCGCTTTCCAACCTCGATGCAGCGCTCCGCGTCCACATGCGCGCTGAAATCCGCAAACTGCACAACAGTCTGGATGCAACGTCCGTTTACGTGACGCATGACCAGATTGAAGCCATGACCATGGCCGACCATGTCGTCGTCATGCGAGCCGGCGCTATCGAACAGCAGGGAGCGCCGCTTGAGCTCTATGACCGGCCGGTGAACCGCTTTGTCGCTGGCTTCATTGGCTCCCCCGCTATGAATTTCGTGCCGGCTGTCGCGGCGGAAGACGGACGAACGCTCGTTTTGAATTTCGGTGGAAAGTCGAAGTCTCAAACGATCATGTCGCCCGTAGCTATTGTACCGGGTATGCGGGTCACGGTCGGCATCCGGCCCGAGCACATCACGCTCGCACCGCCCGGATCCTCGACGATCACGCTGCCGGTCGGGATCGTGGAAACAACAGGGTCAGCGACCTCCGTCACCACGGCGACGCAGCCGGAAATGACGGTGGCGCTTCAGGGAAGGAGCAATGTGAAAGCCGGCGACCTAGTGGGCTTCAACATCGATCCGGCATCTCTGCATCTCTTCGACCATGAGACCGAACAGCGCCTTTGATCGTCAAGGATCGGTGAAGCCCGCAACACGCAAATCCAGCGTGCCCGATCGCGGATCGTTCTTGAGGAACAGCGTGCCGTTATCATGGGATTCGGCAGCGACATAGTCGAAGGTCACATCCGCCGTATCCGTCGCTCCGTCTGCGCTGCGCAGCGCACCGACCACATGAACTGTGGCGGCCGTGGACTGGCTGACATTGTGGATGTCGAAGTTTACCCTGAAGCCGCTGCTGACAGGCTCTATCGAGACGACGGCAAGTTCGAAATCCGCTTTAGAATCGTCATAGCGATAGATGTCCCATGAAATCCAGCCCAGCATCGCTATCACGAGCAACGACGACACGATGCCGGTTACCCACTCGATCCAGTGAGGTGAAGACGTTTCGATATGGCCGTCTGCGGAGGATTTGGTCATGGCGTTCTCATAGCACGAGGCGGGCGGAAGCCGCGCCGATTGCAGCCGGGAAACTTAAAATCACGACGGCTGCAACGATCTGCGACAAGGATGTTCCCGAAAGCCGTTCAAAGCTCCACAGGCAATAGAGGCTGATGCCAAGGGCTATAACATAGCCTGGCATCGTAAAGCGGATGAAGGTGTTCCACCAGGCGCTGTCTTCCGGCTGGCCGTGTCCGCCCTTGAAATGCAGGGCGTAGACAAAACCATGCATCAATACGAGTGACAGCAGCACGGTGATCAGCGTCTGATAGGGTGTGATCTTGTAGGCGATCAGGATCATTTCCTCAGTCGGGGCGACATTCAGCGCAAGGAAGAGAGCGCCTACCAGCATCATGAAAAGCTCGACAAAATAGCTCGTCTCTGTTTCTGCGTCGTCGCTCTCATCATCGTCTTCGGAATGCATGCCGAGTTGGCTGCGGCCGAGAAGCGCACCGATGCTGGCAGGCACGGCTTGGAGTCCGATCTTTGCGACCGTCGTGCTGGTCGTCACCTGGTCGTTGATGATCCCGAAAAGCGCCAGAATGGCAGCGCTGACGATGATCGCAAGCCCGTAGGCTGTGACAGCATCGCGGATTGCCTCAAACCAGGAAGAGGTTTTCTCAAAGCCGACACGCTTTGCCAATACCACGAGAAGCGGGATATTAAGGAGGCATAGCAGCAGCAGCTTTTCCCGCGGCATGTAGAAGCCGAGAAACCACATCTCCATCGTCATGAACATGGGAAGTGCAAAGAGAAGCGCACCACCGACGCCGCGCGCAAGCCCGATCAGAAACTCTCTTTCCCTCGATGAGTGTTTGGTTGCGTTCTCAGTCATCGTGTTCCCCCCGGATGAGCTTATAACCTTCTGGATTATGGCCGGTTCCGGCAGGCCGTGAAGCGGCCAGTTTGGCAGGGATCGAGCGACTCAGTCCGTCAGACGGTCAAGGGGGTGTCGAAGTTAATTTTCGCAGGTGCGGATGGGCCGCGTTAACCATTTGTTAACCAAATCACCGCTACCTCTCTATCAACGAATTCTTTACCAAGATGACCAAAGTGCTAACAGACTCGCGTTCGATCCGTATCAAGGGCCGCTCATTTCTGGCGGTTGTTCTTTCTCCCGAGTCGCCGCTGGATGTCTGGCTGGAGCGACTTGACGATCTGGCAGCACGCTCTGCCGGGTTCTTTCTGTCACGTCCGGTGGTGCTGGATGTGGCCGAGCTGAAGCTCGACAAGGCAGGCCTCAAGTCCCTGTTGGCAGAGCTTTACAATCGCAACGTTGCCATCATGGGCATCGAGGGCGCGCGCCCTTCAATGATTGAAACTGGCATGCCGCCCGCGCTCAAGGGCGGAAAGCCGGCCTCCGATGTTGACGTGGAGCCAGTGGCGCTTGCCGAGGTGGAAACCCCGGCTCAGTCGCAGAAGGCACCGGTGACGGAAATCCGCAGCGTCGTTCAGTCGCTCATGATCAGCGAGCCTGTACGGTCCGGCCAGTCGATTATCTTTCCGGAAGGCGACGTGACGATCGTAGGCTCTGTTGCTTCCGGCGCAGAGGTGATCGCAGGCGGTTCGATCCATATCTACGGTGCGCTTCGCGGACGCGCCATGGCCGGTTCGCTGGGGAACGCCACAGCGCGCATCTTCTGCAAGAAGCTTGAAGCCGAGCTTCTCGCCATCGACGGTGTTTACAAGGTGGCGGAGGATATCGACCCGAAGCTTCGGGGGCAGGCCGTCCAGCTCTGGCTGGAAAACGATACGATCAAGGCGGACAAACTCAATTAAGCCGTAAGCGGCAAGGAAACAGGAGATCAGGATGGGGAAGGTAGTTGTCGTTACCTCCGGCAAGGGAGGCGTCGGAAAGACGACGTCCACCGCAGCACTTGGCGCAGCGCTGGCGCAGAACAAGGAAAAGGTTGTCGTCGTGGATTTCGACGTCGGTCTCCGCAACCTCGATCTGGTCATGGGTGCGGAACGTCGCGTGGTCTACGATCTGGTCAATGTCATTCAGGGCGATGCAAAGCTGACTCAGGCCCTCATTCGTGACAAGCGTCTTGAGACGCTGTTTCTGCTGCCGGCCTCCCAGACGCGCGACAAGGACAATCTGACGCCGGAAGGTGTCGAATGGGTCATCAATGAACTGAAGAAGCATTTCGATTGGGTTATCTGCGACAGCCCAGCCGGTATCGAGCGCGGCGCGACGCTTGCCATGCGCCATGCGGATGTTGCCGTTGTCGTCACCAATCCGGAAGTATCTTCCGTCCGCGACTCCGACCGCATCATAGGCCTTCTCGATTCCAAGACGATCAAGGCTGAGCGCGGCGAGCGGATGGAAAAACACCTTCTTCTGACCCGTTATGATGCCGCCCGCGCAGAGCGTGGCGATATGCTCAAGGTCGATGACGTTCTGGAAATCCTGTCTATTCCGCTGATCGGCATTATTCCTGAGAGCATGGACGTGCTGCGCGCCTCAAACGTTGGTGCCCCTGTTACGCTCGCAGACGCCAAGTCGGCACCGGCCATGGCGTATTTCGATGCGGCACGACGTTTGTCGGGTGAAGACATTCCCCTGTCGGTTCCCGGCGAAAAGCGCGGCATCTTCGCCAAGATTTTCGGGAGGGCTGCATGAGCATCTTCAGCCTTTTTCGCAAAGAGAAGTCCGCACCCGTCGCACGCGAACGATTGCAGGTGCTTCTGGCGCATGAGCGCACCAATCAAGGTTCGGATCTGGTGGCTATACTGCGTGAGGAAATTCTCGCCGCAATCGCCAAGCATGTGCAGATCGATAGCGACAAGGTCCATGTGAAGATGGACAGCGACGAACATATGTCGCTTCTTGAAATCGATGTAGAGATCCCCTTGAGCGCGGCGCTTCGCGCAGCCTGAGAAGATTGAGATGACGCCGGGCATTGTCCCGGCGTTTTCATTGGACGGTTTGACCTTCCCATCTGTGGCGATTCTGGACTAAGCCTGTCTAATTGACAGCGAAGGATGAACTGATGGCAGAGGTGGACAAGGCTGACGAGCGGGAAAAACAGACACACCGAAGAGGCTTTGGCGTCTCCACCGTCTATGAGACGCTGCGCAACGAGATCATCGAATTGCGGCTTGCGCCCGGCAGTCCGATCGACGAACTGCAACTGTCCGAACGCTTCTCGCTATCGCGCACACCCATTCGCGAGGCGCTGGTTCGTCTTTCCGCCGAGGGGTTGATCACGACGCTGACCAACCGTGCCACCATCGTGTCGCAGATCGACTTTCTAGGATTGCCGGAGTTCTTCGATGCATTGACGTTGATGTATCGTGTGACCACACGGCTTGCAGCCGCCAATCATACAGAAGCGGATATCACGCAGATTCGTGCCCTGCAGAGCGCATTCGCGCTTGCTGTCGAGCAACGTGACGCGCTGGCGATGATTTCCGCCAACCGCGATTTTCATGTCGCGATCGCGCAAGCCGGCGGCAACCGCCACTATGTCGAACTATTCACGCGGCTTCTGGACGAAGGCAGGCGTATTCTTCGTCTCTATTACTCGTCCTTCAACGATGTGCTTCCCAACCAATATGTCAGCGAACACGAGGACATGATCCAGGCAATCATCGACCGCAATGTCGAAAAGGCCGATGCGCTTGCACGGGCACATGCCGATCAGATCGTCACCCAGATCCGCTCCTATATTACTGCCGATACCCGCCAGAGCGCCAATCTTAGCCTGTGAGTCCGCCAGACGATACTCACGGATCAATACAGTTTGGCGGCCAAATTTCTTGTATTTTATTTGTCGACAGAGATGAGCTTCGATGCTAAAAGGGTGCATATCAGGCGGCTATGGTGCCGCAAAAGGATTGGAAACCATGGCCAGCACGATCTTCACCGGATGCATTCCCGCCCTCATGACGCCTTGCAAGGCGGACAGAACCCCTGACTTCGATCTCCTCGTGAAGAAGGGCAAGGAACTGATCGCTGCCGGTATGTCGGCAGTCGTCTATTGCGGTTCCATGGGCGATTGGCCGTTGCTGACAGACGAGCAGCGCCAGGAAGGCGTTAAGCGTCTTGCCGAAGCGGGTGTTCCAGTCATCGTCGGAACCGGCGCAATCAATACCAAGTCCGCCGTCAGCCATGCTGCGCACGCTGCAAAGGTCGGGGCCAAGGGCCTCATGGTCATTCCGCGTGTTCTGTCTCGCGGGTCGTCGGTTTCCGCGCAGAAGGCACATTTCTCCGCCATTCTGGAAGCAGCAAATGGTCTGCCGGCGGTCATCTACAACAGCCCTTATTACGGTTTCGCCACCCGCGCCGATCTCTTCTTCGATCTGCGCTCGCGCTATTCGAACCTCATCGGCTTCAAGGAGTTCGGCGGCAAGCAGGATATGACTTACGCTGCTGAAAACATCACCGCCGGTGACGACGACCTGACCCTCATGGTCGGCGTAGATACGGGTGTCTATCATGGCTTCGTCAACTGTGGCGCCGGCGGCGCCATCACCGGTATCGGGAATGCCCTGCCGAAGGAAGTGCTGCATCTGGTCGCATTGTGCGAAAAGGCAGCCAAGGGCGATGCAGCGGCACGCGTCGAAGCGCGCGAGTTGGAAGAGGCTCTGACGGTGCTCTCGACCTATGATGAAGGTCCTGACCTCGTTCTGCACTACAAGTATCTGATGGTCCTGAACGGCGATACCGAATACACGCTGCATTTTAACGAGACGGACGAATTAAGCGCATCGCAGCGCCGTCATCTGGAAAGCCAATACACCTTGTTCCAAAACTGGTACGCATCGCGCTACCCAGCTTGAATGGTAAGTGACCTACGCGCGGGAAGGCCGATGCTGTAGCGTCAAGAACGACGCGCGTGCATCAGTCACTCGTTTCTGAGAGGTAGGATTAGAACAAGCAAGGAAGAGGTGGCTGGACGTCAGTCACCTCTTTTTATTTCCGGGCCGTGAGGGAAGACTGATCTGCCAGCTCTCGTGATTTGTCGATCAAGCAGAGCCGTGGGTTTTTCTGACAGATAAAGCAATCAATCCATTTCAAGGACTATCAATTAGACAATGTTCTTCTTTCAGCGATTTGTTTGCAGATTGTTTAAAAGTTTACACTAACGTCGCCCTGAAGTTAGAGGGCTCGTCGCATGAAGAAGATTCTCAATTCCGTTTCCGGAAAGCTTATCCTAGCCACCGGAACAGCTATCGCCGGCATCATGATTGCTTACACCGCCGTCAACGTTCTGAACGTGAAGTCAGCGACAGAGCATGACGTCATGGCACTTGCAACGGAGAAGGCAGGTGCGGTCAGCCAGCGTATCGCTGCAGATATATCCGTCGCAACATCGGCAGGCGCAACGCTTGCTGCCACCATCGGTGGCTTCATTGAGAAAGGTTCGCGCAGCCGCGCCGACATCGTTTCGATGATCGAGACCGTAGCGCCGCAATATCCAAACGTTTTTGGCGCATGGATGTGTGAACTGGTTGATGGCAAAAGCCCGAAGCCGACCGTGGGCACCGAGGGGCTGAACAAGGAGGGCATCTTCACGCCCTACTGGACCAAGAGTGATAGCGGCAAGGTTGAGTTCTCGACATGGTCGATCAAGCCGGAGGATGAGTATTATGGCGGCGTGCTGAAGACCGGCAAGCCACTCATCACCTCTCCCTATCTCACCAACATGCAGAAGCTCGTCACATCGGTCTCGGTGCCGGTGAAGGTGGGTGGCACGCTCGTGGGTATGGCGGGTGTCGATATAAAGCTCGACGATCTGACCGCCAGCCTGTCGCAGATCAAGCCTTTCGAGGGTGGCAGCGTCATGTTGCTGGCGAGCAACGGCAAGTGGCTGTCGCACACCAACGCCGACAATCTGATGAAGGACTACGCCGATGTCGGCGCCGATCAGGTCAAGCAGGCCTTGGGAGACGGAAAGGTACGTGTGATCCACGGCCTTCCCGATGGTTCTGTCCGCCTGATCTATCCGTTCACTGCGCCTGGCATGAACACCACCTGGGCGACGGTACTGGACGTGCCGCCAGCGGTTTTCTCCGCGCCTGTCTGGCAGCAGATCTACAACATGCTGATCGGTAGCCTGATCATTCTCGTAGTGACGCTCGGCGTTATTCTCGTCGCGACCCAGATCCTGATCAAGAAGCCTCTGACCTCCGTTTTGGGGTCGGTCGGCAAGATGGCGAATGGCAACTACAAGGACCAGGTAGCCCAGACCGGAAAGAAGGATGAACTCGGCAATCTGGCAGCCGCTCTTGAGAAATTCCGCTTCGCGCTGGCTCGCGGCGAGGACGTCCAGGCCGAGCAGGAGCAGCTGCAACGTCAAGTCGAATCGGACCGCAAGCGTCAGAGTGACGTGGACAACGCCAAAGCAGAAGACCTCCGTCACTTCGTGGAAGTTGTTCAGAGCCGCTTCAACGCTCTGGCGGCTGGCGATCTGACCGTGCGGATGAACGAAAAAGTCGCGCCGGAATTCGAGTCTATCCGGCAGAACTTCAATGTGTCCGTTACCGCACTTGAAGAAACTATCAGCAATGTCGTGCAGGCGGTCTATACCATCCGCTCCGGCCTTACCGAAATTTCCACGGCGTCGAACGATCTTGCGCGCCGCACCGAGCAGCAGGCTGCGTCTCTGGAAGAAACCGTTGCAGCTCTGAGCGAAGTCACCCGTGGCGTCAACGACACAGCTGAAGGTGCATCCGATGCGCAAAGAAAGGTCGCAAGCGCCAGGGGCGATGCTGAAAAGGGTGGTGATGTCGTTGCCCGTGCCGTCGCCGCAATGACTGAAATTCAAGGATCGTCCAGCAAGATTGGCAATATCATCAGTGTGATCGATGAAATCGCCTTCCAGACGAACCTCTTGGCATTGAATGCCGGCGTGGAAGCTGCCCGCGCTGGCGAGGCAGGTAAGGGCTTTGCTGTCGTTGCCCAGGAAGTGCGGGAACTGGCTCAGCGTTCTGCGCAGGCCGCAAAGGAGATCAAGAGTTTGATCTCCATGTCGTCCAGCCAGGTAGAGGTCGGGGTTCAACTAGTTGAGGAAACCGGTGCGTCTCTCGGCAAGATCGTCGAGCAGGTTGTCGGCATGAGCCAGACCGTCAACCAGATCGCCTCCGGCGCTCGCGAACAGGCTGTCAGCCTTCGCGAGGTTTCGTCTGCGGCCGATCAGATGGACAAGGTGACACAGCAAAACGCGGCGATGGTTGAAGAAACCACAGCGGCGGCTCAGAGCTTGTCGCAGGAAACAGAAAACCTGGCCAGCATGGTTGGACGCTTCCGTGTCGGTAGTGAAAGCAGGATCGGCGCGGCGCATTCGCACCCACGCTACGCGATGGCAAGCTGATCAAACCTGCCTAAACGAGGGGCGTGGGGCTACAAAATCCCCCACGCCCTGAACCGTCCGCGCCCCGTCATCTCTCGCAATTCCAGTTGATTGGCAAGAACGACTGCACCCTGCGGCGTGGTACCGAGCGCCTTGACGATCATCGCGGTGGACACGACAGGATTTGCGAGAACGAGTTCGATCAGGTCGGGAAGCCTCGAATTCGAACGCCTTCCCGCAAGTCGCCTCTCCATGCGGCTCCTG
This sequence comes from uncultured Agrobacterium sp., assembly GCF_913777885.1. Taxonomy (NCBI): domain Bacteria; kingdom Pseudomonadati; phylum Pseudomonadota; class Alphaproteobacteria; order Hyphomicrobiales; family Rhizobiaceae; genus Agrobacterium; species uncultured Agrobacterium sp. The sequence goes on along the minus strand of NZ_CAJYTV010000008.1, from coordinate 47,082 downwards.
CCGTTTAGCAGGCGGTCATGTTCCCTCATTCCCAGTTGCGAAGCCTCATGCATCCCGTCGAGGATTGCGATCAGACGCTCCTCCTGATGCGGTGAATGGCGTCGCTCTCGTTGGATGGTGCGGAGTCCGGTGTTAAGCGCCGGAAGCGTTGCCAATCCCCCCGCGCGAAGGGAGGCCGCTGCCAACTGACGGCCAAGCCAGGGGCTGCGATCCAGAACCTCAAGGCTGCGCCAGGCATCAAGCAGTATCGCCGCACGGAGCGGTCCGGGATGATCAACGCATTGATCCACAAGCTTTCGCCATTGCTGAAGCCGGTCGTCTTCGCTTTCCTCTACGGCCCCCCTGTCCTCGGGTATTTCTGAGGATCGCAACGCGGGTGAACGGTAGCTGAGGGCATCGCTGACCATAGCGCTGCTGCGTAAAAGCAGGGCATCCATTTCGGCGAGCTCCTCGGCAAGAGCGTCATCCGTATTGTTCTTGTCTTCGCGGTCGGGCTGTTCAGTGTCGTCGTTATCAGTATCGACATTTGGCGATAGCGGCTGCGGTTGTGAACTTTTGCCACGCAACAGATTGATGCCCTCGTCGCCGAACGGCCACTGCGGCGCATGGCTTTCCATCAATCGTCTTGCGCGAAGGATACGGTGTGCGTTGACGATTTCGTTTGTAGGAGCTCGGATATCCATCCGTGCATCGTGAAGGACAAGATCCTCGACATGCACCAATTCGCCATCGATCCAGAGGGAAGAGACCGCGTCCTGAAAATTCTGCCGCTGCAGGAACCCCTCGCGGATTGGCGAACGGCTCACCCGTTCATCGAAGCGCGCCAGCGCTTCGGCTGCCCGCGTGAGCGGCAACAGAAGCTTGGATGGCTTGAGAAGCGAAAACGCGTAGGTCATTGGATTCCAATAGGGGAGACGCCGCAGTGAAAGCAATCCCGCAGTTTATGTTTCAAACGATGTTCACAGGTATAGAAAGAACTGCCTAGCCGGGCACCTGTGCCGAGGTCATACCGGTCGGATGAAAGTCTCATGGCGAGACGCCACGAAGCACCTATACTTGCAAACAATAAGTAGTCCGAATTATCTTGTCCGCTCTTGTTGCGGGGGTGTATAGCCCTCAGACGCCAGTTGCTGATACCAGCACCCCACGGCCCAAATATTGTTTTTCCGGCTTGAAATAAACGGAGACCACCATGAGCAACCTTCCAGATCAAACAACCGCTGGAACTCCTCCTGATCAAAAAACGAGATTGAAGTCGATCATCGGCGGATCGGCGGGCAACCTCGTCGAATGGTATGATTGGTATGTCTATTCCGCATTTACCCTTTATTTCGCGCCGATCTTCTTTCCATCTGGCAACCAGACGGCAGAGCTGTTGAGTGCAGCCGCGGTATTTGCCGTGGGCTTTCTGATGCGTCCGATCGGTGCATGGCTGATGGGAACCTACGCAGACCGCAAGGGCCGCAAGGCGGGGCTGACGCTGTCTGTAACGCTCATGTGTCTGGGATCTCTAATGATTGCCGTGACGCCCGGGCACGAGACGATCGGCATTGCAGCGCCCGCCATTCTCGTTCTCGCGCGCCTGATCCAAGGGATCAGCGTTGGCGGCGAATATGGGGCAAGCGCAACCTATCTCAGCGAAATGGCGGGAAAGAACCGCCGTGGCTTCTTTTCCAGTTTTCAGTATGTGACGCTTATTTCCGGTCAGCTTGTCGCGCTTGCCGTGCTTCTGGTGTTACAGCGCCTGTTGACGCCAGAGCAACTCAGCCAATGGGGCTGGCGCATTCCCTTTTTCATCGGTGGTATCCTTGCCATCGCGGTGTTCTACATCCGGCGCGGGCTTGTCGAAACCCACTCTTTCCAGAACGCTAAGGCAGCCACCGCTCAGACACCAAAATCCAGCGGATGGGCGCTCTTCAAGCACTATCCGAAAGAGGCGCTGATGGTGATGGCGTTGACATCTGGCGGCACGCTCGCTTTCTATGCCTACACCACCTATCTGCAGAAATTCCTCGTCAATACGTCCGGTTTCAGCAAGGAATCCGCGACCGAGATCACCACGGTCGCGCTTTTTGTCTTCATGCTTTGCCAGCCGCTGGCAGGCGCCCTGTCGGATAAAATCGGCCGTAAGCCGCTGATGGTCGGTTTCGGTATTCTTGGCACGCTGTTCACCTATGTCATCTTCAGCGTTCTTTCGACGACCACAGACCCTTATATCGCGTTTGCCCTGGTGCTTGGCGGCCTATTGATCGTAACGGGCTACACGTCGATCAACGCGGTGGTTAAAGCAGAGCTGTTTCCCGCCCATATTCGTGCGCTCGGTGTGGCGCTCCCCTATGCGCTGGCCAACACCATCTTTGGCGGCACTGCGGAATTCGTAGCCTTGAAATTCAAGCAGATTGGGCATGAAAGCTGGTTCTTCTGGTATGTTACGCTGATGATCGCGCTATCATTGATTGTGTATGTAAAGATGCGCGATACGCGCGACCACAGCCACATCCACGAGGATTGAGCGAACCCGGCCTTCGGATATTGTTTCCGAAGGCCTCAACCTTGCTTTGGCAGATCGATACGCGCCTCGAAGCCTTCTTCACGGCCGGGTGCGGGAGAGGCAAGCGTCAGGGACGCGTTCATCCGCTCTGCGAGATTGCTTACGATGGCAAGGCCAAGCCCTGAGCCGGCAGCCTGGGTCTGGCCCCGCATGAAACGCGTCGTCAGGCGTGGCAGCAACGCAGGATCAACGGTCGGACCATCATTGACCACCCGTACGGTGCTATCCTCCACAAACACCTCCACCTTGGAATCCTCCGCGCCATGTGTCAGCGCATTTTCCAGGAGGTTTCGGATAGCGATGCCAAAGGCGTCGGGATCGATTTTGGCTTTCAGCGCCGCATCCGCAGCATGGTGAAGGCGGATGCGGCCGTTACCAAGTTCAGAACGATCCATGTCCGTCACCATCAGTCCAACGACTGGCAGAAGATCGACAAGCGTATCCGAAATGCCGATACCTGCTTCGGCGCGCGACATTTGCAGCAGTTTCTCGGAGAGTTGCGCCAGATTCGAGAGCGACAATTCAATCTGGTCGACGCGGCCTGCCAAGTTGGCCGGAATATCGGCTTTGAGGCGCTGTGCCTGTGCCAATGCGCCTGCGATCGGTGTACGCAATTCATGCGCGCTGTTGGAGGCGAAAGAGCGCTCCGCCTCCAATGCGGAGCGCAATCTTTCCAGAAGCAGATTCACAGAGCGCGCTATTGGATCGAGTTCGGCGGGAAGTGTGCCTGAATCGACGGGCGCGAGATTGCCGCCATCCTTACGGCCAATATCGTCCCTCAATATCTGGATTGGCGCAAGGGTACGGCGAATGACCAGGATAACCGCGATGATGCTTGCAGGGATGAGGACCAGAACAGGCAGTATAAGTGCCGTTGAAGCCTCCTCTATGGCTTCACGCCGATTGGCAAAGGCATCCGCCACCTGAAGGTAAAGATCACCTTCCGGTGTGACGACAGTGTAGATCCGCTGGGTATCGGTGTCGGCGAAACCCGGTGTGAGCGGCACGTCGAAGCCCTCTCTGGCACTGTCGTGGGAGTGCAGCAGGACCGCGCCGTCGCGGTCGCGTACCTGATAAGTCAGATATTCCGTGCCGGTGCTGGGTTGGCCTAGGCGGCGCTGCGCCTCCGGACTGCGCTCGCGAAGATCCTCAGCGACAAGCGGCAGCAGCCTGTCGGCTGTTTCCTGGACACCGCTATCGAATATTTCGGCAAATTCGTCCTGCATCACCATCACGCCCATGGCGCAAGCGACCATCCAGGAAAGCGCCAGCACGCTCACGAGAGCAAGAACCATCCGACGCGTCATGCTGTTCTTCTGGGGGATGAGATCAGCGTATCGTATAACCAAGTCCTCTTACGGTTTCGACGCGGTCAGAGCCGATTTTCTTGCGCAGGCGGCTGACATAGACCTCGACGGTATTGCTCTCTATCTCGGCGCCGAATTCGTAGAGCGTTTCCTGTAATTGCGCTTTCGAGACGAGTGCGCCCGGCCTTTCGACAAGTTTCTCAAGCACCGCCCACTCGCGCGCACTCAGCGACAGCGACCGGTCATTGACCGTAATACTCTTCGCTGCCTGATCGATCTCAATTCCCGGTAGCCTGACGATCGGCGTCGAACGGCCTTCATAACGTCGCGACACGGCGAGCATCCGTGCGGTCAACTCGCCCAGATTGAACGGCTTGACGAGATAATCGTCGGCACCTGCGTTCAGGCCTTCGATCCGATCCGAGACCTGGTCATGGGCAGTCAGGATGATAACGGGAACAGGGTTGTTTGCTTTGCGCAGCGTTCGAAGCAGTGCCAGTCCTTCTCCGTCGGGTAGACGCAGATCGAGCAGGATCAAGCCGTAGCTCACAGTCTGAGTTGCGGCTGTCGCTTCGCTCAATGTCTGAAACCAATCCACCGCGTGATTTGCCGCGGCAACATGGTCCCTCAGCGCCTCTCCCAAAACGTGATCGTCTTCAACCAATAGAACCCGCAACTCGACCCTCACTCCTGAACTGCCCATGCGTATCGCTCCGGGCAGTTCGTCGTCAAGGCGATTGTCTGTCAGGTCGAGGGCTTCGACTGGCACGGGCGGAACACATCGAGCGATGAGTCATAGACTGAAGTCGAAACGTTCATCATGCCGAGGATACTATGGAAGAAATTGTCGTGGGACTTGCCACCAGCCTTTGCCTCGTCGGCAAGGCAGGCGCGGTCGACACCCATGGAGCGTGCAAAATCATCATCCATCCAGACAAGGAATGGCACGTGCGTCTGTTCTGCCGGTGCAAGCATGTAAGGTGCGCCATGGAGATAGAGGCCGTTTTCCCCAAGAGACTCACCATGGTCGGAAGCGTAGAGCATCCCCGTCGCCAGCTTGTTGGAGCGTGCCTTCAGCTTGTCAATGATGGCCGAGAGGAAATGGTCCGTGTAAAGGATCGTGTTGTCATATGAGTTGACGATCTCTTCGTCCTTGCAATTGCCGAGTTCGGAGGTGCGGCAATCCGGCGTGAATGTCCTGAAATTGTCGCCATAGCGAAGATAGTAGGACGGACCGTGGCTGCCAAGTTGATGAATGACGATGACGCTGTCTTTCGTAACGCGGTCGAGCCAGCTGTCCAGCCTGTCGAGAAAGATGTCGTCGCTGCATTCACCTGTCTTGCAGAAGGTGGGATCGCGCGTCGCGCTCAGGTCGAAATAGGGAATTCTGTCGGCAACGCCCTTGCTTCCGGTGTCATTGTCGAGCCACTGCGCGTCGATGCCGGCATGGACCAGAACGTCCATGACATTCTCGTTCGAAAGCGCCTTGCTATGTGTGTACTCCGAACGGGTGAACTTCGAGAACATGCAGGGAATGGAGATTGCAGTGGAGGTTCCGCAGCTGACCGTGCTCGGGAAATAGATGATATTTCTTTTCTTCAGTTCCGGATTGGTTTCCCGTCCGTAGCCGTTCAGGGAAAAATTTGCAGCGCGAGCGGTCTCGCCCGCAACGACCACCGTGATGCGCGGCTTGTTGATAGCCACGACCGGGGCCTTCACTTTCGCATCCAGACCAGTCTGCGTGACCGTCAGTTGCGCTTCCTTATTCGCGGCCTGGAGATAATGCGCGGTCGAGAAGATCGGCGTGATTGGGTTCAGGCTCTTGACGATGTCCCGGTGCTGACGAATGGCAGTGGTGAAGGTTTTGGAGTTTAACGCACCCATTCCGGCGATGATGACCAGGCAAGCGATCACGCTGACCGTATTCCAGAAAAGCTTCCCGAGAATTGGGCGATGGCGGATGCGGACGAACGCGAGAAGCACGATTGGAACGAGCGCATAAATGATCATATGCACGACGAAAGCAGATGTGATCAGATTGTTCGCTTCGCCGGTGGTCGTTTCGAATGCATTACGCACCATGTCGCGGTCGATAACCGCTCCGAAGCGATCCATGAACCAGGAGCACAATGCCGAAATGACGATCAACACCATGAAGATCGGCTTCATGATGTACTTCGCCGAGAATGTCACCAGAACTGCGATGAAAAACGCCGTCATCGCAATGTAGAGCGCGTATATGGCCACTGGATAGGCCGAGAGATGCGTGTTCACCTTCGACCAGAAGGTTTGGTTCATGAAGAAAAGCAGATAGAGCGCAGTAATAACACTTAGCGTGATGCTGCCGATCTCGGGACGCCGGATGGTGCTGCGATGAAGGTCATCTGTCAAAGGTGCCAAAACTTATGCTCTCCAGTGGCAATGGGTGTAGCCGGAGGCGCACAGTTATTTTGCTTTGCCGGCTCATCAGTGCCTTCTGGAGGGCGTTGCTGACACCAAGCTGAACGGAAGAGATCGATCAGCGCACCCGGTTATCAGGGGAGATAGGCAATCAGGCGCCTTTCGTCGGCCCTCAACCCAGATATCGCTTTGGCAGGGGCTTCGAGAACGGTCTCCAGCCGCTTGATGGCTTTGGGCTCCGTTGCCAGGGAGAGGACGGAGGGATGCACATAACTTTTGCGGCAGATGGTCGGCGTGTTGGACAGTTCTTCAGCGGCTGCCTCGCAGATGCTTTTGATCGTCGGTGTACTTCCGCTCGCCAGCCGCTCGGCGGCATGGCAGAACCCTGCCAGCGTACCGCCCCATGTGCGAAAGGTCTTGGCCGATATGCCTTCGCCTGATGTTTCCGAAAGGTAAGCGTTCAACGCGCTGGAATCGATTGGATGGACGACGTGATTTTCATCCTGCCAGACGAAGAGCTGCTTGCCGGGCAAGTCGGCGATTTCTTCAAGGATTTTCTGCAGGCGGGGATGCCGGAGGCTGCGGCGGACCTTCTGGCCACCCTTTGCAACGAACCGCAATTCGATGGTTTCTCCGAGTGACACGTGGCGCTTCAGAAGAGTGGTGGCTCCATAGGTTCCGTTGCTCTCCAGATAAGTCTTGTTGCCCACGCGAAGATAGGCTGCATCCAGAAGAAGCACCAGTGCGGCAAGTGTCCGGCTCTGGCCGTTAACGTCCTTTTCTATGTCGGAAATCGCCTTGCGGCGAATCGCCGGGAGGGCTTCACCAAACGCCTTCAGCTGGAAAAATTTCGTTTCACCCCGGAAGGCATGCCAATCGGCATGATAACGATACTGCTTGCGCGCTCTCGCATCAAAGCCGGTTGCCTGAAGATGCCCGGAGGGCTCCATGCAAATCCAGACGCGCTGATAGGCCGGTGGGATGGCCAGTGACCGGATGCGGGTAATTTCTATCTTGTCGGAGAGCAGCGTGCCATCCGGAAGCCGGTATGAAAAGCCTTTGCCGCGCCGCTCCCGGGTAATGCCCGGTTCCTGATCGCTGACATAGGTGAGGCCGATTTTCTTCAGGAGTCGGACGGGATGTTGGTTCATGATGCTCACGCTGCCTTCGAGTTTCCTCAAATAACTGTCGTGAACAGCGTCCGTTCCCGCAAAAAAGGAGCGGGACGCGCCCGCTCCTGCGAATTTGATCAGGCTTCCGGAGCCAGGCGAATGATCTGCGATTTTCCGCCGCCCCGCTCTTCGGTCACGGCGTAGACAGAGCCATCTTTTCCAAGCTCCACGTCACGGATGCGTGCGTCCAGCGGCAGACGCCCTTCCGACACAACCTTGTCGCCGTCCATTTTCAGCACCACCAGACCCTTGGTAACCAAGCCGCCGATGAGGAAGGAGCCCTTCCACTCCGCAATTGCATCGCCATCATAGTAAACCATGCCCGAAGGACCGACGACGGGATCCCAATAATAGACTGGCTGCTCCATGCCCTCCTTGGCGGTCGAGCCTTCACCAACCCTGTCGCCGCTATATTCGATGCCGTAAGTAATGACCGGCCAGCCGTAATTCAGACCCGCTTGGGGACGGTTGAGCTCATCGCCGCCCTTCGGCCCGTGTTCTACTGTCCAGAGGCGTCCCTCACCGTCGAGGGCGGCAGACTGGATGTTGCGGTGACCATAACTCCAGATTTCAGGCAACGCGTTTTCACGTCCGGCAAAAGGGTTGTCCTTGAGCGCCTTGCCGCTGGTGTCGATCCGGAAAACTTTTCCCAAGCCGCTGGACAGATCCTGCGCCTGAACACGTGGTTCCTTGTCGGAGCGTTCGCCCACCGTCACATAGAGCTCCCCATTCTTGCCAAAGACCAGCCGCGAGCCGAAATGCTTGTCTCCGTCATAGGTCGGCATTTGACGAAAGATAACGGTGGTGTTCTCCAATGTTGCCGAGCCGTCTTTCTCAACGAGCTTTGCAGAGGCTACCGAGGTGCCGTTCCCGCCATCGCGCGGCTCGGAGAACGAAAAATAGATCATTCCCGATGTGGCGAAGTCAGGTGCGAGTGCAATGTCGAGAAGACCGCCCTGGCCAGACGAAGCGACTTCCGGCACGCCTTCGATAGCAGGACCGACTTTACCCCCGGCGAGGATGTGCATGGCGCCTTCCTTGGCCGCTACAAGGATACGCCCGTCGGGAAGTAGGGCCATCGACCACAGATGCGGCAGGTCGTCGGCTATGACGGTCTTTTGCAGAGACGGCATTTTCTCCGGCTGTGGCGCTCGGGTCTGCCCTTCGAAAGCAGGCCTCTGATCTTTGCCGTGCGGCGGGTTGGTTTCAGCCGGGCCGGATGATTGTGCGATGGCGTAGCCCGGCACAGTCAGCATGGCGGATAGAATCGTGGTGGACAGCATCTTTCGTAGGCGCAACATGGCACTCCCTTCCAGTTTTTATCGAGCGGACCGGGAACAATTCGAGCGTTTTTTAGTTGCAACAACAAGCGTCAAGAAAACTTGATCGACGCGTGTTCGCGCATGCAAAATATCCTCCACGCATTTTAGTGAGGAACATTCCCTTTGGCGCGGCGTTTATCCACGTCAGACAGGAGGGCATCATGCAAATATTGGATAAGGGCACGCTCGACACTACAGAGGTCAAGCCGATTTTGAGCGTCGTGGAATTTTGCCGGCGCTACAGGCTTGACGAAGCTGAGGAGAAACGTCTTCGCAAGCTTTTCGGGGAGTTTGCTTCGCGTCATGAGCTATTGATGAACGCCCATCGCAAACCCGTTTTTCGCTAGTCGTCTGCAGGCAAATTTCGGAACATCATGAAGACGTCGTAGCGGGTGTTTTTTCCGCAAATCTGGTGAGAGGGCTTTGGCAGTCCCTCCATCGGCGCCGCCCTCAGCGGCCACTTCAGTACAACCCTTTTCGATGCGCATTCCAGGGCTGTCATCATCAGCTCAAGCTGGTCCGGGTCTGCACCCACCACAGCGCGTAATACCCTCATCTCCTTCTTCACCAGCGCACTGTTATGGCGCGGTGGATGCATCGGATCGACGACAACCACCTCGGGGGATAGAACCTTTATCAAGTCTCTGGAATCGCCAAGAAGAAGGGTCATGCGTGATGCGATTTCTTCATAGATTCCGCCTTCCGCCTTCGCCCTAGCAATCCCGTCTGCCAGATGCGCATGCATCTCCGGCGATCTTTCAATCAACGTTACGTCAGCACCGAGTGAGGCGAGCAGAAACGCATCCCGGCCCAGTCCCGCCGTCGCGTCTACGACACGCGGTGTACGGCCTTTGGTGAAGCCAGCTGCCTTCGGCAAGGCCTGCCCGCGTCCTTCACCGGAGCGCAGCCGATGACCGACTGCTCCACCGACAAAATCAACGACAAATTCTTCTTTGGTTTGTTTCGGTGCCATCATGCATCTCAAAAGGGGGCTAGAACACGAAAGGTGACATCGCCCCCATCGGGATGGGTGAAACCGAGCTCTTCCGCATGCAACAGAAGACGGCCCGATGCCGCAAGTGCCTCACTTTCCGCGTAGAATTCATCTCCGAGAATTGGATGACCGATTGCTTTCATGTGGACGCGCAACTGGTGAGTTCTTCCTGTCAGAGGCCGCAGCTCGAGCCGCGTTGAAGGCAGAGGAAGACGCTCCAAAACATGCCATTGCGTTTGCGCCGGGCGACCGTCCGCGTAATCCACCCGATGGCGTGGCTTGTTGTCCTGGTCCAAGGCAAGCGGGAGATCAATCTCACCATCCTCGCCCTTAACGTCTCCCCAGACGATAGCCTTGTAGATCTTTCGTGTCGTGCGGCTTTCGAACTGGCTGGCAATCGCCGCATGCACCTTTTTATTGAGAGACACCAAGACGATACCTGAAGTGTCCTTATCCAGGCGGTTGATCATCTGCGCTGATGGAAACTGTTTTTGCACTCGGGTTGCGAGACTGTCCGCAAGAGCCGGGTCACGTCCCGGTACCGACAGGAGGCCGCTTGGCTTGTCCAGCACGAGAAAGCCTTCATCCTGATGGACAATCGAGATGAAGGGCACGCGCGGCGGATTATAGATCGGGTTGTGCAAATCGACGGACATGCACGCCTCATAGCATGTTTTGGGGAGCATGCCAGCGCAGCACAGGCCTGCTACTCCGGCAGGGGAAGATTGGCACGTCCGCTGGTCACGTCCTGGATCGTTTGCGCAATGCGCTCCGCCTCGCTGACCGGCACGGACAACTTCAGATCCGCGCCCGAGTCGGTGAATGTTTCACTCTCGATCACAAGGTGATCGATGGAAAGAAGGCGTGCCTTGACCAGTGCGAGATCGGAAAAAACGCAGCTCAGTCGTGCCTGATAGGCTGGAATGATGGCAGTCTTTTCCGCGCTTTTGAGGCAGGATGCCGCCGTTCCGCCATAGGCGCGCATGAGACCACCGCTGCCAAGGAGAATGCCCCCGAACCAGCGCGTCACGACCACCGCGACATGATCGAGGGCATGTCCATCAATGGCCTGAAGAATGGGTTTGCCCGCTGTGCCGGAAGGTTCGCCGTCATCGTTGAAGCGGTAGTTTTGTCCGATCTTCCAGGCCCAGCAGTTATGATTGGCTGCGGAGTTAGAGTGCTGAGCGATGAAGCGTTTAGCCGCGTCCTCATCGGCCACCGGACCAGCTATCGCGAGGAACCGGCTTTTCCTGATGTCCTGCTCGAAGTTTACCGTTCGGGTCAGTGTGAACATGACGTCTCAATAGCGGATATACGCACGGTGGCAAACGGATTAATAAGAGCAAACACGCGAAGGATGACGGTTGGCGATGCGCAGAAAACAGGTTGCTATCATTGGCGCAGGCCCGGCGGGCCTCATGGCTGCCGAAGAGCTGTCCTCGTCGGGTGTAGACGTAACTGTTTATGAAGCTATGCCGACCGTTGCGCGAAAGTTTTTAATGGCCGGGAAGTCCGGGCTCAATATCACCCACGGCGAGGACTACGCACTCTTCACCACGCGCTACGGTGCTTCGCAGCCTCGGCTGAAACAAGCTCTCGATCGCTTTACCCCGTCTATGCTGCGCGACTGGGCGCATGCATTGGGACAAGAAACCTTCGTCGGCACATCCGGCCGGGTCTTTCCGCGGGCAATGAAAGCGTCACCCTTGCTACGCGCATGGCTTGGCCGTCTCGCTAGTGACGGTGTCGAAATCAGGACCAGACATCGGTGGATTGGACTGGGTGATGGCACCTTTCTCTTCGAGACCCCGACTGGGCCGCTTGAGATCAGACCGGATGCTGTCTTGCTTGCGCTTGGTGGAGCGAGCTGGCCGCGGCTTGGCTCAACCGGGGAGTGGGTGGAAGAACTCCGAAATGCCGGAGTCGATGTCGCGGATTTCCAGCCGGCCAATTGCGGCTTCGACGTTGCCTGGAGCGACCATTTTCGCGATCGTTTCGCTGGCGAGCCGGTAAAATCCGTGACCACGACCTCGTCTGCCGGGCGGTTCGAAGGCGAGTTTGTCGTCACCCGGCATGGCGTGGAGGGTAGTCTGATCTACGCCCATTCCGCCGCGCTAAGGGATAGCCTCTCGGCGACAGGCCAAGCCGTCTTGACAATTGATCTGGCGCCGGGTCGTTCCGAGGAGCGCATCGAGCGGGATCTGGCGCGCGGCTCCAGCAAGGACAGTCTCTCGAACAGATTGCGCAAGAGTGTTGGTCTTCCGCCGGTAAAGGTGGCGCTTTTGCGCGAATGCGGATCCCTCGCGGGCATGTCTGCCAGTCAGATCGCACGGCTGATCAAGGCGCTTCCACTCAGTCTAGATGCGCCTCGTCCGATCGCAGAAGCAATCTCCAGCGCGGGAGGGATTCGCTGGGAGGGCATTGATGACGATTACATGCTCAGAGCACGCCCGGGCGTCTTCGTCGCGGGGGAGATGCTCGACTGGGAGGCGCCGACGGGCGGATACCTTCTAACGGCTTGTTTTGCAACTGGAAAAGCGGCCTCAAACGCTCTTTCGAAGTGGTTGGCACATGGCTGTACCTAATAGCGCTTCCATGCCTCTTGCATAGTGTTGAAAAAAAAGCTTCATAAGTGCATTCGAAAGGGCGAGCGAAAGCGCTTTCCACTTCCTGTGTTCAAGGCTTGGCTGTTGCAAGCCTACGTTCTTGTTGGTGAATTTGCATGAGTGATATGGACGCTTCGGCCAATTGGCCCGTTGGCGGTGGAGAAGCCGGTGCGCTGGTACGGGCGTTCGACTGGTCCAGAACCTCGTTGGGGCCGATTTCCAACTGGTCGTCCATATTGCGGTTGAAGGTGAATTCAGTCGTTAACTCCCCCATCCCGCAGGTTTTGATGTGGGGGCCCGATCATGTGATGATCTACAATGACGGCTACTTCGAAATTGCCGGAAACAAACATCCGCAAGCGCTTGGTGGTACCGCTGCACAGGTGTGGCCGGAAATCTGGGACTGGAATCGGAAAGTTCTGGAAGCGGGTTTTCGTGGAGAAATCCAGTCCTTCCGCGATCAGAGAATGGTGCTTCACCGAAACGGCGCTGCGGAAGAAGTGGTATTCGATCTCTTCTACACGCCGATCTATAATGATGCGGGTGTTGTCGAAGGTCTGTTATGTACGGTTCTTGAGAACACCGAAAAGGTTAAGACAGTTCAGGCGCTGGCGGCAAGCCGCGAGGAACTCAGCCGTTTAACCGCCGCTTTGCCCATTCTCGTCGGCTTCATCGACCTCAACTACACCTATCGCTTTGCCAATCAGGGCTATTTCGAGTGGTTCGGGCGCAAGCCTGAAGATGTTCTTGGCAAGCAAGTTATCGATGTCGTCGGCGAGGAATTCTTTCGCGAGCGCAAGCCCTTCATAGAAAAGGCGATGGCTGGTGAGGAGGTTGTGTCCGATACCACCATCAAACGTGCTGATGGAGTACGGCATGCGGCTGAAATTCGTTATGTTCCAAGACGCGATCACAGAGGTGAAGTCGACGGCTGCTACATCCTCATCATAGATATCGAAAACCGCAAGCAGGCAGAGCGCGAAATTATCGTCAGCAACAGCCGTTTCAAGGCCGCGGTCAATGCAGTTCATGGCGTATTGTGGACCAACAGTCCCGAAGGACGGATGAAGGGTGAACAGCCAGCATGGTCGCAACTGACCGGCCAGTCTTTCGAGGAATATCAGGGTTTCGGTTGGGCCGAGGCGGTGCACCCGGCTGATCGCGAAGGTTCCATAAACAGCTGGAATCGCGCGGTTGCAGCCAAGGCCACCTATGTATGGGAACATCGTGTCCGTAGGTGTGACGGCATGTATCGCACGTTCGCCATTCGTGGCGTGCCGATCATCGGAGAAACAGGCGATATCATTGAGTGGGTCGGCGTCCATACCGACATCACCGAGCAGCGCAGCGCGGAGGTGGCTCTAAAGGAACATGCCGCCAATCTCGAGCGTGAAATCCGTCACAGGATCAGGGCCGAAGAGCAGCTTCGTCAGTTGAACGAAGGCCTTGAGGCGCGCGTCGAAAAGGAAATTGCCGAGCGCCGCCAGACGGAGCTTGCGCTTCAGCAGGCGCAGAAAATGGAGGCCATCGGCCAGTTGACCGGCGGCGTTGCGCATGACTTCAACAACCTGCTCCAGGTCATTGCCGGAAATCTTCAGCTCCTCTCCAAGGATGTCGCGGGTAACGAACGGGCGGAGCGCCGGGTCGGCAATGCGCTGGCCGGGGTCAGCCGTGGCGCGAAACTGGCAAGCCAACTCCTGGCTTTCGGACGTCGTCAGGCGCTGGAACCGAGGGTGATCAATGTCGGCCGTTTCGTCGCCGGCATGGACGATCTTCTCAGACGCTCGCTCGGCGAAGCGGTCGAAGTCGAGGTCATCACGGCGGGTGGCCTGTGGAATACGTTTGCCGACCCGACTCAGGTTGAGAACGCCCTTCTGAACCTTGCGATCAACGCGCGCGATGCAATGGAAGGCGCTGGCAAGCTGACGATCGAAGTGGGCAATGCCTCGTTGGACATGGACTATGCCCGCAGTCATGCTGAGGTCGAACCTGGACAATATGTCATGCTTGCGGTGACCGACACCGGCAGCGGCATGCGACCGGAAATCCTCGACCGCGTCTTCGAACCATTCTTTTCCACCAAGCCTGAAGGCAAGGGGACGGGTCTTGGCCTGTCGATGGTCTATGGTTTCGTCAAGCAGTCCGGCGGTCATGTGAAGATCTATTCGGAGATCGGGCAGGGAACGACGGTTCGCATCTATCTGCCGCGCTCCATTGCCGATGAGGATCGCGAGATCGTCGTTCACAACGGTCCCGTCGTCGGTGGATCTGAAACCGTTCTCGTTGTCGAGGACGACGATGAGGTGCGTGGCACCGTGGTAGAAATGCTGTCTGATCTCGGCTATCGCGTGCTCACCGCACGGGATGCTCAGGCTGGATTGACGGTGGCCGAAAGCGGCGTGCCGATCGATGTCATCTTTACCGATGTGGTCATGCCCGGGCCGCTCAAAAGCAGCGAGATGGCACGGCGCGTGAAGGAGCGCATGCCTCATCTGGCGATCCTGTTTACGTCCGGTTACACGGAAAACTCCATTGTTCATGGTGGCAAGCTGGATCCGGGCGTCGAGCTTCTGTCGAAACCTTACACCCGTGAAGCGCTTGCCAGACGTTTGCGCCATGTCATCGCCAACCAGAAGCAGAGGGCAGAGGCGGGACGCGACCGCACGCCCGACAGCGCCGCCGCGCCCGAGATATCGGCGAAGGTTGTCAGTACAGACGCCTTGCGTATTCTGCTTGTCGAAGATGACGATCTGATCCGCATGAACACGACCGATATTCTGATGGAAAGCGGTCACGCAGTGGTCGAAGCCGCTTACGCATCTCAGGCGCTGGACCTTCTCGACCGCGAAGAGGTGGACGTTCTGGTGACTGATCTCGGCCTGCCGGATATGGGAGGCGCGGAACTTGCCGTGCTGGTCAAACAGCGCAAGCCCGACATTGCCGTGGTCTTCGCCACCGGCGACAATCTGTTGCCGAAGAACGCTCCTGCTGGTGCCGTGCTGCTATGCAAGCCCTATACTGAAACCGACGTCCGTTTTGCAATCGAGCAGGCAATGGGCAAGCCTTGACGCTCAAGGCTTAGTAGCCTCGCTGCACGTCGATCGTTGCCGGCAGGTTTCCGCTAAGCCGCCAGTTGCGGATATTTTGTGCGACGATCGCCGCAGATGAGTGAGGATCGGTCGGGGCCGAGATGTGTGGGAGAACCGTGATCTTGGGATGCGTCCAAAAGGCAGAGTTCGCATCCAGTGGCTCTTTCTCGAAGACATCGAGAACGGCGTGGGCGATATGGCCACTGTTAAGCGATTCCAGAAGATCGTCGCCAGCAATGACCGCGCCTCTTGCGAAATTGATGATGGAAGCGCCCTTTTTCATACGCTGCAAGCGGCGAGCGTTGATCAGCCCGCGGGTTTGCGCGGTCAGGGGAACGAGGCACACGGCGATATCGCTTATTGCCAGAAGTCGATCAAGACCGGCTTCGCCGGACAGGGTTTCCACGCCCTCTTGGATCTTGAGCGAACGGCTCCAGCCCATGACATTGAAGCCGGCATCCTGCAAACGCTTTGCGGATGCCGTGCCAAGCAGACCCAAACCGATGAGACCAACGGTCACCTCCCGTGGATGCCGGTAGTCGAGGTCTTTCCAGATCCGCCTTTCCTGCTGCTGACGATAGGCTGGCATGTCGCGATGCAGATAATAGGTCCAGGCAAGAACGGCCTCCGCCATTACACGCGATAATTCCGGGTCCTTCAGCCTCACAATGGGCGGCGTTGAGGGCCCAAGTTCGGCGACCAGCCGCTCGACCCCTGCCCACAGGCTGTGAATCCACTTCAGACCAGAAAGTTTGCCGATATCGTCGGGATCGGGATTGGCAACGACGGCGATTTCCGCAGCTTTGTGCTGGTCGTCCGTCATCTGACGCACGGAAACGATCGTCTCTTCCGGCATCGCCTGAGACAGCATCGCGATCCAATTTGCCTCCTCCTCATCGGTTGCGCGAGAGACATAAGCGATAGGGGAAGTCATGTAGCATTATCCTGCGTGGCATCGATCGTGCCGACATAAAGGCGAATAATCTGTCGGCTCGCAAGGGCACGCTAAGAAAATGCCCGCTCATGGGCGGGCATTTCTAAAGAGCTTTACCACGGCCTGGACGCGTGAATGAGGCTATCACTGCCTCAATCAACGCGCCACGCTTTCCAATATCCATGCCTATTGTCTGCCTGGTCACACCGTTTCGGGCGTCGGCTTCTTGGCGTCACCGTAATAGGCGTCGAACTGCTCGTGATAGTGCTCCGAGCCACCGGGGTCGGCGTAGCGCTGGAGTTCTGTCATGTCCGTCTTGTTCAGGACGATGCCGAGAGTCTTGCTGGCGATCTCCGGTTCGTGGTTCATCAGGTTCTGAACCATCTGGATCGGCGTCTTGCCCCATTCGGTGACGAAGACGAAACCATCCACCTGTGAGGCGAACGCCTTCGCGTCGATAACGGGTACGACCGGCGCAAGGTCTACGATGATGTAATCGCAGGCTTCGCGGGCAGATTCCATGAACCGACGCATGCCGGCTGATGCCAGAAGCTCGCTCGAATGGGCGAACTGATTGCTGACGGAAACCGGCAGGATGCCCATCTTGGTGCGGCTGTCGACCTTGACCGCTTTCGTCCATGGAACGTCGTCGAGAACGACTTCGACTAGCCCGGCGGACTGACGCGTCGTCAGCATGCGGCTGAGGCCGGGGTTGCGGATATCGGCGTCCACAACAAGGGTCCGCTTTCCGGTGGTGGCGATCAGGCCTGCGAGATTGAGCGCCACGACGGATTTGCCTTCATTCGGCAGGCAAGAAATGACGCCGATGACGCGGCACTGACGTTCCTGGATCACGACATCTGCCGTCAGTTTCACGTTGCGCAGCGTTTCGGTGAAGCTGGAGCGCGGACTGTCGACGGCAAGTCGCAGCATCTTCTGGAACGAGACTTGCCCATTGTCCTCGATATTGGCATCCGGCACGTCCGGGGTGGCGGCGCCCGTTTCCGATTTACCACTCTCGACGCCCTTTTCGCCAATGAAGGGCAGGTAGCCGAGGAAGCGCATACGCAGATTGTCACGAACGTCGTTGCCCGTATGGAAATACCGGTCGCGGAATTCCAGGACCGCTGCCAGGCCTCCACCGAGCATCAGCCCGAGTACGATCGACAGCGCCATCGTCATGGTCTTCTTGGGGCTGGAAGGCGATGTCGGAAGTCCTGCCTCAGAGATGATGCGTGCTTTTGCAATCGGGAACGACTGTTTCTGCGATGCCTCCTCGAAGCGGCCGAGATAGGACTCGTATAGAGTCTTCAATGCTGCGGCCTGCTGTTCCAGTTCCCGCAGCTTGACCATCGTTATGTTGGTCTGCGAATTGCGGCCAGCAACTCTGTCGATGTTCTCGCGTAGCGATTTCACGCGCGATTGCGTCACGTCGTATTCATTCTTGAAGCTACCGGTCAGTTGCTGAAGCTCCTGGTAGATCTGGCCTGCCACATCCTTTTTCTCGGACTCGAGTGCGACGGCCTGCGGGTGATCCTTGCCGAACTGCTGCACCACGCCGCGCTCGCGGTCGGAGATCGTAATGTAGCGCTTGCGCAAGTCCTGAATGACGGTGTTGTCCGTGTCCCGCGCCGAAACGACCGCATTGTTGACAGCGTTTTCCGGTCCCTGATCGATAATTGTCTTATACTGCGTGTAGCGTGCCTGAGCGGTCGCGGCATCGGCCTGCGCTGCGATCAACTGACCGTTCAGATCGGCAAGCTGGCCCTCTGAGATCAACTCCCCGCGAGAGGAGACGATATTGTTGTCGGACTTGTATTTTTCGACAGCAAGCGAAGCGGCCTGAGCGCGCTGGTTCAGATCCGTCAGACGTTCCTGTAGCCAAACGGAAGCACGCTCGGAAGCGTCGAAATTGGCGTTCAACTGTTCCGTCAGATAGGCATTGGCGTAGGTCTTGGCGATGGTTGCCGCCAACTGGCGGTCGGTGGACCGGATAGAGATGGCGATCACCGAGCTTCGTCCGACGCGCTCCACGGTCAGCGCCTGCTGGATGACAGCGGCTGCCTTTTCTCGCTTGCCATTGCGGATGGCATCTTCGGAGGCGGCAGGATCGCTCGGTGTCACCAGATCGACGATCGTCTTGACGGATGATTTGACAATATCCACGGGCGACATGGACGGGTTGACGATCGTGTCGTTCTCGTCAAGCTTCGCCTTGTCGACAACGGTCAGGGCCATTTCCTTCGACTTAAGAACTTCCACCGCGCTGGCAATGCGGTTGTCGATGACCTGTGCTGCCGGGACAGGCGCTTCTTCCTCGGCGTAGCGAGAGAGGCTTTCATCCAGCAGTACTTGCGTCATTGCGGTATAGACCGGTGTCGCGACCACAAGATAAAGGCCGGCCAGAACCATGCACGCAACGACGCAGGCACCGATCACATTGGCGCGGCGGACAATCGCGGCCCAAAGGCGGTCAAGGTCGATGAAGGTGTCGGAATCCTTCTCGGGGTCGTGGAAATGGCCGTTTGATCTAAAGGTTTTCTGGTTCATGGACCTACCTTGTAACTTTTAAAAGGGCGCGGGACGCGCGGCAGTCATTGCCTCGCCTGACCCGCAGCGTTCAGTTTCTGGACGGCGTCGCCGGAGATAAGGATGAAGAAAGTAAAGTATTTCGGAGCTTCTGGAGTCTAATAGAGATCGGCATGCGGAGATGTTTCAAAGCGATCGGGTCACGAAGCGCGATCTTGACCGTTTCGCCCACCGAACGCCGTTTGATGCTGTCGACCAGCATGAGGAAATGCCTCGCCTCGATGAGGCTCCTCGTTCGTTCGGCTTGTGCATCCGTTGCGGCGGGCAAAAGCGGAAATTCCCGAAGAAAGCTTTGATCCGCCTCGATCATCGCGTCTACGTGGTGGATTTCGAGCACACGGGAGATCGATCCTTGCCGCACATGATAGACATAGCCCGGCATTGGCTCGATAACGCAGGAAGCGCCAGAGGCAAGCGCCGATGCGAGGAGAAGGTAGTCCTCGCCGATGCGCAATTCCGGCCGAAAACGCAGACCATTGTCGTTGAGAAAACTGCGGCGGAAGATAGGCTTCATGTAACCGAAATTGAACGTCGACTTGAAAACGATGTTGGAACGAATGAAGTCTTCCAAAGTCAGATATGCTTTGGCTTCCAGAAAAGCTGGCTCGAACATGGTCTCCCGCGCACGTCCGTCGCTATATACGACGTCCAGATTGTCGACGGCGATCTCCGCATTGGCCTTCTCCGCGCGCCCAATCATCTGCACGGCGCGATCCGGATAGATGACGTCGTCGGAATCGACCACGGCAATCCAACGTCCCTGAGCAGCATCGATCCCTGCATTTCGTGCACCACCCGGACCGCGATTGTCGTCAAGGGCAATGAGCTTGACGCGTGGATCTCGCTGAGCGACGGCGTGAACCACGGCTCGCGTATCGTCGGGGGAGCAGTCATCCACGACGATGACCTCAAGCGAGACATTGTCTTGCGACAAAGCGCTATCGATGGCCGCGACGATGGTATCGCTGGCCTTATAGGCTGCGATGATAAAGCTGACGTCCGGTTGCGTTTGCAGCGCGCTCATACAGTCTCCACCGTGCCATATTGACGGATTTCGCGAACACCAAAAATGCCGCTCAGTGCGCCGGCATGAAGCGCGGTGCGTAAGGCGGAGCGCGTGCGGCGCACGGGATCGAATGCAGTCAGAAGCGTGAACGCAGCGCTGTAGGCAATCTTCGCCGCTGTCACTCCAACGAGCGGCAGTCGACGCAGACCCGTTTTATGCTCCGCTTGCAATCGACCATGGGTCTGACCGGAGCGGAAGCGCCGCTTGGCAAGCCATGTGAAGCTTGCTCGGTTGCCCGGTACGGGCTCTGTCAGAAGAGCCTTTTCAGCGTAAGCGATGCGGCCTCCTGCCTGATGCATATGAGTGAAGAAATGCGTGTCTTCGCCTCCGCTTTGTCCAAGAGACAGCGCAAACCGTCTGCCTTTCACTGCATGGGACGCCATCCGCAAAAGCGTGTTGCACGTATAGCCAGTGACGATTTCGCCATTGACCCAGACGGGCCGTGTCGAGTGGAAATCGCCCTTTCGCATCCAGAGAGGGGTGTCATTATCGTAAAGCGCGGTTACCGGGCCAAGTACCGCGTCTGCCTCCGTTTTCTGTGCCGTTTTCAGGAGTTCAGCCAACCAGTTGGATGGTGCCGTTTCATCATCGTCGATAAAGGCCAGATAGTCCGCTTCACTGTGAGAAAGGCAGGCATTTCGCGCAATAGAGATGTTTGACTTCGGGCAGTGGACATAATGGATCGGGAAGGGCGAGCGCTGCCGCAATGCATCGATAATACCGCGCGCTGACGGCTCGGCGTCATTGTCCGCAACGATCAGGCGAACGGAAAGATCGGCCGGAACCTCCAGTCGGAAGAGCGACAGCAACGTATCCGCCACCATGGGACGGCGATAGGTGCAGATCGCGATATCGACCTTCAGCAAAGCAGGCGGGATTGGCAAAGCGGAGTTGATCGTCACGAGACAGCCTTTCCTGCAAGCGGCTGGGTTGCTGTGATGGAGCCTATGAGCTCGCGCCAGAAACCTGTCGACCACGCTAGGTGCATGGTCATAGCCGAGATCGCCGCGAGCGGCCCGTAAGGGTTCTTTTCTACAATCGCCATCCACACGCCATATGCCAGGCATGCGGCAATCCAGAGGCAAAGCGGCAGAACGGCAATCCAATGCACAAAGCCGAACACAGAAAGGGCGGCACAGGGCAGCACGGCAAGCGGGATCATCTGACGAATTTTGGGTATGGACCGGTGCTTGAGCACATTTTTAGCTCTGCCGCGCCCGTAGCCCATGTACTGGCGGAAAAGCGGTCCGATACTGGCGCGTGGATAGTAGGTCATGCGGGTCTTGTCGGTCATCCAGATACGAAAGCCCGCTTTGCGCAGGCGATGGTCGAGTTCGGCATCCTCGTTGTGGCTGAAGCTCTCGTCATAGCCGCCGACGGCTTTGAAGGCTTCAATCCGCATCAACGCATGATGGCCGTGATCGATCCAACGGCCTTTCGCGCCTTCGCGATGCTTCGATCCGCCATTGCCAAGCTTGGAGTTCTGCGCCACGGCCGTTGCCTTCTGGAAGACGCCGTGCCCAACGGTCTCCATTGCGACCACCACTGAATCCGCGCCCGTTGCGACCGCGTCTTCCAGCAGCCGGTGGCAATAGTCATCGGGATAGTCACCATGCGCATCGATGCGGATCATATAGTCGTAGCCTACGCCGAAAACGTCCACAGCCAGATTGATCCCCGCGCTCTGTATGCGTTTGGGGTTAGCCAGTAGAATGACACGCTGAT
The DNA here is from genome assembly GCF_913777885.1 of uncultured Agrobacterium sp. Taxonomy (NCBI): domain Bacteria; kingdom Pseudomonadati; phylum Pseudomonadota; class Alphaproteobacteria; order Hyphomicrobiales; family Rhizobiaceae; genus Agrobacterium; species uncultured Agrobacterium sp. The sequence continues at coordinate 25,327 of NZ_CAJYTV010000008.1, read as the reverse complement.
CCTGGCGCGAGAAATCGGCGACGATTTCGCGTGTTCCATCCGTGCTGCCGCCGTCTGCGACGATGATACGATCATCGCGATTGTTCAGTGTGCTGGAGAACTTCAACAGCAAATCGTCAATGGTTCGTGCTTCATTGAGGCAGGGAATGACGATCAAGGTCTTCACGTGAGGGATTGATCCTGACTTCATGATGTTCTCCCGCACAGAGCAAGTGGGGCAACCGGATCGGCAGAAGTTCCCGACGTCTGTGACGTCAGAGACTGAAGAACGCGCACGAATTCACGGCAAGCGTTTGTGTCCGTCACCCATTGCTCGCGCCCGATCGTCGCAAGCTTGCGTACCCCGTTCAGATAAGCTGCATCGTCAAGATCGGCAAACAGTCCCTCTAAAGAGGCAGGGTCTGCTTTCTCCAGAACATGGCCGATATGACGCTCCTGAAGAAAACGGGCTGTCTCAGTTCCTGCAACCGCAATCGGCAAGGCACCATGCAAACAGCCTTCATAGAGCCGGTTAGGTAACAGCCAGCTTGAGTTCAGACCTTCTTCGAAAAAGTCGATCGCCCATGTGAACTGGACCTCACGATAGATCGACGCCAAATCCTCCGGGTTTCGATACGGCCCTAGAAAAGTGAGATGCGGCGATCTTTCGACGAAGCCATCAAAATCGTCGAATTCGGAGTAGGCCGGACGACCGCGCAGGATCACCTCGACCTTGCCATCCATGCGCGCTGCAAAGTCGGCTAGAACTTGCAGAGACTTGCGGCAGCGCAATGCGCCGAACCATCCGATTTTCCAGGGTTGTCCGGCTACGGGCACTCGGGGGGAGGGAGCTTGTATGGTGGCGCTGTCCAGTGCCAGCACCTTGTTTTCCTGCAACAGCACCGGAAGGTTGAGGCCGGAGCGTGGCGTGAAATAATTCTCGACGAATGCCGGCGAGCTTGTGACAAGCAATTTGACGTTTCGGCCAAGAGCACGCTGAACCGCGTTCAGCAATTTGCCAGGCAATCCATTATTCAACAGCAAGCGATGGATATCCAGACACTCATAGACCACCGGAATGTCGGCTCCATAAAAAGCGTTCGCCCGACGGGCGAGTGCGAGCATCTCCAAATTGCGGGCAAGGATGATGTCTGGCTTTGCGCTCCCCTTCAGTCTTACACCAAGATTGAAGCTTGCCTTTGCGACCGATGCGATACGCTGGGCAAAACGGCCATCCGCAGTCTCCCCGAGCACAATAGGCATCAGGCCATCCACGCTGGCCAGCGTATTGTCGCCGCGCTTGAAACCCGCGAGGCTGACGGTCGCCCCGCCAGCTTGCAACGTCATGACGCGGCGGCGGATGGCGGGGTCGCCCAAATCATGCGCGAGATAGAGAATATGGGTCATGGTCGATCCAGTCATCCAATCCGTTCGAGTTGGCTTGCGTCAGTTGTTATCGGCGTTGCAGGCAACCGATTCAGGAAACTGGCACTTGTCGCCGAGCGCGGTGAAAACGAAGCGATCCACCTGCATGTCCACTGGGCCGGAATAGTCGAATTTGCCCATCCAGCTTTTCAGCGTGTCGGTGCCCCAAAGGCTGAAGAAGATCTTCTGAGCATTTTGCGGTATTTTCGACGGGTCGGTGACGTCGTGAACCATCTTGCCATTCACATAGTAACGCAGCCGCTGCGGTTCCCAAACAAATGCGTAATCATTGAAGCCATTGTCGGCGCCGCCTGGCACATCCACCAGCTTTTCATTGCCGCCCTTGGCTGAGATATATTGGTTCAGCTGAACTTGGTTGCTGTTCTTTCCCAATATCTCCATGTCGATTTCGTCATGCGGTTTTTTGTCGGTTGGTCCGATATAGGTGAAGAAGGCCGAGTTGAGGCCGGGTCCGGACGCGGTCTTGATCCGGGCCTCGTAGGTGCCATACCGGTAGCGGCCTTTCGTCTGGATTTCGCCACACGAATAGTTGCGATCTCCAAGCTTTTCATCGGAGAATCCCAGTTGCAGATGGCCGCCTTCGAACTGCACCAGCTTCTTTGACCAGGTGCAATTCTGGTGCGGACCATTGTTCCATCCATCGGATACGTACCAGAAGGAGCGGTCCATGCTATCGAAGTTCTCGACGAAGGACTTTCCGTTGTCTTCCTGGGCGAAGGCAGGAGAAATGCTGGTAAGCGCGATCAAAGCGGTCGCCAGAATTTGCGACTGGCGTTGGGAGGGGTAGGCCATGTGTTACCTCCGTCGTGGCGTGTAAGCGGTTGTTGCGGAAATGCGTTGAGACGAAGCCGGCTCTGCCGCGCTGTTGTGGGCGAGAGGTTTCGGTTTCCCGCTACGGCTGCCTGTCAGGATCGCATAAAGTGCTGGAAGCCTAGCGCGCATCTGTTGATTGGTGACGATGAGAAGCACGAAGGTCACGGCTACCGCGCCGATGTAGAAAGCGGGGTAGAAGTCCGCCCCTCCCTTGTTCCAAACCATCCAAAGAATGACTAGCAGCGGGTAGTGAGCGCAGAAAATCCAGAAGCTCAGGCTCCCCGTCTCAGACAAGCGCCGCCCGAGACGGTTCTCCACCAGCAGGGACGAGGCGACCCAGAAGCCCAGAGCGCCGAAAACCGCCAGCAGATTTCGCAGAAGGTTTAGGCCAAAGGTGAATTCCGGCCCCGTCAAATAGAGCCCGGTGGCAAGCCCGGCGGACAAGATCAGCGTAGTGACCGTCAAGAGTTTGGCATAGGGATCGAGCATCTTCAGGTCGATCTTGTGAAGAGCAAGCGCAATGCCGAGCGTGAAACTGAACAGGATGGATTTCTTCTGCACGACCATCAGGCTGAGATCGGGTATGGCCGTCAACAGCAACAGGACCGCAAGCGTCGGCACGGCGAAGCGCCGAACCGATAGCGCAAGCAGAGGGGATAGCAGGATGCAGACAAAGAGATCGCGCAGGAAGTAGAGCGGAACGTTGACGGGCAGTTCTTCCACCGCCACCCCATGGCTTAGCATTTCGCGCGGGCTGGCGTTCCACAGGTCCGGAAAATAACCAACGCCGACACCTGCGCGCTGGAGAAGCATGACCGCGATCAATAACCCGCCATTCCACAGGATAAACGGTAGAAGCACGGTCTTGGTCTTGGATTTGATCGTTGCCGGATAATTGAAGGCATTCCAGCCGCGACGAAACAGGAGATATCCGGAGATCGCGCTCAGGCATGGCACGCCGATGCGGAAAAGCGCATCGCCAAAAAACACCCGCAACCAGTCGAACACGCCATAGAGACCCAGAAACGGGCTCGTTTCAGGGTCGTGTGGCACGTGAACAAGTACGATGCCGGATATCAAAATTATACGCATCAGATTGATACGGGAAGATAGGTTCTGATCAACAGTCACATCAGTTACCCTTGTTGGGCGGTGTCTCCCCTCACCGCGATTCAAACAAAGCGAACTTGAAGCCCGTGACTAAGAGTCTGGTTTTGACTTGAGGATAAAATGTGGCGGCGCGGGAAAAACGCGCCGCAAGATATGAGGGGTAAATGTCTGGGTGCGAATACTCAAAAATGAAATTTCATATCAAGCTATTGAAATTTATTGATTAAAAACAGGATCCCGCGTTGGGGCAAGCAGGCTTTCAACTGTGGATAGCGCTTGGGATTTATGCTGCATCGCAAAAAAGATCGCGATGCGCTGTCTTGTTACGCCACATTGAAAACGAAATCGCAGATGTGGCAAGGGGGCTGCATTCCGTTATGTGGCGATCGTCGCCGGAGCGCCTGCGCCCTTGCGCGCTCTCACGAGCCCGATGATTTTGAGCAGAAGCGCTCTTTCGGTCAGCAGGATCAGTGCGCCGTAGATGACGCCGCCTGCAAGAGCTCCCACCAGAACCTGCATGTAAGCATGAGGAAGCGCAGGGCCCGTCCATTGCAGAATGTAGCGGACACCGAGCGCCATGATGAAAGCGGAGATCATCGGTCTGTTGCTGATGTAGAGACCGGAGAAGAAGGGTGTCTCACTTGCCTTGAATACTGCCCAGGAATAGGCAACGAGTGTTGCCGCATTGACAATGCAAAGCCAGACCATCGCATCGATCAGCGACCCATAGATTGCCGCAAGCCAGACGGCGCCAGTAGTGACGACAGCGCGGATCGTTGCCGACCAGAACAGCACGCGACCATAGCCTGCCCCTTTGAGATAGGGGATGAAGGTGCTGCATGGCGTCAGAATGGCCTTGGAAAGCGCAAGCAGACCGAGAACCGGCCAGGCATAGGCCCAATTTTGCCCGAATATGACGAGCATTGCCGGCTCTGCTACCGCCCAAAGGCCGAACATCATGGGAGCAAGGATGACGGTCAGCACCTGCGTGCTGAACATCAGCGCTTCGCGCCGCCGCTGCCGATCGTCCATCATCCGACTAAAGGCCGGGAAAAGAACGCCCATAACGGCAGAGAGCACCACTTGGTTGGGTATACTGGCGAAGCGGTTGGCTGCGGAGTAGGCGCCGGCGTCGGCAAGTCCTAGATGCCGGGCAATGACGACCATTGGCGATTGAAACGTGACGAAATTGGCGAGTTCCGATCCCATCAGACCGGAACTGAAGCCAAGCAATGGGACGAGCCGCCTCGGCCTCATAACGAAACGCGGTCTGTAGCGCGATACGACGTATAGCCCTACGAGCCGGATGAGTGCTGCGGCAAAAAGCTGGATGATCAGAGCCCAGACCCCGAAGCCAACAAAGGCTAGGACGACGGCAAGAACGGCCGCAGCGCTTTCGGACGTCATGCTCCAGATGGCGTCCTTGCTGAAATTCATTCGTCTCGCCAGCAGCGAATAAGCGACATCGCCTGCCAATTGCAGCGGAATAAGAAAGGCCATGATGCGAAGGAGATAGGCGCTTTCAACAGCGCCCAGCAGCCCACCGAAAAACTCGGCACCGAAATAAAGGATCGCCGCCATGGTGCAGGAGATGGCGAGATTGGCCCAGAATACGGTATGGATCGTATCCATATCCTCTTCCTTCTCCACAATCAGTGCGGAGGTCAGGCCAGCGCCCGCAATCATCGTCAGGAATTGCACGACGGTCAGCCCGACCGCTACCACACCGAATTCTTCCGGTGTCAACAAACGTGCGAGAATCGGGACTGTGACAAATTTAAGCCCGAATGTGCCTGTCTTTGATAGCACGCTCCAGCCGACATTGGCCGTGATGGTTTTGACGCTTGGGGCTGGAGGCATGGGTCCATCCTGTGTCTGGAGGCCGGCGAAATAAGGTATGCCGGCGGGAGGTTTGCCACTCATCGGGGCCGTAGTCCTACGGCGGGCCCGACACTTCTTGATGAAACAAGGGGCGAAACAATGGCGAAATTTACAGTCGTTATCCCATACTACCAGAAGAAACATGGCATACTCGGTCGTGCATTGGCATCGGTCTTCTCGCAAGAATGCCAGGATTTCGATCTTGTGATCGTCGACGATGAATCGCCGTATCCTATTGAAAATGAACTGGCTGAGCTCAGCGAAGAGCAGACGAATCGTATCAAAGTCGTCAAGCAGCCGAATGGTGGTCCAGGCGGAGCGCGCAATACCGGGCTCGATCACGTGCCAACTGAGACGCGCTACGTCGCGTTTCTTGATTCGGACGATATCTGGACGCCGGAGCATCTGACGAACGCTGAACTGAGCCTCGACCGCTTCGAAGGCGAATGCTATTGGGCGTCGATGCAGGCAAGCGATGAGTTTTACTATCACTTCGCTATGTCGGAGCTTGAGAAGAACGAGGGTGCCGAGCGCTTAAGCGAATCACCGCGAGTCATCGAACTGCCGGATCTCGCCAGCGTCATGCTGCGAAATTGGAGCTTTCTTCATCTCTCCTGCATGGTCATCGGCAGGCCGCTGTTTGAAAAAATCCGTTTTGATCCAGCACTTCGGCTGGCGGCAGAAGATGTCCTGTTTTTCTGCGACTGCATTCTGGCGTCAAAGCGCACCCTTCTGTGTGACGATGCCGGTGCCGCACGCGGCATGGGCGTCAATATCTTTCACAGCATCGACAACACCTCGCCGGAGTTTCTGCGCCAGCAGTTCAATACCTGGGTCGCGCTCGACACCTTGCAGAGCAGGTTTTCGGCACGGCCCGCCGATGTTGCGTCTATCGCATCTTACAAAAATACGGCGCGCAGACAGGCGCTTTGGAGCCAGGCAGGTAATCTGAAACGCCGCAAGGCGCCGGAGCTTGGCCTTCTGTTCAAATGGATGATGCGTGATCCAGCAATTTTGCGTGCAGCTTTCGAACTTGGTGCGGGCAAATTTGCCCGCTCGAAGTCATGATCCCTGCATTCCGTTTTTCTTTCAGGAGTGATCCATGAAACCTTACCATTGGGAATCCCATCACGGGAATTTCGGCGACGACCTCAATCTCTGGCTCTGGGATTTCCTGCTGCCGGGGCTTCGCGATGTTCATCCGGATGTTCTGCTTGTCGGAGTCGGCACCGTTCTCAACGATGTGCTCTTCCCCCCCGGTCAGCGCAAGCTGGTGATCGGCAGCGGATATGGATATGGTGCCGTGCCCGATACATCGAACCCCGATCTCTGGGATATTCGTTGCGTGCGCGGTGAAATGACCGCCGCCAAGCTTGGATTGCCGCCCGAAAAGGGCATCGTCGATCCTGCCGTGATGGTGACGGAGATGCCGGAGTTTCAGAACCTGCAGAAGATCTACAAGAAGACCTTCGTTCCCCATTGGGAATCGGCGGAGTTCGGCATGTGGGACACTGTGTGCGAACCGGCTGGTCTCACCTATCTCGATCCGAGAGGAGAGGCGAAGTCCGTGATCAAGCAGATTGCCCAGTCGGAAATGATCGTGGCCGAATCCATGCATGGCGCGATCCTCGCCGATGCGTTTCGCGTTCCCTGGGTAGCGGTCAGCACCTCGCAATCGATCAACAGCTTCAAGTGGAGTGACTGGGCAGGAAGCGTCGGCGTCGCCTACGAGCCTCGTTACATTCCCGTGTCCACACGCGCAGAAGCTGCAAAGAAAGGTTCGAAGTTCTGGGGCATGAGCTTTCCGCCACCGCCACCGCCCGTCATCGTCGAACGTACCTCTGCCGCGCCACATGACGATGGCGACGTGCTCGTCCGTGCCGATACCCAACGCCCGCTGCGCAAACTGGCAAAGCAGGTTCTCGCCGCTCCGTCGATTCTGGCGCTATGGCAGGCAAGCCGTGCGGAACCAAGACTGAGCCCCGACGGACGGCTGGAAGAGCGTAAGGAGCGTTTTCAGGCGGTTCTGGAAACCGTCAAGCGGGACTATTTCTGAGACGAAAAAACGCCGCTTTTTCCATCAGGAAGACAGCGGCGTTCCTTTCAGAAGATAACGAATATCGGCGGGCTGAGCGGGCTTCTTGCGCAAGCGTGCTGTCTTGTCGTGCCAAATCCCGTTGGTGATGGCAGGAACGGCGGGAAGGCGCCACAATGCATGAACCATGGCGCCGCCCAAGCCACGCTGTGATTTGGCGTCGAGGAAATCCCGCAATTCGAACTTCTCCCGAATGTGCCGCTCATGCTCCCTCAGCGCCGATTGTTCCTCTTCCGACAGAGCGTAGTCGGCGAGAATCTTGCGATCGGCCTCATAGAGACGCCTGAGATCCTGTGTGCTGTGTCGTCCGCTCAAGGAATTGCCGCGCACGATGGCACCGTAACCGCAATTGTGGATAACTTTGTATCGCGCACCTGAGGCAAGTGCCCGAACGTAGAGTTCGTAATCCTCACCAAGACGCAGGGCGTCGTCATAGCGAAGCTGGTGCTGGTCGAGGAACGATCGGCGGATGACGGGTTTCAGAAAGCCGGTTTCACCGCGCTCAATTCCTCTTGTGGAAATATTTCCCTTTACGAATTCGGTGAGCGTCAGGAAGTGATGCTGGGGGGCAAAGCGACGGGGAGTGATACCGGTTGCCGAAGGTGACCCTTGCTGAATGAAGGCTATATTGTCTGCCACCAGATCCCAGTCGTCCTTCTCCACCATTGCGGCAAAGCGCCCGTTGAAGAAAAAATCGTCCGCGTCGAGAATGCTGATCAGCGGTGCCGAGGAAATGCCGATCGCATGATTGCGTGCGGCGGAAGGGCCGCGATTGATATCGAAGCGCTCAACGACTAGTCGTCCCGTTGCGTCATCGCATTGCTTGGCAACCTGAAACGTGTCGTCCGTGGATGCATCATCGATGACGACGACCTCCGAGACTTCCGGCTCCACCAGCGCTGATCGGATCGCCTCTGCGATCGTCGATGACGCATTTTTAGCTGCAATGATGACGCAGATGGATTGTGAGCCCATGACTTCGCTCCCGTTCTTCAGCATTCGACATGATTACTGGAGAGGAAACATGGCAGGGATGAGGAGAGGGAAGTGCTATTTCGCACCTGCGAAATATATTCAAAACACTTCAGGAGGTGAGCGCAGTCAGATGTCTTTTAGCGTCGGGCGATGACGACTGACGGCCGGTATGGCTTCCGGGCCTGCCTGGTCGGGTGAAGCAGGCCGATCTTTCTGAAATTCGAGTGTCTTGCGCATGCGCTTCTTCTCGCGCGATACCATAAACACGACACCGATGAAGTAGAATATCTGAATGATGACAAGCGAGATGGCGGTCTGGATCAACGTTGTGTAGAAGGAGCCATGGATCCAATATGTCGCCACCGCGAACACCAGCAAGGCGCAGATCATGCTGACGAAAACGCGGGGCGCGTACATGTCTCTCTCCTCGCCTGATGTCACCCCGCTTTGTGGGCTACAATTTTTCATCTGTTCTTTTTCCATAAAATATATGGGCAAATTGGCATCGTTTCAACCAAGTAATAGGCTCAAATACCCCGCCGAACATGAAATTCAGGTAAGGTTTCAGGGTAAAAATATGCTCAACAAGGATATTTTCACATCGGAGGATGCGACCTCAGGCAATCGCCCTTGACGGGAATCCTGAGCAAAACGTGACGTCGAGTTGCCGATAACCCGTTCCGCTCGACCTCTCCAGACTTCGTTAACTATGTAGACCGTAAAACTTGGGAACCGATTCTCAAGCTGTCAGGTGTATGTGTGACCAAGCGTTCAGAAGTAATTGCGTTTCCCGTCAAAAACCGTCTGCGCGATATTCAGCGTTGCGCTGATATGCTGGAGACCCTTCATGGGGATCAGGCGAACCGGTTCTGGCGGGATGAATGCCGTGCGCTCGCCGCGCATTTGACGGAGTTGGGCTACGACGAGACAGCCATGCGTGAAGAGGTGATGGAGTTTCAGAACGCTGTCCAGACAACGCTTTGGGCGCAATCCCAAACCGAAGAAGCTGCGCGCCGGGATACTTACTAAATATCAGCGGCCTTTTTTGATCAGCTTCTGTCGCGCGGTCTCTGGCCGCGCCTTGATGGCGCCGCCACGGAATTTCTGACGACAAGATCAGGCGTCAGCAGGATGTCCGACTGCGCCGGCTCCTCATTGTTGAGGAGTTGCAAGAGAAGCGCCATAGCATGCTTACCGATCGCGCTGCGGGGCTGGCGAATGGTGGTGAGCGGCGGCGACATGAAGACGGCTTGCGGAATGTCGTCAAAGCCCGTCACCGAAAAATCCGCAGGCACATCATAGCCACGTGCAGACAGGCCGATCATGACCCCGATGGCCGTCTGATCGTTTACACACATGAAGGCTGTCGGCAACTTGTCGCGCATGAAAAGCTGTTCCACGGCAAGCCGCCCGCTTTCCAGCGTGCCGTCGCCTTCCAATATCATGCGGTTGCTCTTCGCCAAGCCCGCGGCGTTCATGCCCTCGTCGAAGCCTGCGCGCCTGCGCATATAGGCGAGGCGAACGCGCGAATCGCCGATGAAGGCGATGTGCTCATGTCCCTCGGCAATCAGCATGTCCACCACCTTTCGAGCGCCTGCGGTATCGTCCACGCCGACATAAGGAATGCCGCCGTTGAAGATGGGCTCGAAGACGCCAACGCTCGGCGGAAGACGCGCCGTCATCGCCTGATGTCCAAACGGGAGAATACCGGTGAACAGGATGAGACCGGCGGTCTGATTGGCATTGAGAAACTTCAGATACTCAAGACCGCGCTGGGCATCGTTCTGCGTATGTCCGATCAGGATACCGTATCCATGGGCGCGAGCCTCGTTCTCCAACCCAATCAGAATATTGGAGAAATTGGGATCGCCGATATCTGGCGCCACCACTAGGATCATATTGGAGCGCCCCAGTCTCAAGCTCCTTGCCACTGCATTGGTGGTGTAGCCTGTCACTGCAATGGCTTGATTGACCTTCAGCCGGGTCGAGTTTGCAACCTTTTCAGGGTTGTGGATGGCGCGAGACACGGTGGCAATCGAAACCTCCGCAATACGGGCTACGTCTTCAATCGTGGCTGGTGGCGAATTGGACAAAGAAAAGCCTCGGGTCTGCCTGCGACCGGACACTACACACGCCGCGCTTTGCGTCAAATGGATTGATCACATCTGTGTAACGAGAAGCAATGTAAACCTTTACATTGTCCATGTAAAGGTTTACACCGACCTAGCGGAATGGGAGCCGCATGGAGGAGTGGGATGGAAACCGTCGAGAACGGCAATGCGGTGCTGTGCGCACGCCGGGTTTCAAAATCGTTCAATGGTGTGCAGGTCTTGTTCAGCGTCAATTTTGAGCTGAGGGCGGGCGAAATCCATGCTCTGATGGGCGAAAACGGTGCAGGTAAATCTACGCTTGTCAAAGTTTTGTCTGGGTTCGAGCAGCCAAGCTCCGGTGATATTCTTCTGGACGGGCAGCCTGTGAGGCTGCCGCCGAACGGCGCGGCTGAAGCTCTTGGCATTGTCATCATCCATCAAGAGTTCAATCTCGCAGAACACCTCACCGTTGCCGAAAGCATTTTTCTTGGTCGTGAGGTAACGCGCTTCGGGGTCCTCGATCGCAAATTCATGCGTGCCGAAACACGCCGCATCCTCGACCTTCTCAATTGTCATGTTGATGAGAATGCGCTGATTTCCAGCCTTTCCATCGCAGAAAAGCAAATGGTGGAAATCGCCAAGGCTATCAGCCGTGAAGCGCGCATCGTTTTCATGGATGAGCCGACCGCCGTCCTGTCACGGGAAGAAACCAGCTATCTGTTCAAGCAGGTGCGCAAGCTGCGCGATCAGGGAACGAGCTTCGTTTTCGTATCACATAAGCTCGACGAAGTGATGGAGTTGACCGACCGAGTCACCGTTCTTCGAGACGGTCATTGGGTCAAGACCGCCCCGACCTCGATGTTGGATGGAGAGGCGATCGCGCAATTGATGGTAGGGCGTGAACTTTCGAGCCTCTACCCGGCAAAACGCGAGCCGGATGTGGATGAAGAGATCGTTCTTAATGTGAAAGGCGTCTCCACCGGCTACGTCAAGGACGCGAATTTCGATCTGCGCAGGGGGGAAATCCTGGGCTTCTCCGGTCTGATCGGCTCTGGACGAACGGAACTGATGGAGGCGATTGTCGGCCTGAAGGGCAGGCAGACGGGCGATGTAGACGCCAATGGCGTTACACTTCCCTCGCATGATCTGCATGCCTCTATCGATGCAGGACTTGCCTATATGACGAAGGACCGCAAATCCAAGGGGCTTCTGCTGGGTGCCGGCATGGGCCTCAATCTCACCTTGCAATCGCTCGATCGTCATGGGCGCTTTGGTTATCTCAGTTCGGGCAGCGAGGCGAAAGCTCTCGAGAAGGCGCGTCGGCGCTTCGATATTCGCGTGCGCGATGGCAATGTGATGGTCGGTCGGATGTCGGGTGGCAACCAGCAGAAGCTTCTTTTGGCGAAGGTCATGGAGACCGAGCCGAAAATCATCATCATTGATGAGCCTACACGCGGTATCGATGTCGGCACCAAGCAGCAAATATATCACTTCATCTCGGCACTTGCGCGCGATGGTCATTCCGTCATCGTCGTCTCCTCTGAAATGCAGGAAGTCATCGGACTTTGCACTCGCGTTGCGGTGATGCGCGAAGGTCGGATTGTCGGCATGCTTGAGGGTGACGAGATCAACGAGCATGAAATCATGCGCTATGCCGCCGGATTGAAAACAAAGACAGCAGCCTGATGCAGAACTCGATCAAGCGAGATCGCACGGGCAACAATCGCAGGACGGGAGGTCCTTTGTGGGTATGAGCATAAGTGAAGATGGCAAGGAAAAGAGTGCCCGCCGTTCGCGATCCTTTCGCGATGTCGACTTGCGCGCAGTGGCGCCCTTTGTGGCCCTCCTGTTGCTGTTGATCGTTGGGGCGTTGGTCAATCCCAACTTCATCAGCATCACCAATCTGGCCAATGTCGCGACCCGAAGTGCTTTCATCGCCATCATTGCCGTTGGTGCGACTTTCGTCATTTCGGCCGGTGATCTCGACCTGTCGGTCGGCTCCATGGTCGCCTTTGTTGCAAGCCTCATGATCCTGCTGATGAATTCAGGTGCGATTGCCGATCCTGCCCTGATGCTGGCAGCGGCAATCGTGTTCGCTGTCATTGCCGGTTCGCTTTGCGGATTGGCAAACGGCCTGATCACCACGGTCGGCAAGATCGAGCCTTTCATCGCCACACTCGGTACGATGGGCGTCTATCGTGGTTTGACCACATGGCTATCGCAAGGCGGCGCCATTACCTTGCGCGAACCGCAATTACAGAGCATGTATCGCCCGGCCTATTTCGGCACGATTTTCGGAGTGCCTGTTCCGATCATCGTCATCCTCGCGGTGACGGCGATCGCTGCCTTCATTCTTTACCGGACACGCTACGGGCGGCATGTAACGGCGGTGGGATCGAACCGCGACGTTGCCAAGTATTCCGGCGTCGCCGTCAACCGGGTTCGCACCATTGCCTTCGTCATCCAGGGGCTTTGTGTTGCCATTGCCGTTCTTCTCTACGTGCCACGCCTGGGATCGACATCTGCCACGACCGGAATGATGTGGGAGTTGCAGGCGATCACTGCGGTCGTTGTCGGCGGCACAGCGCTGAAGGGCGGAGCAGGTCGCGTTTGGGGAACGATCTGCGGCGCGTTCATTCTCGAACTCGTCGGCAATATCATGCTGCTCTCAAACTTCATCAGTGAGTATCTGATTGGCGCCATTCAGGGTGCGATCATCATCATCGCCATGTTGGTACAACGTTCGCTGATGCGTCAGCGCTAATGCGGATCACAGAATCTTGGAGCGTCGCCGAATGTGTCCGGTCGGACTGGCGGTGCTCAAGAAATACCGGGCTTTGAGGTCGCCCGGCTTCAGGAATGAGACCTTATCTTGTGGGAGGAAGACACATGCGTAAAAGACTGTTGGGAATGGCTGTCGCCATGGTGGCGTTGGCAGGGGCAGCACATGCCGAAGACAAGAAGGTAACGATCGGCGTCTCGATCCCGGCCGCCGACCATGGCTGGACATCGGGCGTCGTGTTTCACGCTGAGCGCGTTGCAAAGCTTCTGATGCAGGAGCATCCGGGCCTGAACGTAATCGTCAAGACATCGCCGGATGCCGCAACCCAGGCGAATGCGGTGCAGGATCTCGAGACCCAGGGCATCGATGCGCTGGTCATCCTGCCGTCCGACCCGGATCCGCTGGTCAACGCCATCAAGGAAGTCAAAGGCAATGGCAAGTTCGTGGCGCTTGTCGACCGCGCACCGAGCGTGAACGACGACACCGTGCGCGACCTCTATGTCGCCGGCAACAACCCGGCACTCGGCGAAGTCGCTGGCAAATACATCGCGGAAAAGACACCTGAAGCTGAAGTCGTCATCATTCGCGGTCTTCCGATCCCGATCGATCAGCAGCGCCAGGACGGTTTCGACAAGGGCATTGCCGGCTCCAAGGTGAAGGTTCTCGACCGCCAGTTCGGCAACTGGAACCGCGACGATGCCTTCAAGGTGATGCAGGACTATCTGACGAAGTATCCGAAGATCGACGTTGTATGGTGTCAGGATGACGACATGGCAGTCGGCGTTCTTCAGGCCATCGAGCAGGCCAAGCGCACCGACATCAAATACGTCGTTGCCGGCGCAGGCTCCAAGGACATGATCAAGAAGGTCATGGACGGCGACAAGATGATCCCGGTCGACGTTCTCTATCCGCCGTCGATGGTTGCGACTGCAATGGAACTGACCGCTGCCAATTTCTACGATCAGGTTCCAGTCCGCGGCACCTATATTCTGGATGCCACGCTTGTCACCAAGGATAATGCGAAGGACTTCTACTTCCCCGATTCGCCGTTCTGATTTTATCGAAGTGAATGATGAGAGGCCCGCTGTCGAAGCGGGCCTTTTTGCGTCGAGGTCAAGAGAAGCGGTTGGCGCGGAAGGGATCGACAGGGACAGACGTCTCGCGCTCGCAAACCAGTTCGGTGACAAGGCGGGCCGTTGCTGCCGATTGCGTCAGACCAAGATGGCCGTGGCCGAAAGCGTAGATGACCGAACGCGTCGCACGCGATGGTCCGATAATTGGCAGAGTATCGGGTAGCGAGGGGCGGAACCCCATCCACTGCTGACCGCCTTCGGTTTTCAAGCCCGGCAGGAAGCGGCTTGCTTTTTTCAACATCGCTTCGGAGCGACGGAAGTTTGGCGGCAGGTCGAGACCGCCGAGTTCGACGGCACCTCCGACGCGTACCCCACTCGACAGCGGGGTGACGACGAAGGCGTGATCGTTGAAGTAGATCTGGCGTTTCAGATCAAAGCTGCCGGCAGGCAGGGTCGTGTTGTAGCCACGCTCGGTTTCCAGAGGAACCGTATTGCCAAGAGAAGCCGCGAGTGGCTTCGACCATGCACCGGCGGCGAGGATGACCTTGTCGGCATCGATCTTATCGCCATTGGCGAGTGTAACGATGGTGCTTTCACCGACGGTTTGAATCCGGACTGCTTCACCCTTTCTGAAGCTCACACCACGTGCAATAACCAGTTCGGCAATGGCTTTGGTAAATTCGTGCGGGTCGCCGACCTGCAAACCGGAGGGTGTGTAGATCGCGTGTTTGAATTGCGGGGCAAGGCCTGGCTGCAACTCGTCGATCTCGTTACGCTGAATTCTGGAAAAGACGAAGCCCGCTTTTGCCTTCTCTTCCCAGTGGTGGCTCGACGCGTCGAAGCTCGTTGCGCTGTCGTAAAGATCGAGCGTTCCGGTGTTGGAGATGAAAGACGACAGCTCCGGCATCGCGGCGACATGCTGCATTTCTTTTGCGGCAAGCGCCATCATCCTTGTTTGGACCCGCATGCCATGTTCGAACATGCGTGGAGAGCTGGCTTTCCAGAAGCGCCATAACCAGGGTGCGATCCTGTGAGCATAGGCTGGAGGAACGCTTAATGGTCCGAGTGGGTCGATCAGCCACTTCGGTGCTTTCTTCATGATCCCAGGGGCGGGTATCGGAATGATCTCTGGAAAGGCTAGAATACCGGCGTTGCCCGCACTTGCTCCACGTGCGATCTCGCCTCGTTCCAAGAGTGTCACGGACTTGCCCGCATTTTGCAAATAGAGCGCCGACATGACACCGATGATCCCGGTGCCTATGACCAGCACTTCGCATTTCCCCTGAGAGCCGTTTCTATCCATGTCGCATCCATCCGGAACGAGCCAAGCGCCGATCGCTGATCTGTCGACCTGATTAGCACCTTTAAATACTGTTTGTCGACTAAAGGGCGCCGACCTCTCGAAGGGTTGTTTCGCCTTACAATGGTTCTATGGCTGCCCTGCCGTTTTTATCACGTTCTCGGGCTTGATCAGGATGTAGCTGAACCTTTGCATCTTGCCCTCCACTTTGAAGTACATCGGCGCCTCGAAGGTTTGGATGCTGAGGTCCTTCAAGGTTGCGCCCATCTGCGCTTCCAGCCATTGCGCCATGCCCGCAGATTGATCCCTTGCTGTCGTCCAGACCATCAGAACGGGACGATCGGCAGTAAGCCGGAAGGCAGGGTCGAAATCGTCATAAGTCGTGGTTGCGACGGTGATTTCGGGGAAGAGGAAACGCATGTTTCCACCCGTGAACCAATCCGAGGTCACAATGAGCGAGGGTGTGATGGCTTTGTCTTGTAGGTGATGGCGGAATACCTGCCAGTCATTGTTTGATCTGGATGTATTGCCGAACATCGCCTGGACCGGCACGGAAACGATCAAGGCGATCGGAATAAGCGCCATGACGACAAGGCAGACGGGAAGCACCTTCTTGACGAAAGATGCGACATCGAAGGCTTTCCGTTCAAGCCACAACACGCCGAGAATGGAAAACGGCATGACGAGCGGGAGCAGCCATCTGTCGCGGACTTCGGTCATCGTGGTGGCGACGATGACGACGAGGAGCACGGCCCCGAGGGCAAGAAAATAATGAAGGAAGAAACGCAGCCAAGACGAACCTTCCGGCTCTTGCCTTTCCAGCTCCCGTTTGGTCCCGCGGCATGCGAAGAGCATCAGCGCTGGCAGGATGATGACGATCGCTGACCCCAACAAAACCCGCGCAATGCCCGTGAGAATCTGCAGCCACCGGCTTTCCGGCGCCTCTTCCGCCATACGCCGCAAGGTCACGTCGGATGCGAATTGCAGATTGTCGAAGAGCCATATGGAGTGGGGCAGAAACACCAGAAAACTGATACCGATCGTCAGAAGAAAGCGACGGTCAAAAATGCGTTCCCGGCCCTTTGGATGAAACCAAACGGCGAGCAAGGTGGCTAGCAGAATGAGGATAAAATTATATTTGGACAACATACCCAGGCCGACCGCGAGCCCCGTGAGGACGTAGCCAAGGGTAGTCGGCTTTTGAAGAAGGCGAACGCTCGTATAGATCGCCCAGAGGCCGGTCAGCATCAACATCGTAGTATGCGTGAGATCGCGCTGCGCCTGCCAGAAGAGTTGCGGGCTGAGGAAAAATGCCAGCGCGGCAACAATGATCAGACGCTTCTCTTTCAGCACAGCATCAGCCAGCTTGACGTAGATGGCGAATATCAGAAAGAGCATGAGGTTCTTGGCGACGGCGAGGCCAAGCAACGACGTCCCAAAAATTTCGAAGAAGACTTGCTGATACCAGTTGTAGAGCGGCGGCTGGGCATCATAGCCGAGTGCCAGCCATTGCGCGAACAACACCTGTTGCGCCTCATCGATGCGCAAGGCCGGAGGGAGTAAGAGCCTTACAACGATCTGAACAAGATAATAGACGCCGAAAAGAGCGATGACTGCATTCGGCTTTTCAAGCAGGCATGCTGACAACCGGGCGTAAAGACTGTTTCTGCCGGGCATGTCTTCCGCCGGGCATGTGCAGGTTTTCATGGGCTATCCAGCTATTTGTAACGCGCACCCGCCGGAGCGGCGAATGTTTCCGAGGCCACTTAGCACGAGCTGATGTATTTGTTGATGAAGAATGTCGCGTTTGAAACAGGAAATTCTCGCGCCCGGCGCGCGAGACAAGGATGCCCGGCGGACCTGGCATCCTTTCGCATCATCGTCCTGCGTTATAAGCGGCAATGGCCGCCATGTTGACGATATCGCTGTCTTTCGCACCCATGGCGGTGATTTGTACCGATTTGTCGAGGCCCACCAGCAGTGGGCCGATGACAGTGGCGCCGCCCAGTTCCTGCAACATCTTGGTCGAGATCGACGCGGAATGGATGGCGGGCATAACGAGGACGTTGGCCGGTCCCGAGAGGCGGGCAAACGGATACTGGCTCTGCATCTTCTGATGATTGAGTGCGATGTCGGCGGACATCTCACCATCAACCTCGAAATTCACATTGCGCTTGTCGAGGATACGAACGGCCTCGCGTACCTTGTCGGAGCGTTCACCCGTCGGATGGCCGAAGGTCGAATAAGCGAGCATGGCCACTCGCGGTTCGTAACCAAAGCGACGTGCAAGCCCCGCCGCTTCCTCCGCGATGTCCGCCAGATCTTCCGCCGATGGCATGTCATGAACGGCTGTGTCGGCAACGAAGACGGTACGATTGCGCGATACGACCAGCGATACGCCGATGACGCGGTGACCCGGCTTGACGTCGATGCAGCGGCGCACATCCTCGAGCGCTGTCGAGTAATTGCGCGTCGTGCCAGTGACCATGGCGTCGGCATCGCCCATCGCCACCATGCAGGCCGCAAAATGGTTTCTATCATTATGGATCAGACGCTGGGCGTCGCGCAGCAGGAAGCCTTTTCGCTGCAATCTCGCATAGAGATAATCGATATAGGAATCCACCCGCGCGGAGAGGCGTGCGTTGGTGATCTGGATATTCGGGCGGTCGAGATCGATGCCGGCCCGCTCGGCATTCGCCTTGATGATGTCGTCACGACCAAGCAGGATCGCCGTGCCAAGACCTTGCGCGGTGAAGGAGATTGCCGCACGCATGACCTGCTCTTCCTCTGCCTCGGCGAAGACGACGCGCTTCGGTGACCGGCGAATGCGTTCGTAGAGGCGCTGCGTTGTGGATGCCATCGGATCGCGACGGGCGGAAAGTTCACGTGCGTAGGCGTCGAGATCCGGCAGGACACGGCGCGCGACACCGGTCTCGATCGCGGCCTTGGCCACAGCAACAGGGATAGCCGAGATCAGACGCGGATCGAAAGGAACCGGAATGATGTATTGAGCCCCGAAGCGAGGACGATTGCCCTGATAAGCGGCAACGACATCATCCGGCACGTCTTCACGGGCAAGGTCCGCCAACGCCTGCGCGGCTGCGATCTTCATCGCGTCGTTAATCTGGCTGGCGCGAACGTCGAGCGCTCCGCGGAAAATATAGGGAAAGCCAAGCACGTTATTGACCTGGTTCGGATAGTCCGAACGCCCTGTCGCCATGATCGCGTCGTCGCGAATGCGCGAAACTTCTTCTGGCGTTATTTCCGGATCGGGGTTGGCCATGGCGAAGATGATCGGCTTCGGTGCCATGGAGGCGATCATCTCTTCGGTGAAGGCGCCCTTCTGCGACAGGCCGAAGACGACATCCGCATCCTTCATAGCTTCGGCAAGCGTGCGGTCTTCCGTCTTTACCGCATGTGCCGATTTCCACTGGTTCATGCCTTCAGTGCGGCCCTGATAGATCACGCCCTTGGTATCGCACATGATGATGTTGGCAGGGTTGAAGCCCATGGCCTTGATGAGGTCCATGCAGGCAATCGCCGCTGCACCCGCGCCATTGCAGACGAGCTTCGTGGTGTTGAAGTCGCGCCCTGTGAGGGCAATGGCATTGATGAGGCCGGCGGCGGCAATGATGGCCGTACCGTGCTGATCGTCATGGAATACCGGAATGTCCATCAGTTCGCGCAGGCGACTTTCGATGATGAAACATTCAGGGGCCTTGATGTCTTCGAGGTTGATACCGCCGAAAGACGGGCCGAGATAGCGAACACAATTGATAAAGGCATCCGCATCTTCGGTATCGACTTCCAGATCGATGGAGTCGACGTCCGCAAAGCGCTTGAAGAGAACGGATTTGCCTTCCATCACCGGCTTCGACGCCAGGGCGCCAAGGTTCCCCAGGCCGAGGATCGCGGTTCCGTTGGAAATCACCGCGACCATGTTGCCACGCGTGGTGTAATCATAAGCGGTGGCCGGGTCTTCGGCGATCGCCTTGACCGGAACGGCAACGCCAGGGGAGTAGGCGAGAGACAAATCTCGCTGCGTCGCCATCGGCTTCGTTGGAGTGATCTCAAGCTTACCGGGGCGGCCCTGCGAATGGAAATCGAGGGCCTCCTGATCCGTCACCGACGCTCTCGTGCTGGCTGGTTTGGTCGTATCTGACATGAGCTTGAGGAACCTTCCTTCATAACAAACGGCATAAAATTCCATCGTTGTTATTGTATTTTTTGCGCAGCTGCCAAGTTCTGAATGTTGTTCGGTGCAGCAAAAATGAACGAGTAGATCCAACGCTTCGATTCAATCGATTGATTGCTGAAATTACGGTCGAGACTTTGTGGAACACCGTCAAGCGTGATGTCGATAAGCGCTACGGCTTTCAGATTAGGGAACTCGAACTCCCCCGTGACGTTAGGAATGTGCCGGGCAGAGGGGGCGTACCGTGTACCGCTGAGCTTTCGCCTTAAGCTTTCCCAAACCGAAGATGGCGGTATCGGGAAATTTCTATATTGTCCGGCGCAGGAATTTTATGCGTTGGAAAGGTCTATACCGTGAATGAGCAGGTTCGAAAGATTACTCCCGTACTTCTGGCAGGCGGCGCGGGGTCAAGACTTTGGCCGGTGTCACGCGATCAGCTGCCCAAGCAGTTCCAGCCGCTGGTGGGTGAACTGTCTACCTATCAGCAGACATTGAAGCGTGTCGGCGATAAGAGCCTCTACGACGAGCCGCTGGTCATCACCAATGAGGACTTCCGTTTTTTTGCGCGGCGACAGGCAGAGGAGGTCGACCTTCCTGCAACGGTCGTCCTGGAACCTGCAAGGCGCGACAGCGCCGCGGCGATGGCTGCGGCTGCTGTGTTGGCCGACCGTCGCGAGAAGGGTTCGCTCGTGCTGGCGCTTGCTGCTGACCATGTGGTGATGGACGAAGACCTTTTCGCGGACGCCGTGCGTCTGGGCGCTGAAGCCGCAGAGCAGGGCAACATCGTGGTCTTCGGCTTGACGCCGACGGAGCCGCGAACCTCCTACGGCTATATCAATGCCGGTGAAAGCCTGAATGGGAACCCCGATTTGTGCAGCGTCGAGGCTTTCGTTGAAAAGCCTGATGAAGAGCGCGCGGTTAGCTACGTTGAAAAAGGCTATCTCTGGAACTCGGGCAACTTTCTGTTTCGCTCTGATATCATGATCGAGGAGTTGCAAAATTACGCACCGGACATTTTGAAGGCGGTCGAGGCGGCAGTTGATAACCACGAGAGCGATCTGGGTTTCCTTCGCCTGCATAAGGAGAGCTTCGAAGCGTCGCCAAAGAATTCTATCGACTATGCCGTGATCGAGAACACCAAGCGCATGGCTGTTGTTCGTGGTCATTTCCGGTGGTCCGATATCGGAAGCTGGGATGCCATCTGGGAAATCGCCGACAAGCATAATGATCGAAACGCAATCGAAGGGCAGGGTGTCCTGCTGGATTCAGAAGGTTGCCTTGTCCACTCTAACGGAATTTTGACGACTGTCGTCGGAGCAAAAGACCTGGTGGTCGTTGCGACCAAGGACGCAGTCCTCGTCACGCCGAAGGATCGCGTGCAGGAAGTTAAAGGTCTCGTCGAAAGCTTGAAGGATGGCGATCACTCGCTCAAGACCGAGCGACACAAGCGCGCCTATCGTCCGTGGGGACATATCGAGCAGACGGATTCCGGTCCGCGCTACCGTGTCAGTCACTTGAAGGTGGAGCCTGGCCACCGCATCTCGCTCCAGCAGCATTACCACCGGTCGGAACATTGGATCATCGTACGCGGTACGGCAACCGTGACGATTGAGGATGAGACCCGGCTTCTAACCGAAAACGAGTCCATCTATATTCCGATCGGAAAGTCCCACCGGCTCGCCAATGACGGCCAGATTCCATTGGAGCTTATCGAGATCCAGACCGGTTCCTACTTCGGAGAGGACGACATCATCCGGTTGCACGACGATTACAAGCGCGAATAGCGCGATGTTTGCTTCAACTGAGCGCTATCACGCCGCTGAAGACAATCGCGTCGTGGACTGGGCGGGAAGAAGTCTCAGCACTTCGTCGGCAAGAGCGGCGCTGTTTTGAAGAGCCTTGTCCAAGTTGCTGACCTGGGACGGGTTCATCATGTGGAGATAGCCGCTGAACTCGAACATGTCGCGGAAGGCGGCGCGTTCGACGATCGGTGTATTGAGAACGTTGACGTTGCGTTTTGCCAGTAGCGCCTTGGCTGCAAGCAAGGCGCGTGTGGTAACCATCGAATTGACGCGTGACAGCAGGACCGAATGCGGGATCTTGATGCCTGCGCGATCATCGAGGTAGCGCAGTAGCTCCAACACCTGCGCGCCGCCCTGGGCGTCCATCGTGCTGCCTTGTACCGGGATGACGACATGATTGGAAAGACCAACGGCTGTCGCAAGCAGTGGTGATTGCGCTCCCGGAAGATCGATGATCACGTGGTCGAATACTTTGCGATTGTCGAGCACATGCTGTTGCAGACTGGTCGCCGAAACATAGGTAATGACGGAAAGATCGACGCGGTAATCGGCATTCTCCCGCCATCTGGAAAGCCATCGCTGCGGGTCGGTATCGATAACGCAGATACGCAGTCCTCGCCGTGCAAGCTCCGAGGCGAGTAGAAGAACCGCCGTTGTCTTGCCTGCACCACCTTTGGTGTTTGCGAATGTGATGACTGCCATAATGGACCCAAGCAAAAGAGGGAGGCGATCATCGCGCGTTGAACGCACCGCTTCATAGTGCCGTTCAATCATTCAACAATATGGTTAACAGCGTCTGAAGATGGAGGATCACAAACTAGCGTTTGTAATCTTCTGCCATGATTTCGCGAGCAATTTGGTCCAGCGGTACGATCTTATCGACGCCGCCATGGGCAATCGCTTCCTTCGGCATGCCGAAGACCACGCAAGAAGCTTCGTCCTGGGCAATCGTATACGCGCCCGATTGGTGCATTTCGAGCATGCCGCGCGCGCCATCGTCACCCATGCCTGTCATGATTACGCCCATGGCATTCGATCCTGCAGAGCGGGCGGCGGACCGGAACAGTACATCGACCGATGGCCTGTGGCGTGACACGAGCGGTCCGTTCCTAACCGAAACGTAGTAGCGTGCGCCTTGACGCTCGAGCAGCATGTGCTTGTCGCCGGGAGCGATCAGCACATGACCGCGCAGCACGGGATCTCCGTCTTCGGCTTCCTTTATCTCGACTTCGCACAGGCCGTTGAGACGCTTGGCAAAGGCTGCGGTGAACTTTTCCGGCATATGCTGGACGATGACCATGCCGGGCGCGTTTGCGGGTAGTCTCTCCAGCATTTCTCGCAGGGCCTCGGTGCCGCCCGTCGACGCACCGACGCAGATTACCATTTCTGTGGTGCGTGCCATAGCCTTGCCGGAAGGTGGCGGCAGCACAGCATCTGCGGTGAGCTTGGCCTGAACGCCGAGTGTGCCTGTCCCACGCGGCTGCATGCGTATGTTCTTTACGCGGGCATGGGCGGCACTTTTGACCACCTCGCAGATGCGAAACGCGGATTCGGCCAGATGATCGGCGGCACCGATGCGCGGTTTCAGGATAATGTCGACCGCTCCGGCCTCCAGCGCCTGCACCAGTGTTTCGGAACCGGCTTCGGTGAGCGAGGAGCACATCACAACGGGTATGGGATGCTGCGACATGATCTTGCGCAGGAAAGTGATGCCGTCCATTCGCGGCATCTCGACGTCAAGCGTAATAACGTCGGGTAGGTCCTCCTGGATCCTTTTGGCGGCCATGAAGGGGTCGGACGCCGCACCAATGACCTCGATTGCAGGATCGGCTTCCAGCACGGCAGTCAGCGTCTGCCGAACGCTAGCAGAATCATCAACGATGAGAACGCGGACTTTTTTGACCATGGTGACTTACTCTTTGACAAAAACGGTGTTTGCGACCTGTTTGACCGGCAGACTGATGCCCGTCACAGATTCCGAATGTCCGATCATGAGATACCCGCCGGGGGCCAGGCATTTGCAGAGCTCAGTCAGGACGTGCGTCTGTGTCTTCTTGTCGAAGTAAATCAGCACGTTGCGGCAAAAGATGGTGTGAACCGGCTCGCCGATATCATAGGAAGGGTTCATCAAGTTCATACGCGCAAATCCCACCTTCGAGCGGAGCTTCGGCGAAATCCTGACATCGTTGCGATATTTGTCTCGCGCCTGCATGACGTATTTTCGGTGCATCGCGTTTGGAACGGGCTCCAAAAGGTCACGATTGTAGATGCCGGAATGTGCCTTTTTTAAAACGTCGGTGGATAGATCCGTTGCGAGAATGTTGAAATCCGAGATAACACCCTTCTCGACGGCTTCCGCCATGATCATCGCCATGGTGTAGGGTTCGGCGCCTGTCGAGCAAGCGGCGCTCCACATGCGAGGTTGTCTGATCCCCTTTTTGGCAAGCGTAGGAAGAGCGGTCCTTTCGAGAAAGTCGAAATGGTTCGGTTCGCGAAAGAAGTCCGTTTTGTTCGTCGTTACGACGTCGATAAGATAGATAACCTCATCTTTGAGGCCGTCCTGGCGAAACAGGTACTCGCAATAATCCGCAAAGGTTGTAAAGCCTGTGGCGCGCAAGCGCTTGCGAAGCCGTCCTTCCAGCATCGAACGCTTGGCATCCGTCATTTTGATTCCGCAATAATCATAAATGAAGCTGGACAGCTGGCGGAAATCACGTGTGCTTATACTATCGTCGAAATTAACGCTGACAGCGGTACTCAATTACTCGTCCTTTCAGGCTGCGCGCATCGGGCCGTTGTCGACCTTCGCAAGCTCCCCGGCGTCGCCGGTGAACAGCTTTGCGAGGTCGATGATGACGACGAAATCGCTTTCGCGCCGAACCACTCCAGCGATATAGCTGGAGTTCCAGCGAATGCCGATGTCAGGCGCGGTCTCGATCTGGTCCTGCCTGAAAGGGGTTACCTCGAAGACCTTGTCGGCAACGAGACCAAGCGCCAATACCTTTTCGACGAAGGGAATGTCGAGCACCAGAATGCGCGTATGCGATGTCTTCACCGTTTTGGTCATGCCAAGGCGCAGACGCAGGTCGATGACCGGAACGCCTTGGCCGCGGACATCTCTCAGGCCGAGAAGATAATCGGGACCATGAGGGATCTTGAACGCCTCTTCGTGGTCGAGGATTTCACGAACGACGTCCACTGGGACCGCGAAGACTTCCTCGCCAAGGCTGAAAGTCACGTATTGCATGATAGATGTTGGGCTCGCCATTTGCGTGTTCTCCAGAAGTCTTGGTCGCCATTGCCGATTGAGAGATTGTTGCGTCAGGTCAGGGAAGCGGGCTTGTCGCCCACGTCCATTTGTTCATCAGCCAGCGTGTCGGAAGTCATCGTCATTCTCGTCCGGGCCACCCATGGACATGTCCAAGGCAAATCCCTTTGCTCGTGCCTGCTGGGCGTGGACAGGGCTCGACGGGGCAGGGCGGCGACCTAGAGCGGCGGGCTTCGCAGCACTGCGCGAAGACGATACCGGCGCTGCGTGTCGAATCTGGGCGGAATGCGTCGGAGCTGCGGCATTTGAGCGCTCGACCTTGAAGAAGGCGATGCTCGCCTGAAGCTCTTCAGCCTGCGCAGCCAGTTCTTCAGAGGTGGCAGATACCTCTTCGGACGCGCCGGAGTTCTGCTGCGTTACCTTGTCGAGCTGCTGGATCGCTTCGTTGATCTGACTTGCACCGATGTCCTGCTCACGGCAGGCAGCAGAGATTTCCGCGACCAGTTCGGCGGTCTTGC